>JABSSD010000148.1 GCA_013214575.1 Paracoccaceae bacterium | reverse complement strand
TATTTCATATGTCACATTATTCGACCCTATTTGTGTTCCCGACAGCACGGGGGGAGCGGCATTGGCAACGGTCTTGGGGAGGCTTGCAGGTCAGATCTGCAGGCGGAACAGTCGCCCGTGTCAATCGCCAGTGTCGAGACCCCGTGCAACCCGGTCAGAAACCCTGAAAATACCATCTATTCACGCCTGAAACGAGCAACCTTAGCGGATGTTCAAAATCGCCACCAGACATTCAGACTATATGTGTGGCCCTTACTGGAGAAGACTATGTTCAAGGTTATGACAAAGAGAATGGCGATGACCGCGGCTCTGAGCGCGCTTGTCTTTGCGGCCCTGCCTGCACAGGCTGACGTCATTGATGATATCAAGGCACGCGGCACTTTGCGCGTGGCCGTCAAAGCCGACTATAAGCCATACGGCTATCGCGACACCTCGGGTGCGATCATCGGCATCGAGCCTGATCTGGCTCAGGATGTGGCTGACAAGCTGGGTGTCAGCATCGAATTTGTGCCGGTCGTCAGCTCTAACCGCATGCAGTTCCTGCAGCAGGGCAAAGTTGATCTTTTGATCGCCACGATGACGGACAAACCGGACCGGCGCAAAGTGGTGTCGATCGTTGATCCGAATTACTATTCTTCGGGCACCAATATCATGACCCCCAAAAGCTTTGGGTTCACAGAATGGGAAGACCTGCGCGGCAAACCTGTTTGCGGCATTCAGGGGGCGTTCTACAACAAAAAGACCGGGCGTGATTTTGGCGCCACGATCGTCGCATTCAAAGGTACGGCAGAAGTGTATGCGGCTCTGAAGGCCGGCAATTGTGTGGCATTCGTCTATGATGATTCATCCCACGTGGCGACGCTGGAGCAGGCCGAGTGGGCCGACTACGAAATGCCGCTGCCAACCATCGACGACGCCCCCTGGGGACTGGCCGTTGCACTTGGTGAAACACGGTTCCACGAACTGATGTCAGAGATGATCATCGGTTGGCACAAATCTGGCCGTATCCTGGAACTGGAAACCGAATGGGGTGTCGCCAACACGCCGTTTGCCATGGATATGAACGCCAAATACAAATAGGTGCTAAACCTTTTGGCGGCGGGATCCCTGCGTTTCCGCCGCCAATTCTAGTCGTCTTTAGGCGGGCGAGCCTGCGTCAGTTGGGCAGAGGGAAGGAGATCACATGGAAGCATTTTATGACTGGTTCAGAGTTCTTTATGAAACCACCGGAATAAATCTGCCTTTCCTTTACGATAGTTACGACCGGGACCGGATGTTTTTTGGTTTTTTCATGACCATCAAACTGTCGTTGGTCTGCCTGTTTTTCTCGATCATCATTGGGATCATCGGCGCGTGGCTGCAAAATTCACCATTTAAATGGACCCGCCGTTTTATGAACGGCTATATTCAGCTGTTCCGAAATACGCCGCCTTTGGTGCAATTGTATTTTTTCTATTTTGCCATCAGTTCTTTGCTACCAACCGTGTCGAACGGCTATGGCGGGCAACAGCCCATTCTGGGCGGGTTTGCCTGGGCCGCGATTTCGCTGTCGTTTTTTGCCGGCGCTTTCAACGTAGAGATCTTCCGATCCGGGATTGAAGCCGTGCCTGAGTCGACCATCGAGGCTGCCGAGGCATTGGGGTTCTCGCGCCTGACAATCTATACCCATATCACGATGCCGCTGGCCATCCGGGTGGCGCTGCCTGCGCTGAATAACAATCTGGTAAATTTGGTGAAAACCACCACTCTGGCCTATGCGATTGCCGTCCCCGAGATGCTTTACGAGGCCAATCAAATCTGGTCCGACAATGTCAACGTAACCGAAATGATGTTCTTTTTGCTGCTGGTCTATTTTGGCCTTGTTGGTGTCCTTGTATGGGGAATGAACAGCTGGGAGCGGAAGCTGAAACTCCCTGGTTTTGGGGCTTAGGGGGCATGACAATGAACAATCAAACGCATAAAATCATGCCAGTCATGATGTTGACCCCAAAACCACGGCCCGATGATCGGTTTCAGTTACGGCCTTGGCACGGGCTTGTATTGATCGTTGTCTGCATCGCCGCATCGATTCCGGCGGCGTTTGCAGCCACTGACCCGGGTCGGGCGTCAACGTGGGACATTCTGGTGCAATGGATGCCGCTTTTGTTGAAAGGGTTTATTTTCAACATCATCATATCGATCAGCGCGATGGCCCTTGGCACCCTTGCAGGGGCGGCTCTTGGACTTGGGCAGATTTCGCTGAACCCTGTGGTGCGAAAATTCGCCTGGATCACCACCCAGTTTTTCCGCAACGCGCCGTGGCTGGTTTTGTTGTTCTTTGCCATGTTCCTATTGCCGTTCGAATGGAAGATCTTTGGCCTGACGATCCCGTTGCCGGACTGGCTCAAGGCGATGTTCGGACTGGCACTGCCGGTCATGGCCAACGTGTCCGAAATTGTTCGCGGCGCTGTTGTCTCACTCCCCAGCGGCCAATGGGAAGCGGCCGAGAGCCTGGCGTTCTCGCGCACTCAGGTGTTGTGGCGGATCATCCTGCCGCAATGTGTGAAACGCATGTTGCCGCCCTGGATGAACCTCTATTCGATCCTGACAATGGCCACTGTTCTGGCCTCGATTGTCGGAGTGTCCGAGGTGATGACCCTGACCGGTCAGGCACTGGCAGCCGAAGGTGGGCGCAGTGATCTGCTGATCCCGTTCTATTCATTCGTTTTGTTTCTTTTCTTTGTCTACTGCTATCCGATTGCACGGCTGACAGTACGTCTCGAAAAGAAATTTGCCGTAAAAACCTGAAGGATTACCAATATGGTATGGACTGACACAGACCCGATGGTCTCGATCAAGGATCTGCATAAATCATTTGGAGCCCTTGAGGTTCTGAAAGGTGTGTCAATGGACATCATGAAGGGCGAGGTGATTTGTATCATCGGCCCATCAGGGTCCGGAAAATCCACACTTATTCGCTGTGTTAACGCGCTTAATAACTTTCAGAGCGGCTCCATTCTGGTCGAAGGTCAGGAAGTGAACGATCCCGATCTGGACAAGCTGGAGTTGCGTAAGAAAGTAGGCATGGTGTTTCAGCAATACAATCTGTTCCCGCACAAGACAGCCATCGAGAATATAATGATGGCGCCGCTTTTGGTGCTGAAAGACAAAAAGGAAGATGTGGAAAAACTGGCGCGTGGGCTGATCAAGAAAGTTCGGCTTGAAGGTAAAGAAGACAGCTATCCAGGAGAGCTTTCGGGCGGGCAGCAGCAGCGTGTCGCTATTGCGCGTTCGCTGGCGATGAACCCGGATGTGATGCTGTTTGACGAAGTGACAGCGGCGCTGGACCCGGAAACTGTCAACGAGGTCTTGCAAACAATAAGGGATCTGGCCGAAGACGGAATGACCTGTATTCTGGTGACCCACGAAATGGGGTTTGCCCGTGAAGTTGCGGATCATATCTATTTTACGGACCGGGGCGTAATCGTAGAGCACGGGCCGCCGGCCACGTTTTTTGACGCTGCCAAAGACCCGCGCACCATCGAGTTTCTGGGTCAAATTCTGTAACAGGCTGAAAACCCGGACCGGTTGGCAACAGTGCAAAACAATGTGCAACGACCTGATAGTCTGGCTCGGGCACTGTCAGAGGCATTTTGACAAGGTGTTGGTGAAAATCAACGGCGAGGCCTACTATCTCTGGCGGGCGGTGGATCACCAGGGCGAGGTGCTTGAAAGCTATGTCACCAAGCGACGTCACCGCAAATTAGCCTTGAAATTGCCAGAAAAACAATGACGCTCTGTGGCCCACCACATGCCATTGTGACCGATCTGCTGCGGACTTAAGGCGCCGCGATGAAGGCCATTCGAGCTGCCGCTCTCACCGAGTGGCGCGGTCTCGGCGCGACATAAAGGGACGCTGTACTGGCCTTGCAGAGGCCCGTTCGAATTGTTCAGACAGTGCCAATTTTGACGCCGCGAGGCTGAGGCTGGCGGCAGGAGATAGCCGCTCCGGTTGTGGTGCGGGGTCTCATCAATCGAAAACACCGCCCGGATTTTCACGGGCGGTGTTCGGGCTTTTCGTCCTGCAGTATCGGTGCCTTCAACCGCCAGGCGGCTAGCGAAGTGCCGCTTCGATATTGCCGCCGTCTACGGTCATGACATGGGCCGTTGTGCGGTCGCTCTGCGCCAAAGCCACAAATGCCTTACCGACATGGGCGGCCTCGACTTCGCGGCGCAGCAAGTTGCCGGCCATATAAGCCTCCTCATCGATGCCCCTTGCCTTGGCGCGCTCAGTGACAAAGGCTGGGTCGAGCAGGCCTGAGCGGATACGGTCGGCGTTGATGCCATTGACCCGCACCCCCTGTGGCCCCAGCTCCAGTGCCAATTGCCGCAGCAGGAAGAATGTTGCGGCTTTTGGAATGCCATAGGCCCCGAACCCCTTGCCGGGGTTAACCGCCTGTTTCGACACGTTGATCAGGATTTGCCCGCCGCGTCCCTGGGCCGCGAACACGCCTGCGGCGGCTTTGGCAAAGGCCTGATGGGCAAAGAAGTTCAGCTCAAAACTTTTGCGCAAAATAGCGTCATCCAGCCCGGCCATTTCGCCGGTCCACGCGGCACCGGCGTTCGACACCAGGATGTCCAAGCCACCAAATGTCTGGATGCAGGCCTGCATGGCGCGCGTTGCGGCATCGGCTTCGGTGATGTCCAGTGCAAGGCCGCCATGATTGCTGCCAAGCGTCGTCAGCGCCGCGTCCAGCGCGGTGGCCTCCAGATCGACCAGAAACACATTGGCTCCGAGGGCGGCGAATTCCAAAGCCGTGGCCAGACCGATCGCGCCACCGCCGCCGGTGATCATCACCACACGGCCCTGCAGTGCGGGCGGTTTTCCCTTGCCGAGCTTGGCCTGCTCAAGCGACCAGTATTCCATATCGAACAGTTTGGCTGCATCCACCGGTTGGAAGCCACCGCAGGCCTCGCCGTTGGTCATTGCGGTGATGTTCTGCGCTGCCAGATCTGATGCGGCGGCCGCGGCCTTGGCATTGGCCGAAATACCGACGGCGCCGATGCCCTCGATCCAGGCCAGATTGGGGGTTGGCATCAACATGGTCTTGGCACCACCAAAGCGGGCGGCGTTGGTGTCAAAATAGGCGGTGTATTCGGCGATGAAATCCTCGACCGCCTGGGTGACGGCCTCGCGCCCGCCGGCAAGGGTTTCAGCCGTCAGATGCAGCGGGTAATTCTTGGTGCGGATGACGTGATCCGGGGTTGCAACGCCCCGGCGGGACAGGGCGGCAAGATCGTCGCGGGCAAAAAACTCCTGCACATTGTCGCCGTTGCGCATATTCATGACCGGCATGGCAATATCGCGATTCCCGGTAAAGCGGGCATTTGCATCGCCAATGATTCCACGCAGCATCGGCAGAATGTCAGCGGCTTTTGCGGACATCTCCTCGGAGTGACCTTGAGCTGTTTTCGGGACTGTGCCGCTGGTTTTCTCCAGCCAGGCTTCGACCATATTGGTGTGTTCGATCAGCCGGTCATACGATTGCCTGGCGGTGTCGCCAAAGGCGAAATGGCCGTGGTTGATCAGGATCAGCCCTTCGACATGCGGGTTGGCATCGTAGACCTCGGCGGCAACCTTGGCCAATTCAAAGCCCGGCATAATGAAGGGAACGCAGACCAGCCGGTCGCCGAAAATCTCGGCGACAACATCGCGAACATTTGGCAGATCGGCCAGCGACAGCATTGCAGTGGCATGGGTGTGATCGACATAGGTATGCGGCAGGAAGGCGTGCAGCAGGGTCTCGACCGACGGGTTTGGCGAGGTGGAATCGATCAGATTGGCCCGTTGCAGGTTGACCATGTCCTCGTCGCTCAGCGCATCAAGCTGGCGCAGTTCCAGCAGCGGATCCAGGCGCACGCCGGGCAGGCCAGCGGCTTTGATAACCCCCAGGTCCCAGCCGCTGCCTTTGACGTGCAGCACATCCATCTCGTTGCCGAAAATGTCTTTGCGTTTCAATTTGCAAGAGGTGTTGCCGCCGCCATGCAGCACCAGGTTGGAATCCCGGCCGATGATCTGCGAAGTATATACCCGCAGCGCCAGTTCGCGGTCTGCCGGGTCACTCCCTGCTGCGTCCACGAAAATCTTTGCCTCTTTGTCATCCCATCTGTTAAGGACCATGGCCAATATACCCTTTTTCACGTGTGTGTTTTATGCGTTAAAGCATAGATTTTGACAATTGTCAGCACATGGTGTCAAATATCTAAAAGGAGGGGTTTCATGGCGACATCATTGCGCAGACGGACAGCCGGGCAGGTGAGCGGTGAGAGCATCGTGATCGAAGCGGCTTGGATGTATTACCATGACGGGCTGAACCAGACCGAGATCGCCAAATTGTTGCAGGTTTCACGGGCGACGGTGGTCAATTACCTGCAAGAGGCCCGCGAGCGGGGTTATATCCGTATCAGTCTGGCGCCGGAGGTGTTCACCAGCCATCAGTTGGCCCAGGATTTGCGAGAAAAATTCGGACTTCAGGCGGCGTTTGTGTTGCCCCGCGGCAAGGGCACCGAGGAAGAGGCGTTGATGCGGGTGGCGCGCGGCGCCGCTGATTGGCTGCCCAGCCTGCTGGCGCCCGGAGACCGGCTGGGCGTGGCCTGGGGACGGACGATTTTTGAAATCGCAGAAGCCATTGAGCAGACCAATATTGCTGATGTGACCGTGTCGCAACTGGTCGGGTCGATGGCGACGCCTTATGGGTTCACCGCCGAAATCTGTTCCGCCCATATGGCCCGGAACCTCGGCGCAACCTGCATCAACCTGCACGCGCCGGCGGTGCTCAGCGACCCGGACCTGGCGGCGCGACTTCGTGACGAGCCGATCATTCGTCGGCAACTGGATGCGTTGAGCCACTGCAACAAAGCCCTTTTTGCCGCAGGTTCCTGTGACCCGGACAGTCACATTGTCAGCAGTGGGCTGGCCAGCCGCGCCGATCTGGATTGGTACGTCAAACAGGGGGCGACGGGGGTGTTGTGCGGCCGATTCATTGACGCCGAAGGTCAGGCCATTCCGGGCGCGCTGGATGATCGGATGATCGGCATCACCCTGGATAACCTGCAGGGGTTAGAGGTCGGCTTGCTGGTGTCCGAAGGCGATGCCAAGGTTGTGCCGATGTTATCAGCCATCGCGGGCGGCTGCGTTACCCATGTTGTCACAAGCAACGAAACCGCCCGACTGATGTTGCAGGCTGCGGGTTAATTCAGAACCCGCTCGGGGAACAATGCCGCCAGCCCTTCGGGTGAGGCCTCGCAGACGCCACGTTCGGTGATCAACCCGGTCACCAGACGGGCCGGTGTCACATCAAAGGCCGGATTGCCGCCGGCGGTGCCGTCCGGGCTTATTTGCACCTGGCCAACACGTCCGTCCTCCATTTTGCCCCAGACCTTGGTCACCTCGTCGCCGTCGCGTTCCTCGATCGGAATTTCTGCGACGCCGTCCTTAAGGGTCCAGTCAATGGTCGGTGACGGCAGCGCCACATAAAATGGGATATTGTTGTCTCGGGCGGCCAGTGCTTTCAGATAGGTGCCGATCTTGTTGCAGACATCGCCGTGCGAGGTGGTGCGGTCGGTGCCGACAATCACCATGTCAACGTCACCGTGCTGCATCAGATGTCCGCCGGCATTGTCGACGATCAGTTTGTGCGACATGCCGTGGCTGTCCATCTCCCAGGCGGTCAATTGCGCGCCCTGATTGCGGGGGCGGGTTTCATCCACCCAGATATGCACCGGAATGCCTGCCTCGGCGGCGTGATACATCGGCGAGGTGGCGGTGCCCCAATCCACAGTCGCCAGCCAACCCGCATTGCAGTGGGTCAAAATGTTCACCACTTCGCCCGGCTTTTTGGTGCTGGCGATTTTCTTGATGATTTCCAGACCGTGCAGCCCGATCTGACGGTTACACTCGACGTCCTCGTCGCAGATTTGCTGGGCGAGCGCCTGGGCTGTTGCCGCCCGATCAGACTCAGGCACATCCCTAAGCCGATCGCGCATTACGTTCAGCGCCCAACGCAGGTTGATGGCGGTTGGGCGGGTTTCATGCAAAACCTCCCATGTTTCATCCAGCGAGGCGTCAGAGGCGTCGCGTTTCATTTCCTCGGACACCGCAAAAGCCGCGGTGGCGCCGATCAATGGGGCGCCGCGCACCCACATATCCCGGATGGCGACGGCAAAATCATCGCGGCTTTTCAGATCGACGACGCGGAATTCATGGGGCAGCCAGCGCTGGTCGATAATTTTCACCACCTGCTCTGCATAGTCATACCAGATCGAGCGATAGTGCTTAGCGCCAACTTTCATTCTTTTGCCTCCACAGCAATTACCCGAGCCAGATCCGTCACCGAGGCCATGGAATTCATCCGGGCCCGGTTCACCACAAGCGCCCGGCCAAGTTTCAGCCCGCGCGCCTCGCAATCCGCTCGTAATTCATCATTTTCGATAGTTTCGTTTTCGGCGATATGGGCCAGACTCAAGGTGCGTCGTATAATTTCCACACCGGCAAAGCCCAAGGTATCCTGCCAGATGTCGTTCAGCCGATGGGTTAGCGCCTGTTCACTGGCCAGCGCGTGGCCCTGATCCTCAAACAGTGTTTTCTCGTAGAGAATCCCGGTCCGCTCCTGACGCCACAGCTGCGAGAATTCGGCGGTGAATACGGTCCATATCCGGTCAGCGACGCCCAGGATCCAGTCCTGATATTCGGCCCGGGCGCCCGGGGTCTCTGCATGTCCGGGTTGGGCGAAATAGGCCATCCAGAAATTGGCCAGCAGCATACCGATATCAAAACCCATAGGCCCATAAAGGGCGAACTCCGGGTCGATCACCTTGGTCTCGGTGTCGCTGACCATCACCGAGCCGGTGTGCAGATCGCCGTGCAGCATGGTTTCCGCGTTGTTGCAGAACTTCGCTTTCAGATGATGCGCTTCGACTTTCAGGTCCACGTCACTGCGCAGAATGGCCACAAGGGCATCCAGCTGTGGCGTGTGATGGTTCCGATCCGCGTCAAAATACGGATCGGAAAAAACCAATGTTTCGGTGATGTCGCAGAGCTCCACGCTTTCGGCGAACAGGGCCACGTCTGCTTTGCGTTTGGCGGTGTCCATGCTCAGGTCCGAGCCGCGGAATAAAGTGCGGGCGCAGTACAAACCCAGGGTCTCGGCCAGCCCGTCATGTGTCTTGCCAGCCATCAGGCTCTGCCGCAGGATGACGTGAGGGGTGAAAAATTCCATCACAATGATGGCTTGGATCTCATTGAAATAGTAAATTTCTGGCACCGTGCCGGGAGCCCGTTCAGCCTGGCGGATCAGCGCGTGATACTCAAAGAACGAGCGTTTCAGAGGCAGCGGCCAACTGTCGCCCACCAGGCGCACATAGGGCAGCGCCTGCTTGACGATGACGCTGCCCTGGTCGCTTTGGACAATGAAAACCAAATTCAGGTTGCCATCGCCAACCTCCCTGGAGGTCCAGTTGGATGTATCCGTGCCCAACAGGTCAGTCAGGGCTTTGATTGGCCCAAGCCGCGCCGCCAGCGTGTCGGTGGTCAAAGGTTGGTAATCCGGATCAATATTGTTCATTTTGCCCCCTTGCAACGGTCACTTGGCGTCGTGTTGATGCCAATCTTCTCGAGCGTCGAGCAAAAGTCAATAGTTGTTGACATATGACAGAATGGGACATTAGGCTCGCTCATCAGGGAGGAAAGCCGGTGCAGAATAAAGCCGTGGAGCTTACGGGGATCACCAAGGCGTTTGGTGCCAACGATGTCTTGCGGGGCATTGATCTGACGCTGAGCCCCGGGCAGGTCACGGTTTTGATGGGGGCCAATGGCGCCGGGAAATCGACGCTTGTCAAAATCTTATGCGGAGTTCACAGCGCAAACTCCGGCACAATCACGCTTGACGGTGAGCCGTTCAGCCCATCCAGCCCCTCGGAGGCCATTCGCGCCGGTGTGGTGACCGTCCACCAAAGTATCAATGACGGGGTGGTCCTCGACCTGGATATCGCGTCCAACCTGATGCTCGATCATCTGACCGCACCTGGCGCTGGCTTCTTCCTGAACAAGCGTAAGCATCGCGCCGAGGCTCGTAAAATCGCCGCCGCTATGGAGCTGAACGTTGACGTGACCCAATCCGTCAGCGAACTGGGCCTGGCGGACCGGCAACTGGTGGCGATTGCCCGGGCCATGGCCCATAGGCCCAAACTGCTCATTCTCGACGAGCCAACGTCATCGCTGTCCGCGGTCGAGGCCCGGCGGTTGTTCAGCTTGCTGGACCGCTTGCGCGACGGTGGCGCGGCCATCCTTTATATTTCGCACCGCATGTCCGATATCCGCCGCATTGCCGACCGTATCGTCAGCATGCGCGACGGTAAAATATCTGGTGTGTTCGAGAGCGCCCCGCTGGACTACGAGGGGGCTGTGAAGGCCATGCTGGGCCATGCCATGACCGATGTGGATATAAACATTCCCGAGGTCGGCGTGCCGGTGATGCAGTTGAGCGATATTGCCCTGCGCCCCGATGCAACGCCCTTTTCGGTTGATCTGCACGCCAACGAGGTGGTGGCCATCACCGGTCTTGTGGGCAGCGGCAAGACCGAATTGGCCAATATCCTGTTTGGTCTGGAACGGCCGGTGAGCGGCAGCATGTGCTTGCTGGGCAAACCCTATCATCCCGCCTCGCAGCGCCAGGCTATTGGGGCAGGGGTGTTCCTGTGCCCCAAGGATCGGGCCAGCAATGCGGTGGTGCAGGATTTTGACATCACCCGGAACATCACCATCCCCTTTCTGGCCCGGCACTCTGCCTTTTCCTTTCTGAAACGTCGCAGCGAACGGGCAACGGCCCGCCGCATAATTGCCGATCTGGGGATTGTCTGCCAAAGCGACCGCGACGAGATTGGCAGCCTCTCCGGTGGCAATCAGCAAAAAGTCATGGTCGGACGCTGGTTGGCCGAAGCCTCAAATCTACTGGTGCTTGATGAGCCTTTTCAGGGGGTGGACATCAAAGCCCGCCGAGACATTGGCCACAAAATTCGGGAGACCGCCGGTGGACGGGCCACTGTCGTGCTGGTGGCTGAAATGGACGAAGCCCTGGAAATTGCCGACCGAATTATCGTGATGGCCGATCATACGATCGTTGGCGATCACCGAAACGAAGACATTGATCTGGGGGCTGTGTTGACACAGGTCGCCGGGCAGCAAAGCGAAACAACGGACAACACCGAACATGCAATCTGAAGCCTCAAACGACACGCTGTCCAATCCGGAACTTCACGTCAAATCCAAACTGACAGCGACCGAATTCGCAATCCGCTACGGCTTTCTTGCGCTGACCCTTGGGCTAATTCTGTTCTTCAGCGTTTTTGCCGAAGGTTTTGCGGGCCCCTATAGCGCGGTGTTCATCTTTCAGTCGGTGGCCATCACCGGCATTCTGGCCCTTGGTGTGACCGTGACCCTGGTGGTCGATGGGTTTGACCTGTCCATAGGGTCGGTGGCCACCACATCGCTGATGCTGTCATCCTATGTGCTTGTGGTCTGGGAAATGAGCGCTTTTGCTGCGGTTGCGGCCTGTCTTGCCATGGGGGCTATTGTCGGGCTGATCAACGGGCTTCTCATCGTCAAAATGCGGGTGCCCGACCTGCTGGCAACCCTGGGCATGATGTTCCTGCTGGTTGGGTTGCAGCGGATCCCGACACAGGGGCGCTCGATCGCCACCGGCATGACCCTGCCCGACGGGCGGGTGACCGAGGGCGTCTTTTCGAAGGCCTTTCTGGCGCTGGGCCGGCACCGGTTCGATTTCTTCATCGAAAACCTCGTTCCGGTCTCGGTGATCGTCTTGCTGGTGGTCGGTTTTCTGGTCTGGGGCTTCATGGAGCTGACCCGGCATGGGCGCATCATGTATGCCATCGGCTCGAACCAACGCGCCGCCAGCCTGGCTGGGGCCAATGTCAATCGGTACAAGATCCTTGCCTATATGATGTCCGGTGTGCTGGCCTCGGTTGGCGGCATCCTGCTGGCCGCCCGGCTGGGGCGTGGTGATATCGCCTCGGGCAACAATCTGTTGCTGGATTCGGTTGCGGCGGCGCTCATCGGGTTTGCGGTTCTGGGCGCCGCAAAGCCAAACGCTTTCGGCACCATTATCGGTGCCTTGTTCATCGGCATTCTGTTGCAGGGGCTGACGATGATGAACGCGCCTTACTACACACAAGATTTCGTCAAGGGCGCGGTTCTGGTCGTGGCACTTGTCTTTACCTTCGCACTGTCAAAGCGCGGAGGGGCTCATTAGGGCCGCTCACAAAAACACCAAAAGGGAGATTAAGAATGGACTTTTCACGTCGGATATTTATGAAATTGGCGAGCAGTGCAGTGGCACTGGCCGCCGGACTGTCGCCGGCACTAGCGGGCGGGATGCCCGCGCCGTTTGACAACGCCGGCGATGTTAAAATCGCTTTGGTGCGTTACCTGTCCACCGGCGATTTCTTTCAGGCCTATTTGTCGGGCGTCGAGAGCCAGGCCGCCGCCATCGGCGTCGACCTCCGCATTTTCGACAGCCGCCAGGATGCAGCACTTCAGGCCGACATGGTGGATCAGGCCATCGCTCTTGGCGTCGACGGAATCATCGTGCAGCACGGTCTGACGGAAGCCATGCAGGACGCTGTTCAGCGGGCTCTGGACGCGGGCATCAAGGTCGTGGCATTTGATGTTAACGTCGAAAACCCGGCGGTGCCGCAGGTCGAGCAATCTGATCGTGATCTGGCCCGTCTGGCGCTGGAACAGGCGATCATCGACAATGGTGAAGTCTGGAAAGCCGGATATGTCTATGTGCCCGGCATCGCGCCGCTGGACCGCCGCGACGAGACCTGGAAAATCTTCCGTGAAAAATACGCGGGAATCGAAGAAGCCGCTGCCTTTGGCACGCTCGACAACCCGATCGCCAACTCTGTTGCCAATCAGGCCCGGTCTGTGCTGCAGGCAAACCCGGACATCACCGTGATGTTCGCGCCCTATGATGAATTCGCCAAGGGTGTCAAAATTGCGGTCGACGAAGCAGGTCTGAGCGATCAGATCAAAATCTATTCGGCAGATGTGTCCACGGCTGACATCTCGGCAATGCTTGAAGAAGGCAGTGCCTGGGTTGCGACCGCCGCGACCAACCCGGCTGTGGTTGGCGAGGTTTCGGTGCGCACCCTGGCCATGCTGTTGGCTGGCGACGAAGTAGACCATAACGTCATCGTTCCGCCCACGCTGATCACCCAGCAAATGCTGATTGATGGCAACATCAAGAACATGGCGGATCTTTCGGCAAAACTGCCTCAGTTCGCCCATGCGGAGGTGTCGGTTCCCGACTGGATGCCGCTGCCTGCCCGCTAAATCCGGCACATGAGTCCGAGCAAGTTAGGGGCGCAGGAGCTATCCTGCGCCCCTTTTTGGTATTTCCGAACGCGCCCCGATATCATCCGGCTTGCGGCGATGATGCAGGTTCGGTTGCCTCTTTCCCTCCCAAATGTCTCAGGCCTGTTGCAGGAGCGAGGGATTGATATCAGTCCCGAGACGGCCCGTTTCTGGTGGAGTAGGTTCGGGTCGTTGTGCGCCGCGCAGACCCGCAGAAAACGTATCCGCCAGAGGCGCGCCCAGTCCAATTGGCAATGGCACCTGGACGAGGTTTTTGTGAAGATCGACGGCGAGACGCACTCTCTTTGGCGTGCTGTGGATCACCAAGCTGAGGTGTTGGAAACCTTTGTCGCCAAACGCCGGGAGGGCAAGGCGGCGTTGAAGTTTCTACGAAAAATCATCAATCGCTGTGGGAGTCCGCATGTTATCGTGACGGACAAAATTCGATCCTAAGCGCTGCCATGAAAATCCTCCACTCCTCACTACCAAATTCGTTGACCTCAAACTTGCGCGCGAGTTCAGTATCCTGTCTGAGTTCATTTAGTAGCGCAACAACTACACCCTCCACGGCATTGGAAATTATTGCGAGGTCGTTGTCCGCTTCACCGAACAATAGCCAATGAGCGTTCGCTCCAAGTTCCATACAGATAGAGGCGATTGCAGTAGCGCGCGGCGAACTTGGCCCAGCGAGATATTTTTCCACCGCACTTTTTGACACTCCCCCACATGTGGCCAAGTCAGCGACTGATAGCTTGTGTTGAAGCATGAGCAACCGCAGGCGGGCTGAGATGCAGCGCCAGACTTCCCGTTGATACAGGCTTGGCGTGACACACGCGATATTGGGCGCAAGTCTTGTTAGGCGTGGCCGTCTTATCCCACTGTCTAGCGGCGTTGGAAGGAGTTGGGCGAGGCTCAAAGGCTTGTTGCACCACACGGGCGGGCCGACGCGGCAAAACAGCTTACCCAGCCTGTGCACCGCGACAAGACATCTATCGGACCTTTGGAATGGGTTTCGCTTTATGGCCGGACGCAGGATTTTTGGGTGGACTGGGGCGATGGCCTAGCCGCACGTAATTTCCGCAAACCAACCGCACGCCAACGCTACCTTTCCGGTTTGATTTACTCTGTTGTTGCAGTGGACCGCGTTGGGCAAGTCAAGAAAAACGGCTGGGTCTACGGCTCCCCAAAGACACAGGACATTTTGATACGATTTCATGGCTCCGTTCAGCGCATCTTGCTGGGCCGTGATCCTGATGATTTTGACGCACCAGCTATCTCATTGACGAGGGTGGCCGATTGATCTGTGAGGGCATTGAGCCTGTCGCAGTTGGGGCCTGCGATAGTGTTGATGGAATTCGAACAGCTGCGCGCAACCGCAAAGCCGCCAGTACTGCTGTTGCAGCTGGAAACACTGCCAACGAATACTTGGCGGATGCAGATTTCACAGCCGCTCTCGCAAGACTGGAAGCGCCAGAGGGTGTTTCTCTTGCTGACAGTGAGACTGTCGTTGCACCACGCTTCGGATCACCATTGCGCGTCTCCAGTCAAACGTCTGAGATAGAACAGGATATCGGCGTTCCAGAAGGGTTTTTGAAGAACATGGAAACGCACTTGCGATCACTTGAACGCGTCCGCGAAGTGGAGCAACCCGCTATGACCATGGTCGCGGGTTCATCCGGAGTTGGAAAAACACAAGTTGTGAAGACGTTTTGCTTCACACCCGGGTATGACGGTTTTTATGTACAAGCCGCGCGTGGAGAGGGCACTGGCTGGAACTTTGCCAAGTCACTTTCAAGGATTTTGAGGACGGTGCCCCACTATAATACACACGCTGAGGCTAGAATGCTATTCGCTTCCTACCTTGGGCCTGGGCTACCAAAGAAGTGCGTCGCGTTTTAGTGGTGGACGAAGCGCAATACCTCAACCAGAAAAACAAAAAACCGGCCAGACTGGGGAAACCTTTGAATGGCTTCGGGCAATGGTCAAAATTGGTGGCTTTGCCTTGGTTTTCTGCGGCGATCTGCAGTTGCCAGTTGCCAGTTGCCATCACTGCAATGCCTCAATTGCAAAGCGGGATGTTGCGCCCGGTGATCATCAAAGAGGTGAGCCGCGCAGATGTAGCCGCGGTGGTTGAAGGCACCGCCTTTGCTTGTGAGCGGGCAATTGATGCCCTGCACGCGGTTGCGCGGCTGAAAGGTGGATTGCGTAATGTGGCCAACGTCACGCGAATTGCCCAGCTTTTTGCTGGCGCAGGCAACCCCACACCAGCATATTTGAAAGCTGCGATTTTGAATGTCTGGGCTTTGCGCCGCTGGTGACGCAAGGGCGCAACTATGGAAAACGCCTTGGCATGGCGTCCTTTGCCCAGATCGAGTTAATCCGCACCTTGTGGGGTGAGTTCACTCGCGACGCTTATGATGGTGAGGACGGATTGAACAAGTGGCTTGAACGGAGTTGGAAGACTTCCAGTCTGCGCTTTCTCAAAGTGGAGACCGCCCCCAAGATAATCACGGCACTCAAGGCGATGAAGGCCCGAGCGGCTTAAGGCCGCCGGGGCCTTAGTCATGCGCAATGCTGCTGGCTACCTGGTCAAAGGCGTTAGTGGGTTGAACTTGATCGGCGTAGGGCGTGCCGAAGACACAATCGACAACACCGGTGGGGCAAATGGGGGCGATTTTCTGGTCTATCGCGCTGGCGTATTTCGATACGTCAACGACGGCACTGACCCCATCACCATAGCCGATATCGGACAGGTTTGCTTTGTGATTGATGACCAGACCGTCCCCAGCTCAAGCTGAGACGAAACCGATGGCTGGCTGGGCCAGTTTCCGCAACTTCGTGAGATTGCCCGGTTGAAAGGTGCTGGGTGTGGTTCACACGCCCACCTGCACCTAAAAGCCCCTGCCAGTCAGGAGGATGATATGAGCGGTGACATCCGGCTTTTGGGCCGTTTTGCGGAGGCGTTTAACCTGCCAAAAGGCGCGGACGAGGGTGCGGTTTTTGAAGCGAGAGCCAGCCTCACCGAACGGGCCCAAATGCGCAGTGCGCAAATGGCTGAATTTAACCCCGCGGCGCAACAACCTGACCCAGCCCGCTATGTGCCGAACACACTATCAGTTCGTCGCTTTCATCCTCTGTTTGCTTTCAACGGGGGCTTGCCCCCGATGCGCGAACGGGGGGGAAGCATTCGGTGGACCAGTCCGCCTTTGGAATTGCCCAGTCGGTCTTCCTGGTGACCGGCATTCGGGCAAGGTCCCGATCCGCCGAATACACTCAACGGATCGGGACGCAATAAATGATGCTGTAAAAGGTGCAGATGGCAGGGCCTCTTCGTCCGGTTTCTCGGTAACCCACATGGCGCTCCGGTCCGGGGGCCGTGCTACGGTCGCGAGAGTATAAATCATCGCAAATTAAACAATTCGAACACAAGGCCAGATCCAATGAACTTACTGGCCAGACCGTTCCCGAAGCCTCCGGCACAGGTCGAAATCTATGTGGAAACCCACGGAACGGACATGACAATTGAATTTCTGTTGAAATTTCGGTGCGCAGCTATCTTGATCGCTATCGGGCGCGAGGACAGTTAACGTGACCCTTGCCTCCAATCTGGATCTGGCAGCAAGGAAGCTCGACGAAGCCGAGACCCTCCTACGCGCCGCGCATTCCGCTCACGTGAAGGCGAAGCCGTTCTAGCTCAAGCTATTCAACGGGCAGTGGATGGATATGGGAACAGCCTTAAGCCCGAGTCATTTCCGGTTTCGGATCACCGTCGCAATCACCGCCCTGGTCGCGCGCCCAAGATTGATAGTGATCCTGACTTACAGGCGTTTATTGCCGCGCGCATTGACCGGATGACCTTCGTCCAGATTGCTGCGGGCATCGTCCGCAGTTACGAAGTGAGTTGCGGACGGTCCGGGATAACCCGAGAGCTGCCCGCTTCTTCCGGTATCAAACCCACTGAAATGGGGGTATCAAACCTAATGAATACTAACACCCGCGTTCATCCCCTCTCATGGTTTGCAAGCAAACCGCTGCCGGGCAACGGATGGATCTGGCTTCCAGCTCATCTCGGGATCAAACCAGATTGTTGGTGATCCGCGCTGCTTCAGAGCTGCAGTGCAATCCGGCCAGTTCTTCGTCTTGCAGGCCGTGGCATATCCGCTTGGCCGTTGGCACATTCCACAGCGAATGAAGCGCGCACATGATTTCCATTTTGTCGTCAACGGCAGCGCGGATTTTTTCGAACGGTAGAATGGCAGCCTTCAATTTTCTCAGTTTTGTTGCGCGTGTTGAGATAATTTTCACCATCCCCCGAGGGCAGGAATGCCGGCCGCAAATTTGTTCCCGTCTCACAAGTAACAGAAACGTTGCCTCATAATCCGATGCAACGCTCCCGCTGGTCGATGAAGGGCTGCCTGATAAATAAAATCACTTGTTGACAATTATTTCATTTGTGCGCAAGTTTTATCACACACTGCAGGAAATTTCATATTCTGCGTCTGCCGATTGTGGATGTTTGCAGTTCAGGAAGGGCCATCAGGCCATGTGGCCCAGCTTGGCCTACAGCAAAGGGAGTGATGTAATATGATGATACCGAAGAGAATTTTCTTAACGGGCCTTGTGGCCTCGTCGATGATCGCAGCGGCAAGTGGCGGCGCCATTGCCCAAGATGGTAAACGGATTGCGTTCTTCGTGTCCAACCTGTCGAACGTGTTCCACCAAGCCCAGGCGGATGAGGCCAAGCGCTATGCTGCAGAGAAATACGGCGCAGAGGTTGTGATCTTTGATGGCCAGGCAGATTCGGCCGTGATGACTCAGAACATTGACCAAATCGCCGCTGGAGCGTTCGATGCCGCGACCCTGCATATCTGGGACGCCGAAGCAGCCACGCCCGGTGTCAGAGACGCCCTCGAGGAGGGCATTATCATGACGTCGTTCTTCAGCCCGATCACGGATACTGGTATTCCGACGGCGCGCAGCGACGAGGCTGGTGTCTCGTTCGAGATGGGCGCACAGATGGCAACAGCCTGGAAAGAAGCACATCCAGACACGCCGATCGTCATGGTTCAGCTGGGGTGGCCAAACCACACTGAAGTGAACTCGGGACGCACGGACCCGTTTGCCAAAGGTGTGCTGTCTGTCGATCCTGATGCCGAGAACCTTGGCGCATTGGATTCAAGTGCCGGACAGGAAGCGGCAAAGCAGATCATCGTCGACCTGCTGACGCAGCGGCCAGAAGTCAACCTGATCTATTCCGAGTCTTCCGATCTTACGGTCGGCACCATGGCCGGCCTTTCTCAGCTTGGCCGGGGTAAGTTCGAAGACGGCAAGCCGTTGACAGAGATCGTGGCCAGCGTGGACTTTGACACTGTTGAATTCGACCTCGTTTACGATCCGAATTCCAGCCTCAAGATCTCGATGGGCCTACCTCCGGTCGAGACGGCGCAAGGGCGCATTGATCTGATCATGGATGTCGTGAACGGTGACGTTGCAGCTGCGGCAGACCCGGCCGAGGAGTTCTTCTACAAGGCTTACACTATCTCCTATTGGTCGATGCCTCAGGAAGAGGCCAAAGTTTGGCTCGCGGCCCAGTTCGGCGGGTAATCGTAAACTCATACCTGGCGGTCAAAGTCTGAATTAGGGCGCGGCCCTAATTCGATCGCCAGGTATCAAAAGCGCCAGCGGCACTTGCACGGGGGTAAATCCCCCACCGCTAACCGCTAATCGGATTAACTCACATATTCAGCGACGGCGTTGAACAATTCTGCACGGTGTTGTGCTGCGGGTTGAAGGAGAGACTAGTTTGACAGGCCAGCAGCAATCACCCGCTCTCTCAGTTGAGGGACTCACCAAGGACTATCCCGGTGTAAGGGCCGTCGACGACGTGAGTTTTGCAATTGAAAGCAGCACGGTCCATTGCCTCGTAGGCGAAAACGGAGCTGGGAAATCAACGCTCGTCAAGATGCTGACAGGTGCGTTGCAACCCACCACCGGGTCGATGACAGTGCGCGGCTCATCTTATGAGCCAAGCAACACTAAGGATGCGCGCGCAGGTGGCATCGCCACACTTTTCCAAGAGCTTCACGTCGTTGACGAACTCACCGTTCTGGAGAACCTCACACTTGGGATGGAGCAGAGCCGATTTGGATTTCTGGTTAAATCCGACCTCGACGAGCGTGTGGTCCAGACACTGGCTGCGATCGAGCCCTCCATCGACCCGTCGGCCAGAGTCGCCTCTCTTAGCGTCGCGCAAAAGCAGATCATCGAAATTGCGCGTGCCGCATCGTCCGGGGCAAATGTCATCATCATGGATGAGCCAACGGCAGCCCTGTCTGAGCGAGAGGTCGAGCGGCTGTTTGGAGTGATACGACGCTTGCGGGAAACCGATGTGACGGTGATCTACATCTCACACAAGCTCGACGAGATTTTCAGACTTGGCGACGCAGTTACAGTGCTTCGGGATGGCAAACACATCGCGACCAAGCCGCTGTCAGAGGTCGCAGGGCGGTCCGAACTGATCGAGATGATGATCGGTCGCAGCGTGTTCCAGGACTACACACCACGAACAACTGTCACCGATGACGCCGTGCTTATCGCAAAGGGGCTGACAAACACCCTGCTAAAGGACGTCTCCTTTGATATCAACCGAGGTGAAATCGTCGGCTTTTACGGCCTCGTTGGTGCGGGCAAGACAGAGATCGCCCGGGCCTTGTTCGGAGCTGACACTGTCTCTGGGTCGATCCTCTTCAAGGGGCAGGAGGTTGGACGTTCACCCAAGGAAGCCATTGCTGCGGGTATCGCCTTGGTTCCCGAAGAGCGCCGGACTCAGGGCCTGTTCACCAGCCTAACAATTCGGGAGAACATTCCGGTCATGAATTTACAACGGCTGTCGAACAGAGGCGTATTTCGGTCTTCAGTTGAGCTGGAAGCCGCTGTTGAATATGTCGGCAAGCTCAACATCGCTACCAATTCGATCGACAAGTATGCAGAGAAGCTATCCGGCGGGAACCAACAAAAAGTTGTGCTTGCAAAGTGCCTGTTTGCCGATGCCGATTTGTTGTTGCTGGACGAGCCGACCCGTGGCGTGGATGTTGGTGCCAAAGCAGAAATCTATGACATCATCAGGAGCGTGGCAGACGAGGGAAACTCGGTTGCTGTCTTCTCCTCGGAACTCGAAGAAGTGCTTGGGATCTGTGATCGCATCTTCCTCCTGTTCGACGGTTCTCTTGAAGCTGAGGTCATCAATGGGGCGGATGTCGACGCGGCTTACATCCTCAATGTTGTGACCGGTGGCCGGGAGGGAGTCCTGCAATGAGTGTTTCGGCAAAAATTGGCAGGACGCTGGTACACAGCCGCCGCCGCATCAGCGACGAGGCTTTTATCACGCTCCTGGTTGCGTCGGTTGCGGTCGGGCTGTTCCTGATCGCTTCCATAGTGGTGCCGAACTTCTTCCAGCTTCTCAACATGCTCAATTTGGTGACCAACAATTGGGCCGTCATCTCCCTCGGCGTCGGAGTTACGTTCCTCTTGGTGTCCGGCAACTTTGACTTGTCTGTCGGCGGTATCCTTGCTCTGTCAGGTGTCCTCGCGGTCTGGTTCTCCCAATCGACGGATGGCCATAACGCGCTGTCTACCGGGCTTGGTATGCCCTATTGGTTGGCGGTTCTATGCGCGCTTGGCGGCGCGCTGGCGATTGGTGGCTTGAATGCTCTCTTTGTTGTTCGGTTGCGCATTCCGTCGATCATCGTGACCCTGGGAACGATGATGCTTGCAAGGGGCATCGCGCAGGTTGTGACACAGGGATCGCAGCGCAACACCAACCTGCCTGACGCATTTGGTATGCTCGGAAATATGTCGATGTTTGGGACCTCTCTTAAGCTCCCGGTGGTCTTGATGGTCATCCTGCTTGTCATCGCCATTTTCATCGAGAAGAAGACGGTATTTGGCCGATTGACCTTTTGGATCGGAACGAACCCGGTCGCGGCCCATTTGTCGGGCATCGATAAATCCAAGCACGTAACCTATCTGTATCTGTTCAGTGCAGTCATCGCCGGGGTCGTGGGGATACTCCTCGCGTCGGAGTTCAAGTCCGGATATTCGAACCGCGGAACGTTAATGGAATTCGATGCCTTGGTGATCGCTTTGCTGGGCGGCGTCGCTATCGCCGGAGGCTTCGGGTCGGTGGTGGGAATGTTCTTCGGTGCGATAATTCTCGCTATCGTGACTTCGGCCGCGACAGGATTGGTTCTGTCGCCGGACTGGCAATACGTTCTCAAGGCTATCGCGGTGTTTCTTGCGATCATTATTCAGACCTGGGCGCTTGCCCGAAGGAACCGGTGAATTTGATGTCACAATCCTCCACTCTTGATCAGCCCTCGGCCACCCGAGATAACCGCATCACGCAGTTTTTGCGCAGCTACTACATCTACTTTGTCCTGGTGGCCGTCGTCGTTTTGCTGAGCATGGCAAACCTCGACAAGTTCGATTTATTTGAGCGCGGTAACTTCCTAAACCATAGGAACATCATCAACGTCCTGCGGGTGTCGGCACCGCTGCTCACGCTTGCGGGGGCCTTCACGCTGCTAATGGTCTCGGGCTACATCGACCTTTCGGTCGGGAGCACGATGGGCTTAAGTGCTGTCGTTTACGCCATGCTGGCGATCAACGGCGTTCCGTTTCTGGCGGCCTTCGCTCTTACGATGGTGGTCGGTGCCGGGTTGGGAGCAATCAATGGTTTGCTGGTTGTCAGGCTCAAGATCACGCCGGTGATCGCGACATTGATCACCCTCAGCCTCTTCAAAGGCGTGGCGCTGCTGCTGGTCCAGGATGGCGTGTCGGCGATCAAGTCCGGAGGCGGCCTAAAGATACCCAGTTGGTTCAACTCCTATGGCAGAGAAGGAACGCTATTGGGTCTGCCTATGGCTTTCTGGGTTGCTGTCGTCGTCACGCTCGTCCTCGTCATCGCGCAAAATCGCACCCTGCTTGGCAAATACGCAGCAGCGACTGGCGGCAATCCCACCGCCGCGAAACTGTCCGGGATCAATACCGGCAAGATCGTCATGTTGCTGTACGTGATCGTGGGCGTGTCGGCGGCGCTTGCAGGAATTGCCCGGTCTAGCTTCATGTCACTGGGCGATCCGCTTTCCGGGGATGGTATGGAACTCTCGGCCATTCTCGTGGTCCTGATCGGCGGCACCGCGTTCAGCGGTGGCGAAGGCAGGGTTCTGCGATCCTTCATTGGCGCGCTGATCATCATGGCGCTGACGGTGGGGATGTTGACTATCATTCCAGCCTATTACCAGACACTGGTCCTTGGTGCCGCACTGCTCGCCGCTGCCGCATCGAACCACCTCATCAGCCGAAAGGAGACGGCCTTGTGAATACTAACGCAACCGACTTCCATAGCATGCGTCTCATGGCGCGCGTTCTCACCCTTTATTACGAAGAGGGTCGCCTCCAAGCCCAAATCGCCAAAGAGCTGGGCCTCTCCTCGGCCAAAGTGAACCGCCTGATTAAACAAGGCCGTGCTCTGGGCATGGTCGAAATCAATATTCGCACACCTTTCCAACCGCTGTTCGATCTGGAAACACGGATTAAGAACCGCGCTAAGATCGACGATGTGTTGGTGGCGCCCACGGTGTCGGACAATCCGGACGTGGTGCTGCAAAATGTCGGCAGCGCTGCAGCGGATGTTCTTTTGAAGAACCTGAAAGATGGCGACACCATCTGCATCACTGGCGGTAAAGGCGTGAGCGCGGTGGTTGAGGGACTGAACCCCGAGCGCACATATGACATCGAGGTCGTTCCGGCGACGGGCTGCGTGCAGGGCAAGCACTATACCGATGTGAACCATGTGGCGACGCAATTGGCCGAAAAGCTTGGTGGACGGGCGCATCAGATCCACGCGCCGCTGTTTGCCGATACGGCCGAACAAAAAGACATGCTGATGGCCATGCGTTCAGTCAACGAGGTGCTGGACCGGGCCCGGCAGGCCACCCTGGCTATTGTCGGTGTCGGGTCGATCCTGACGGCGGATTCCACGTATTACGACCTGCATCCGATGCCCATGGGCGATCAGGATCAAATCAAACGAGTTGGAGCTGTCGGCGAATTGCTGGGCCATCTGATGGATGAAGACGGCAACGTCTGTGATTACGATCTGAACGCGCGGCTTGTCGGGTTGAGCCCGGCAGAACTGGCCAAAGTTCCGCTCACCATGGGCGTGGCGTCCGGAGTGAACAAGATCGCGCCAATCTGTTCGGCGCTGCGGGGACATCATTTAGAGGCGCTGGTCATCGACGAGGCAACAGCAAACGGCGTGCTTGACGCGCTGAGTGGAGGGAACTGAAATGAGCAGTGAAATGTTAACACGGGAAATCGGTAAGTCCGGCGTCAAGGCCAGTGGTGTCGGTCTTGGCACATGGGCTATTGGCGGCTGGATGTGGGGCGGCACCGACGAGGATGCCTCTGTCGCGGCCATACAAGCCTCGATTGACGCCGGGATTACCTTGGTCGACACCGCCCCGGTCTACGGCATGGGGCGCTCGGAAGAGATTGTCGGAAAAGCCTTGAAGGGTCGGCGCGAGCAAGTGGTGCTGGTCTCGAAATGCGGGTTGGTCTGGCACAGCCAGAAGGGCAATCATTTCTTTGATCAGCAGGACAAGCCGGTCCATCGGTATCTGGGCAAGGATTCAATTGTCTATGAGGTCGAGCAAAGCCTGAAACGGTTGGGGACTGACCATCTGGATGTCTTCATTACCCATTGGCAGGATCCGACGACGCCTATCGATGAAACGCTCGAGGCCATGCTTGCATTGAAATCCCAGGGAAAAATCCGGGCAACGGGGGCCAGTAATCTGTCTGTAGAGGATCTCAACGCCTATATTGCTGCGGGGCAGATTGATTGCATTCAGGAACAGTTCAGCATGGTGCACCGTGTTATTGAGGCTGATCTCTTGCCGATTTGTCAAAGCAACGGAATTTCCGTGCTCAGCTATTCGTCGCTGGCGCTTGGATTGCTGACCGGAAAAATTGGCCCGAATCGCACATTTGAAGGCGATGATCTGCGCAAAGACAATCCGTTGTTCTCGCTTGCCAATCGCCAGAAGATCACCGCACTGATGGACGCAATCGCGCCAATCTGCGCCGCACATAATGCCAGCAGCGCGCAAATCATTATCGCCTGGACGCTTCAGCAACCGGGTATAAGTTTCTCTTTGTGTGGTGCACGCAATCTGGAGCAAGCCATCGAAAATGCTGATGCCGGCCGTATCACTCTTAGCCAGGACGACATCGCGCAAATCAACAGCGCAGCTGCGAACCACCTGACCAACCTAGACGGTTAGACAACGCCAAATCTTAACAAGGAAAAGCACTGACGCCGGTCAGTGAACGGTAGAAATATGCCTAACGACAGAGACCAGAGATTTTCCAGAGTTGCCGATAACGGTGCCTTCGACGTGATTGTCGTTGGCGGCGGCATCAATGGTATCGGAGTATTTCGCGAACTTTCCCTGCAGGGGTTGCGGGTTTTGCTGGTTGAAAAGAATGATTATTGCTCCGGCTGCAGTGCAGCCCCGTCGAGAATGATCCACGGCGGATTGCGCTATCTGGAAAATGGTGAATTCTCACTGGTGCGCGAGTCCCTGCAGGAGCGTGACGCGTTACTGCAAAACGCCCCCCATATGGTGCGGCCGCTGCCCACAACAGTTCCGATCCGCTCGGTGTTTTCCGGCGTCATGAACGGCGTCGCAAATTTCCTGAATTTGCGCACGAAACCAGCCGAACGCGGGGCGTTGATGATCAAGGCTGGCCTGACGCTGTATGACTGGGTGACGCGCCATCGCCGTGTGCTTCCGACCCATGATTTTCAGGGCCCTCGCAAGACACGCAAGCAATGGCCGCAGCTGCGCAAGGACACCCGGTTTACGGCCACCTACTATGACGCCTGGATCAGCCATCCCGAGCGGCTGGGCCTTGAATTGCTGGCGGACAGCGAGGCGGCCAATCCGGATTCTATTGCATTGAATTATGTCTGTCTGGCGGCAAACGACGACGGTGCACTGACCCTGAAAGACACTGAATCCGGGGCCAGCTGGCCGGTTTCTACCAAGGTCATTGTCAACGCCACCGGAGCCTGGGTGGATGTAACCGCTGCGCAACTTCCGGGGCAGCATGATGACCTAAAGCCAATGGTTGAGGGCACCAAGGGCTCGCACTTGATGATTGATAATCCCGAGCTGAGAGATGCTTTGGGCGGGCATATGATTTTCTATGAGAACTCCGACGGGCGGGTTTGTATCCTGTTTCCCTATCTGTCGAACGTGCTGGTCGGGGCGACGGATATCCGGGTTAATGCCCCCGGTAGAACACGCTGCGAGGATGAGGAAACATCTTACATTCTGCAGTCGCTGGGCGGTGTTTTTCCGGAGATCTCTGTCACCCCATCGCAGATCGTTTTCAGCTACAGCGGTATCCGCCCGCTGCCCAAAAGCGATCAGGAATTCACCGGGCGGATCTCGCGCGGGCATTTTGTCAAAAGGCTGGATGGGCCGGTTCCGCAGTTCTGCATGGTTGGTGGCAAATGGACGACGTTCCGTGCTTTTGCCGAGCAGACCACCGATGATGTGTTGAATGAGCTTGGCAAGCCCCGCGTTTGCGACACGTTGAGCATGCCGATCGGTGGGGGTCGGGACTATCCAGAAGACACGCACAGCTGGGTTGCCGAGACCTGCGCCAAATTCGGTGTATCGCCAGAACGCGCCCGCCATGTGTTGGATCTCTATGGCAGCAATGCGCACTTGGTTCTTGCGACATGCCTCGAGTCCTCCGAGGACTCCGAGATAGCGCCCAATTGCGCGTACACGGTTGCAGAAATTACCTATCTGATCCGGTCGGAGCGCACAGTTCACCTTGCGGATATTATTCTGCGCCGTACCAGCCTGGCGATCACCGGACAGGTGTCTTCTGACATTATCTCGCGTGTTGCAGCGATTGCCGCCAAATGCCTGGGTTGGGATGCTGCGCGGCAAGAACAGGAAACAGCCTCTCTGATTTCAGAGCTGGACGAGTATCACGGCGTTTGTCCGCAAACGCTGGCAAACCGGTCAAAATGAAGGAACAGACAATGCGTATCAGCACCAAGGCCCGGATGAATCGGATGTTCACCAATGGGGGCTGCCTGGATGTCGCCATTGATCATGGGGTTTGTAATGAGCCCAGCTTTTTGGTTGGGCTGGAGGATATGGCCAGCGTTGTGAATACGCTGGTCGATGCCCGACCGGATGCGATCCAGATGGCCTATGGTCAGGCTGACCTGCTGCAAGATCGGCCTGAGAAAGACAAACCGGCGCTGGTGATGCGCATCGACATGGGCAATCCCTATAATGATCAACGTCACCGGGTTATGTGGTCTCTGCTGCAAAATGCGGACGAGCCGATCATCGGTGCGCTTGAAATGGATGCGGCGGCGGTGGTGGTGAACCTGTTCATGTTGCCGGACGAGCCCGAACTGTTCCGCCAATGCGTCGAGAACATCTCAAAGGTGCGGGCTGCCTGCCTCAAATACGGCATGCCGCTGATGATCGAGCCTCTGGTGATGCTGCCCAATGATATTCGCGGTGGCTATCAGGTCGACGGCAATGCCGACAAGATCGTCACATTGACGCGGTTGGCCAGTGAAATGGGGGCGGATATCATCAAGGCTGATCCGACCGAACATGCTGAGGATTTTCACCGCGTGGTCGAGGCCGCCCGGGTGCCGGTTTTGGTGCGGGGCGGCGGCAAGGAAGATCTGAAAACCGTGCTGATCAAATCTGCCGCGTTAATCGGTCAAGGGGCCAAAGGCATGGTTTATGGTCGCAATATCTATCAGCATGACAACCCAAAAGCTGTGGTCGCCGCGTTGATGGCGATGATCCACAAGGGGGCGTCAGGCGAAGAAGCCTGGGAGATTTATCAAAATGCCTGATCGACAACAATACTTGCTGGGGCTGGATGCCGGTAACACGGTGATCAAGGCGGTTCTGTTTGACCTACACGGTCGGCAGGTCGCCACTTCGGCACTGGATGGGCAATCTGAAACCCCGGAACCTGGCCACGTCGAGCGTAGCCTGCCTGAGCTGTGGCGCAACGCGGTGACGGTGATCCGCGGCTGCCTGGACAAAGCGGGCATTGCGGCGGAGCAGATTGCCGCCATTGGCTGTGCGGGACATGGCAATGGGCTCTACCTGTTGGACAAGGCCGGCGCGCCGCTGTTGGCAGTGCAATCGCTGGACAGCCGGGCTGCCGATATTTCGGCGGAACTGGCCGCCGGAGACAATGATCGCGCCTTGCACGCGATCTGCCTGCAAAAACCCTGGCCGTCGCAAACACCCAGCCTTCTGGCTTGGGTCAAACGTCACCAGCCAGAGATTTACAGCCAGATCGGTACGGTTTTCCTGTGCAAGGATTTCATCACCTTTCAACTGACCGGCCGCCGTGTCTCGGACCTGTCGGACATGTCCGGCTGCGGCCTGCTGAGAATGCCGGGGCTGACCTATGACGACGGGCTTTTGGCACGTTACGGGCTGGCTGACGCCAAATCCATGTTGCCCGATCTGGTGCGCCCCGACGAAGTTGTGGGTGGCATCAGCGCACAGGCGGCGGCAGAGACGGGGCTAGCCGTCGGCACCCCGGTTGTTGGCGGCTTGTTTGACGTTGTGGCCAGCGCCCTTGGTTCGGGAGCTGTCGAAAACGGGCAGGCCAGTATCATTGCCGGCACCTGGAGCATCAATCAGGTGCTGTCTGAAAGCCCTGTGAGTGACGAGAATGTTTTTATGGTCGCGGGCTTCGCTGCAGACCGGTTCATCAATATCGAAGCCAGTGCGACCTCGGCGGCCAATCTGGAATGGTATGTCCGCGAGTTGGTCGAGCGGGACACGCACCACGACGATCCCTTTGGCCATTGCAACGCATTGGTTGCCTCGGTCACCCCGGCGGCGGACGACCCGTTTTACCATCCGTATCTCTATGGGTCAGGCCAGGGTGCCGACCATCGCGCGGGCTATTACGGTGTCGCCGGTTGGCATGGCGAGAGCCATTTGTTGCGCGCTTTGTTCGAAGGTGTGGCCTTTGAGCACAAACGCCATATCGACGTACTTGGGCAAGCCGGTGTGCGCTTTGACCGGGCCATTCTGTCGGGCGGAGGGTCCCGCAGCCCAATTTGGCCACAGATGTTTGCCGACATTCTGGGCATCCCGGTGACGGTCGCCAAGGCGCAGGAAACTGGGGCATTGGGCGCCGCCATCGCCGCCGGCATCGGTGCTGGGCTGTTCGCTGATTACCACGCTGCAGTAGGGCAAATGACCGCATCAGACCGGCACTACGCACCGGACACTGCGATGTCGGAACACTATAGGGAACGCTATTTAACTTTCACCGACCTGGCCACGGCCATGGCCCCGATCTGGGCTCGCTTAAATGCCGCACGCGGTCTGATCTCCTCCGAATAACTGCCAAACCAAATGCGGAAATACCGCAAAATCAGAAAGATATGACATGAAAGCTGTTGGCTTTACCCATTCACTGCCCATCGACGACCCGCAAAGCCTGTTTGACGTGGATCTGCCCGATCCGCAGCCATTAGCGCAGGATTTGCTGGTCGAGATCGAGGCGATTTCAATCAACCCGGCCGACGCCAAGCGCCGCCTGCGTACCGCCGTCGATCAGCCGCATCCGGAACCGTTTCTGGTCGGCTATGACGCGGTTGGTATCGTCCGTGAACTTGGGGCTGAGGTGTCCGGTTTTAGTGTCGGCGACAGGGTCTGGTACGCTGGCGACGCCAACCGCCCGGGCTCTTATGCAACGCTGCAATGCGTTGACGCGCGGGTCGCCAGCTTGGCCCCGAAATCGGTTGCACCGGAAGCCGCTGCCGCCATGCCGCTTACCTCTCTCACCGCCTGGGAAATGCTGTTCGACCGGCTTTGCGTGTCCACGGGTGCGGCAGCGGGCAGCCTGCTGGTCATCGGCGGGGCAGGTGGTGTTGGGTCGATCACTACCCAATTGGCGCGTCAATTGACCGGGCTGACGGTGATTGCCACGGCCTCACGCCCTGAAACCGAGGCCTGGTGCCGCAAAATGGGGGCCCATGAGGTGGTGAACCACCGCGATCTGATCGCCAGCACCCGTGCCTCCGGCCATGAATATGTGGACTACATCACTCAATATGCCGACACGGCCCAGCATTGGGATGCCATGTGCGAGTTGGTCGCGCCGCAGGGCCGGATCGGCACCATCGTTGAAACCGACGAGAAGCTGGACATCTCAAAACTGCAGGGCAAGTCGGTTGGCTTGATGTGGGAACTGATGTTCACGCGAACTCTTTTTAAGACGTCTGATATGGCCGAGCAGGGCAAAATTCTGGCGCGAGTTGCTGCGATGATCGACGATGGCCAGTTGGTCACCACCCAAACACAGGTTTTGAACGGGCTGTCAGCAGATGTCGTGAAACAGGCGCATAAGATTATCGAGACTGGTGCAATGATCGGCAAACTTGTCATCAAATACTGACCCCAAACTCCCCATCAAAGACTGTGACTCAGGCGCAGCCTCTTGATGGGGAGTTTGTCTATAGTGTCATTAAAGCAGGCACCGCAGGCTGCGTTTTGGCCAACCGGCTGAGTGAGGATCCCAAGACCCGGGTGCTGCTCCAGGAGGCGGGTGGACCTGACATTTACCACTGGGTGTATATCCCAATGGGATACCATTATTGCATTGGCAATACGCACAGACTGGATGATGAAGACCGCGCCTGAACCGGGCTGAGAATTCCCAGCCACTGCCGGACAATGGGTTGCAAGAAAGCCACGAGACGGGGCCATTCCGACGTGGTGAGCGAGCCATGCTGCGCGGCCGCCGAATGCGAAGTTTGCAGAAACCCGTCTCGGTCAACACCTCCGCCTAACAGCAGCCTTTTTCGCGTTATTCTGTCACGTTCCATCCCCGGCCTTCAGTGCCAAACATTTCGTAGCCATGAGTGGTCACTGCCAAAGTATCTTCCAGCTTTAGAAATCCGCGCTTTGGGTGGAGCATTGTTGTTTCAATGGACAGCACCATCCCAGCCTCCAGAGGATTATCCGCATCGACCCCGTCGTAGGCCACTGGATGGTTGGTCATTAGGAACGGGGTTTCGTGGCTGATCAGGCCCATGCCATGCGCAAAAAAATCCGTGCAAGCTGCATTTGGTTGCTGAGCAAGCACATTTTGCCCGTGTTCAATTAGATCCTTGCCCAGGGTTCCGGCGGCAACTTTGGAGAATGCGGCCTGTTGCACAATTTCGATTTCCTCCAGCAAATCCTTCAATTCATTGTCTGGCTCTCCGAGCACACCCATACGGCAGATATCACCAATATACCCATTCAGATTGCCACCGGAGTCGATCGACAGGATCTCGCCTTGGGCCCATTTCTGGGAGGAGGCGGCGCGGTTGTGACTCGCGCCAAGTGTCAACAGGCAATAATCGAAATTAAGCCCGCGGTTGGTTTCTTCCCGGCGCAGGCGCTCAATTATATCAAACTTTGTGTCACCCTCATGCGACCCCAAAATCGTCGTCTGCATGGCGTCGGTGATGCGGTTCGAAGCCTGGCGCAACAGGTCAAGCTCGGCGGCGGATTTGACGGCGCGCAGACGTTCCAGAACGCCAGTTGCATCGCGGATCGCGGCATCCGGTATCGCGCTGGTCAGAGCGGCGTGAGAGTCGGACGGAAGAAAAGCAGGTTCAATGCCAATCCGCGGTTTGCTGACGCCGATCTTGGCCAGATGGGTCAGTGCCATTTGCATGGAATCGACGCTTCCCCAAGCCACTGGATGGAAATTTGGCACCCAGAACGGGTGGTTCTCATGCTCGCCACCCTCCATCTTGTTGGCGACATAAGCGGTTTTGCCAGCGTCTCCCCTCACATAGATGAAAATAGGCAGGTAACGGCTGTGGCCGATCGCATCCATGGCTGCAAAGAAAATGAATTTGTAGCCACCCAGCAAATATTGGACATTGTGTTTTGAGGTGGCGAGCAGCACGTCGAGACCGGCAGCTTCCATCAATGCGTCAAGTTTTTCAAAGCTGTAGGGCAGGGCGTCCGGCGTGGCTGCTGGGGGCATGTGCATTGTTGTCTCCATAAGTACGTGGGGGCTTAAAGGTCAGCGGCTGGGATCAGATGAAAATCGGGGAGCTCGCGCAGCGCCAATTCTGGCCCGGCCGGGGAATAGACAACAAAAATCTCCATCGCCTCTTCGCCGGTGTTCAGGGTGGAGTGAAAGCGGCTTTCGGGAATGAATATGCTGCATCCCGGCCCGACCTGCCGGGTGACCGGAGTGCCAGCCTCGTCTTCGACCATTTGTTCCCCATGGCCTTTGATGATGAAGATGATTTCTTCGGCGCCTGGGTGGTTGTGACGGATATGGCCCTTTCCGGGGGGGACGAACACCACACCGGCAGAGAGTTGTTTGGCACCATTCACCTCGGGCCCAACTGTGAGCGCTAGCCGCCCCCAGTCAAAGCCAAAATTATCAACGTCATTGGGATATACAAAGATACGGTCCATATTGCTCATGGCAGGGGCCTCCTAAATTGATTTATTGGGGGTGAATTGCAGCGATTTAAACGTCTCGATCTGCTTTCGAATGGCGGTTTCGGCTGGCAGCCGTTCCGCTGAACTGGCCCCGTAAAACCCGTGGCAGCGATCACAGTTCTGCAGGATGAAAGCGGCATCGTCTGGCATTGAAATCGGGCCGCCGTGGCATAAGACAATCACGTCGTTGCGTACTGAACGGGCGGCAGAGGCAATGGCGTCAATCTCAGCAACACAATCGTCCAGTGATTTTGCCGATGTGGCGCCAATCGCTCCGCCCGTGGTGACCCCCATGTGGGCCACAATGATATCTGCGCCGGCCTGTGTCATGGCAACGGCTTCTTCCGGGTTGAAGACATAGGGCGTTGTCAGCAGGTCAATCTGATGCGCCTGGGCGATCATATCGACCTCAAGACCGTATCCCATACCGGTTTCTTCAAAACTTTGCCGCATGGCGCCGTCAAACAGACCAATGGTTGGAAAATTCTGGACGCCGGAAAAGCCCATTGATTTCAGCTCGTTTAGAAATTGCGGCATCAGGATAAAGGGATCGGTGCCGTTCACCCCAGCCAGAACCGGAGTGTTTTTAACCACCGGCAAAACCTCAACCGCCATCTCTTTGACGATTTCATTGGCATTGCCATAGGCCAGTAGCCCGGCCGCAGACCCACGCCCGGCCATGCGGTAGCGTCCTGAATTGTAGATGATGATGAGATCGATGCCGCCGGCCTCTTCGGATTTGGCGGAAAGTCCGGTGCCGGCACCGCCGCCAATTATCGGGCGGCGGTGTTCGACCATTGCCTGAAGTTTGTTTAGAATTATGGCTCTTGCTATCGCGGGCATGGGGTTCTCAATCCTGGTTGATTTCGAGAAAGGCGTTGGCTGCGGCAGCCGAGAACGCCGGGTCATTGATGTGGTGGGGCAGAAAGATCAGTTTCCGGTTTTTGGTTTGGTGAATACGGGACTTGAGCGCCTCAAACAGCGCGGTATCAGCCGCCGGGTCCCAAAAATCGCCACCCTCGATGTCGAGCGCCGATATGCCTTTTTCAGGGATCAGAAACCGGACCGGTCCTTCGCAAGCATTTAGCTTGTCAGCGATCCAATGGCCCAGTTGTGCAGATTCTGCTGGGGTGGTCCGCATCAGGGTGACATTCGGGTTGTGGTGGTAAAACCAGCGATCCTTGAACTTTTCCGGCACCGAGGCGGGAGCCCAGAAATTTACCATATCCAGAGCGCCAACAGAGCCGACATAGGGCAGGCCGGTTTTTGCGACGACGTCCAGGCGATCCGCATTTGCAGGGAGCACGCCACCAATAAGAAAGTCGGCAATCTCGGTGGTGGTGATGTCTATCAGCCCATCCAAGAGACCATCGGCCAACAGTCGTTCCATGGCCCGACCACCGGTGCCCGTGGCGTGAAAAACCAAGCAGTCAAACAAATCGGAAAGCCGTTCAGATATTCCGGTGACCGAGGGGGTCGTGACGCCAAACATGCTTAGACCAACGGATTTTTTTGCGTCTGTTACAGCCAGGTATGGGGATCTGACCATGCCAATCAGCGCCTGAGCAGCATTGTGCAGAATGGCGCGGCTGATTTGGTTTAGGCCTGCAATATCGGTGATCGAGGGAAACATGTTTATGTCAGAGATATCGACATAGGGGGCGACGTCGCCCGAGGCGAGAGTCGAGACCATCACTTTGGGTACCCCATAGGGAAGTTCACGCATACCGGAGGTAACAATCGAGGTGCCACCGCCACCGCCGATGCCAATGATCCCTGCGATGTCTTTGGAATGATCCCGGCAATAAACGGCGAAGGCCGCACCCATGTCCGCAACGGCTGTGCCCCGATCCTGGTTCTGCAGGACTGCGTCAGCACCATCGCGATGATGGCGAGCGATCTCAACATTTGAAACATCAACCGGTATCGTCGGCTCGCGGGTGCCAAGGTCGACGCAGCGAACATCGGGAAATTCAGCAGCGATAAGGGCTCGCAGATACGCCAGTTCGGCGCCTTTCGTATCCGCTGTGCCTACCAAATATATGCATGACATTACGCGATCCCCTTTGGTCCAGATGGCTCCGGCAGCCTTGGTGAGTGAAATATCTTGATCTTGTTTTGGGACTGGAGTACCATAGTGAGATGGCAGTACCAAGTAAAAAACTCACAGAGCCCGACGTCGTCAGTAAAGGGCCGCGTGCGCGAACGCGCCGCCTGATGGTGATGACCGCTAGTCAAATGATGCAACGGGGCGGTTCGCCTTCGGTCAGTGAAGTGGCTGAAGTCGCAGAGGTTTCGCGTTCGACCGCCTATCGGTATTTTCCGACGCAATCTGCCATGGTCCAGGCCGTCGTTGTTGAGGCGCTTGGTCCGATACTGAGTTGGGAGCCCAGCAAGACAGATCCGGAGGAATTGATCGCGTCGCTTTTCGAATCTTCGTTTCCCCGCATTCTGGCCAACGAAGAAATCTTCAGGGCTGCGCTGCGCCAGTCTTTGGAGGCTGGGGGCGACGCTCTGCAAGATGGCGATGATGGTTCGTTTGGCAGGGGGCATCGGGTCGATTTGTTGATGCGGGCGCTGTCTGGTCTGGCTGATGTGCTTTCGGATGCTCAGCGAACTCGGCTGGCCCAGGCTCTGTCCTTGGCATTCGGGATCGAAAGTGCAGTCGTCCTTAAGGATATCTGGGGTTTGAACAACGACGGCGTTCAGTCTGTGACTCTCTGGGCTGCGCGCGCCATGATCCGGGCCGCGCTTGCGGAGATTTCTGAAAATGACGTCGTGCGATGAAAACCTTTTCATCTGAAAATTGGTCCGGCCAGATGCGGCGTTCGATGCGCGACCTGCCTGGAGGGGCGGGACGGTCTTTTCTAGGTGGATGTGGATTTTCCTCATGTAATATCCCTATTTTGCGATTTTTATGACTTGAAATGCGATAAGTGGCAAGGGGAAATAAGAAACAAACGCTTGACAGGTTGGTCAATCTGGTAATACCAATTTTGCAGGAAGTAAGTTCGGCGGCCGACCCGGAAAACGAAACCGGAAAAGGGAAGTTGCTGGCGCGAAATAAAGGAAAATGAATTCGTATCTGGGAGGAAATCTACGATGAAAACCAATTTCAAAAATTTGATGGCGGGCGCTGCAATTTGCGCAATGTCATCAACGTCACTCGCGGCTGAAGAGCTCGTGATATTTTGGGCTGAATGGGATCCAGCGAACTTTCTGCAGGAACTGGTGAATGAGTACGAAGAAGTATCGGGTGTAGAAGTTATCGTTGAAACGACACCCTGGTCCGATTTTCAAACCAAGGCCTTTACCGAGTTCAACGCGCGCGGTGATGCTTACGACATGATCGTTGGTGACAGTCAGTGGTTGGGCGCGGCCTCAACCGGCGGCCATTATGTTGACTTGACCGAGTTCTTTGCAGAGCACAATCTGGCGGAAGTCATGGCGCCTGCAACCGTCAAATATTATGCCGAATATCCCGGCAATTCCGGATCCTACTGGGCTGTGCCTGCTGAAGGTGACGCGGTGGGATGGTCCTATCGGAAAGACTGGTTCGAAGATCCAGCCGAAATGGCGGCCTTCAATGAAAAATACGGCTACGACCTGGCGCCGCCCGCGACCTGGGCTGAATTGCTCGATATCGCCGAGTTTTTCCACCGCCCGGACGAAGATCGCTACGGCGTCGCGATCTACACAGACAACTCTTATGACGCGATGGTCATGGGGGTCGAGAACGCGATCTTCTCTTATGGGGCTGATCTAGGCGATTTTGAAACATATGAAGTTGATGGCTACATCAACTCCCCGGCGGCTGTTCAGGCGCTGGAAGACTATAAGCGGCTCTATGGCTATACCCCTCCGGGCTGGGCCAAGACGTTCTTTGTCGAGAACAATCAGGCGATCACTGAAGGTCTGACTGCGATGTCGATGAACTACTTCGCCTTCTTCCCGGCCTTGCTGAACGAAGCCACCAACCCGCATGCAGCCCACACCGGCTTCTTTGCCAACCCGGCTGGTCCAACTGGGGCACAGTTTGCGGCACTCGGCGGACAGGGCATCTCGGTGGTGAGCTACTCTGACAAGCAAGAAGAATCGATGAAGTTCCTTGAGTGGTTCATCAGCGACGACGTTCAAAAACGCTGGGCCGAATTGGGTGGTTATACCGCGCATGCTAAAACCCTGGAGTCAGACGAATTCCGCAACGCTACGCCGTACAACGAAGCCTTCTACCAGACCATGTTCAAGGTCAAAGACTTCTGGGCCGTGCCTGAGTTCGCCGAACTGCTGACTTCTGCCAACCAGCGTCTGTACCCGTTCATCGTCGGTAATGAGGGAACTGCGCAAGAGACAATGGACGCGCTTGCCGCTGACTGGGAAGCAACGTTCAAAAAATATGGTCGTACGGAATAATCCGGGCTTCCAATTACCAGTGAAGGGGGCGGAAATTCGCCCCTTTCATGCACTAAAGCGCTTTGCGTTTGACTTGAATCACCCAGTCATCCGACCGCGTTTGTTTCACAAACACTGCCTCGGATGACGGGTCGATATCGTGTTTCACGATTAAACGCAAAACGCTGTAAACGTCAGCAAAGTTCTGGAGCTCAACAAAGTGGCACTTTCAGTCATCGCTCGGCTTGATCCGGGCTCGCGCGCGGCAAAGAGGGGAATGAGCGACCTTGCGATCCGCAATCTGTTCATCATCCCGACGATCACCTTTCTGATCGTGTTCAACATTTTCCCGCTGCTCTATTCGCTTGGATATTCCTTCACGGATTTCAGAGCCTCGACCAACGCTCCGGCGAAATTTGTCGGCTTGGACAATTACAAGTTTCTGCTGAACGACGAGTTCATCTGGCGGAATTTCACCATCACTGCGAAGTATGTGATCATCTCGGTCACCGGACAGGTGATTGTCGGTTTTGGCATGGCAATGCTGCTCAATCGCGACATTCCCTTGAAGGGATTGATCACCACGCTTTTGATGCTGCCGATGATGTTGTCGATGGCCGTCGTCGGCCTGTTCTGGAAACTGCTCTATGATCCGTCTTTTGGTATCATCAACTACGGCTTGGGGCTGGGGAAATTCGAATGGCTCGCTGATCCTGATGTTGCCCTCTATGCCGTTGCCCTGACGGACATCTGGATGTGGTCACCCTTTGTGATGCTGCTGTCGCTGGCGGGCCTGTCGGCGGTGCCAAAACACCTGTATGAGGCCGCTGAAATCGACCGCGCAGGCAGCTTTTACACTTTCACCCGCATTACGCTGCCGCTGGTCGCGCCGATCCTGATGATTGCGATCATTTTCCGCACCATGGAGGCCTTCAAGACGTTTGATATGGCCTACATTCTGTCGAGCCAACCAACGACCGAGTTGATCGCCATCCGGCTGTACAAAATGGCGTTCCTGGAGTGGCAGACGGGTCAGTCCTCAGCCTTTGCCTACATCGTGTTGATCATGGTGGTTGCGATTACCAATCTCTACGTCAAGTACTTGAATAAAGTGAAGGAACGCTGAGATGGCTGGAATTCGTACTCGTCAGGAAGTGTTCTTTAACCGCGCGGCAATTGCCGGTGTTATGGTCGCCCTGTTTATCATGCTGGTGCCGATCTACTGGATTACCTCCACGGCTTTTAAGCCGCGTAATCTGGCCACCACGATCCCGCCAACAGTAATTTTTACGCCCGAAATCTCACCCTTCGTCAAACTGTTTACCAAACGGTCGCAACTGCGCGATCCGGTGTCCCAAGAGATCTATGATGCGGCCCCCTGGTGGGAGCAGATGGTATTTGACGGCGGCCAAAAGGTTGTGCGCTCAAACAAAGGCGTGGTTCGGCGCTCGGGCTATGGTCAACGCTTTGTCAATTCGCTGATCATCGCCATCACCTCGACGTTCCTGGCGGTGTCTATGGGCACGCTGACGGCCTATGGGTTCTCAAGGTTCAAGGTAAAAGGGGAGGATGATTGGATGTTCTTCATTCTCTCGACCCGAATGCTGCCACCGGTGGTGGTGGCGATCCCGATGTTCCTGATGTACCGGCTGGTCGGTTTGCACGACACCCACATTGGGCTGATCATTCTCTACACGGCTTTCAACTTGTCGTTCTCGGTCTGGCTGATGAAAGGGTTCATCGACGAGATCCCGCGGGAATATGAGGAAGCGGCGCTTGTTGATGGCTATACCCGGATGCAGGCGTTCTTCAAAATTGTTCTGCCCGAGGCGATGACCGGCATCGCGGCCACAGCGGTGTTTTGCTTCATCACCGCGTGGAATGAGTATGCCTTTGCGCTGATCATGACCAACCGGAGGGCGCAGACGGCGCCGCCATTCATTCCCAGCCAGATTGGCTCGGGATTGCCGGACTGGACGGTGATTGCTGCCGGAACCTTCCTGTTCCTGCTGCCGGTCGCCATCTTTACATTCCTGCTGCGGAACCACCTGCTGCGCGGCATGTCTTTTGGAGCAATTCGCAAATGACCTTTCGAGAGTTGAACCAAAAGTATCTGGCTCCGGCGGCGCAAAGTCTGATGATCTTTGGCATCATCGCGCTTTGCCAGCCCTGGATCCAGTTTCTCCACCGCTATGGGCTGACGCTGATCATTGTGGGGCTGGTGTCTTTCATGATCACCTCCAAGATCGCACCCGAGCCTGAGATCATCGAAGATATCGAAGAGGACGTCATCTGATGGCTCAAATCGAGTTAAAAAACGTTCAGAAATTCTTTGGCCCTGTGCAGGTGATCAAGGATATGAACCTGACCATCAATGACGGCGAATTTGTCGTTATGTTGGGTCAGTCTGGCTGCGGCAAAACCACCACGCTTCGGGCGATTGCCGGCCTGGAAACTGTCACCTCTGGCGAGATCTTCATTGATGGCGTTGCGGTACACGAAAAGAAGGCGGCTGACCGGGATATCGCTTTTGTTTTTCAGTCGTTCTCGCTCTACCCACATATGAACGTCTACGAAAACATCGCCTTTCCGTTAAGGGCGGTGGGCATGAGCAACGCCGAACGTGACAAGGCGGTAAAGGAAGTCGCTGAGATCCTGCAGATCACGGCGCTTTTGGATCGGCGACCGTCGGCGCTGGCGGGCGGTGATATGCAGCGGGTTGCAATTGGCCGTGCACTGGTGCGCCGCCCCAAGGCCCTGCTGATGGACGAACCGATTGGGGCACTTGATGCCAAACTGCGCGAAGAAATGCGGTCTGAAATCAAGCGGCTTCACATTTCGCGCGGCTCGACCAGTGTTTACGTGACCCACGATCAGATTGAGGCCATGTCACTGGCTGACCGGATTGTCATTATGCATGACGGCCTGTTGCAGCAAATTGGCGCCCCGGATGAGGTCTATCTGAAGCCGGCCAACTTATTTGTGGCCGAGTTTGTCGGCAGCCCAGTGATGAATGTCGCGGATGTGGTGCTTGAGACCTCGGGCGGGCAAACCCGGGTGCGGCTTGGCCGTGGTGACGCTGGCTTTCACTTCCCGGCAGGCTTGACCAACCACCTGAGAGAGACCGGCGCAGGTATAGCGCTTGGCATTCGCCCAGAAGCGGTCTCTTTGCAGCACGATGCTAAGGACGGTTACATTCCGGTGGAGACGACAAATATTGAGCCCCTTGGGTCGCATGACATCGTTGATATCAGGCTGGGAGACATATCTCTGCGGGCCCGGACCGAAAGCGGATTTGTGTCTGGGGAAGGCCAACAAGTCTGGGTGAAAATTGATCCGGCCCAGGCACATTTCTTTGACCGCTCAAGCGGGCTGGCGCTAAGGGGGCAAAGCTGATGGCCAATCTGGAACTAAGAGGGGTGTCGAAGAATTTTGGCGCCAACAAGGCGCTTCGATCACTGGATCTTCGGATTGAGGATGGTGAATTTTTTGTGCTTTTGGGCCAAACGGGGGCGGGTAAAACCACAACTCTCCGGGTGCTTGCCGGTCTGGAAAAGCCGAACGAGGGTCAGGTTCTGATTGATGGCGAAGATGTCGCCAATTGGACGGTGGCAGAACGCGATGTGGCGCTGGTTTTGCAGCAATACTCGCTGTATCCGCGCCTGACTGTGCGCGGAAACCTGGAGTTCCCCCTGCGCTCAAAAATTCGTGGATTGAACGAGGCGGAAATTGCTGCTCGGGTTGAAAAAGTGGCAAAAACCCTGCAGATCACCGCGCTGATGGATCGAAAGGTCGAACGGCTTTCTGGCGGCGAAATGCAGCGTGTTTCGATTGGCCGCGCCATTGTCCGCGAGCCAAGGGTCTTCTTGATGGATGAGCCGCTGTCGGCGCTTGATGCCAAGCTTCGCGAGACGCTGCGCGTGGAGCTGAAGAAGCTTCACAATAATCTTGGTGCTACATTTTTGTACGTGACCCATGACCAGGTCGAGGCGATGTCGATGGGGGACAAGATCGGCGTGCTGAACAAAGGCAAGCTGGTACAGGTTGGCACCCCCTCGGAGGTCTATAATAACCCGTGCAACACATTTGTTGCGCGGTCTGTTGGCACCCCGCCGATGAATCTGGTCAAAGGCACATTGGATGGCAGTACGGCAGTCATGGACGCAAATGGTTTTTGCTTACCCGTGCAGGCCAATGCAGCGGCAGCGGAGAGGGGCCTGTTGTTTGGTGTCCGGCCGGAAAACCTGGTCATCGAAAGCGGCGCGCCGGTCGAGGCCAGGGTCTTTGATATCGAAGATCATGGTGTGATCAAGATCCTGACAATCGAAGTTGGGGCAAACAAACTGCACGCAACTGTGTCTGCTCAAATGAAAGTGTCCCTGGACGAAACCGTTCGGTTCGGCTGGAAAGCAGACAAGGTCTTGCTGTTTGATCAGGCGACAGGGCGAAACCTGGCTGCCAGTTAGTCCAGATTGAAACGCGACCGATAGCTTGAAGCTGCCGAGGGATTGATCAGGTTTCTCGGCAGGATGCCATCGACAATACGACGAATTTCAGCAACCACACCGGCCCCCATCCGATACATGCTTTCCTCAGTTATCCCTGCCATATGTGGGGTTAGAATGACGTTGGGCTGCGAGAAAATGGGGTGGTCCGGGGGCAGGGGCTGTTCTGAAAACACATCCAGAGCCGCACCGGCCAATTTGCCTGCTTGCAGCGCCCCTATGAGCGCATCTTCATCAATCACCGGGCCACGGGATACATTAACCAAAATGGCCCCTGTCTTCATGCGGTCAATCGCCTGCCGGTCAATCACGCCTCTGGTCTGGTCGTTCAGCGGGCAGCAAAGGGCCAGAATGTCCGAGTCACGCAACAGATCGTCGAACGAGACCGCGCGGACATTGCTTGGTAGTTTGGCGGGCGTGCGCGTGTGTGAAATCACCTCCATGCCAAACCCCAGATGGGCCATCCGGTGCAGGGCCTGGCCGATGTTTCCCATGCCAAGGATGCCAAGCGTTCGGCCACTTATTTCACGGCCGCTATTGGAATGCTGACGGCCTGCCTCCCAGCCGTTCTGACGCAGGTCAGAGTTCACCCGCGGATATTGGCGCAGAAGGGCCAGGCTGGAAAAGATCACATGTTCAGCCACAGTGACAGAGTTGGCACCTGGCACGTTTGCCACCAGCACACCAGCCTGCGTTGCGCTATCGACCGGGATCATGTCCAGACCCGCACCGTGGCGCACAAGGGCCCGTAAGCCAGTCTCGCGTCGCAGGATTTCGGGATCAATAGGCGCGCGGACAATGATGATTTCCGCGCCCGCGCTTTCGCCGTAAATAGCACGCGGAGTAGGCGCGCTGGCAATGCGAAGCTCACCGATTTCCTGCAGATCGCTGGCGACATCCGGGTGCAAGTTATGGGTCGAAAAAATCAGCGGTGAAAAAACCATTTCAACTCCTTACTGGGACGCGTCCCCGTCTTTGTCTTCCAAGAGTTCGGCCCAATAGCTCATAGCGCCCCGTAGGTGTGAATTCATCAGCGCCTGCGCAAGCGAGGCATCCCGGCGCAAAAGGGCTTCGAAAATCTGCTGGTGCTCTTTGTGGGACTGCTGGTTCCTGTCGTCTTTTTGAAAGTAGAAAGAAGAGCGATGCTGACTCAACTCATAAAAGGACGTACAAATCGAGTAGAATACCGAGTTTTTCGTAGCGCGAACGATCTCCAGGTGGAAATCGTGATCGAGCTGAGCCAAGTCCAAGCCGTTTGAAATGCGCTCTTCTGATGCGGCCAGGATTTCGCGCAACCGGTCATAGTTTTCCTCAGTTGCGCGCTCCGCCGCCAGTTCCGCGGCTTTGATCTCATGGATCTTACGCACTTCAACGGCTTCGTAAATCTGCCAGGGTTCCAAGGGAATTCCAGCGCGGGCGTAAAGCGCCATGGTTTCGATGCCAGATTGATCCGGATTGACGTAAATGCCCGATTTGGCCCGGCGATCAATGATTTGCATCGACTCCAAAATTGCCAGGGCTTCCCGGACCTGGCCGCGGCTGACTGCAAAATGATCGGCCAGCTCCCGTTCCGATGGCGCCTTGCCGCCCTTGGATTTGGCAGAGGTTATGACATAAGACGCAAGCCTAGGTAGAAGTTGGTTTTCCTGCATTTTTCACTCAGTTATTGCGTAGGTGCTGATTACTTTTTCATTTATGGTAAGGCCAAGGCCCGGGGCCTCAGGGACTTCGATTTTTCCGTCTTTGACCACGATCTCTTCTTCTGCAAGCTCATGTATCATGGGATTTGCTCCAAGCGAAAACTCAACCGTGAAACTTGCTGGCGAAGCCGCACAGATGTGTAAACCGGCAAAGAAACAAGGAGCCCCCGCCCAAAGATGCGGCGCCAATTTCAGGTTGAAAGCGCTCGCCAAGTTTCCTATGCGCATCGCCTCAGTAATGCCACCACAAAAGGCGGGATCCGGTTGGAATATGTCAGCTGCCCGCAGCACCGCAAGATCGCGGAATGCATAACGCGTCGCCTCGGACTCTCCAGCAGCTATCGGAATGTGGGTCGCGGCACGCAACTCTGCCATGCCGACTTTGTCGTCTGCAATGACAGGCTCTTCAAACCAGGCCAAATCGCAATCTCTGACCTGATAAGCAAACCGTTTGGCCTCTGCCACTGTGTAGGTGCCATGGGCATCGACCATCAGCTCGACATTCGGCCCGAGTGCGGAACGCGCGGCTTTGACTCTGGCTGCAGAAACGAAAGTGGCGCCATCCATGGCACCCACTCTCATTTTCACGGCCCCAAATCCGCCTTTTTCGATGTAGGATTTCAACTGGTCGCCAATGTTGTCCTCATCCGCCCAGCCCCCCGAAGCATAAGCGGGCAGACGGTCGGATTTGCGCCCGCCCAAGAGCTTCCAAACGGGCTGTCCCTGCGATTTCCCCAGGATGTCCCAAAGGGCGATGTCGATGGCGCTGATGGCGGCTACAGTCAGGCCGCGGCGTGCCAATTCAGGCATTGCCTGCCCGGCCGCGGCCGCTTTTTCGCTGCGAACGCCATTGTAGAGATCCTCCCAGATGTAGGTCACATCCGCTGGATCGCGGCCAATCAATGTGGGGCCGAACTCGTGGTTGAGCAGATGAACTAATGTGCTGTAGTGGCCGGCGCTGCCCGCTGCGTTTTTACCTTCGCCCCAACCCACAAGCCCGTCGTCGGTTTCAATTCTTAAGATGGCAGCGTCAAAGCTGCGCAACCGACCAAAGTCGCTAACGTGCTGCTTGTCCATCGCGATAGGAATTTGAACCCACCAAGCTTTTACCGATTTGATTCTCATGACGTTTCCTTAATCCCCCGACACGCTAAGGAATTGCGCAACGAGGGCAGGGGGCAGGGGGCAGATTACTTCATCAACGGGAGAAGGGTTTCAGCTGTAATCCGCATCTGGTCTGCATAAAACTCTTCAGCCAACAGGCTGGAGCCATGGTCTTCGATGAATTTCAGCTGTTCGGGGGAAATGTCGACCGGATTGGTTTCGATCATCTCCGGATAGGGTGCGGCAGGGGTCCGGTCCACGGGGGCGACAAATTCGTTGGTCAACGCCCCGTCATAGCCCACTTCTTTTAGAGTGCCGACAATTTTGGCCCAGTTGAGATGGCCAAGGCCGGCGGCAAACCGATTGTTGTCCGCCACATGAAAATCAAACAACTTGTCACCAGCCAGACGAATGGCATCGTAAATGTCGTCTTCCTCGATATTCAGATGGAACGCGTCAAGGCAGACGCCACAGTCTGGGCCAACCGCCTCGGCCAGGGCCAGGGCCTGGGCGCAGCGGTTGATGAAATATGTCTCGAAACGGTTTAGCGGTTCAATTGCGATTTTCACGCCGCGGGCTTGGGCATGGGCATAACATTCCTTGGTTGCCTCAACCACCCAACCCCATTCTTCATCCGGATTGCCATCGGGCGTGACCTTGCCAACAGTGGCAGGCACCAAGGTGATGATTTCACCTTCCAGCTCCGATACCATTGTGATCACGCTTTTTACATAATCCACCGAACGGGCCCGCTGGCCTTCGTCTTTGGCGGCCAGATTCCTGTCCCCCAGCGTCAGCGTCACAGCCCCCCAGCAGCGCATGCCGGTGTCCTTCAAAAGAGCGCGGGTTTCACCGATGTCATATTGATCGGGTTCGCCGGAAATTTCGATGCTCTCGTAGCCAAATTTCTTGATCCGCCGTACGGTGGTCTCCAGCGGTTCGGCCCGCATCCAGTTATGTGTTGATAAGTGCATTTCTGCCCTCCCATGGGATATCTGTCCGCGTGGCTCCGGCGCAGAACCGGATGCACGTCAAATTCTTTAATTGCTAATCTGGTTAGACCAGATTGCGACATATCCAATGTCAGGTCAAGTGGCGATAGTAAGGGGTAATACGCGTAAATTCTCGAGTACTTGCTAAAAAGTCGAAAAACATATGGGTGGCTGACCCGGGAGATTTGCCAGTCCCCAGACTAATACATTGACTGAGTGGGCGTTTTTGGTATTACCAGATGGCGGGTGATTTTCCATGCATCCGTGTTGCATTCCAACTGAGAGAGCAAAAATGAAGATCGGCATGTGCATGTTCCTCTGGACGACCAACATCGGTCTGGAGCACGAGTCTCTGCTTTGCGAGATCAAGGAGGCCGGGTTTGACGGGGTTGAAATTCCGGTGTTTGAGGGCCGACCGAGCGACTATGCTGAAACGGGTAAGATGCTTGACCGGATTGGCCTGGAACGCACCGCTGTGACAGCAATCAGCGACTCGCAAAAAAACCTGATATCTGACGATGCAGATGCACGTGCTGCAGGTGTGGACTACATGCGTTGGGCGATTATGTGTTCACAGGCAATGGGCGCAAATAAACTGAGCGGGCCGCTGCATTCTACACTTGGACATTTTTCTGGAGAGGGGCCCACAGGTGATGAATTCAGTCGCTCAATCGACGCGCAACGGCGCATAGGCGATTGCGCCGAAGCCTTTGAAGTCACGATTTGTCTGGAAGCGCTGAACCGGTTTGAATGTTATTTTCTCAACACAATGGCGGCGCTTTCGGCCCATATTCGTGAGATTGATCACCCTAGAATTCGAGCGATGTATGATACGTTTCATGCGAACATTGAAGAAGCAGACCCAATTGCCGCCTTCAAGCAGAACGCTGACTTGGTCGAACACATCCACATTTCAGAAAACGACCGTGGCGTGCCGGGACGTGGCAATATTCCGTGGGACGACACATTCGCTGCTATTGCTCAAAGCGGCTACGATGGCTGGCTGACCATCGAAAGTTTTGGAAGAGGCCTGCCCGATTTAGCAGCCGCCACCAAAGTCTGGCGCGATTTTGCTGAGAGCCCGGAGGCCGTTTACAGAGATGGCTACATGCATATTCACCGTGGCATGGCCAAAGCAGGCCTGCCCTGATGATCTCCATGGCGCTGTCAGACTTTGGTGGCGGGCAAAATGGGTCGATCGCCTGCAAGCCTGACAAAACTCAGTCCGGTCCTCTATTTCAGGACGACGCCTGAAATCATCCGCCTGGCGGTGAGGATATACCTTAAATTTCCGTTGTCCCGCGGTTATGTTGCACAAATCGGTTGATGACTACACTTGCCCTTACGCTGGACGGAGTTGGGCTATTGCATCTGTCTTGGCCAGGCCAAGAGCCGTCAAGCCGTCGAAAACAGACATACGGACACGCAACTCTGCAAAATGCTAAACTAGAATCGTGGTTCAGGTATCGCTCACGCTCAGAAATGGCCGGAAGATAGCTGCTCCCAGTTGGACAGCCTGAGAGAGAGACAGGTCGAACCCGCGTACGACTGGCTTTTGTGTCTCGCGCCACAGGGCCAGATGTTTGGGCGAGCAGAAAACAAGCATGGTTTGACACTGGGTTTCGGCGGCGCAGCCTGCAATGTCCACAACCCCGGCCCAAAGCCGCGCCGTTGCTGGCCATGCCGCTTGGATTGTCAGCCCGTCAGCGCGGATCGACACGTCGATTTTACCATTGCAAATGGGACACTGGCATTGAACTCGCGACGCCTGTGCCGACATGGCGGCGACTCCCAAGGCATCAATTGCACAGACTGCACTGTTTGTTACTGCATCAACGGTAACGGCATGTGTGGTCGCTATGGTCGAGAATGGATAGGCCGACGTGATCTGCCCATTTTTGACAACGATCAAGTCTCTGGATTGCAGGTCTTCAAGTATTGCCGGCTCTAAGCTGGCAATTTCCGGTGGCGCTGCAGATCTCAGGTAAGATCTCAAGATCTTCTTATGAGTATCACGCGCATTGGGGCTTATTGTATCCCAGCGCTTTCGCATTCGCCAATCCTGCAACAATTGTGGAATGGCCTCGGCAACTTGAGGGTCACTCACGACAGACCAGTCGATTCTTCCCAGGGTGTCGGCGGCACTTTGGGCTTCAATGCTATTCTTCAATTCTCTGCTGTCCTTTTTGATTGAGAGGGAGGGTTTGCGGATCGCGAAGTTTACGCGACACTTTGCCAAGTCAGCGATACATTCTCCTTACCAGTCATGTCATTAGCCGGCGCAGCAGCTGAGTTTGGCCACATCCATGTCAAAGGTCTGCGCCGCCAGTTTCAGCCCCTCTACCGTGGTCAAATAGGGAAAGAGGGTCTCGCCCAGTGCCTTGGTGGTCATGCCGAACTTCAGGGCCATGGCCAGCGTCTGGATACTATCCGAGCCTTCGGGGGCCATAATCTGGCCGCCGAGCAGCCTGTCGGTTTTGCGATCCGCCACCAGCTTGATCAGCCCGCGTGTATCCCGTGCGGCCAAGGCGCGCGGCACCTGATCCAGGGGCACAACCGAGGTTTTAACGTCAAAGCCCGCCTCTTTTGCCGCCGCCTCGTTGAGCCCAACCCCGGCGACCTGCGGGTCGCTGAACACCACCCAGGGCATTGCCGCGTTGTCATAGCGTCCGGTGCCCTCCAGCACCGCGTTCTGTGCGGCCAGTTTGGCCCCATATGCGGCCATATAGACAAACTGATCCCGGTTGGTGACATCGCCAGCGGCATAGATGCCGGGAGCCGTGGTTTGCATGTCCTCGCCAATGACAATTGCGCCGCGCGGGTCCAGCGTGACCCCTGCCTCTGGCAGCCGCATGTCTTTGGTATTGGCCCGCCGACCCGCGGTCACCACCAGCTTTTCGGCGGTGATGTCAACACTTTCGCCGCCGCGTTCAATGCTGAGGGTGACAGATCCGGCATTGCCCGAAACCGCGTGGTAAGACAGGCCGTCCAGAACGGTTATGCCTTCGGCTGCAAAGGCCTCAGCCAGCGCCTGTGAGACTTCCGGTTCGGCCTCAGGCAACAGGCGTGAGCGAGTGACCAGCGTCACCTCGACCCCAAGCCGGGCCATCAGCTGCGCCAGTTCAACCCCGACGTAGCCGCCACCGATAAAAATCAGGCTTTTTGGTTTTTCAGGCAGCTCCAGCAGAGAGGTGCTGTCGAGCACCGGCACATCTTCAATACCCTTGATCGCGGGGGGCATCGAATGGCTGCCGGTGGCGACCACAATCCGCTCCGCCTTGATCAGCCGGTCGCCAACTTGAACGCCGCCTTCGACCAGCTGCGCCGCGCCCTGTTCGATGTAGTCGATACCTTGGTATGACGGCAGCAGGTCAGAGTATTTCTTTTGCCGCAGCGCATCCACCAAGCCATCTTTGGCGGCCACAACGGCTGACCAGTCGACACTGTGCTCGCAGGGGGTGATGCCGGGGAACCGGGCAGCCGAGGCGCCGCCGTGCACCGCTTCGGCGACGCGGATCATCGCCTTGGAGGGCACACAGCCGACGTTGACACAGGTGCCACCAATGGTGCCATGGCCAACAAGGGCCACTCGTTTGCCAGCATTGGCTGCGGTAATCGAAGCCGAGAACCCGGCTGATCCTGCACCGATCACGATCAGATCGTAGCTGCCGCTGCCGCCCTCGAAACACTCGTTCATACTGTTATCTTCCATAGTAATTGCCGCGCTCAGTTTGTTTGAAAATCAGATAGGCGATGACCCCAACTGCCCGGAGCGGCGAGGCCATCATGTTTTGCTCCCGTCAGATCCGCGGGGGGTGCCACTGCGCGACAGCCAGAACCCGTAAAATGCGACAGATAAAATCGCCCCGATGGACAGACGGAACGCATAGTGGAACTGCAACCAGAACAGCAGCGCCGACAGCCCGACAACCGAGACCATGATCCAGCGACGCGGGTTGCCGCCTGGTTTTCCGGCCCGGAGCCAAAGGGCCTGTGCGGTGATGCCAAGCGACGCAAAGAATAGCGGAAACAGCGCGTAATCCAGCCAACCGATTATGGCCGAAAGGCCGACCCCGGCCACCACCACCACCAATAGGGGGGTAAGACAGCACAACATGGCAATCGCGCTGCCGATCAACCCGGTTCGCAACATGGTCTTGTCGTTCATTTCCGCCTCCAAATTCAGTGCCGCCTGGTGCCGCCTGGTGCCGCCTGGTGCCGCCTGGTGCCGCCACAGCCGCTGCTTAGCCGCTGCTGCTAGCGGACCCAGGTGGGGTGTTTTGACCAGAGACCGGTCCCTGCTGTCAGGATCCAGCGTTTCAAGACTCGGGCGGGTTTTGCAGAACCCGTCCCGGATAGCCTAACTCTTCTGACGCACTGGCGATTTCGGCCAATGTGGTTATCTCGGTGTCATAGGTCAGCTCGAATACCACACTCTGTGCCGCTTCGTCGTAAACCCCATCGACAATCACCACCGAGTCGACAGCCGAAACCGCCTGGGCCGCGATATAGGGGCACGAGGGACAGGTCAGTTCGGAAACCTCGATCGTTGCCTGTTTCTGTTCAGCCAGCGCACCACCGGCAAAGCAGGTGGCCATCAGTGTCGGAATAAGCAGATTTTTCATCAGTTTTCTCGCTCAAAATCTCAGGATGTAGGGGGTGATGTAGGGGAAGATCATGGCAATCAAAGTCACCACCACGGCAGCCCACAGGCAGGCCTTCATGACCCGCTTGTTCACCGGATGGGCGCAGGCACCACCAGCGCAGTCAACACCGGCGGGGCGATAGGCTTGCCAAAAGCCCCAACCGATAAAGACGCTGGCAGTGGAAAACATGTACCATTTATAGGCGTAAAGCGCCGTCAACTGCGCGATCCACACACCGCCCACACCCATGCTGACCAGAACCAGGGGCAGAATGCAGCAGGAGGTCATGGCCAGCGCGCCAAACAGGCTGCCCGCCGTGGCGATACGGTCGCTTCGGGCAGACCCTTCCTTGATAACGACATTTGTTGCGTCGCTGGCTGATATGTTTTCTGACATTCGAATCATCCTTGTCCGCGTCACCTCTCCACCTTAAGGTCTGTAGGTGGTACAGAGACAAGGAGCCTCGCCATGAGTGACAATCACAAGACAGTGAAGACCGTCCGGCGCTCGGATCTTGCCCGGCTGACCGGGTGCAACCTGGAAACCATACGGTACTACGAGAATATTGGGGTGATGCCTGAACCGCCGCGAAACGCCAAAAACTATCGCTGCTATGATGAAAGCCACATTGCCCGTCTGAATTTCGTGATGCGGGCCCGTGATCTGGGTTTCACGCTCGAGGAAATTCGCGATTTGTTGGCTCTGGTCGATGGCGGCATGCAGACCTGCGCCGAAGTCCAGGCCCTTGCGTCGCGCCACCTGGAGAGCATTGGCGCAAAAATTGCCGATCTGCGCCGCATCCAAATGGTGTTGTCAGAAACCGTCGCGCAATGTTCAGGAGAAAACGTGCCTGACTGCGCGGTGATCGACGCCCTGACACAGTCAGATTTCAAGTTACACACCGCCTAAAGCTGCAGTCTGTAGCCTGGTAGAGATAACTCAAACGTGAGCGTGATCAGTGACATTCTTATTGCGCTTGGCTCTGAGAATTCACAGATTGCCGGTATGGTTCTGATTCTGCGTCTTCTGTGTTTGGTGGTGTCCTTTGCATTTATTGCGGGGACAACGGCGCATGGGCTAGCGGCCGCAAAGATGGAGCTCGGCATGCTGAATAGCGACATGATTGCCGACAGCTCAGGCGAAGACTGTAGTGAATGCTTTTCTGATGAGAATTCCGCTAGTACCTGCGAGCTGATTTGCCATTCTCCTGTCTCTTTTCTGAGTGCTGAAAATATTATTGATGCTAGCGGATCCGCCAAGCGTATAGTCAAGGTAACGTCTGATCGCTTAGAGACTGGTATAGTCTTGGGGCTCGATCCGTCGCCGCCACGAACCATCATCCTGATCTAATGAGGCCGCCACTCTTTTGAGTGACCGGCCACAGCAACGCTTGGGTGTTCTGCTTTCGCAGACCTGCATCCCAAGTTCCGACTGGCTTCCATCAGGATGACTTACGATGACAAACCGGATCCCAAAAGGGATATCCCGCCGCACGCTCTTTTCAGGGAGCGCCGCACTTCTGACGGCTATCGCGCAACCTTCCTGGGCGCAAATTCTCAACTCCATAACCCAAGAGCACATTGGGGGGCTCACCTTTGACGGGCCGAATTTGGTTCGAGCCCAAGATGGCATCTGGCGCAGCGAAGATGGCGGTACGAGCTGGCACAAGAGCGCAGGTACTGACCTCGGACAAGTAACGGATCTGGTCTCCCACCCGGATCAGCCGGGGCTGATCTATGCGTCTCATACGACCGCTGGTGTCTTGCGATCCGGCGATGGCGGTCGGACGTGGCTGGCGTCGGCACAGGGTCTGCCGCAAGCGCCGATTGATGCCATCACCATCGCCGCGCAGGATCCAAACATGATCTATGCCGCAGTGCGGGGTGACGGGCTCTGGCGCAGTCAGGATGCTGCACAGAGCTGGGAATTCGTCATGGACCGACCGTTTATCGAGGCGACGGAGCGCAATGTTCTGTCCCTTGCGTCAGTAAACGATCCAACCGGCATGGGCGGCATCTGGATTTACGCAGGCACCGAGATCGGGGTGACCCGAGTGCCGGATTGTTTCTGCCGCTGGCAGGGCGTGCAATCCGGTGATGCCATGGATGCTCTGGTTGCGGGACGGGAGCCAACCGCCGAAGTCCCTCTGCCGAAAGGTGAGCCTGTGCAGAGCCTGGCGACGACGGCCCAAATGCCCCAGATGATCTTTGCCGGGTTGCCATCAGGCATCTGGAAAACAAGCGACGCAGGGGTGACCTGGGCCCATGTTAGCGATGCGGTTCAACCGCGCATTGCCATCAATCCTGCAGACCCAAACCAAGTCGTCGCCATCACTAAGGGCGAGACACTGATAAGCCGCGACGGAGGCCAGAAGTGGTCTTCGGCGCCCACCATATGATGGAGATCACCATGAAAAACTTTCTGAAAACCACCCTGTTTGTCACCGCTACTGTCGCTGCTGTAGCAGGCGTCACGGCCTTTGCAAATTCCGATGAAACGAGCGCGGAGCAATCTCTGGGAAACGGCGAGGCCGTCACCATCTATCGCGATCCGGGCTGCGGATGCTGCGATGTATATGCGGCGTATATGGTCGAAAACGGCTTTGACGTCACACTCGTCGATGATGCGAATTTTGACCAGCGCTCGGTCGATGCAGGCGTTCCCGAACGCGGTATCGGCTGCCACCTTGCCATGATTGACGGCTATCTGGTCAGCGGGTTGGTTCCTGCCGAAATCGTAAACCGGCTGTTGGAGGAACGCCCCGATATCAAAGGCATCACACTGCCTGGCATGCCCGGCAATGCACCAGGCATGGCGCGCAGCAAGACAGGTACGCTCAAGGTTTATGCCTTCGGCGAGGCCGGTATCAGCGTCTATTCCAACGAGTAAAGGAGCGGATTGATGTCTGACATGATGACGATGATGAGCGGGCCGATGATGTTGGGAATGGGGCTGCTTTGGCTGCTGGTCCTTGCCTTTTTGATCTTGGGTATCGCTAGCTTTGTGAAATACCTGTTGCGGGAAAACCGATCGTGAGCGCCGCTTGGACAGTTTGGCCGTTAGCAGCCTTTCTGCTAACGGCAGCAGCAAGCCACGCCGCGGCCGATCAAGTGGACCAAGGCCAGCCACTATATGCTGAGAACTGCGCCTCGTGTCATGGGGTCAAGCTGGAAGGGCAACCGGATTGGCGCCGCCGGCTGGACAGCGGACGGATGCCTGCGCCACCACATGACGCGAGTGGTCACAGCTGGCACCACTCGGATGCGGCACTGTTTCGCCTGACAAAACAGGGCGTCGCGGCAGTTGTGGGTAACGGGTATCAAAGCGATATGCCCGCTTTCGCAGAGGTGCTGAGCGACGACGAAATCCGCGCGGTTCTTGACTACATCAAAAGCACCTGGCCTGCGCAGCAGAGGCAGGCTCAGGCCGAAATATCGCGCGACGCCAGCGAGGCGTCGCAATGATGCGGCGTGAAACCCAGCCGCCGGGTCGCAAATGGGGGCCTGGCATATTTGCCCTGCTGCCGATCAGCCTTGCCGTGGGGCTTGGGGCGCTCTTCTTTTGGGGGTTGTCCCACGCCAGCAGTGATCTGCAATCTCCGCTGATCGGGCGCGCTGTTCCAGAGTTTTCTCTGGCTCCAATTGAAGGCATGGAAAACGGTCTCGCCACTGCTGATCTGATCGGTCAGGTTTCCCTGGTCAATGTCTGGGCCTCGTGGTGTGTCCCTTGCCGCACTGAAAACCCGCTGATGGTCGAGCTTGCGCAATCGGGCCAAGTGCCAGTCTACGGGATCAACTATAAGGATGAAGCGAAAGACGCTTTGGCGTTTCTAGAAGAACTGGGCGATCCCTTTACCCGGATTGGCGCAGACCGGTCCGGTCGGGTGTCAATCGACTGGGGGGTCTACGGCGTTCCCGAGACCTACATCATCGATGCCGAGGGCCGCATAGCCTACAAGCATATTGGGCCATTTGATCGGCAAGTGCTGCGGGACACCATCCTGCCAATCGTTGTCGAACTTCAATCCAAGGAGGCGGCATCATGAACCGTCGCTTCCTGTTGGCCGCAGCTTTGGCCTCTTTGGCAACACCGCTGGCGGCGCGGCCAGCCATGCCGCTCCACGACGCGCCACGTCGCATTCCGTCGCCTCCGTTCAGCGATGGTGAGGGTCGAAAACTGACCCTTGATAATTTCCGGGGAAAGGTGGTGCTGCTCAACATCTGGGCGACCTGGTGTATCCCGTGCCGGGAAGAGATGCCGACCCTGGACCGGTTGCAGGGGCAGCTTGGCGGCGACGATTTCCATGTTGTGGCCCTGTCCATCGACCGGGCTGGACTGCCGGCAATACGAAAATTCTACCAGGAAATTGGCATCCAGAACCTGACGATCTATCTGGCCGAGGATATTCGCGTCCAATTTGCTCTCGCTGTTCAGGGACTGCCGACAACGCTGCTTATTGGCCGGGATGGGGATGAGCTTGGCCGCCTGGTGGGGCCAGCAGAATGGGACAGCCGCAAAATGATCTCTCTTTTTGAAACGGTAATTGCAGAAGAAAGGAACCCATAAATGACGGTGGGAATTGGAAATTTCAGACCCCTGAAACGACTGACACTGCCCATTCGGTTGGGACGGCGAAGTGGGATTGTTCTTGCCTTGGTCACTGTGTCCACCGGATCTGCTTTGAATTGGTCTTGGCTTACCGCCATTGGCGCTGCGCCGATCATCCTGTCTGTCGCCCCCTGCGCCATCCTGTGTGCGCTGGGGCTTTGCATGAAATCTGGCGGGAAATGCGCGACAGGGAACGGCAATCAATCGCCGCAAACAGACGCCAAACCCGTTGAACACTAAAACTTAACCCAAGGCACGAAAGGATAATTCGATGCTGAACAATACCACCAAACTGAGCGCCGCAATTCTGTTGACTGGGGTTCTGAGCACTTCATTTGCTTGGGCCCAAAACAATGACGGCAACGGTCAGAAAACCCCGATGCCGAACCAGGACAGCCTGATGATGCACAACGATAGTCAAGGCATGATGGGCATGATGCAGATGATGGCCCAAATGGAGCCTATGATGGAAAAGTGCACCGACATGATGCAGGCTATGGCCGACCATCCCGAAATGCCCGGCGAAGAAAATCAGGGATAAATCCCGTCGCCGCCGCCATGCTTTGCTATGGGTTGGGGGCGGCGATCAAAGGTTCAGAACTATGAATAACATACCTAAAATCAACAGGCTGAAACCCCTTCGCCACCTGGCTTGGGGCGCTTTGGCAATTGTTGTCGCTGCTTCGGCAGGACACTTGGCCTGGCGCACGCTTTACCCTTCCACTGAACCTGCCCGGGTGGTGGTGACCGGTGAGGCGCTGATCAAAAGCCAGTTCAGCTTGATTGACCACACCGGGCAACGGGTCAGTGAACTGGACTACCGGGACCGTTGGCAACTGGTTTTCTTCGGCTTCACCTATTGCCCAGATATCTGCCCTACCACGCTGTCTTATGTCGCCAACATTCTAGACCTGTTGGGGGGGGATGCGGACCATGTTGCCCCGCTGTTCATCACCGTTGATCCGGCGCGGGACACACAGGAAGTCATGGCCGAATATGTCAGCGTGTTTCATCCACAACTGATCGGGCTGACGGGAACCGAAGCAGAGGTCGCCAGCGCCGCTCAGTCCTTTCGGGTGTTTTTCGAAAAACGAACCGACGAGACCGCACCGGATGGCTATCTGATGGCGCACTCCGGCTACATCTACCTGATGACGCCTGATGGTAAATACGAGGCCATATTCCTCGAAGGCCGCGAAACTCCGGAAACCGTTGCTGAGCAAATTCAACTGCGGATCGAAAAGGAAAACAGATCTTGAAACCCTTTCTTGTTGTATTGGCCCTGGCATTGCTGCCGGGCATCGCCTTGGCCAATGATGCAATCCAAATTTCCGCCGCATGGGCCCGGGCCTCAATCTTGCCGTCCCGCCCCGGGGCCGCATATCTGACATTGCAAAGTGATCAGGGTGACAGGCTTTTGGACGTAACTTCGCCGATAGCCAAAACCATAATGATCCATCAAGTTTTGCAAAGTGATGGCGTTAGCCGCATGCTGCACCTGCCGACGTTGGATCTGCAGCCGGGGCAAGCGCTGGCCATGGCTCCTGGTCATTTACATCTGATGATGCTGGGGCTGACTGAAAAACTGGTTGAGGGCACGGAATTCCCGCTGGTGCTACAGTTTGAAAATGCCGGTGAAGTCTCCGTCAACGTATCGGTCCTTGGTATTGCCGCCCTCGGACCTGCCGAGGTGGATCAATGAGGCACATGATCGTTTTGTTGATGCTGATGATTGCGCCTGCCGCATATGCAAACCATCCGGGCGATCAGCTTGGTTCCGTTACAGCGGCAAAGGAAGCCGCGTTTGAGCCCACTGGCCTAAGCCAGATCCCACACCTCGATTTGAAAATTGACGGGAACAGGCCATTCGTCCTCACCGATCTTGCCGGGCGCGTTATTGTTCTGAGTGTACTCCCGCCGGATTGCGGCCTGCCTTGCATCAGTCAGCAAGCGGTACTGACCTCTGTGCAGCAGAGCATCAATGTCTCGCCGATGCGCGATATGGTATCTTTCGTTACCGTTCAGCAGGCAGGCGCCCCCGCAAATGCGCTTTGGGATGGACTGAATTGGTTCGCAGCGGTGCCGAACGGGAACAAATCGGTGGCGGCATCTGCCACTCCACTCGCTGATATCAGCACCCGCGATCCCAAGATCCCTATGGTTCATATTTTTGACAAGGACGGCAGGCATTCGGGCATTTTCCACGGTGCCGAATTTTCTGAGATCAACATGGTGCTCTACATCAACGGCCTGACCAATGCGCACCCACATCCGGACATTGGGTTCTGGGATCAGGTTTGGCAGGTGTTCCAATGATCCGTCCAACCCATCTGTTACAGACATCCCCATTGCAGACCGACAGTCAGAGATCCGACTTTTTGGAGCGGCTTCATGACTGATATTTCGACCGTCGGCCTTTTGGTGGCGTGGATCGCCGGTGCGATCTCCTTTTTGTCACCCTGCGTGCTGCCGCTGGTGCCCGGATATATCTCGTATATTGCCGGGCAAACCGGCTTTGAAACCCGCGATGAGGTACCGCGTAAAGTTGTTCTGGGGCTCAGTATCTGTTTTGTGCTGGGGTTTTCGACAATATTCATATTGCTTGGGGCAAGTGCGACAATGATCGGTCAATCATTGCTGCAATGGCGGTATGAGCTGAACTTTGCAGGCGGCATCATTGTCGTGTTGTTTGGTCTTTTCATGCTGGGCATGGCGCGTATTTCGGTCATGGAGCGCGATTTCCGCTTCCATATTAACGTTCCGGGAGGCAAACCGCTTGCATCCTATGTTCTCGGCCTTGCCTTCGGCTTTGGCTGGACCCCCTGCATCGGGCCAATCCTTGGCGCGATCCTGACCGCAAGCGCGGCAAGTGCAACTGTTGGCGAAGGCGTTGTTTTGCTGGCAGTCTATTCTTCAGGCCTTGGCATCCCTTTCCTTGTCGTTGCAGCCTTCACTGATCGTTTGGCTGGCAAACTGCGTCGCATGCGTGGCTTTGGACGGCGGCTGCATCAATTTGCCGGCGTGCTGATGATCCTGATGGGGATTGCTATGATGACCGGCCGATTGTCAGCAATGTCCTATTGGTTGCTGGATGCATTTCCAGTGTTGAGCCGGATTGGGTGATCTTTTGGAAATGGTTTCGCTGCTGGTCGAGATGAACGCGCGGTTCACGCAATCATGCCCAACACTTCACAACCAGTCTCTCGGAGATCAGGCTGTTTCGCTCTCTCCTCACTGGCAAAAATGGACTTTGCCCGACGTCAGAACGCAGGCCTAAATATAATAGCACAATATTTAAGCGGCTCCCAGCATGAGAAGCATAGCGATCTCGGTGGTGGCATCGGTCAGAACATCGGGCGTGTTGGTCACCACAATCCCTTTGGCCGCAAGCGCAGGCACAATCACAAACAGCGTGATCAGGGTAAACGGCAGACCGCCCCAGCCCCCCGCAAACCCGGTTGAAATGCTCTGCGCCAGGCCGACAATAAAGACGACCATCAGGCCGGTGCCAATACTGCCCATGATGATGTTGACAGTCCGGGCATGTTAGGTCTCCGTTGGTTTGGCACCAGCCGCCAGGACAGCCTGCATCCAGGCGGCAGTGCGCAATAACCGGTCGTCTTCTTCAGCGGCGCCAATCAGTTGTACGCCAACCGGCAGGCCGTTGTTGCCGACCAGAAGCGGCAGGCTGAGCGACGGCAGGCCAGCCAGGGTCCAGAAGGTGCAAAACACCGGATCGCCGGTTGTATTGGCCGCCAGCAGCGGCGCCTCACCGGTAGCGCTGGGAGCCAGGATCGCATCGAAATCCATGAAGTGTTTGGCAAAAAAAGCCTCGCATGAGAGTTTCACTGCCAGCGCATCCTCGTATTGCGCAGAACTGATCTGTCTGGCGCGTTCGATTGCTACCTGCAAAGTCTGGCTGAGCTGATCCCAGTGGGCGCTAAAGACGTGGCCTTGGTGAAGATTGATCTCGTACTCGTGGATGGTTGCCTGCGCCGCGACCAGATCCGCCATTTGCGGCGCGGCATCAAAGCGTTGTACGCGCCCGCCCAGGCCGCTGATAACCGCCTCCAGGCCTTCCCGCGCGTCATCGTCCAGGCGGCTGTTGAACGGCAGGTCAAACCAGGCAATGTCGGGTTCCACCGGCATCTCAGCCTGGGCCCCCTGCAGCATCTGTGGCCGGGGCCGGGCAAAACTGTTCGGATCAGATGGATCGTAGCTGCCAATCACATCGCATAGCAGCGCCACATCTTCTAGCGTTCGGGCAAATCCGCCAACATGATCCAGCGAAACCGAGGTTTGCAGCACGCCGCGCCGCGAAATCACCCCTCGGGTGGGCTTGAAACCATAGACACCGCAGAACGAGGCCGGCCGGATCATCGATCCGTTGGTTTGGGTGCCGATCGCCAGCGGCACCTGATGCGCGGCCACTGCGGCAGCTGATCCGCTAGAGGATCCTCCGGGGGAGCGGGAGGGGTCATGTGGGTTGCTGGTGTCGGTGGGATGCACAAAGGCAAACTCGGTTGTCTTGGTCTTGCCCAGGATCACCGCGCCTGCCTCGCGCAGACGCTCGACGATACAGGCGTCGGCGTCGGCTCGACGCCCGGAAAAGATCTCAGAGCCGCGTTGGGTGGGCATATCCACTGTATCAATGATATCCTTAAGGCCAACCGGGACGCCGTGTAGTGGGCCCGTGGCGCGGCCAGCTTTGCGGATCAAATCCATCTCGCGCGCTTGCGCCAGCGCCGCAGAGGGATCGACAAAAGCCCAAGCGTGGATCGCCTTGTCCGTTTCCTCGATACGCGCCAGACAGGCCTCGGTGAGCTCTTCTGATGAAAACCGGCCGGTGCAGATTCCGTCGACGGCTTGGTTGGCCGAAAGCAGGTAAAGATCTCGTTTCATTATGGTATCCACTTTCCAAACAGATAGTCAGGCAGCCACAGTGTAATCCCCGGGAACTGGTACATCAAGAACATGCAGAAGATCACAATTTCCAGATAGGGCATAATGCCACGGAAGATCTCCATCAGTTCGATCTGCTTTTTCAACACCCCTTTCAGGGAACAGGCTGACATTGCCATAGGTGGGGTCAGGAATGAAACCTGCAGGTTCATCCCGACCACCCAGGCTTCAATCCCCCTGTTGCCGCTCAGATACGAGAAGATCGAGGCAAATGTCCAAGACCCGACAAATAGCCAGCACAGCATTGCTGCGGCCACGGCCGGGGTGGCGAGCTCACCGGCAAGCGGGGCCGATCACGGACATTTAGTGACGCCGCGATCCAGACTTGTCTGACCATTGCCTGACAGGTGATTGCGCAGCAATCTGCCGAGAGGGGTGAAAGTGCCCTTCGGGATGGCGCTTCGCCAGGGTGAGCCAGTGAGGCGCCACTGGTTCTAGCCCACTGGCGAACGGTCTTTGTTGAAAGCCTCTTGAGGCTGACTGGGTTTGATTGGGAGGTGCCGGATTTCAGCACCATTTGTTGTCGTCAGAAGACGCTCGCGGTCAACATCCCGTATCGCGGAGCGCGGTGCGGCTGCGGTCATCCCGCCACACAGGAATGCCCAACCTTGGAAGGCGACAAATGCTGGCGCGGTCGCCCGGAACGAGGCGCTCCGCGCATCGAAGTATCCGGGCCGGGCACTGTGGCGAAATTGGAGTGGTTACTGGGCAGCCCCACTTGCGTGGTTCAAGTTGAAAGTTAGTGCATGGTTGGCCTTTGGTCCACCGGTACGACGGCCTCAGGCGCTGGTGGGCGGTAGCCCAGAGTCCTGACCGTGCGTTCAGGACGCGATCAACCGTGGCAAGACTTACGCCTGCCGCTTTTGCCAGATCCTTTGTGGTGGGTCGCATCATTGACTGAAGCCCTGATTGTTCCTTTGGTGCCGACTATTCTTTCAATGTTTTAAGTGGAAAGGCACCTCATCTAGCGTCTTCTATGAGACCCGTCGCGGGAGAGCGGCGATACCGTCGCAAATGGGAGGAATTCAAAATTGGAAAAACCTATCAATTTTCAACGGCCCTTTCCGCGCTGGTTGCGGGTGCAATTTCGACGGCGGCCTTGGCCGAAGGAACCGATTTGACGCTGTGTTGGGCGGCTTGGGAGCCAACAAATGCATCGGTCGATCTGAGCAAGGACTTTGCGACAAAATCGGGCCACACGAAGAACTTTGAGTTCGCACCGTGGCCCAATTGCGCCGATCGCATGTTGAACGATTTGAATTCAGGCGGTCAACTCTACGACCTGGAGGGATTTGTAAACTCTGACGGTGCAGTTGCAGATCTTGAGTTCTACAAAGAGCTGTATGACAACGCCACCCCGCCGTGGTCGGAAACTTTTGGACAGTCCTCTACCAACCACAGATCGGATTGTTCACCTATGTGGTTGCCTTATTTACCGCCGCAGATCCGTCCAGCTTTTCGATGATTGGCGATGTGAACCTGTTCACCACGCGGACACCGGTGACCGAACAAACCATGGAAGCCTTCGGCGAGCCCGCAACATGGTATGACCGCATGGTGCGGGACCAGAATATGGTGATTGCCGGGCCTTCGCGCTGTGGAGCGCGGTTGCTGATCGCCGTCGGAGTTGTCATGCTAATGCAGCCCTTCGTTTTATGGCTGTTCCCTTACTCCTTCATCGCAACACCCGTCGGCACGGTGATGTTCATCATCGTCGTCCTTTACGGTCGAGGACGGCGAGTTTTTATGCTTCTTGGCCCCCCACGTCGGTGTGTTGGATCACGGCAAATCATTCTATTTCGACGCCACTGGCGCCCGCGTTGCCTGAAAGAGGACAGCATGGCTCAACTCATCACTAAAAAACAAGACACCGTCACCGAGGCCATTGATGGGCTGGAACCCTGTTTGTGCATAAAATTGCAGGCGCAATGGCAGAGGCGCGCCCAGTCCAATTGGCAATGGCACCTGGACGAAGTTTTTGTGAAGATCAACGGCGAGACGTAAGACTTTGTCGTGCTGTGGATCACCAAACGCCGGGGCCGCAAGGCGGCGTTGAAACCCCTAGGAGAAATCATGAAACACAATGGGGGTGCGCATGCCATCGTGACGACCAAGCTGCGATCCTAAGCGCTGCCATGAAAGTCATCGGCAATGCACAGAAGCAGGACACTGGCCGGTGGTTGAACAATCGGGGCATGAATACCCTGCCGGGGTGGAACGCCAGCTTTACTCACCCGCCAATTTTAAGCGCAACCGCACCGCCGCTCTCGCCGAGAGGCGCCAGCTATTTGCGCAATAAGGGACAGCGTTACTGTCCTTATGCAGACTGGTTCGCATCCGTCTGACACTGCCGTACCCGGAGTTGGAGCCTGTATTTCTCGGTGGGCAGGTTTGCGCTACAAGTGTTCCGGCCTGCGAGCAAAGGCACAAAAAGGCAGCTGGCTCTGCCATAGATCATTTCTATAATTCACATTCTGGATATCTATTGGCGCAATGGCTTGGGCTGTGCGAGCTTCGGCCCACAAATATCAAGGGCCAAGGCCAACGTGCCAATACGCTCCAAAAGAAACGACCTAAACCGACAATGGAGATCACCATGACAACGCGTAGAACGCTTCTGAAAACCGTGCTAGCTGCGGGTATTGCGACTGCAGTCAGCCTGAGTGCCGCCAGTTTTTCTATGGCCGGTGAAATGGCAAAAATCAAAGAATCCGGTGTGATCCGTATCGCGATGAGTGGCGCTTATCCTCCATTCAATTTCGTTAGTGAATCCAACGAGGTTGTCGGCTTCGACCCGTCCATCGGCGCAGAGATTGCGAAACGTATGGGCGTCGAAGTCGAGATCGTCACGACAGCATGGGACGGCATCATCGGCGGCCTGCTTGCCAGTAAATATGATGCTATCGTTGGCTCGATGTCGATTACCGAAGAGCGCAAGGAAGTGATCGATTTCGTCGGTCCATATTACACCACCAAACGCGCGATCTTCTCCAAGCCTGACTTGGTTATCACTGATACTTCGCAGCTTGAGGGCAAAACCGTTGGCGTAACTTTGGGCGAAACCCATGAAGATTGGGCGCGCAGTCAGGGCTATAAAGTGCGCACCTACAAGGGCCTGCCAGAGCTTCTGCTGGAGCTTGAGCATGGCCGCGTAGATGCCATCATCAACGACTCCATCGCGGCGATCCTGGCAATGAAAGAAACCGGTCAGGATTATGTCATGCTGATCGACGAAAGTGCTGGAGTCATTGAAGCTGGCATCGCGATCCGCAAGGGCAACCCTGAGCTGGCGGCGTCGATGCAGGCCGCACTTGATGCGATGATGGCTGACGGCACCTATCTTGAGATTGCCAACAAATGGGTCGGCGGCGATATCCGCTAATTCTCTGGATATCTGGCCCTGCCTGACCTATCAGGCGGGGCCGTTCTATACGCTGTGTGAACCATCGCAATATGTAGGGCGCGGCAATTAACGTTACTGTTCAGGAGGCAGACGCCGGTGGACTATGAGCTGATGCAACGGGTCTTTCCCTACTTTCTGGAGGCGGCCTGGACTACTATTTTACTGTCGGTTCTAACAGCTGTATTGGGCTTGGCATGCGCGATTGTCGGCGCCTCGGCGCGGTTCTCGCGTTTTGCGGTGTTCCGCATTTTGGGCGCCGCCTATGTCAGCGTGTTTCGGGGCACTCCGGCGCTTATCCAGCTGTTCATCCTCTATTTCGGCGGGCCGCAGATCGGCATTCAGCTGGATGCCTTTGAAGCAGGTGTGATCGGGCTGGGTCTCAATGCCGGAGCCTATATGACCGAAACCATTCGAGGTGCGATCATTGCCGTCGACAAGGGCCAGAAAGAGGCCGCTCGGACGCTCGGCATGAGCCGCTGGCAGGCGATGCGCAACGTGATCTTACCGCAGGCAATGCGGCTAATGATCCGGCCACTTGGTGTAAATATCAACGCCTTGATCAAAGGTACTGCCCTGGTCGCGGCGATCTCTGTGGTGGAGCTAACCTACACCGCACAACGCTATATCGGCTCGACCTACAAACCATTCGAGATGTTCCTGATCGCTGGCGTTCTTTACATGATCATCATTTACGTGGTGGGGCTGGGCATTGCCTGGGCCGACCGTAAAGCGCGCATCATTTAATCGAGGAAAGAAAACTCATGGGACTCGATTTTAGCGTCATTCCAAAATATCTTGATATCGTGCTGATCGGCGCGCTTTGGACAATTGCAATTACGGTCGGTGCCGCTGTTGTCAGCTTTTTCGGTGGCATCCTGTTGGCTGTTATCGCTCTTTATGCGCCCGCAGTTGTGCGCTGGCCGTTCCGAGTGTTTTCGTTCCTGTTCATGGGAACACCGCTGTTGCTGCAGCTCTTTCTGATCTATTTCGGCCTGGTGCAAATCGGCATCGATGTGCCCGCTTTTGTCGCTGGGGTTGTCGGGCTTGGGTTGCATTTTGCGGTCTATAATTCGGAACTGTTCCAGACCAGCATCCTGGCTGTCGACAAGGGCCAGGTTGAGGCCGCGCGCACACTCGGGTTGAGCCGGATGCAGGCACTTCGTAAAGTGGTGGTGCCGCAGGCCATCCGCGATGTGATCCCGCCGATTGGCAACAATATGATTGCCCTGCTCAAGGATTCGGCTTTGGTGTCGGTGATTGGCGTTTCCGAACTGACCCTGTCGGCGCAGCGCGCCATTGGCAGCACTTACCGGCCGTTTGAGTTCTATGTGCTCGTGGCTGTCCTCTATTATATCATCAACCTCGTTATGGAAACTGTATTGCGCCACGTTGAACGCCGCATTCAAGTTTCACGTTGAACGGGGAGGAGAGCAAAATGACCAACCAAAAACCGTTCATCGACATCCGCCATGCCCAGAAAAGCTTTGGGTCGCTGAACGTATTGCGTGACATCAGCTTGCAAGTGCAGCGTGGCCAGATCGTGGCGATTATCGGCCCTTCAGGCTCGGGCAAGAGCACGCTTTTACGCGCGATCAATGATCTTGATCCGCTAACGGGGGGCGAGGTCTGGCTGGAAGACAAGCAGATCAATAAGAGCCTGCCACATCGCCAGTATGAGCAGCACATCAACGAAGTGCGGCAAGAAATCGGCATGGTGTTCCAGCACTTTAACCTGTTCCCGCATCTGAAAGTGCGTGAAAATGTGACTATGGCGCCCAAGATGCTCAAAGGCTTGTCTGATGCTGAGGCCAATGCTCTGGCAGAAGAGCAGCTGACCAAAGTGGGCATGATTGAGCGGATTGATTATTATCCTTCGCAGCTGTCAGGCGGGCAAAAACAACGGGTTGCGATTGCACGGGCACTGGCGATGAAGCCCAAGGTGATGCTGTTTGATGAGGCGACTTCGGCGCTTGACCCTGAATTGGTCGAAGAGGTGAACCTTGTCATGAAAAAGCTTGCAGAAGAGCACATGACAATGATTATCGTGACCCATGAAATGGGGTTCGCCGAGAGTGTCTGCGATCGGGTCTTGTTTATGGACCAGGGCGTTGTGGTGGAGGAAGGCCCGCCAGAGGTGATCTTCCGGAACCCGAAAAATGAGCGCACGCGGAACTTCTTGCGAAAGCATCTTGCAGGCCAAAAGGGCTAAGGCTCCGTGCCAGTGCGGCTGGCGGTGGGGATGCTGGTGTATCGCCAAACCGCCCGCTGTTGCGCCCCCTCTCACCGATAGCTGCGCTCTTCCATTGGGGTGGTTTCAATCGCTTGCACCAATCCATCGAGCAAAATCTGTTCCGCGCGGCTCTTCGCTGCGCGTTCGTTCCAGACCAGATAAACGTCAATCGGGGGCAGGTCATCAAAGGGTGGCACCTGCCAAAGTTGCCCGTCACGGACGTCGCGGGCAGCGACATGAACAGGCAGCGGGCCAACGCCCAATCCCGAGACGATCATCCGCCGCACTTCTTCAAGATGGCTCGATACGCCGGTGATCTTTTGCCCCAGAGCGGCCTGCGCGCGCATCACAGTGATGGGTTTCAGAACATCTTGCAGCCGGTCAGTTTCAAAGCTCACCGAGGAATGGCCCTCAAGATCGGAAATCGTCAGGTTGTCGCGTCCGAAAAGCGGGTGAGGCGGGCCACAGAACAGCCCGAAATATTCCCGAAACATGCGCCGATACTCAAGCCCAGGGCTGTGATCGCCAACGAGGCAGATCGCAAATGAAGCGCGTTTGGCCGCAACCTCGGCAATCGCCTTTGAGCTGGAGAGCACGTCAATTGCCAGGGTCGATTTCGGGTGCGCAGAGTGGAAGCTGGCCAGCGTCTGATCAATTAGAGGGCTGACCACATGGCTTGCCATCGCTATGCGCACATGCCCACGCACGTCATCGGTCATCTCACGCATCAGGGTTGACAGGCGCAGCACCGAGCCGTTGATCTCAACCGCTTCGCGGTACAGCAGCCGCCCGGCTTCGGTCAGCGCGTAATGGCCCGGCGAGCGATTGATCAGCTTGCGTCCAATTCGGTCTTCAAGCCGTTTGAGCGCCGTCGAAACTGTCGGCTGTTTGAGCCGCAATTGGTTTGCGGCATCGGTGATCGAATAACTTTCAGCCAGAACGACAAAGGTGCGTAAAAGGTTCCAGTCGAGCTCGCGTGCGATACGCTCTGCCTCGCGGTGGGGACCATTCTCTTTCATAGGTGCTCGCTATATCTGGAATTTAGATTATCTATTTGATCTATACTAGCGTCTCTCGCATGGTTCCGGCAAGACCACACTCAGGCCCCAAGCACGCTGACAACACTGTTAAGCAGAGCGGGCTGAAAAGGCAAAACAGCGGTCGGAAAACTGGGAAGCAGACAATGAGCAATCTTTTCTATCAAGCGCATGGGCGCAAACCTGTTTTGGACCAGGCGCGTGGCGTTTATATGTGGGACCAGGATGGCAAGCGCTATCTGGACGGGTCCTCGGGCGCGATGGTGTGCAATGTCGGCCATTCCAACGAGTCTGTGCTCACGGCGATGCGTCGCCAGATGGAAAAATCTACTTTCGGCTATCGATTGCATTTTGAAACCGAAGCCTCCGAGCAATTGGCGACCAAACTGGCTGGTTTGATGCCTGAAGGGCTGAACAAAGTGTTCTTTGTGTCCGGCGGCTCTGAAGCGGTAGAAAGTGGGCTGAAACTGGCGCGGCAATATGCGGTGGCCACGGGGCAGGATACCCGCTGGAAGGTCATCTCGCGCCGGCCAAGCTATCATGGCTGCAGTTTGGGTGCACTGGCTGTAACGGGATACTTACCGCTGACCGCGCCATTTACGCCGATGATGCAAGAGATGCCCAAGATCCCGGCGCCGCGCGCCTATCTTGACGGGCTGGATGGCGATGACACGGCCACCGGTCTTCACTATGCCGACATGCTCGAAGCCAAGATCTTGGCTGAAGGGCCAGAGAGCGTGCTGGCCTTTATCGTTGAGCCGGTGGGGGGGGCATCGACGGGTGCACTGGTGCCGCCGCGCGGATATATGGAGCGGATCCGTGAGATTTGTACCCGCCACGGCATCCTGCTTATCATGGATGAAGTGATGACGGGCGCGGGCCGCACCGGCAAGTTTTTGGGCTCAGATCATTGGCAAGCGCGGCCTGACATTGTGGTGATGTCCAAGGGTCTGGGCGCGGGTTATGTGCCGCTGGGTGCGATGATCGCCGACGAACGGCTGGTGACGCCGATTTTGGACCAGGGCGGCTTTGCGCATGGTTTCACCTATGCTGGCAATCCGCTGGCCTGTGCTGCCGGTCTTGCCGTGCTCAATGAGATTGAAATGCAGGATCTTTGCGCCAATGCCACTGTGATGGGCAACGGGCTTTTGGCCCGGCTCAACGGCTTGATGCAGAAATACGAACTGATCGGCGACGTGCGCGGCAAGGGCCTGTTGACGGCCTTTGAATTCATGGGCGACCGCGACAGCAAAGCGCCGCTTCCGGCCAGCCTGAATGCGCATCAGCGCTTTGTTGATCTGTCCTATGCGCGCGGGTTGATCGTTTACTCGCGACGCACGCGGGATGGCACCCATGGTGACCACATATTGGTCTGCCCGCCGCTGATCGTGAATGCAGGGCACATCGATGAGATTATCGAGGGTCTTGATGCCAGCCTGGCGCAGTTCAGCCAAGAAATTCATGCCGATTTGAAAGTAGCCTAACCGATGACAAAAATCCTGATCACTTGCGCTATTACTGGCTCGATTCACACGCCATCAATGTCGCCCTATTTGCCGATCACGCCCGACGAGATCACCGAGCATGCACTGGGGGCGGCCGAGGCGGGGGCGGCGATTTTGCACCTTCATGCGCGCAACCCTAAAACCGGCCAGCCCTCGGCGCTCAAAGAAGACTTTATGGCGTTTTTGCCGCGTCTAAAGCAGGCATCTGATGCAGTGCTGAACATCTCGACCGGTGGCAGCGCGCTGATGACGCTGGATGACCGTCTGGCCGCTCCCAAGTTGGCAGAGCCAGAGATGTGCAGCCTGAATATGGGCTCGCTCAATTTTGCGCTTTACCCGGCGGTGCAGAAGGTCAGCGAGTGGAAATTTGACTGGGAAAAGCCGTTTCTGGAAAACAGCGATGATTTGGTTTTCAAGAACACGCCCCGGGATATGGCCCGCATCCTGACCGAGATGGGCGCTGAGCGGGGCGCCCGGTTCGAGTTTGAATGTTATGATATCGGTCATCTCTATATGCTCAAGCATTTTGTGGATCGTGGGCTGGTGCAAAAGCCTCTGTTCATTCAATTCGTCTTTGGTGTGTTGGGCGGTATGGGGGCTGACCCGGAGAACCTGATGCATATGAAGGTGATCGCCGACAAGCTGTTTGGCGATGACTATATGTTTTCGGTTCTGGCGGCCGGGCGTCACCAGATGCCGTTTATTACCATGGCGGCGGCGATGGGCGGGCATGTGCGGGTTGGCCTGGAAGACAGCTTGATGATTTCGCGCGGCACCTTGGCCAAAACCAATGCCGAGCAGGTCGTCAAGATCCGGCGGATCGTTGAGGATCTGGGCCGCGAGGTCGCCACCCCAACCGAAGCCCGCGCGATGCTGGGCCTAAAAGGTGCCGATCGTACCGCGATTTAAGCACAACCAAGATGCAGGACAGGCAAGATGCAGGACAGGCAAATGAGAGCGATACTAGACGAGCGCCAATGGCGGCATGACCCCAAGCATTTCATGGCCAATGGCAAGATACTTCCAAACCCCGAGCAGCCCAAACGCATTGAGGTACTGCGCGCCGGTGCCGAGGCTGCGGGCTGCATTTTTGAAGCCCCCAAGGATGAGGGTCTTGGCCCGATTGCAGCGGTGCATACGGCTGAATATCTAACCTTCCTCAAAAACATCTACCGTCGTTGGCAATATATTGAAGGCGCCAGTGATGAGGTGATCCCAAATGTCCATCCTGCACGCCGCAGCGATGGCTACCCGAAATCGGCGGCCGGCCAATCTGGCTATCATCAGGCTGACACGGCCTGCCCGATTGCAAAAGGCACCTGGGAGGCGGCTTATTGGTCAGCGCAATCGGCGATCACTGGCGCGGATATTCTCGTCGACGGTGCCCAATCCGCATATGTGCTGTCGCGTCCGCCGGGACACCATGCTTTTGGCGATTTGGCCGGTGGGTTTTGCTTTCTCAACAATTCGGGCATCGCCGCTGAGCGGTTGTGCGCCGCAGGTTTGCGCCCGGCAATCGTCGATGTCGATGTGCACCATGGCAACGGTACACAGGGCATGTTCTATGACCGCGACGACGTGCTGACCGTCTCTATTCATGCCGATCCTGAGCGATTTTACCCGTTCTTCTGGGGTTATGCCCAAGAACGGGGCGAAGGGCGTGGGCTGGGTTACAATCTCAACCTGCCACTGGCGCGCGGCACCGATGATGACGGCTTTATGAAAGCACTGGCCACCGCGCTGGAACGTGTGTCTCTGTTTGGGGCCGATGTCCTGGTGGTTGCCTTGGGGTTGGATGCGTCAATTGATGATCCATTTCAGGGACTTGCTGTCACCCAGGACGGATTTTCCCGGATCGGGGCTGCGGTAGCTGACTTAGGGATACCGGTGCTGTTCGTGCAAGAGGGCGGCTATCTCTCTGACAGCCTCGGCGCCAATCTGACGCGCTGCCTGACAGGCTATCAAGCCGCTCGCTGAAGCTATGGCCGCTTGGCCCCAATGTGAAAGAATGCCCCATGACACGTGCCTTGACTGATCGTCAGATTGCAGAACTGGGCGAGCTGCGCCGAGCCCTGCATCAAGCCCCCGAGGTTTCGGGCGAAGAAAAACAGACCAGTGCGCGCATCGCTGTTGAGCTAGAGCGCGCAGGCGCGGACCGGATTTGGACGGGTCTGGGCGGTCACGGCGTTGCGGCTGAATTCATCGGCAAGCAAGACGGCCCGACGGTCCTGATCCGCTGTGAGCTTGATGGCCTGCCGATTCACGAAATCTCCGAGCTGTCGCATCGCTCCAAGATCGCGGGCAAAGGCCATCTTTGCGGGCATGACGGCCATATGGTGATGGTGCTCGGGGTGGGGTTGGCCCTGGCCAAACGCCCAGAATACGGGCGCGTTGTTTTGCTGTTTCAACCTGCCGAAGAGACCGGAGCAGGCGCACAAGCCGTGATCAACGATCCGCGCTGGCCCGAGATTCGTCCCGATTTTGCCTTTGCCTATCACAACGTTCCGGGCCGCCCATTGGGTGAGATTGGCCTGCGCGAAGGCCCGAGCAATTGCGCGTCGCGGGGGATGAAGATCACATTAACGGGCAAAACCTCGCATGCTGCAGCCCCCGAAGATGGGGTTTCGCCCGCTCAGGTGATGGCGGGTTTGATGCAGACTTTGCCTCTTCTTGGCCATGGCGGCACTATGGATGACGATTTTTCCCTGGCCACGCTGACTCATTGTCGTTTGGGAAAGGCGAGTTTTGGTATTGCACCGGGAGATGGCGAGCTGTGGGTGACACTGCGCAGCCAGACAGACCGGCAAATGGACCGGATGGTCGCCGAGGCCGAAACTCTGGTGAGCACCGCGCTTGGGCAAAAGACTGCACTATCGGCTGCGGTCTGCTGGCATGACGTGTTTTTGGCAAATGTGAATAAGGCCAGTGCCGTGGCCATCGCCGCGCGCTCAGCCCAAAATCTTGATCTGATCGAACACCTTATGACAGCGCCAATGCGTTGGTCGGAAGATTTCAGTCGTTTTGGGCTTGATGGTGCAAAATCGGCAATGTTGTTCATTGGCTCTGGCGAGGATCAACCGCAGTTGCACAACCCCAATTTTGACTTTCCTGACGCACTCATTCCAGTTGGGATTTCGCTGTTTGTTGAGATCATTGAACAGATCTTGTGCAGCCCTGCGTTGGCGGCGCAAACTGATCGGCCGGCGGCGGATGGATGATCAATTGTTGGAAAGCTCATGGTGTGAGATCTCGCTGCCAAGAATTGCGCAAAACCTGACCCATGCACTGGCGCGACTGCCACAAGGCACCCGGTTTTGCGCCGTGGTCAAGGCTGATGCCTATGGGCATGGTATTGAAAACGTGGTGCCCTTGTTGATCGAACAGGGTGTCAGCTATATCGGGATTTCATCAAACTCCGAGGCGCGGGCGGCGCGTGATGCGGGGTTTGCAGGCTCGATATTGAGCCACTCCGCAAGAAGTTAAACACGCTGTGGAAGACCGTGTTGAAGAGCTGGTTGGAACCGTCGACGGCGTGAAATCACTGATCGAGACACGGGGGCAGGGGGCGCTGCCCCGGCTGCATTTTTCGCTGAATGCGGATGGCATGTCACGCGACGGGCTCGAACTTTCAACCGCTGGCGGCCGCGAAGCCTGCAAAGAGATTCTGGATTTGGCCGGTGAGCGTGTCGTTGGGCTGTGTACGCATTTCCCATCAAATGAACCCAAAGAGCTGGCTGACAGCATCGCCCGGTTTCAAGATGACCTTTCCTGGATCTTCGCCAACAGTGGTCTGCGCCGTGAAGATGTGCTGGTGCATGGGGGCAGCACGCTGACACTGGCCTCTGGGCAAGACCCCCAAACCGATATGATGCGCTGTGGTGCCATCTTATATGGCATTGCCGGTTCGCGGCCAGACTTCCAATCTACTCTCACGCTGAAATCGCGAGTGATCAGCGTGGGTGTCTATCCGAAAGGCAGCACGATCGGCTATGACCGGACCACTTGTTTGCGCCGTGACAGGGTGCTGGCCAGCATCGCGCTTGGCTATGCCAACGGCTATTGTCGCCAGCTTTCGGGGTCCGGTGTCGTGCTGATTCGGGGAAGGTGTTTGCCGGTGTTGGGGAAGATCTCGATGAATACGATCGTGGCGGATGTCACCGATCTGCCCGGAGTGGTGATCGGCGATGAGGTCGTTGCGTTTGGCCGACAGGGCGATCAAGCGATCAGCACCAAGGCGATTGAGCAGCTCACTGGAAGGATCATCGCCGATCTGTTCACCGATTGGGGGCAGCGCAACCCGCGTGTGATCTGCCAACGGTAATGGAGCTCGAACTCGGGACGGCTAAGTTTGGTCATTTTGCTGAGAATGCCGACACCAATCCTGACTTCTGGCTTCTGGTTTTCGAAACGGTTCTGTCGCTGACTTTAGGCAAATGGGCCTGTCGACCAGCTTGTGATACCTGCCCACGGCTTTGTTGCACCAATCTGATGATGGGATTCACCCTGTGAAATCAGCGTGATAGCTGGCGGCCCTGAGCAGCTGGACAGCAGCGATTTACAAGACCAAAAACGGGTTGAACTATCACCTTGCACTGAAGCGACGAGGCGCCCTTACGATCCACTGCCCGGCAGTGGTTTGCGGGTAAATCATGGAACGGGGCAGCGGGGACGTCAGCAGGCCTATAGGGCAACGATCGCTAGAGATACCAGCAATCGAGGTGACGCGCAGCCGCATCGGGGACGCGCCTCTCAGCGCGAGACTTCGACCGGCAGGTTGCCGGGATCCAAATCCGTGCTGCGATCCTCAGCGGTTTCACCGCTCTTGGCATACCCAAAACAGAGGCCGTAGGATAAGCCCGTCCGGGGAAAGGCGAAGCATGCCCATCACCCTATTTGTGCAACAAAGCCCTGTCAGGCGATGGCCGCCAATTGGTCGAGCGATTACAGAGCGCCCAGGGGGGGGGCATCGCGGCCCGGTCACACCCCTTAAAATCTTGGCCTCGCCTTTGCCCTGGCGTCCATTTCAAGCGGAACAAGGCCGCCGCTCTTGCTGAGTGGTGGCCAGCTGCTGCGGCATTGACGACAAGTCCCGGTGTCAGTGCTACTGCATGCGCCATTCCCATGGGGGTTGAGTGTAGGCCTGCCAGATGCCAATCCCATCGGCCTGGGCCAGGTTTGATTCCGAAAGATAATAGCCCTGATCCTGGTCGGGCCATGCCAGCCCTTCTTCGACCAATAGGGCACCGACGTCGCGGCCGTCTGCCTGGCAGGAGGCAAGGTAGAGCCCATGGTTTCCAGTGTCGCTGCTGAAGCAGTCGACACGCTCGGCCAGGTGAATGATATTTCGGGCACGGTCACTGGATTGAGCCGAGCAATCCCAAAATGAACCGCTTGCTGTGTTGCATTGTTGAGCAGCCTTCGGGGCGTCGATGCCAACCAGACGTATTCTGAGGTTGCCCAGTGCAAGGAAGTCGCCATCAATGACGCGAAACGCCTCACCCGGTGCGGAGACCAGAGGCCGAATATCGGCGGAGAGTTTCTGAATACTATGCAATTCTAAAAAGATTCTTGCAGAGATCGGGTCTGCCAGCGGCAGCTCTGCGGAGAACGCTACGCTGGCGATGGACGCGAGGGTGGCGGCTGCAATGGTTCGCTTTATAATCATGCTGGTGATCACTCAAGTTATTGGATGGGATCTTGGTCTGGCCAAAGAATGCATCCAAAGAGCACAAAATTCTGTTAACTCGCCGCATTTCATTGTGGGCATGGGGCTGAAGTCGGCGCTAGAAACGCAAAACGCGGCCCGCTAAACAGGGGCCGCGCTTCTACAACTTGTCTTCGAAAAGGCTTATGCCAGTGCGAGGTTCACAGCGGACTCACGACCGTCACGGCCGGGCTCGATGTCAAAAGTCACTTTCTGGTTGTCGGCCAGACCGGTCAGACCGGAACGCTCAACAGCGGAAATGTGAACGAATACATCGTTGCTGCCGCCTTCTGGTGCGATGAAGCCGAAGCCTTTAGTAGAGTTGAACCATTTTACGGTGCCATTGGCCATATCCGTAGTCTCCAATTATTTGCTGCCCGCGTTGGTGCGACAGCTCGGCATGTCAGGTCTGGATCGAAAGACTGAACGCCGTAGAACGGGAGACAGTAGGCCGAAAAAGAAAATCGTTAGCCATGTCCATTTGCGGGATTGTGGCGCAGCTATCAAGAGCTAAATTCAACATAGGCGTAGATTGGCCGAAATCCGCTGTCTCTTTTGCGGGCGGATGTTGCCCGACCGGCCAAATGCTCAGTCACAGGCCTGCGGGTTCCATAAGTCCGGACGCGCGGGTAACTATCGGAAAAAAATGAATAATCATTTTTGTACTGGCGAGATAGATCAGCTTACAGGGGATCAATGCCAGGTCGGAACGCCTCTGGTTGTCGCTAATGGGCCGCTATCAGCCAGTCCCCGGGACCTCGGCGACAGGTTGGAAATAATTTGCATGACAGTGGTATATTGCGGCGAAGAGGCGGCCAGCAGGGGGGGAACGGCCAGCCGGGCTAGATGGTCGGGTCTGGGAATGGGTGATTCGCCGCCAAAACTGGGCCCCACAGATGTTGCGGTGGAACCGGTGCCGCAGCGGCGCTGATCCTTGAGCGCGGAGAGCGGGCGGTCTTGGCTCTGCGCCACTCGGGCCCTGAGCGCCGAATGTGGGGCCGAATTGGTGGCTGCACTATCTGTTTTCACGACCATTGAAGGAGGCGCGTCTCGCCCGGGCATAGGTCTGTTGAAATGCGTCCACGGATATATAGCCGTCGCTCCGTATGGCGCCCGCGGGGGCGTTGACCGAATAGCGGCCTGGGATTGAAAACGTGCCGTTATATGCATTGTACCGCATGCATTGGTTGTCCCAGCAATTCTGGTTGTTTTGAAGTTTGATTTCGGTGCTGCCGCTTGCCGATGTCCGCGTCGCGCTATTGGGCACCTCGCAAGCTGTGATGGCCAGCAAGGCCGGCAGAATAAGAAGTGCTTTCATGACCGTCTCCGACGATAATACCATTCTTTTACAATAGGATTGGTAAGACCCCATTTGAAGGGAAAACCCGCAACACTATCGCAATACTACCCGATTTCGGGGCAAGTGCAATTCGGGCGAACCCTGCGGATTTATCCATTCAACGGCGTCAGAAAATAAAGTCATTCACGTCCAGGTCTGTGAGCAACAGGCCATCCAGAAGAACCGATCCGCCGCTGCCGGTGGCAATCAGCAGCCCGTCGGCTGTCTGCGTGGCGGCGGCGGCGGCATCGGCAAACGAGGTCAGGGTTGTGACCTCGGAAAACATGATCCGGTCGCCCTCCTGGGTGGAGAAATCGGTGATCCGGTCAGCCCAGGTGCCGTCTGTAAAGACAAAGATGTCCGCCTCGGTGCCGCCAATCAGGATATCGGCGCCATCGCCACCCTCCAAACGGTCTGCACCGCTGTTGCCTGACAGGTAGTCATTGCCGGTATCGCCAATCAGCCGGTCTGCCCCGGCGTCACCGTACAATCGGTCGTTCTGGGAACCGCCATGCAAAAGATCATTGCCATTGCCACCAAATATCCGATCCGCGCCATCGTTGCCGTACAACCGGTCTTTGCCGTCCTGACCATAGAGCTTGTCGGCACCATTGCCGCCGCTCAGGGTGTCGGCTCCTGATCCGCCGAACAGCCTGTCCAAACCGTCCTGCCCGTAGAGCTTGTCGGCACCATTGCCGCCGCTCAGGGTGTCGTCTCCTGATCCG
>JABSSD010000147.1 GCA_013214575.1 Paracoccaceae bacterium | reverse complement strand
GCACGTCGCCTAAATCTGCGACATATGTCTGGCAGGATCGTACTGCCACGCCGTCAAGATGCACAGTACAGGCACCACACAGCCCGATCCCGCAGCCAAATTTGGTGCCCGTCAGCCCGGCAAAGTCGCGAAGGAAGTTCAGCAAAGTCACGTCCTGCAGTTTTTCAGGCACGGTGACCGGGCTGCCGTTGATTGCTAATTCCATGATCGGCTCCTCTTTTTCCTCGGAGTAAATGCAAAACTTAGGTGTTGATATGATGATCGCGCCAAAAAGCATGACATCCGGGAAACCCGGCGGGCTTCAATTTGACAATCGAGTTCATCGACTTTTCGCGTTGCCATCGATCCCAAATCTCTGATTTCTGCTTGTCCGTGAAAAATATCCGGCGACGATACTCCATGGCAGACACTCCATCTTTGACTAAAGACTAATGTGTTGCGTCGATCCGTTGAAACCGCCCCGCTATGCAGGCCTTGCTGCACTGCGCAGCGAATGGCGGCTCCCCGCCCTTACTGTCGAAATGTGCATAGTGCAGCATTCGGCTGACTTCCCCCTGCCATCATGGTCACGAACGGCCCTTCGCTGCGCAGTGACAGACAGCTGCAAAGCGGGCTTTGGTCCGGCTGACCCCGCTTAGCGCAGGTCTTTTGTGCGGGGGTACGTAGTTGTTTGGCGGACTCCTGACCCCATCTTGGCTGAGAAAGGACAAGACCATGAATGAACTGGCCAAAATCAGATCAGATCCGATGCCCGAAGCCATGCGGGTGCTGCTACAGGACTACCCTCGTGACAGCTGGGAAGCCAATCCGCATTTCAAGCAAGCAACCCAAAACTGGCTTGGTGCGCATCAGATGTTTCGCCAATTGGCAGACCAAGTTTGGGTTGAAACCGAACGGTATCTGGATCGTAACCGCGACCCTAATGACTATGCTGCACAGCTCTCCTATTATGGGGGTGCCTTGGTCAGGAACCTGCATGGCCACCACGGATGGGAAGACCACAGTTACTTTCCTGAACTCTCTGCCGCTGATCCGCGTTTTGATGCGGGGCTGGAAATATTGGAAAAGGACCATGAGGAGCTTGATGGGGTGCTTGATCGTTTTACAGAAGTTGCCAACCGGACGATCAAACTGATCCACCTTGATCCGCTCTCGGCCTATGATGAGGCTGGCAAGTTGCATGCAGAGGCCGAGGCAATTGAGAGCTTTCTTGAGCGCCATCTGAGTGACGAAGAAGAGCTGGCAGTGCCGATTATTCTGCATCATCGACTTCGAGGATAAGAAAACCAGGAAAAGGTGGGGCGACAACTTTACGCCCCGCCCACCAGTGACCATCCACACCATTAGAGAGAACTTACTATGACGCTCCCCGGCACACCCGCGACCCCGACTTCCGTCGAAGAAGACCAGACCGATGCCAAAGCCCGCCGGGAAAAAGGTGAATTTGTCCGCGGTGTCAGCAAGTTTCGCAATGTTTTGGGCGAAGACACTGATTTCCCGGCCGAGCCTGGTCGCTACCACTTGTTTGTGGCGCTGAACTGCCCCTGGTGCCATCGGGTGACACTGGCAAGAAACGTTCTCGGCCTGTCTGACAGCCTCACCATGGATGTCGTATTTCCCAGCCGCACAACTGAGGATGACACCACCGGGCCCAACCTGTGGGAATTTAATCCGGGACGCATCGCTACCTTCACAGGGGCGGCCTTGCCTGAATGCACGCCAGAGACGGCGACTGGCCAAAAATTCCGTCTGGTCAAACAAATCTACGAGGCCGAAGGTTCCAATGAAACCAGCGTGCCGATCCTCTATGACAAGAAAACCAAGCGGATCGTGGCCAATGAAAGCGCCGAGATTATTCGCATGCTGAACGCCCAAGCCGAACCTCTTGGCAGCAGTCTGCCCAACGCGAAACGACCCGATCTATACCCGTCCGGCGCTGATCAGGCCCCCCTGCGAGCAGAGATCGAAACACTTAATGATCAGATATATGTCAACATCAACAACGGCGCATACAAAGCTGGTTTCTCGTCCAGTCAGGATGTCTATGCCGAGGCATTTGCAAATTACTTCGAAACTCTGAATGCCCTAGAAGACCGCCTTGCCGCAGATAATCGCCTTTTCCTGACGGGCGAGACTTTCACCGAGGCGGACCTTCGCCTGTTTCCAACACTCTACCGTCACGATCCGGTCTATTATCTGCGAATGAAGCTGAATGGTGCCAAGATTTTGGACTATCCGCATCTGTGGCGCTGGCTGTGCCGCATTTACAAACGCCCTGGAGTGGCAGCGAGCAATTCTCTGGTGCACTGTCGGCAGGGGTATTTTGGCCGTTCCTGGAACAATGTCGTGCCTTTAGGGCCAACTCGCCCGATGCCATATCCAGAAGCCTACGCCCATCCCCTGCTGGCCCGTGTTTAATCTCTCACGCTCCCAAGTGTCGCTCGATGCTAGAACGGTCGAGGCTAGCGCCGAGCCCCAGGTATGCAGAACGCTGGTCATGTCCACCCGCGCGCCCATACACCTGGGAACGGCGGCGATGGTCGTCACCGTTCTCGCTGACGCCTTGAACAGGAGCCCGTAGACGGCCCGCTTGTTCCAATAGGCAATCTGGGCAATCTCGGCTGGCAGCGTGAAGACCAAGTGGAAATACTCGACCGGCAACAGGTCCTCGGCACGCGCCTCCATCCAGTCGCGCGCCGCTGGCACCTGGCAATTTTGGGCAATGCCGGTTCTTGCAGGAATTGTAGGCGATATGATGATAGTCGCATTTGGCGCAACCAGCCACATGCCCGCCAAGCGCTTCGGTTCGGCAGGCCTGGACGGCCGACATCACCTTGAGCTGGCTGAAGCTGACATGCCCGGCATTGGCCTGCCGCCACGCAGGGCCATGGGCCCAAGACTTTCTGCCCCAGTAGCCTTTGCGCAGGACGGTGAATTACATCTGGGCTTTGCGCGATGAGCGTCCTTTGATCCGCTGCAATCCGCCCCCTAGTAACAATTTGCTGTGATATTCGTATCTCGGTTACTAATGAGATGAACCGGCTGCTTCAGCCAAAGAGCTTGGCGACCTGATGCCAGCATCAACAGCAAAGGTGGAATTGCCATGGCCAGCTTTGAGTACAACACCGACACTCTGGATCCTGCGGTAGCAGCGGCTGTGAGCGATATGACCCCGGTGATGGGGGCCATTGGCGAGTTGCTGCTGGTTTCGACCCAGGACCGCATGCGCGACGGCGAGCAACCCGACGGCACGCCTTTTGCTCCGCGCAAGCAATCCACCCTGGACCGATATGCCAAACTGGGGCTGACCTTTGGCGCACCGTTGAATGTCTCGGGAGATATGCGCAACACCCTGTTTTATGAGGCTGACCAAGACAGCGTCGAATATGGCTCAAACGCCATTCAAGCCGCCGTGATGCAATTCGGCGCAGGTAAGGGCGCTTTTGGCAAGGCTTCAAACGGATCTTCAATCCCCTGGGGCATCATCCCTGCCCGCCCATTCGTCGGCCTGTCTGATGAAGACCAGAGCAATATCGTCGCCGAGCTGGAAGACTGGTTGGAAGAGGCCGCCACCCGCCGGGATTGACCGGCGCTTAAATCACCGCCAACCTGATCAAGCCCTCATGGGCTGCCACACCCACAAGTAGTTGTGGGTGTCTGCGTTTTTGCCCGGCTGCATATATGGCTGCATGAGTGAAACCCCACAAACCGCATTTATCTCGCTGACTGCCCAGATCTGGTCCGATGACACCGGAGAGGAGCCGGGCGACCGCCCCCTCTCCCCCGGTGATCGCCCTGCCGATGAACCGCTCCAAAGGGGTCGCAAAATGACCATTTCTGACCTGCCCCATCCAAAACCGACCGCCCAGGTCGAACCCTACTTCGAGGTCCTGGGCCTGGACGACACCCTGAGATTTATAGAGGCCTTCGGCGGCACCGAAGTCTATATTGCGGGCAACCCGCAATCCCGCTCTAGCGTGCCCTACGCTGAGTTTATCACCCTGCTATGACCGGCCCTCGGCCTGTTCAACTTGGTCCCCCTACTGGGGCAGCGAGGACGATCATGGCAAAGCTATGTTTGCCCCCAGGATTTTGAAACTTTGACGCAGTGGATGATATCAGCCAGGAGCAAAGTGCAGGCGTCGATCAATGATTTTTCCGAGATCCGCAAGACCTTTGCCGGGCTCCAAATGGCTAAGGTTCAGATCGCCCCCCCCTCGCCCGCAAGGAAACAGCCAAAGGGCAGAACGGAGAACTTTTATACGGACCTTTGAAAGCCCGTAGGCCGATCTGCTGCAGCCTGTAACGGGGGATCCCAATGGCAGCAGAACGCGTTCAAACAGTTGAAAAAGGGGCATTTAAACAGGATTTAAACGCAGCGCTAAAACCGGGATTTCAACGGTTTGTGTCTCCCCGTAGACGACTTTGCAAAAACGGCTGTCCCAAGCCGCTTCTGGAATGAGATCAAAAACCAGGGTGACCCGCCTGAAAACCGCAGCTAAAGTGCTCTGAGTGTTGTTGGACACTTATTATTGCAGTAACCGGAAGAGCCCGGAGGATGCCGGATCGAACCTTGTAAACAAGGGATTTCAATCCGCCACCCGCCATTCCTGAGCGACTGCCCCATTGTCTTTCAAAAAGGCTGCAATCGGGCTTCAAACCCCCTTTATAGGTTCTCGGGACACCTAACCCTGCAAATTATCTGAAAACGTCAGAGGGCCTTAATAACAAGGTCTAAAAGAAGGCAAACCCACACCGACATCCATCTATTTGTTAGAATTACGTGGCCTAGAACTGGGGAATCTGTCGCCGAGTTGGGTAGACACTTCCCAGAAAGAAATTACCTGTTTAAAATCAAACCAATAGATATTTTTCGTTACCTCTCCTGAACGTCAGAAGTGGGAAGCGTTTTTTGGTAATTATGATACATCCCATTCCCATTTAGGACCGAGAACGAGTTCCTGTTTCTGAACCTTCCACCGGCGGTTTCAACGGGTCGACGCAACACATGCATTGAAACGCTCGGCTGGTGTCTCATATCCTAGCGTTTTTCGAGGTCGTTCATTGAGCTGTCTTGCGACGGCACTCAGCTTTGCTTGACTATGTATCGACAAATCTGT
>JABSSD010000146.1 GCA_013214575.1 Paracoccaceae bacterium | reverse complement strand
GCACCCGGCTCATAAAGTCGTTCAACTGCCGCAGCCTTATAATCGTCCGTATATTTCCGTCGCTGTTGACCCATTTGGTGCCCCTTTCATGGACAGGGGTAAAGTACCCCAGTGTCCGGGATCAGGGACGAACTTCAGACAGCCAGAAACGTGAGATCGTAGATCAGGTGAAGTTGCCAGTAGCGGTACTGCTGTAGACGATTTCCTGACGATTAACGATATCAAGTTTGTGCCGCAGAGCGACGCCCTGAAAATCATTACTCACTTTGCCAGACGTGAAGCAAACGCGCAGACCCATATATTCAGCGAGCTTGGGTGGAAAAAGAAGAGGTTTGCATGGGGCGGTCAGAAGCAGCGTCGGGCTTGGCATCATCCAAACTACAAGCCAGAACATGGCCAAATCAGAGCAATACTGCATCACGAAGATGATCTAGGAAAAATCCATGATCATTTGACTGCTACATTGTACCCTGCAATGAAACGGCTCATGGGCCTTGATACCCAAAACAGTGAGCTCGGCCAGCAATGACGTTAGATGTTCAGACATGGTTGGACGTCGGCAGAAAGAACCTGTCCGAGCATTACCGGACCGCGTTCCACGAAAGTTTGTCAAACCCGTCGCGAGACTATTGGACTTGCGTATTCGAAGAGCATGCCGAAGCAGCTCTCTCTAGAGTCGCCGACCTCTTGAATGAGGCAAAGATACAAGCGGATGGTTGCTTAGTTTTGGGAGGAGCAACCCCTCGCAAGGTGAAGTTCAAGGGGGGCCGAAAATACGCGTATCAGTTCGTCCACACGGTCCTGACAGCGTTGCTGGCCAGCTACGAAGACGTGGTCAGACACACGTGCCACAACAGAAATTGCATCCGCCCAGACCACCTGATCAGCGGAACCCGCGCGGAGAACTATCAAGATGAGCGAGAACGGCGATATCTTGGGCGATGAGGACAAAATTGCCATGATCCCATTCCGGTCAATCATACCAAGCGTAACCAAAGACCAGACAGAGCGCTCAGGGACCGACGCTGCACCTAGCACATCTCGACCTGAAGGGAGGAGACTGGCCTTTCGCTGCGTGTTGCACCAAGGTCCGCAAAGCGCAGTTAGCGACATTTGCAAAGTCGCCGCCCCAGATGCCTTGAAGCGACACAACCGGCCCTTTCCGGACTTTGACCGGGGCATCGCATGCTGCGCCGCAGCTTCCCCGAAGCAGACATTGACTGGTCGGCGTAGCATTTGAGTTGGCTTGATCACGGCCATGCGGACATAGTGTGAATTCGCTGCGGCTGTGCCAAAGCTCGCGTTTCAGGGCACCCGACTACGCCACAATAACCACCAGTCCAGTCAAAGCACCTTCAACGCACTTCGCATACTCGTCGTCTAATTTTTCTTCCATCCGCAAACGGCTCTCCACGCGCAGTTGCACGACCCGCATACAGTATGCTAGCCGGGGCATAGCCATTCTTGAGTATGCTGCTCAGGTGTCGGTTAGGGCTGGCTTGGTGATTGCACACCTTGTCAGCCCGTATTTCTATGGCCTGCCACTTCCGCACCGGCTGACTACCCAAGCGACAATGTTCTAGAAACAAAAAATGCGGCACTACATTTTGTGTGCCGCACTTCTGGATTATGACAAGGTATGAATCGTGGAGACTCCTTTTGTTAAGAGTCTCGGTTTCGGATGTTCGATATTCAGTTTTGGTGAACTACGATCAGACCGATTAACTCAACACGAACGGCCCAGAGCCGACCTTCGTGACCAGAGCAGAGAATGGCTGGTTAGAGCCCTAACTACCTCGCGTTGCTCAGTTTCAAATCGCCTGATATACGGCCCTGATGACAGATAAAATTAGTTCAAAAACCAGCTTGATAGCAGACCTTCGCGGACTCGGCGTTCACGAAGGCGACGGGCTTTTCATTCATGCGTCTATGCGCGCTATCGGGACGCCCATTGGGGGTGCGCGAGCAGTTGTCGAGGCGCTCTTTTCTGCAGTTGGAAGCAAAGGTTTGCTTGCCATGCCCGGCTTTTCAACTGACGCATATTTCCCGTCAGACATTGACAGCGCGGCCATTTCGCAGGAAATTCGGGCAGAGATTGAAGACGCCGTCCTCGGCTTTGATCCTGAAACGTCTCCGACTTCGGGGATGGGTATTATCGCAGAGACTTTTCGGACTTGGCCAGGGACTTGCCGAAGTGTTCATCCCGCCACATCCATTTGCTTAAACGGCTTAGATGCCTCAGAATTTGCCTCTCGCCATTCATTGGCTTGGGCTACAGGTCCAGAGACGCCACTTGGATATCTTCAAGACAGAAAGCGCATGAAAATGTTGCTAATTGGTGTTGGCTGGAACAGATGCTCAGCGCTTCATACTGCGGAAAGCCTTGCCGACACACGTCGAACAAAAGTCAGGCGTTTCAAGACTGGGACAGGCAATGCACCTTGGGCTGAAACTCCGGACGTTGCCGACGACTTGAACAGGCTTTTCCCAAAGGTGGGTGCAGCGTTCGAAGAAGCAGGGCTCGTTTCCTACGGTAAGATTGGTCAAGCACCTACATACCTTTGCGATTATGCGCCTCTCATGTCGTTCGCGGCTGATTGGATCAACAACGCAAATATCAAGAGCGGCGACAAACACTGACTTCCCCCCAAAGCCCGTTTTGTTTGCATAGCTGCCGTTGGTGCTCTTCGCAGCGAACGGCTCCTTACCGCCCTAAGTGCTCTAGATGCCACCTCATGCTGCAATGCGCACCAATGTCGTAGAAGGGCTGGGAGCGGACCTTCGCTGCGGTCAGCTCCAACGGCAGCAATGCGCAGTTAGCGACATTTGCAAAGTTAGCCCCCAGGACGCGCCGACATGACGCGAACGGCCCTAACTGGACCTTCGTGCTGTACGCGGCGAACGGCTGGTTCGAGCCCTTGGTGTCGAATACAGCAACGCAGTAATTCTGCAAAGACGGAGGGTTTTCGATCCTTCGCTGCACTGACAACTGATGTCAACACAGCCCACATTCCTGACCTTGGTCAAATCAATTCAATCGACCTATCCAGCCCAGCGTCTACATTGACGATGAGCCGCCAGTGCGGCTGTGACGGTGCCAGCAGGATTCCTCTGACACGGCGTTCTGGCAAGTCAGGGATTCGGTGTTGGAACGTGCTCGGCGAGAATGTTCTCAGCCTTCAGCTCGGCCCAAAAATCCTGGGGGATGTCATGCGCCATCGCATTGATGTTTTGTGCCTGCTGTTCCGGAGAGATGGCGCCGGGAATAACCGAAGCCACGTTGGGGTGTCCAAGCGGAAATTGCAGCGCGGCAGCCGCCAGGGGAATTTCGTGGCGCTTGCAAACCTCTTCGATACGCCGGACGCGCTTTATTGGCCCGTCTGTTGCCGGTTGGTAGTTGTACATCGCGCCGTCAACGGCGCCAGTTGCCAGGATTCCGGAGTTATATACGCCTCCGATGACAAATCCCATGCCACGCTCGGCTGCGGCGGCCATTTCGGTATCCAGAACATCGTGGTCCAGCAATGTATAGACCAGAGCCAGCAGGAAAAAATCCAAATCAACGCAGTCCATGAATTGTTGCATGGTGCCCTTTTGGTTGATACCTGCGCCGATACCTCCGATGAGTTTCTGATCCTTCAGGTCGCGCAAGGCGCGATATCCCGATGTATAGAGTTGCGCCATATACGCGTTGACCTTGGCATCGGACTCGAGATGCCAATGGTCGAGATCATGGATCAGAAGAAGATCAATATAAGTGGTCCCAAGGCGTTGAATACTGTCCTCATAAGACCGCATAATCCCGTCATAGGTATAGTCGCGACGGTGTTCAAAGGACAAACCACCGATCCAGGGAGACCGGTCCCAAGTGTCCGGATCTTTGGGGAGCGACAACAAGCGTCCGACCTTGCTCGACAACACAAACTGGTCGCGCGGGCGACTACGCAGCGCGTGACCGAGGCGCAGTTCACTCAGGCCACGTCCGTACCACGGCGACGTGTCAAAATATCTGATACCGGATTCCCAAGCCTCTTTGACCGTGTCCTGAGCTTGGTCTTCCGGCAGAGGTCCCCGAAGCTCGCCAACCCCAGCGCCGCCAAAGCCCAACTGGGTCAGGGATACCGAAGTGGTTCCGAGGTGCCGTTTTTCAAAAGGGTTCACTGCTTGGGTCCTTCATTCAGTTTGGACACCCTTACGCGGGCATCTCTGCGCTTGAGCACATCGGGATTCAGCGCCATGCCCAATCCCGGCCCGTCAGGCGCGCTGATATGGCCGTTCTTCACCGGCGGCAGAGCCGTCACCAGATCTTGATACCAATCATAGTAGAAAGCCCGGACCATTTCCTGGATATAGGTATTGGGCGCATGCAGGGCCATATGGGTTGAGACACACAGCGCGACCGGACCTGTACAGTCGTGCCCGGTAAACGGCAGGCCGTGCGTGTCGCAATACGAAGCGACCTTGCGCGCTTCGGTCAATCCGCCACCCCAGACAATATCCATGATGACAAGGCCGAGATCACTCTTTTCGATCAGATCGCGATACTGCGCCCGCCCGCCGAGAAGTTCACCAACCGCGATCGGTGTTTCCGAAACTTCTGTGATTTTCCCCACATTTCCAAGGTGATCCATGCGAACCGGGTCCTCGATCCATGCCAGATCAAAATCCCTGAGGGCATGGCAGATTTTCTTCGCCGTTGGCACATTCCAGAGAGAATGAAGCTCGCACATGATGTCTATCTTGTCCCCGACAGCGGCCCGGATTTTCTCGAACGGGACAAGGGCTGTTTTCAGGTCTTGAGTTGAGATATGGGTGCCGCCGTGGGCTTCGGCCGCGAAATCGAACGGCCAGATCTTCATACCGGTAATGCCCATTTCCAAGAGGCTTTCCGCGACCTCATCAGCCCGATTGAGAAAGCCTTCAAGATCTTCATAGGGTCGTTCAACTGCCGCCGCATTGATCCCGAAATTGGCCGAAACCTGGGCCGCAGCCTTGCGGACGTATTGATAGCCCGCACAGGTATTATAGACGCGAACTTTGTCGCGCGAGGCGCCGCCGAGCAGTTGGTAAATCGGTTGGTTGCTATAATGCCCCCAAAGATCCCACAGCGCGATATCGACGGCGGATGTCGCGCGCATCTCGGCCCCAGAGCCGCCACGACCGGTATATCCGGTCATCCGATGCGAATGGCGCTCGATGTCGAGGGCATTCTTACCCAGCAAGTAAGGCGCGATAAATTCGTGGACATGCGCTTCGACCGCATCCACGCCAAAAAAGGTTTCGCCCAATCCGATCAAGCCCTGGTCAGTTTTGATATGCACCCAGAGAAGGTTGGGATGCTCTTCAAGGCTAACGGTTTCTACCTCGGTGATCTTCATGGTTTGGTTTCCTGTCAGCAGCCGGTCTGATTGGTCAAAATTGACTGTAGATTCATAACTGCCTTTTGTCCCAAGCGGTTAATGTTTTCTGAAACCGGTGGCCGGTAGACCTTTCAACGCAACAAAGGGACATTGGAATTCTTGGGCGAGAAGCACAATTGCAGAATTTGGTTTGGCTATGAAGGAAGGGCAAATATGGGCCGTGAACGCCATAGTCCGCTATACGACCCAACGGCAGCAATATGCGCTTTTGAGACATCGGTGCCAAGCGCAGCGAAGGTCGGCAATCCGCCCTTTGTGCTCCATATGCCGCGTCATGCTGCACCCAGCACGAATGTCGCGTTTGGGCGGCGGTTTCAACGGGTCGACGCAACACATGCATTGAAACGCTCGGCTGGTGTCTCATATCCTAGCGTTTTTCGAGGTCGTTCATTGAGCTGTCTCGCGACAGCACTCAGCTTTGCTTGACTATGTATCGACAAATCTGT
>JABSSD010000145.1 GCA_013214575.1 Paracoccaceae bacterium | reverse complement strand
GCCGCCCTCCTTCCACAATCGCCCATTCCGTCTGACTGGGATGATTGCTTCAGCGCCTCGCCGGATGACGGCGTTGTGGCACCTGCGGGTATCATAGGCGCCGTCCGCCGCCCGGCAAGCGGCTATGCCGCAGAGAGGGGACCAGCAAGTTGAGCGGCCCATCCGAACGGCGGTAGGGGATCTGGGCAGCCAAAGTCTTCTGCCTGCGGCATAGGGTCGAATAGTCGGGCACCGGCCAGTCAATCGACATCCGCAGCAAACTGGCCACCATGCCGGTCGTTTGCCGCAGGGGGAGCTTGAACAGAACCTTGATCGCCCCCTCTCGGCGGCACAGCCGCCTGCCGGGCAATGGGCCGCAAGCCAAGTCATCTCCTTGTCCAACCAGATCAGTAATGAACCCCGCTTCTTCAGGGCGGCGTTCGCCATTGGGCTCGAACCAATGGCGCCTTCAATAGCTCACTAACTGGACCAGTTCGTCGTGCGGTAGCGGGCGGGTAAGGGCTTCGTCATGCCGCCCTTTTAAGCTCATGGATTCACAATGTGACTCGCCCGAAGCCTGAGTTGTGCAACAACGCCCACCATCTGTACGGGCATAGATCTGCCCCGAATTACCATTGCCGCCGTCGCTTGCTTTGTAGGGTTTTCGTTCAGCGACATCAGTGATGATGCGGGGAACGTCTCCCCCTTGTTCCCTTTGCCAATGTTGTAGATTCACCACTACTGAGGCGCAACATTTTTCAATAATCTCTACCTTTTGCGGATCCATCGAATTAAGGGGGTCGCACTTGTGAGTGATCTCGGCACGTATATCATAACACTTGAAGAGCTTGCGGTTCAGTAAGCGGTCGGAAAACTGGGAAAAAGCGGTCGGAAAACTGGGAAAGGATTGGATCGTCTGCATCACGTAGCATTTGCAGCGCACCCCATACCACCGTGTCATCCAGAGCCAGAGCTGTGTCGAGGCTTTCAGGGTCTTTGGCGAACTTAATCAGAGGGTGGTTGGCTGGCAGACCAGTTTTTCCCTCTGCGCCGTCGCCAACCAACTCAACGAGTCGAACCAAAACTTCGGCGAATAACTTCTCAGCGCCTCGCGTGGTCTTGTGGAGGTAAATCGTGGGATAGAGTTGGAACAAGCCTAGTACGTAGGCTTCAGCAGCCAGGTTAGATCAATCGCTGAGTGTTTACTTCCAGTCATCAGACGGTCGCGTTGCATATAGTCGAGACGGTCGGTATCGAATTGGCTTGAAACAACAGAGTTGTGAAGGGTGATCTGACCCTCTTTCTTGATCATGTTCGCCACGTTTGAGGCGAAGCCAAGCGAGACATCAGTGTTTAAAATTTCAGCAATCTCACCGTTCCGAATAAGCTCGTCACTCATCACTTCATGGTCGGCAAGCTTTAAACCCAGGCGTTTCCTCACAGTCTCAAAAGCATGACTGAAAGGGCCATGGCCCACGTCGTGCACCAAGGCTGCCGCCAATGCTATATTCTCACGTGTCGGGTTCTCTTTTTGTTCTATGTGAGAATACCTGTTCTGTCAACGCTACAGCATTTTGGCACGACCACAGGTCTTAGTGGATTGAGCGCCGTCCAACACTACTTATACCATAGGCGACGAAGTACGGTTTGCTCTGAGCTCACACCTGATGTGATATATGCTGCGTAGCTTACAAATGTCTGCACTGCGGAAGTTGCACCGTAACTTGACTGGGAGCAATCAAAGTCCGCATCGGGCCGAGGCTGTGTGAAAACTCGGTATTTCGAGAATTTCGCGGGAGGATATTCTCAGAACGCGTCGATACCTCAGCGCTTTCGGGAAGGTGCTCTCCAAAGCAGCAGATGCTGGAGTAATGTTCTTGGGAATCGCGACCGAATAGAGTTTTCACACAGCATCGGCCGGAAGCACCAGTTGGCTCGATCCGAGTGAAGGCCAGCAAAGTCCGCGCTGGCAACTTCGCCCCGTCCGCAGCGAATGTCCACATCGCCATTGTCACCCGATGCCAGTCTTAGATTTTCACGCGTGAAACATCATTCACACGCCATCGCCCAAAGTCTGCAGGTTCTCGACCTGCTCGGCACTCAGTTCCATGTTCTTTAGATAGAACCGCTCCAGCTGCTCGACGCTCGTGCCAGCATTCTTGGCCAACCAGTAAATGTTCACCTTGCCCTTCGAGTTACGCAGCCGCGACTGCAAGGCAAAATGCCGCAACGAATATGGCGATCTTGCATTGCCGTTTGAATCATTCTTCAAACCCGCCTGATCCAGAATGTGATTGAAGATGCGCCGTGCCGTACTGACTGCCGTTGCCCTGTTCTTGTACTCAGGCATGAACACATGAGCGTCTTTGAAGTTCGTCCCTGATCCCGGACACTGGGGTACTTTACCCCTGTCCATGAAAGGGGCACCAAATGGGTCAACAGCGACGGAAATATACGGACGATTATAAGGCTGCGGCAGTTGAACGACTTTATGAGCCGGGTGCGACG
>JABSSD010000144.1 GCA_013214575.1 Paracoccaceae bacterium | reverse complement strand
CGGGATCATGCTTCGCATAACCCTGCCGGGCAGTGGATGCATTGTGTGAAACTTCTAGGTCAGCGCCTCTCCGCAAGAGACTTCGAGCGGCCAGTTGCGGAGATCCAAATCCGCGCCGCAATTCTCAACGAATTCACAGCTCTTGGCATACCTGAAACTGTTACCGTAGGATAAGTCCGTCAGGGGTAAGGGGGAGCCCGACCTCAGGCCGATTTGTGCAACAAAGCCTATCTTGGCGATCACACGGAATTAGCGAAATCCTAATTTACGGCGGAGCAAATGACCCGGACCCACGTCTAGTTGAGCTTGGAATACTCGATGACTAAGGGTCAATACCCTGCCTGGCAGCGCCGTCATGAGGCGGTGCTGCTATGGATGGTTCAGCACCCAGGCGGAAAGCTGTATAATTGCGCCGAGGCGACCGGTTATTCCCGCTGGCAGGTCAGCCGAATCGTGAACTCTCCGGGTTTCCAGCAACGCTACAAGGTGGTTCTTGACTTGCAGTTGAAGCACACGGTTGCCCATATGTTTCGCTAGATGGATATATGAGCAACAGGGCCGGGTTAACACCAATCGGCAGCTCCAGCGTCACCGGATCGCCTTAACGGCATTAACTTTTTTTCTTAGTTTTTTGCTTTCCTGCGTTTTGGTGAGGACGCTGATCTGCTGAGACTGAGATCGCAAAGAAGCTGCGCCACCACTATGTGCAGCGCATGACGCCTATGAGCCTCTCAGAGCCCCCCCCAGACTCGCGGGCTTCGTCAGGTGGGTCACAGCAGCCGAACCGGCCTTAGGGTGGTCTGACGGGGTGTTTTGGACTCCTACCCGGCAAAAAGACGGGAGGTCGACGACATTGTCTGTCAAACAACAATCTCGCGTTGGCTAAGGCGGCGTAGCTTCCCAGCCGGTGCAGCTGTCTCTGGTCAACTGAATGCTCACAGCCGTCCATCGGTTGCGCGCGCAACGGTGACCGGATGAGGGAGACAGCGGCAAATCTGAAGAAAAGCAGTTCAGCAAACTTGCATGGTACTTGATACCTTCACCCAATTGGGTATGAGAACACAATGATGGAGCCAAACGCGGGGATCTGAACAGCCGCGCCATCAGCCAAAAACGTGATCCCGGTTGCAAATACGCCCTCCTCGGACATAGTATTGCCTTTAGCCCCTCCCGCTGGGGGAATGCCAATTATCGCTCACATCGGAATTTCCAAAAACATGATTGTCCGCATCATCAAAGAACCCCTGGTTCATTTTCTGCTGATCGGGGGGCTGATCTTTGCTGCCTTTTCCCTTTTTGACGACAGCCCGACCAATCCAAACAGCCGAAAGATCATTATTGGCGAGGCGGATCTGGCGTCGCTCTCTGCACGCTTTGAAAGCGTCTGGAAGCGCAGTCCACAGCCCGAAGAAATGCAAACCATGACCGAAGACCTGATCCGCGAGCGGGTGCTGGTCAATGCGGCCCTGGATCTGGGTATGGACCGGGGCGATGCGGTGATCGAACGGCGGCTGCGTCAGAAGATGGAATTCTTTGCCGCCTCCATCGCCGAGGCGGTCGAGCCCGAAGACGGAGAAATGGAGGCCTTTTATCAGGCCAATGCAGAAGACTACCAAACCCCACTCCAATTGGCGCTGGAGCAGATCTATCTGGGCGAAAGAGTAAGCCCTGAGGATAGCTCAGCGGCCTTGGCGGCGCTGATGAGTGGCGCAGATCCGGCGCAGCTGCGTCAGGCCAGCATGTTACCTGAACGCTTTGAAATGACCGCAATGCGGGTCTTGGACAATTCATTTGGCACCGGATTTGCCGCATCGCTGATCAATTTTCCAATTGGCGAATGGGCCGGGCCGGTGCGATCAGGTTACGGACAGCATCTGGTGCGCCTGTCCGCAAAATCCGCGTCAACCCTGCCGCCGCTGGATCAGGTCATGCCAAAGGTGCTGTCCGACTGGCAGCGCACCAAACGCCAGGACGTGATGGATCAGTATTATCAGACCCTGCGCCAAGGCTATGAGATTGTTCTGCCCACCACTGACGACGCCTCGTGATGGCGCGTCTGCTGACCCTGCTGGCGTTACTGATGACACTGACCACGGCGCAGGTACAGGCCCATGCGCTGGAACCGGGGTATCTGGAAATTCAGGCTCTGTCCGGGGATACCCATAGCCTGTTCTGGCGCAAGCCCGCGGTCAAAGGCAAACCGATGGCGATGGACGTGCTGTTGCCGGAAAACTGTGACCTGCGCAGCCCGCCCGCTCCTCGCTATGATGGGGCTGCCTGGGTGTCGCGCTGGACCGCAAGATGCGACGGCGGGCTTGTCGGGCGTCAGATCACCATCGAAGGGTTAGAGCGCACCAACACCGATGTCCTGGTTCGCTTTCAGGGCCATGAGGACAGCGGCTTTACCAGTCGCCTGACCCCCGACCAACCCAGCTTTGCGCTGCCCGAAAATCCCGGCGCGTGGCAGGTGCTCGGAGATTATATAGCGTTGGGAACGGATCACATTCTGACCGGGTTTGATCATCTGCTGTTCGTTTTTGCCCTATTGTTACTGATCCGAGATTGGCGGCGGCTGGTGGGGGCGATCAGCGCCTTTACGCTGGCCCATTCAATAACCCTGGCGGCGGCTTCACTGGGCTGGCTGAGGGTTCCGGCCCCTCCTGTTGAGGCGGTCATTGCTCTGTCGATCGTATTCCTTGCGGTCGAGTTGTCCAAACGCCGGGACGACACGTTACGACTGTCTGAACGTTGGCCTTGGTTGGTATCGTTTTCCTTTGGTCTGCTGCACGGCCTGGGTTTTGCCGGGGCGCTGCGCGACATCGGACTGCCCGAAAGCGATCTGGTGATGGCGCTGCTTGGCTTTAACCTCGGGGTCGAAATTGGTCAGTTGGCCTTTGTCGCCGTGGTGCTGGCTATTGCCGCTCTACTGACGCGGATCACACCTCCGATTGGCGCCCAACTGCGCCGCCGCGACGGGCTGCTCAACACTGCATTCACCTATTTTGTTGGCAGCCTTGCCGCTTATTGGTTCGTCGAACGGGTTGCTGGTTTCATTTTGTGATGCGTCAACAGGTAACGCTGGCGAAATCACGGTACCCACCAGCAGTGGGAGTGTTGACGCCGGGGTTTTCAACCTGCCCCCTCGACCTTGTTTTAGGAGTCGGGTCATGTTCATATGGCGCACGTATTGAGAGAGTGTATTAACGTGAAAAAAGTTCGTGCTGCGCTGACCGCATCGGTTCTGATGTTGCTTCCGTCATTTGGGCAAGCCATCGAAGGCGGCACTCAGACCTATTTGTTGGGAGTGCGCGATAGCCTGGCGGGCGTGGTGCCACCGGCAGGGATCTATTTCAACAACGATCTGGTGCTATACTCGGGTCAGGTTCCACAACTGGTACTCGGAGGAGTTGGGGTGGTCGACCCGGACCTAAGCGTTGCCCTGTGGCGGCCCAATGTGACTTATGTCTTTGACACAGGCCTGTGGGGAGGAACCCCTGCGTTTAATATCAGCCTGCCGGTGGTGCATGCATCGATGGATGCCCAAGGCGTTGTCGGCGGCTTCACCGGTGCCTTTACCGATACCATCACCGGCTTTGGCGATCTATCGATCACGCCGATTCTGGGCTGGCACAATGGCAATCTGCATACATCGGCCTCGCTGACCATTTATCTACCGACCGGGAAATATGCCCCTGCATCAGTGGATGTGCCCGGAAGAACCGCCAGCGTGCTGAACCTGGGCAAAAACCGCTTTGCGGTCGATCCGACGTTTTCGCTGACCTATCTCGATCCGAATAATGGCATGGAATACAGTGGCGCGGTGGGGGTGACGATCAGTGCTGAGAACTCGACCACCAGTTATCAGACCGCGCCAGAATTCCACTTTGAAGGCGCGGTGCTGAAACATGTTGCCAACGGCTGGGCCTTTGGTGCCACCGGTTACGCCTATCAGCAGTTCTCTGAGGACAGTGGAGCAGGTGCAGAGAGCATCAAGGCCAGCCTGGGGCTGAGTAGTCTCAAGGCGCAGGCCTTTGGTCTGGGGCCCATCGTGACATACAGCACCAAGATTGGCGATCAGCCGGTCAATTTCAAAGCGAAATATATTAAGGAATTCGACGTCGAGCGAGCCTTTGAGGTCGACAAACTCTGGTTCACGCTGGGGTTTGTTTTTTAATTTTCCTAATCAACGAGATTGGACATTCACATGAGATCGATTGGATTGAAACTGTCAGCCAGCGCCTTTGCGCTGCTGCTGGGCAGCACGGCTGTGGTGCAGGCAGAGCAGAACCCGCTGCGCAACGCCTATTTTGGCGAAACCCATATGCACACGATGTTTTCGCTGGACGCCTATATCGGCGACAACCGGCAAACGCCTGACATGGCGTACCGGTTCGCCAAGGGCGAGGCATTTGACATTGGCGGCGTCACCAAGCAGCTGAAACGGCCGCTGGATTTTGCCGCCGTCACTGACCACGCGGAATATATCGGCGAGATGTATTCCACCATTATTGAAGGTGCCCCCGGCCATGACAACCCGGATCTGGTCACCCTGCGCTCGCTGGAGAGTCTTGAGCAGAAACAGGAGTGGTTCTATAATTACGTGCTGAAAAACGCCCGTGAAAACCCAACTCCCACGCACCCAAGCTTTTATGCCGGCCCCAGCACCGTCAAAAGCGCCTGGCAGATCATGGTGGAAACCGCAGAGCAGCACAACGAACCGGGGGTTTTCACCGCCATGGTTGGCTTTGAATGGTCCGGCGCGCCCGGCGGTGCCAACCTGCATCGCAACATACTGTTCCGCGATGCCAACGTACCTGCAGCGCCGATCAGCTACATCGACGTGAACACCGAAGAAGAGCTGTGGGACTGGATGCGTGTGCAAGAGGCCGAGGGTCAACAGCTGCTGGCGATTTCACACAACTCAAACGCCTCCAAGGGCCGTATGTTCCCCAATACTGACTCTTCGGGCGAACCGCTGACACTGGACTACGCACGCACCCGGCGGCATTACGAGCCGCTGGTCGAGATGATGCAAATCAAAGGCAACTCAGAGGTGCACCGCAAATTCTGGGCCGCGGATGAGTTTTCGGATTTTGAAAACGCGGATTCAATCCAAGACAATTCCGGGCGCAAGTTCCACGCCCGCGATTTTGTCCGGGGTGGTTTGAAAGTGGGCCTGCAAAAAGGCCAAGAGCTGGGGGTGAACCCATTCCAGTTTGGCTTTGTCGGCGGCACCGACAGCCACAATGGTCTGATGTCAGACGTCGCCGAAGATACTTTTATCGGTGGTCACGGCCCCGAAGACGGTACGGTTGAGCGGCGGCGCACGGCTGGTGTAGGTGGCTGGATTGATGGCAAAGATCTGTCGATTGGATCAATCTCCGGCGGCTGGGCGATTGAGAACACCCGCGCGGCCATCTGGGACGCGATGCGGCGGCGCGAGACCTTTGCCACCTCGGGCCCACGGATCAAGGTGCGGATGTTCGGCGGCGTTGATCTGAGTGCCAATCCCAGCGATCCATCTGCGATGGTCGAACAGGGTTATCTGCTGGGCGTGCCGATGGGCGGAGAGCTGCCTCAGGCAGGTGTTGCGCCAACCTTTACTGTCTATGCTGAAAAAGACGCCGATGGGGCCAATCTGGACAGGATCCAGATTATCAAAGGCTGGGTCGATCTGAACGGTGATGCGAATGAAACGATCATCGACGTGATCTGGTCCGGTGATCGGAAAATTGATGCAACTGGAAAATTGGCCCCAGTTGGCAACACCGTGGATCTGACCACCGCAATGTTCACCAACGATATTGGCGCGGCGACGCTGATTGGCAGCTGGACGGATGACAATTTTGATCCCACTGAGGGCGCATTCTACTATGCTCGCGCGCTGGAAATCCCAACCCCGCGCTGGACCACCTATGACGCGGTGCGCAACAACCTGCCGCTGCTGGACGACGTGCCCGCAGTGATCCAGGAACGCGCCTGGGGCTCGCCTATCTGGTATCAACCGTGAGCCGGCAGCTATGAATAAAGCAACCCGCCTTGTGGCCAGTCTCGTGTTTGCGGGGCTGGCCACCGCTTCACTTGCACAGGAGGACGGCCAGTCGTTGGAGAGCCAGGCCAGCGATCCAACCGCGTCGCTGATGTCATTTCAATTTCAAGACTTTTATTCGCCCAACCTGCACAACAGCTCCGGGTCGCAGAACGTCACCCAGTTCCGGGCGGCGATTCCGTTCACCCTGGCCGGGGTCAACAACATTGCCCGCCTCACCCTGCCCTATGTCACCCGCAACGCTTCCGGGCGTAGTGGGCTGGGCGACGCGACCCTGTTCAACATGGCCACTTTTGACCGCTCTTGGGGCCGGTTTGGCATTGGCGTTGTTGCGCTTTTGCCCACAGGTGCCGATGGCATCAGCGCCGAAAAGTGGGGCTTGGGCCCGGCCATGGGCTTTATTGCGCAAGAGAAGTGGGGGCTGGCCGGTCTGTTCAACCAGAACATCCTGACCGTTGCAGGCGACGACGCGCGGCCAGATGTGAATATCTCCACCCTGCAGCCGATCCTGAACCATTCTCTGGGCAATGGCTGGTCGGTGGGCACCTCGGACATGTCATTTGTCTATGACTGGGGCCGCGATAAGTTCACCAGCCTGCCACTGGGCGTCAAGGTCTCAAAACTGACCAAGATCAACGGCCTGCCGGTGCAGTGGCAGCTGAGTTATGAGCGCAATTTCTATGATACCGGCACTGGCCCGCGCGACACCATTGGGCTGACGGCCAAACTTCTTGTACCAGAATAGGGATTTAATGATGACCCGATTTACGATTCTCGCTGTAATGCTTGCCTTATCATCCCCAGCCCTAGCACAAGACGGGTTGCCGCCTGACGGAACAACCAGCGTGCTAAAGGGCGCGCCATATTCGCCCAATGCCAACCGGGGCTTTCCGACCAAAGTGCTGTTTGGCGACACCCATGTGCATTCGGCACTGTCGGCGGATGCGGGCGGTGGCGGCACCACGTTGATGCCGCGCGACATGTACCGGTTTGCCCGTGGTGAGCAGGTGAATTCCAACACCGGGCAACCGGTAAAACTGTCGCGCCCGTTTGATTTCTACATGCTGACAGAACACACCGATGGCATGGGGGTGATCACTGACATCATCAAAGGCACGCCCAACATTATGGCCGACCCGCAGGGCAAGAGATTCCATCAGGAATTTGCCAAGGGCGGTGACGCAGCCAAGCAGGCCTCGTTTGATCTGATCAAGCAGTTCAGCCAAGGCACTCTGTCCGAGGCGCTGCTGTATCAGCCCGGCTCTCCTGGCTATGACAATACATGGGCCGATCTGGTGGCTGCCGCTGAGCAGTTCAACGAACCACATGTGTTCACTGCGATGATCGCTTATGAATGGACTTCTCTGGTGGCGGGCAACAACTTGCACCGCAATGTTATCTTCCGCGACGGGCCTGAACGCGCTTTGCAGGTGGTGCCCTTCCTAATGTCGCCCCCGGCCGGCAGCCCCGATCCGCGTGACCTGTGGAACTGGATGCAGAACTATGAGGATGACACCGGCGGCGACGTGCTGGCCATCCCGCACAATCCGAACCTGTCCAACGGCATCATGTTCGCCCAGAACGACACCTTCCGCGATGGCGAGGCGTTTGATCCCGAATACCTGGAGACCCGCGCCCGCTGGGAGCGGCTGGTTGAGATCGGCCAGACCAAGGGTGACAGCGAAAGCCACCCGTTGCTGTCTCCGACGGATGAATTTGCCAATTACGAGAACTGGGACTGGGCCAATCTGGATGTGACCGAAGCCAAGACCCCGGAGATGATTGCCAATGAATACGTCCGCAACGTTCTGAAAAACGGCCTGACTTTTGCGCAGAACGGCCAAACCAACCCCTTCAAGCTGGGCTTTGTTGGCGGTTCAGATATTCACACCGGGTTGACCACCCAGGACGACAACAACTTCTTTGGTGCCTTCACCTGGATGGAACCCAGCGCGACACGCGCAACCACCCTAGCCAAAGAGAACAAAGAGCTGGGGATCGAGTACAAAGGTTGGCAATACGCCACTCCCGGCCCAACGGCTGTTTGGGCCACAGAGAACACCCGCGCGGGCATCTTTGACGCGATGGAGCGCCGCGAGGTCTACTCCACCACTGGGCCACGCATCACCGTGCGGTTCTTTGGTGGCTTTGACTTTACCGCCGACGACATCAAGTCGCGTGAACTGGCCAAGATCGGCTATGCCAAGGGTGTGCCAATGGGCGGTGACATGATCCCCGGCGACGGCGCGCCATCATTCCTAGTTTACGCCATGCGTGACCCGATTGGCGCCAATCTGGACCGGGTACAGATCATCAAGGGCTGGGTTGATGCTGATGGAACCACTCAGGAGAAGGTCTATGATGTGGTCTGGTCCGGCGATCGCCAGCCCGGCGATGACGGCAAACTGCCGCCCGTTGGCAGTACTGTGGATCTGTCGATCCCCAGCTGGACCAACGACATTGGCCGGGCTGAATTGGGCACCGTCTGGACCGACCCGGATTTTGATGCCACGCAGCACGCGTTCTATTACACTCGTGTGATCGAAATCCCCACCCCGCGCTGGACCGCCTATGACGCGGTACGCTTTGGCGTCGATATGCCCTCTGAGGTCAAGATGATCACCCAAGAACGCGCCTATTCCTCGCCAATCTGGTACACGCCCCAACAGCCATAAGGGGGCAGCTTTCATAAAAGAAAAAATGGTGGCCGCAAACGGGTTGATAGCCCTCGCGGCCACCACTCTTGCGCTTTTGCCGTCAACGGTCATGCCTTGGTGTTTGCCCACCGGCAGCTGGGGATTTATGACAAACGCGCCGAAGTGATCCAGAAAAAGAAAATGGGCTGGCTGACGATCTGGAACGCCGCCCTCGCCGCAAAAGGGAAATCACCGCTTGATCTGCACGACCGCGACCAAGGCTAAGTCTGGCGCTTTGAACTGCACCTTGGGTCCAAACAGCTTCGCAACCGGTTTGAGATGCTCAATGGTTTGGCGGCAAGTGGCCGACACCATCGGAGGCGGGCACCAACACGGTGCAATGGCAGCGCGCCGGGCGCATGCGGGTGGATCGCCTGCTGCCCTCTGCCGACCTGAAAATACTGGGTGCGGGCGTGGTCTGGCCCCCATCTTCATGTCAGGCCGGGGTTGCGGCCAGTCGCCACCACCTGGTTTGGCTGGACATCGCGCTCGATTAGTTCTGACGGTAACGCCGAAGCTATCGCAACGTCCAGCGGCGTCTGGTGGAAGTCAGGCAGCAGGGTCTCAATCAACGTCCCATCCAGACGGTGGGCGGTAGTCCACAGATAACGCATCTCCAGCAGACAACGCCCCATCGCCCAGAACGGTCGCGCCAGCTGCAGCGGCAACCAGTTCATGTGTTTCAGCCGCGCCGACCGTGCAACCACCCGGTTCACCGCCGCCAGCAACTCCTGCCCGGTCAGCACGTAGCCGGGATATGGCACATCGGCGTAGACTGGCAGACTGTCGCCCAAATCGGCCAATGCCACCGCAGCCCGCGCCAGATCCGGCAGATAGGCCCAGACATGCGACAGGTCGGGATTGCCGGGATAGGTAAACCGCCCCTTGGCCAGATCCTTGGTCATGATCATGTCAAACCAATTGCCCGAGGCCCGGGTATCCAAAAAGTCCCCCGCCCGCAGCAATATGGTGCGCACGCCTGATCGGCGATAGGCCGCCTCCATCTCGATCCGGATACAACCCAGCGGGTTTCTCGCCTGATGCGTTGTATTTTCCGACCACGGCCCCAGTGTCTGGGCACCAAAGACATAGACATTGCCGGGCACAATCACCGTCGCCCCACTGCTGCGCGCCGCATCAATCACCTGCGCATGCAGATCCGGCACCTGCGCCGCCCATTCGGGGTAATCCGGGTTCCAACCATTGACGATCACCTGCACGCCCCGTGCGGCTACCATCAGATTGTCAGCACTGCGGTCAAAATGCTGGACCTGCCAACCACCATCACTAAAGGCCTTCGAACAGGCACGGCCAAACCGGCCAGAGGCGCCAAGGATCAAAACACTGCGGGTCATCACTCATTCTCCCAATTGCGAATGAGGTCAATTTAACCATTCATATCACGGTGGATATTGCCAAAATTCGCAGATGATATATTCATTTATGAATGGACGCCCCACTGCCCCTCCCCGACTGGTCCCTGATCCAAAGTTTTCTGGCCGTGGCCGAAACCGGCTCACTCTCTGCCGCAGCCCGACGGCTGAACCGCAGCCAACCCACCCTTGGTCGCCACATACAGGCGCTGGAACAGGATCTGGGAAGCCACCTGTTCGAGCGCCACGCCCGTGGCTTGCACCTGTCGCCCAGCGGCACCCGGCTGCTGCCGATGGCACAAAACATGCACGCGCAGATGAACGCCATCGCGCTTAACGTCGCGGGCCAGTCGCAACAATTGAACGGCACCGTCCGCATCACCGCCAGCGTGTTTGCCTCGCACTATCTGCTGCCACCGATCCTGGCCGATATCCGACGCCAGGAGCCGCTGATCGAGCTGGAACTGGTGCCCTCGGACAGCAGCGAAAACCTGCTGTTCCGCGCCGCCGATATCGCAGTGCGGATGTACCGGCCCAGCCAGCTCGACATTGTCACCCGTCACATCTGCGACCTGCCACTGGGGGCCTTTGCCGCGCACAGCTACCTGGCCCGCAAAGGCACCCCAAAAACCCCCGAAGATCTGCGCCAACACGATCTGGTCGGCTATGATGCAAATGAGCTGATACTGCACACCACCCGCGCCCTTGGCTGGGCACTGGAGCGCGGCGATTTTGCCACCCGCTGCGACAATCAGGCAACCTATTGGCAATTGGTCCGCGCCGGCTGCGGCATTGGTTTTTCACAGTGCAATGTCGGGCAGGCCGATCCCTTGGTACAAGAACTGGACCTCGGCATCGAGATCCCGCCGCTACCGGTCTGGTTGGCGGCCCATCAGGCCATGCGCCAGACCCCGCGCATCACCCGCATTTGGTTCCTGCTGACCAAGGGCCTGCAACAAACAAAACCTCTTCTTTAGGATAGCCCCCGGTGCTTGTGCCCCTGGACGTGGTGTAATTCCGACGGTAGCACAGGCTGAGTGGAGCCTTGCGTAGCTCAGGCGAAGCTCGCGCGAGTTGCTGAGCAGCCATGGACGTTCTCCGGTAGGTTTGGGTTGCAACCTGGCTTTGTTGCACAAATAGCAGTGAGGGAATCACGTCGGGAATCCAGGATGTTACCCAGCTTGCATGAGAAAACCCCTACCGCAGAAATACAAAACCACAAACTGGCGATCCTATAACGCTGCCCTGAAGAGTCGCGGATCGCTTACGATCCACTGACCGGCAACACATGTTTACATGTGTGAGAGGTTGGTTCGATCCCGGAATGGATTG
>JABSSD010000143.1 GCA_013214575.1 Paracoccaceae bacterium | reverse complement strand
GAATGCTACGATCTAATCCAACGCAAGCCAGACCGATTTGGCAAATACTGGCGCTGTCACCGCAGGACGTTTCTACATCCAAAGCTATGAAGCGGAAATCACCATGGGGAAGAGCGTCTGTCAAATTGTCATGGCCTTTGCAGGTGGAGTTTGCGGTGTTTAGTCGTAAGCTAATGGGGACATTTGATCAGGAATGGTATCATGAACATCATACATTTCATCCAAGCCGGTGGAACCATCGACAAGGATTATCTGACCGATGATGATAATCGCGCTTATAATTTTGTGATTGGCGATCCTGCCTATCGATCCATCACAGATCGAGCCGAAATACCCTATCCAGTTGGCTTCACTATGGCCTGTCAGAAAGACAGCTCTGACATGGATGACCAAGATCGAGATACGATCAGGCGGATCGCCTCTGCGGTTGCAGAGGACAAGATCATCATCACTCATGGCACCGATACGCTGCATGTCACGGCCAAACATCTAACGGACATATCGGATAAAGTTATTGTTCTGACTGGAGCATTAAAACCAGAGCGGCTTCGTGATTCCGATGCAGACTTTAACCTCGGCATGGCGGTAGGTGCGATCCAATGTCTTCCTGCTGGCGTTTACATCGCTCTTTGTGGGGAACTGAAGCGGTGGGATGAGTACATTCCGAGATCGTCGCCTATTCTTCCAGAGTAGGGCTCGAAATACTTGATTTAGTCAACTCTTCCGGAAAGCTCCTCACGTAAGAACCGCCAAGAAATTTCGTCACGAAACTTTTTCGTGAAACTTCTGTCGGGGAAGTTCTAGTTGCGAGCCCGATTTCGGTGTTCGAGGTAAATCTGGTGTTGGTTGAAACCCACTCGCTCCACGCTTAAGTGCAAACTCCTGCTTCGACAAATGGTGCAGGTGCAGATCTATCTGGCAGCAGCAAGGGCCTGACAACTGAAAGCGAGCACCCCATGGCAATAATCGAACTCCCCAAATATCCAACTCGCCATGGCTACATGTCGGAGAAGATTCAACGGGATTACATCGCTTCAGCAGTATCAAAGAACTTGCTGCCAGCCGAGGCGCATCGGATGGCGGAAATCGTCTCGTTGACTGCACCAAGTGATGTCTCAAAGCCTATTCAGTTTTGGCAACTATACTCCGTGCTGGGCCAAGATCCTCTCGTGAGGATTGTTCACAGTTTCTATGAGCGTGTTTTTGCGGACGACGATTGGTTCACATCCGTTTTTGCGCGTGTTGGCGGAATCGGTCATCACATCAACACGCAGGCCTCAATGTGGATCGACGTGATGGGCGGCGGGCCCTACTATCATGGCGCAGAGTTCAGGCTGAACTTCCACCACAACCACAATGCAATGCAGTTGATGAACGAAAAGGGCGCAGATCGGTGGTCGCAGCTGATGTTGGAAACACTTGATGCGTCAGCAGACCAAATGAGCAAAGACCCAAGGGTTCGGATCAGCATCAATACGTTTCTGTCCCACTTCATGACCAAGTATTCGCAAGAGTTCGCATTCGAAAACCGAAGCTTTTTCGGCGAAACCAATCCGCCGTTCAAGCGGAGGATCAATTTCATGAAGATGACGGAACAGGCGATAGAGGCGTTGAGTGAAGATGAACTCAGCACGGCGCTCGTAGAACGCGGCGTCGATATATCCAAATACGATGGCAAAGAGGCGCTGGTCAGCAAGGCGCTTATGAAGTGATCCTAAATTAGGTTTCCCGTCACATCACTGGAATTGTAATGCAGCTCATATTTCATTTTCAAATTGTCGCGCAGCGTGAACGGGCTTTGTTGCACAAATAGCCATGAGGGATTCACGTTGAGAATCCAGGATGTTACCCAGCTTGCATGAGAAAACCCCGACCGCAGAAATACAAAACCACAAACTGGCGATCCTATAACGCTGCCCTAAAGAGTCGCGGATCGCGTGCGATCTGGTTCGATCCCGGAATGGATTGGCGCGCCCCCCACTGGCAAGCCGGGGCGCCAGCCGACATTCAGCGATGCTGCGATCCAGACATGTTTGACCATTGCCTGACAGATTATTGTGCAACAATGATCGAGAGGGACTGAAGGTGTTGTTTCGCCTGCCACTCCGTCAGGTGATAGGCTTCGTTGAAAGCCTTTTGAAGCTGGCTGATCTGGACTGGCCTGTGCCCGATTTCAGCACGCTTAGTCGGCGACAGAAGAACCTGACAGTGGTGATCCCGTATCGCGGTTCCAAGGGGCCGTTGCACCTTTTAGTCGATAGT
>JABSSD010000142.1 GCA_013214575.1 Paracoccaceae bacterium | reverse complement strand
TGAGGACATCATGGCAATAATTGAGCGAAAGCGGCTCGAATGGTCTGCCCAAGGTTTGGCCCGTTCACCAGTTTGGATGCTGCAAAGCGATGACAGACCCAATCGGGCCGCGCTGAACAGCCTCCAAGACAAGGATGGTCAACGAAACCGTTGCCACAGCGCGTTGGGGCACTACCTTGCAGAAAAGTCCTACGACTTGGAGAATACCCGTTATAGGGAGACGCAGCAATGTGGAAATCGGTAAGTCTTTCACTGGTTATGTGCGTGATCGGCGCGGGAGTGGCCTCTGCGGAGCAGTGTGATTTTCTAGCTCCAGATTATTTTTCTCGCCCGGAAGCCATAAAGGATTCAAGTTTCTGTCTCTTGCGTGGATATACGTTTGACATCCGAGACACAGATACGCTTGATACACCGCTTCACTTAGCGGTTCGGAATTCCGACGACCCTTCACTCTTCGGTCAACTAGAGATCCTAATTCCTGAAGCCCAAAGGCAAAAGCTAATTTCTCAGCCCAATAAGGATGACTTCAATCCATTTCATCTGTCAGTCACATTAGGTCGACCTCCTGCCATCACTGTTCGACTTAGTAATTGGGGCGATGTGGTGAACTCAAAGTCTAGTGCCGAGAGCAAATACTTGGTTTGGAGCCTTGGGAAAACCGCCTTGCACTTAGCAGTAGCTCCGGAAATCGGGCGCGAGCCAAGCATCGAAATGGTAATGACGCTCCTTGCTGTTGGCGCGAACCCCACCCTCGAAGATGTGGAGGGCAATCGGCCCTACTTCTACGCTCAGAAAGCTCCCAACGCTCTCGAAATGGCACTGCTTTTAGATGATGAGGCATGGCGTGCCAAAATCGCAGATAAATTCGACCCGCAAGAGCTACTGGCAGAGGCGAAGAATACTACGCTAACCGGTGACTCATGTTCGGATTTCCTTTCGCCGAACTTTTTCCAAACAACAGACGCATTGGCAATCTGGAATTGTGTGATCAGTTGGGCAAACAGCCAATCTGAACCTGAAGCCTTATGGTCGATGCGAACACAAAACGGGGACAATGCACTTCACATCGCGCTGAAAGCGGGTGTGGAGCGTGAGAAACTAAACGCTTTGCTGGCGGCCGCCGATGAGACAGGTGCCCTTGAAACTGCACTCTCTTCAGAAGACCGCAATGGTAGGTCACCGATCCAAATTGCTGCAGAACAATCTACTGACCCCTTGATCATCGTCGCGCTAGAGCGTTGGGGAGCTGATGTCGATCGCATTGCAAACGTTCGTGACAATGGGTTTTTGGAAACCAAAACCGGAACGACCGCTATGCACTTAGCAGCCAAGCGGGAAGATTCTGAGATGTTCATCACAGCACTTCTTGCTGTGGGGGCAAACCCCCATATCTATGACAACAATTCAAAAGAAAATCCGCTCGACAAACTTGTCGGTCTCGCTCCCTTGGACTACTTGAGCCGGTCTCAGAGCCTAAACGCTATGGCGCTCATTGCTCCAAAGTTCAACTACTGTGAAGTTGTATCTGAAAGTAAAGAGGCGGTCGCGGCGCTTGTTGGCCTTGGGGCCGGAGCTACCGGAACAGCAGTGGCGGCAACCACTGGATTGGGAATGACTGCAGTTACCCACAGTTCTGGAGCAGTTATTCTAACTGGTTCCTCAGGGTATATTGCCGGGACGCTGGGGACTGTTGGTTCAGGTGCGCTTGCTTTCCTCACCGCGCCAGCCACCCTGACTGCGGCAGCTGTCTCTGTCGTCGCTTTCGGTGGGAGCGTTTACTATTGCCACAGCGCGGATTGAAGGTAAGCAGATCTGGGCGGAAAAAATTGTGAACTGAATTTCCCGCTGACGCTGCTTTGCCGCGAATATATAATTCTTCACGATCGTAAGGCCGCCCGCAAAATGATGCTCATCTCGCAGCCGTTCGAAGATGCGCTTTGACGTGTGCCGTTGCTTCTTTGGAACCAGTTTGTCCGCCTCAGGGATCTGGTCGATGATCCCGGTATAACCATCAAGCTTCGGGCGGCGGATCTCTTTGTCGCACCGATACCTAGGGGGGATCGAAAATCTTAGCATCTTCTCAACAGTGCGACGGTTGATCCCAAGAATACGCGTTAAAGCTATAAGAAAATCACTTTGGACTGTCTGACGTCAGCGCTTATGGGTCCAAATAGCCGTATTTGATAAGAGAGTGTTCTGGGCTCATCGTAACCACTGAGGAGTGGAAGATGAGACAGACCACTGGAACACGCAAAAGCCCTGGCGAGAAGATCGTCAAAGATATCAAACGTGCAACGCGCAAACACTATTCATCTGAAGAGCTTCGATCATGTGCGCTCTGTATTGTGGATACAAAGGGCAATGTCCTTCTAGAGCGTGACCTGGCCTGCGAGGTCAATGACATTGCAGAGTGCCTTTCTGAGTTCGAATTCCCGATAGAACGTGTCGGCCTAGAAGCCGGAACGATGAGCCAACATCTTTACTTTGGACTGCAGGCTGCAGGTTTTGATGTGGTTTGCATGGAAGCGCGGCAGGTGAACGCAGCCCTGTCAGCGATGAGAAACAAGACCGATAAGAATGATGCCAGGGGCATCGCGCATGTTCTGCGCACAGGCTGGTTCAGTCCGGTTCATATGAAGAGCCGAGAGGCTCATGGCCTTCGTGCGCTGCTCAGCACACGCAAGGCATTGCTTAAGAAGACGATGGATCTGGCAAATGAGACCCGTGGATTGTTGAAGATATTTGGCATTCGTCTGCCCAAATCCGTCTCGCATGGCAGCCATGATGGCATCGTGCGTCCAATCACCGAAATGGATGATGTTTTGGCACATGCCCTTGTGCCGCTGCTTGATGCCAGAGTGCCCGGAAGTTAATTGTCTTGGTTGATAGCCTAGTTGTCGAAATGCCCCGACGGGGCTAACCTAAGACACCAGTCGGCCAAATGCAGAATGTCGGCTTTCACAATTTTATTTCTTGGTAGAACCACTTTTCATAAGAGGCCCAGATGATCGAGAAAAGCGCCGGGCAATCCCTGTTGGAAAACGCCTACAAGCTGTCTACGCCAAAGGACAACGTCGACTACTATGATGCATTTGCATCCACCTACGATGCGGAATTCGCCGATGCTTTGGGATATAACTATCCCGCTGCTATCGTTGCGATTTATCGTAATGCCGCCAGCCAATCCGACACGCCAGTTGCTGATATTGGGTGCGGCACCGGGCTTGTGGCGACTACCTTGAACCTCCCACGAGAGCAGGTCGATGGGATTGATATTTCTCCTGAAATGCTTCGCATAGCGGAAGAGAAGCAACTCTATCGCTCGCTGTACAAAGTGGATCTTACGAAATCATTGGATGAAATCGCTAATGACTATGGGGCAGTTCTGTCCGCAGGGACTTTCACATCAGGACATCTTGGCCCGGAACCGCTTGAAAGTTTGCTCGGCATCGCTCGCCCCAACGCCCTTTTTGTGATTGGTGTCAAGAAAGCGTATTTCCAAGAGGCAGGCTTTGAGCCCGTTCTCCGAAATATGGAGATCGGTGGATTGATCAACGGCCTGCAAATCGCCGAAGTGCCAATGTACGCGAAAACTGGGCACGATCACTCAGCTGACGCCGCATTTGCGCTGGTTTATCGCAAGTCTTGAATGTCTCAAAGTGGCGCACCTTCCGCATAGATTGAACGACAACTTTCAGAGTCGGCCCACCAAAGTGTTCAGCGGTGACGCCTAGAATGTCGGCCACTTCCTTGGAAGTAAGAAGATCAGGAATTTCAAAAGCCATTTTCGGCCTCCATGGAGTTCGGTTTCATCTTCCGAACGTGCAGGATTGTTCCTGCCCTCCATGGCATCCTCGCTCAAGCTAGATAATCCGTGCTGAGACGCCACAGATCAAGCGGAATTGGCAGAGGTGGTGCACACCTTGCACCGGTCAATTTCATCGCTGATACGTTGAATGGGTAGCCGCCCTTCAACTTTTCGAGCGCAAGGCTGCCGTCGATTTGAAATTCGCTGGCAGCAATACGTGGTCCCAATACACGCCCAACGCCGACGAAACCCTTTTTTGGGACCTTTAAACAGCTTAATCGCACTGCCTTATCTTTTAAACAGAACAACGCTCCATCCCTGAAGGTGCGTTGTTCTGCTGAAAGGGCCTTCCGGTCCGTAAAATTGGACTTAGCAAAAATTCAAAAACCGGCCCTTTCTCATGATCCACGCCTCGGGCATCAAGGCGGTGAGTTCTCAACAAAGGAATCGCCACATGTGGGCCACCCCTGTTTTCCTGCAAGGCACGCTGGTCAGCCTTGTCCCGCTCAGTCACACCCATACAACTGACCTGGCTGAGTCTTCGGCTGATGGTGACCTGCATAAGCTTTGGTACACCTTGGTACCCCCACCCGAAGGCGTCGAGGCTGAAATCACCCGCAGACTAAACCAGTGCGAAGCGGGCCAAATGGTGCCCTTTGCCATT
>JABSSD010000141.1 GCA_013214575.1 Paracoccaceae bacterium | reverse complement strand
TGAGGACATCATGGCAATAATTGAGCGAAAGCGGCTCGAATGGTCTGCCCAAGGTTTGGCCCGTTCACCAGTTTGGATGCTGCAAAGCGATGACAGACCCAATCGGGCCGCGCTGAACAGCCTCCAAGACAAGGATGGTCAGCGAAACTGTTGCCACAGCGCGTTGAGGCACTACCTTGCAGAAAAGTCCTTCTACTTGGGGAATACCGGTTTAGATTGGATGAAATATCATGGCATCAATGGTATGGGTTTCGCACCGCACCAAAGAGGGTGAAACATTCAAAACCATCTTGAAGATTTATAAAATCAAAGACCCAAACACGATGCTTCTTTATAGCGGCAACCGAAAGAGGGTGCCGCTAATGAAAGGCGGCAAGCCGTTTCCTCTGAAGACGCTTTTGTGGATACCAAATCCGAAAGGCAAGATGCATATTCTGGATGGGGTGAACGGCAGGTTGGTTCTCGATGATACCCAATTCAAGCAATATCAAAAAAATGTGCACAAGACGATGGACCGTGTTCAGCAGGTCATGGAGTCTGCGCTAAGCTCTACTGCCGGTCGGCACGACGACCAGAGGAAGGTCAACGATGACCAATGGTTTGTATCTGGCGTGGTTGGGGTTTTCAGCGATGTCGATGAACCAAAAAAGTCGCGAAAAGTCGCGGAGGCGGCAGTCAAGAAATTGGTTGGTGCAGCAAAATCCAGAAATTACAACAAATTTAAGAGCGCCGCTGAGGAAGCCGAGGCAGCGCTTGTTGAGTACCAGAATGATGTCAACAAATGGACAGGAGACCTGATAGGCACAGCGGAAAGTACTGTCAAAAACCTGAAGCGAGCGAAAGACGCAGGCATTTTCTGTGGTACGTTGGTGGTCGTGACAGTTACGGCTCCTGTAAGTTTGACAGCAGGTGTCCTGATTGCGGGTGCTTCCAGCGGTGGGGTAAATCTTGCCTATGACGGGTTTGACCAAATCGGACGGGCCATCGCTGGGGTGGAACCGCGTTCCACTAGCGATATTGGGAAACGATTGTTGATTAACACGATGACCGGTGCGGCAGGAGGTCTTGTTGCTGGTGCTTTGACCAAATTTGTCGCGGGTCCATTGGCCAAAGCGCTGCTGTCCAAGACGTCGATTTCCAAGCATGTTTTGAAACTTGCGAAATGGGGCATACCGAATAAAATTTTCCAAAAAGAGGCCAACATATTAGCCAATCAACTGGCAAAGAAGGGCAGCAAAATTTCGGTTGAGGAATACATCAAGATATTATCGCATGACCGAATAATGACGCAGACGCTTACCAAATTACTAATTAGGAGCGGCAATGGCGCGATGTTAAAGCACCTTGAAGCCGGGAAATTCCTCGAAGAGAAAGTTCTAAAGTGGGGGGAATCAAATCCGCAGAAGGTTGGAGGCAAAGATGGCAATGTTGTCGCTGTGGCTGCCGCAAAAGACATCGCAAACTCGGAAGCGACAGATGTGATTTTTAAAGACTACCTGCGGACACATATGAAAGAATTTCGCAAAGAGCTTCGCCTAGTGATGAAGGCGAACGCGACTGCTGCAGCCAAAATTGCAAAATAGCGAAACGGGAGTGTTGAAACGTCAGGCGCAACCATTGGCCGTTGCAACTCCATGGGTTTCTTTTGTGCGATCAGGGCGTTCTCACCTACCGTAGGAATGATAGTTAATATACTTAGTTGGCTTCCTTTAATCGCAGGCTGGAGCGGCAACTTGACTTGACGGCACGCACGGCCCTGCGACAAGTGATTGGGTGCCTAGGTGGGACGCTAATGATAACCACTATCACAGAAGGAACGCCTTCAATGACTGGCCCAGATAAAGACGTCACCAAGACACCATCAAGGTAAACCGATAGACCATCGCACAAATCCGCATCAATGAGATGCTCCGCCCTGGCCTGTTGTCGCATTGAACCCAGCTGAAAGTTCCATATATTCCACTTTTGACATCGACTATCGTTCTACATAGGAACGCAGTTTTAGGGCTTTTAAATGAATAAATTCATAGTTTTGGCATGTGTCTGTGGCGCAGCTTATTTGCTGTACGACCTGCAATCAGTGAAACAGACGGCAAACGAAGCGCTGCGCGCCGGTACCTTGAAGGGCGTGGAAACCTGCGTCGCCTATTCAAAGAGCGATTTAGTGTCAGCCGAAACGACGCGAAATGTCTGCATCGAGAGCTTTCAAAAGGTTCTTCTACAACAGTGACCTTGCTACTGGCCGCGCCGGACCAAGAGTTGCTTCGGGCAGTGTCAGCTGGGGCGGTTCACTTGAGAACAAGACACCGGATTTTGTAACGACTTGGGTGAAAGTTTCGTTCGCACTTTACGACTCATCTGGGAAAGAAAAAGAATTCCTGGCCGATACTTATATTTGGATAGAGCCCCGCTCCTCCGCCGATTTCAGCGTCGAGCTCCCGGAACTAAAGCCTGATGACGTGCAGTCTGTGGAATTCTGCGACCACGACGACGAGTCTCCAAAGTCTTGCATGAGTTGGGGGATTGTCAAAATGAAGGGTATCGAATTCTGAACCGTTCCCTTTGCAGGCATCCCCAATGCATGGTGTGGTTACTATTTGTGTTCCGCATTGAGATCGATACATTAATCAAAAATGGGCGCGACGGGTTCTAATCTGGGGCGAATACGGAATGCAGAGACCAGCCAAATCGAAGGAAAAGCCAAAGGCCAAGCATTGGCAAAACCAAGAGTTGCCTAATGATCTCGGAATAGATCTGGAGTGGCACTGATGGGTGGTTATGGCTCTGGGCGACCCAGCTACAAGCAGAAAGCCGAAGGGTGCCGTTCCTTGGATGTGAACCGACTGCACCGCGAAGGTTGCCTGAACGTTGGTTTCACAGGCAACTTGACTTGGTCGCGTGACGGTAAGGTAATTTCACAGATTGGATTTCGCACCGAAGAAAGCCGTGTCATCTTCGATTATCGCATCAGCCAGCACGGCGGCGACTGGGAGGCAATAACGCAGTACGTGCCCCTGACGTATACCGGCTGCCACTACGGCGGCCAGCGCCACTAACTTTCAACTTGGACCACGCAAGTGGGGCTGCTCATCATCACCGCCAAGCGGATGATCTCCGGACTGGTTTTGAAGTAGCGAAATAGCGAAGATTTGGTCATCCGCAAACGCTACGAAACCGCCCTGCCCTGTTCATGTCAGTTTCTGCTGACACTGCCCTGGCGGTGTATCGCAACTCGCTATGACAGATGCCCACAGGTCTTCCTCTCCGCTATCGCACTGGTCGCAGCAGTCGTCTTTTGGCGGTGTAATCAATGTGTTTGGATCTTAGGATGGATATCTACACGAAACTGTCAAAATCAACTTCGAAGTAATCGAAACGTGCTGGTTCGCTGCCATCCCGGCTGATCTGGAAGGAAACCAGATCACCGGTGTTCAAAGCGATGTCGCCGACAGACGCAATTCTGAAACTGTCGGGTGAGGCCGTGCTGCTTCCCGCATCTTCATCAAAATCAATCGATCCGGCCAAGTTACCGTTCACAAACACAGAGAGTTCCGATTGCCCGTCATTTTCGTCGAAGATACCTAAGTGGAATTCGTAAAACCCGGAAATCTCGTCGAACAAGTATGTCGCCTCCTGAAGCATATCGTCGGTCGCCTTAAGAAGCGCTCCGCCCGAGGCGAGCGCGTTAGTCTCGACCGTCAGGTCATCCGTTGTTGGCAATAGCGTTTCAGCTTCAACGCGGAATAGTTCTGGCGGATCACCAGCACCGCCCGGTTCCGTGACCGTAAAGAGGAATGTGTCTGATACAGAATTCAGGTCGTCGTCCGTGGCGGTAACAGTGATGTCCAAACCGCTTACAGATGCCGCGCCTTGGGAAACTTCGAATTCTCCGTTTACGAACGAGACGCCGGACGGCAGCACGTTTGCGGTATAGGCCAAAAGATCGCCGTCAACATCGCCGAAATTACCGGTGATATCAAGAGAGCCACCCGGCTCCAGCCAGGCATCCTGAATGAAGTTTGCCACAGTCGGTGACGTTTCGTTGAGGGCCACAAAAGTTGAATTTTCCCCGCTCGGGTTCGGGCTGCTGCCGTCCCGGAAGATTTCAAAATAGTCGATATGCAGTCCAACACTGCGGCCGACAATATATACGTCGTAAAGTCCTGCCTCGGGGAAGATTATCTGATCATCGCCGTCGCCTTCAGTAATCGAGCGCAGGTTGTTTCCAAACGCGCCTGAGTTGTTGACATTCGCAATCCGGGCGAACCCTTGATTGAAGTCGCCGTCCTCCCCGGCACCGTTCGGCCGAAGATCCCCCAGTGTGACCGACGGATCAGAAACAGATACAACATTGAAACGCAGATCATTCTGCTGATCGTTTCTTATTCCGTCCGGTCCGGAGAAGTTCAATGCGTCGCGGGTCACACGGAAACTCCACTCGAATGCTTCACCGACCTGTTCCTCCGGCACCATTATGCGGTAGACAAGCTGATTGGCGCCACTGCGTGCGAGGGGATTGTTGACAATGCTCGTGTCATTGGTGAGCCCGGTGTCCTCGACATCACTTACTGCGTTTGGAATGTCGTTGGTAAATACGAAATAGCCGTCGCCCTGCTCGCCGGTGTTGTTGTCGTTCCAGGCGCCGCTTTCAACATAAACAAAGGCATCGTTTGCCCCGCTGCGTATCTGGGCAACACCTGTACCGCCAAGGCTCTCGACTTGGATCTTGTACCGGAAATTGGAATCCGACCCCACACCATCAAAATAGCCGTCGCTGGTAATCGGAGGCTGTCCGTCGTCAGACAGCGCCGCTGTGAAGCTTGCAAGGGAAGCATTTGCTGCTGCGGCGTTTCCGCTAGTGTCCAGAACTTCGCTCGCCAGCAGCGCTACCGTGTAGCTGCCGTTGTCAGCCGCATCCCAAGTGCCGCCGGGGGCCGCCACAGTGTAGGTCGCCGTTCGGGGTGTGCCGTCGCTGCCAGTATCGACGCTGACGGCGCTGACCGTAAGCGGGCCGCCCGGCCCGGTAACCGTGATGTCGCCCGCATC
>JABSSD010000140.1 GCA_013214575.1 Paracoccaceae bacterium | reverse complement strand
CAGTCGCTCCTTCAGTCCTTCAAACACAGCAATTTCCCTCCTTTTGTGGATCAAGCATGAGACACAACAAACCTTGTGTCTCAAAATTCATGTTTTCTGTCACACAAGCGCCGCCGCGCTCCTTTGTTTGACTCATCCTACCCATCTGCTCCCATCGCGCAATGTCCGCTCTTGAGGCCATTGAGATCAATGCTGCTGCCGCAGAAACTCGTCAGGAAGGGCGGGTTGCGGACCTTCGCTGCGATCTGCACGAACGACCGCTGAGCGCAACAAAATGGATATTCGAGCAGTGGCGGTTCTGGTCTTCATAATGGGCGAGCTCGGCGATTGCGTTGATGAAAATCGGGCGGCTCATTCGTCGCTCATAAACAGAGAAGGGTCATGACCGAATACGGTATCGACATAAGTCAAATCACCTGCCTGTTGGGTGATCTGAAGGTCAGCCTGCAGGAAACCCGGCTGGAAATCCTGAAACGGGCGGTGATCGCCCATGGTGGCCGCTGGGACCTGCCGTCTAACGTTCGTGGATTTACCACACCTTCGTGAAATTCCGCTGCGGCCCACATTTGGAAAAAGCGGCGGTGCGTTTATTGGGCGAAAGGAATTACCGCCAGCCGGATGATCCCGGGCGAGGCTTTGAAGTAACAAAATGGGTTGTTATTTATCATCCGGAAACGCTAACCGACTGCCCCGCCCGCCTCAAGCCAATTTAATCTGACAGGACCGGCCAAAGCGTTCTTGGCGCGGGAGTAAGAGCCTATCACCGAAGATCAAAAGTCGATGCAATGACCGAATCCCGTTTCTTGCCTGCAAGCTGTTCGCACGGTGAAAGCATCAAGTTTTTTTGCACAGATGTTCTGATGAGCAGCTTCAAAAAACGTGCCACCGACTTTGGGCAATTGGCGTTCAGCCTACGCATGAATGGGCTCTGCAGCTCCATTTCCCAAAAATGGGAGTACCCATAGCTTTCCAGAAGCTCTTGGACCCGTTTGCCTTCTGAAGGGTTAGTGGCAAAATGCGCTTCAAACGCAAGGACCGGTTGCTGTTCTTGGAAAAACGCCGCGCCGCCTTTTAAGACCTGCAGTTCATGGCCTTCGACGTCTATCTTCACAAACGAGACATCCGTCAAAGCGTTTTCTCGCGCGAATGTGTCTAAGGGGACCACCTTCATTTGCTGAGCAGCATCACTTGATCCCACTTCAATTCGCGAGGCGCCCATATTCTCGAAATTTTCGGCAAATGAAACTTCACCTGCTTGATCCGACAACCCGACATGGACCGGAATGATGTTTGTCCCTACGGTGTTGGATTGAAGGATGTGAAAGACAACTTCGTTGATTTCAAAGGCAAAGATTTTCCCGAAATATTTGGAAAAGGACGCCGCGTGGTTCCCGATATTGGCCCCGATGTCCAACGCCATCGCATGCCCTTTAAGGTGAGGGAAAACAAACTGCTCAAGAGCCTTGATTTCAGGCCCTGAAAAAACGCCGTCAATGATGACACGCAGGCTGACAGCGTCGCCCAATAACACCGCGCGCACAGAGGGGGTGGCTTGCTTTTTATTGTACCGTCTCAGCCAGTGCTTGGTCGCGAGTTTTAATATGGTCTGCATGGTCTTCCCCTTTGGAATTGAAGTGCGACTGTATATCCGGCCAAATTAGGGGGCAACGCAGAAGCTGTATTCGAGGGGAGACGGCTCCCGTCAGTCCGGCCACAAATACCGACATCCGCAGCGTTTCTAGATACTGAAGTTCGTCCCGGATCCCGGACATTTTCGTTATTGACCCTATGCGGCCATTTTCCAAGCCATATCTTCAAAGGCTTGTAGCGGTGTTTTATATTGGATACCGGAGTGGCGGCGCTGGCGGTTGTAGAAGACCTCAAT
>JABSSD010000014.1 GCA_013214575.1 Paracoccaceae bacterium | reverse complement strand
GAAAAGCCATGTCGCTTTCTGTGGCCCCCTGCAATTGCGCCAGGCCCTACGAGTCACCTCATTGTCGCGTCCTGTCCAATTCGAAGAATTCGAAATCAGAACAGACCTACTGCTCATTGGCTCTCTGATAAGGGGAACGGGGTGGGCTGGTCATAAGGCATTGGCCCATCTGCGCGCATTGCTACGTGAGAAAGTTTCCTGGCCCCAAGATCGAAGCAGTCTTTAGAGAGATTGGCTCAACCGCCAATGTTGCAATGAGATTCATCGGCTCGTTGCACCCGGCAAACGAGTCTGCTTTGGGCTGGGAGCGGCCGTTAGACGTGTTTGGCGCGAACAGCTGGTCAGGGCCGTTCGCTCCTGTAGACCAATGACAATAAGTGATGGCATTGTCCGCAACCTGGCCATTTGTGACCATCGCGGCGCCAGGCTGCAATCCACGCCCTCGTTACTCATTTTCTGTGATATTCGTATCGTTTACGAATGAGATAAACCGGCTACTTCAGCCAAAGAGCTTGGCGACCTGATGCCAGCATCAACAGCAAAGGTAGAATTGACATGGCCAGCTTTGAGTACAACACCGACACTCTGGACCCTGCCCTGGCTGCGGTAGCAGCGGCTGTGAGCGATATGACCCCGGTGATGGACGCCATTGGCGAGTTGCTGCTGGTCTCGACCCAGGACCGCATGCGCGACGGCGAGCAACCCGACGGCACGCCTTTTGCTCCGCGCAAGCAATCCACCCTGGACCACTATGCCAAACTGGGGCTGACCTTTGGTACGCCGCTGAATGTCTCGGGAGATATGCGCAACACACTGTTTTATGAGGCCGACCAGGACAGCGTCGAATATGGCTCAAACGCCATTCAGGCCGCCGTGATGCAATTCGGCGCGGGTACGGGCGCTTTTGGCAAGGCTTCAAACGGCTCTTCAATCCCCTGGGGCACAATCCCAGCCCGCCCGTTCATCGGCCTGTCTGATGAAGACCAGGACAATATCGTCGCCGAGTTGGAGGACTGGCTGGAAGAGGCCGCCACCCGCCGGGATCGACTGGAGTGAAAATCCCCGCCAACCTGGTCAAATTTCATGAGCCGCCACACCCACAAGTAGTTGTGGGTGTCTGCGTTTTTGCCCTGCTGCATATATGGCTGCATGAGTAAAACCCCACAAACCGCCTTTATCTCCCAGATTGCCCAGCTCTGGCCCGATGACAACGGAGAGGGGCCGGGCGACCGCCCCCTCTCCCCGGTGATCGCCCTGTCTATGAACCGTTTCAAAGGGGCCGCATCATGATCGTTTCTGACCTGCCCCATCCAAAACCAACCGCCCAGGTCGAACCCTACTTCGAGGTTCTGGGCCTGGACGACACCCTGCGATTTATAGAAGCCTTCGGCGGCACCGAAATCTATATTGCGGGCAACCCCCAAACCCGCTCTAGCGTCGTCGCCCTGCTGGGGTATGACAAGGCCAAAGCATTGACGGAAATATCTGACAGGTTACAGCCTCGCGTCCCTCTGGCCAAAAAGTGGCGCGCCCTCGCTTACAAAGCCCAAGGCCTGTTAACGGTGCAGATCGCCCGCAAACTCTGCGTGACCGATGTGGCCGTGCGCAGGTGGCTGCGATCTGAAGCGCCCTAAGACCCCGCCCGTTGAGCCTTCTCTGCGCTCTTTGCCTCTCTGGTTCTGACCTCTAGGGGGTAAGCCAAAGTAAATGCAAATCCAGCAATGGCGGCATTGACCTGTTGGTGACCAATCTACCCGGCCGGACACCCTGGCCGACTGGGATCACATCGCAAGGTTTCAAATTCTCCAGCGCATGACCTCAGTCTATATGGTCTCACGCATAGCTTTGGTTCCTCATCAGAGCGCCCTGCCCGCTAAAGGCCCGCATCCGTCTGAGGGTGCGTTCTGGAGTGCCTGCCCTACGCTGAGTTTATCACCCTGCTATGACCGGCCCTCAGCCAGTTCTACCTAGTCCCCTACTGGGGCACGATGACAATTTCGGCAAGGCGATGTTAGCGCCCCAGGATTTTGAAACTCTGGCGCGGTGGATGAAGGTAGCCAAGGGCAAGGCGCTGATGTCGATCAACGATGTCCCCGAGATCCGCGAGATCTTTGCCTGGTTCCACATGAAAGAGGTTCAGGTCACTTACACCGTCGCCTTCAAGGAAACCGCCAGGGGGCGGCGTGGGGAGTTGTTGTTCCGGAACTTTAGAACGGGGTTTAAAGACCGTTTAAAGAGCCAGCCAAACTGACGATTTAAACGGTTTGAGCCGCTGTCCGTCCATTTACTGCAACTATCTGTGTCCAAAAACGCCGGTGCAGTGCAGTACGAAACTGAGGCCTGGCAGCGCCTCAGATCATCGCCCAAGACCCATCACCAAGAAAGGCCGGGCAATTGCGGTTTGATATTTTGAAGTGCTTCCAATGCTCTGGGGGTGACCTGCATTAAAAACGCCGCTAAGGTGCCTGAAACTCAAAAACGAGTTGCTGCAACTATCTCTGTCCAAGTTTGCAAGAATCTCTGTCCGGCTACACCCTTGCAATGCACCTGCCGGGTTCCGATATATCATAATGTGAAAGGAATTTACATTCACTCAAACCCAGGGAGACACTCAATGACCACCTATACCGAAACCGCCGCCCCGCCGCTCAGCGCACAGGGCTGGTTTTCCCGCAGCGAGTCTTGGCTGGACAGCAAAGGCAAAGGCGCCTGGATTGCCGCCATGGTTCTTGGCTTTGTATTCTTCTGGCCCGTCGGCCTAGCCCTTCTGTTTTACATGATCTGGAGCAAGAAAATGTTCTCATCCTCGTGCCGTCACCGCAGCCGTAGCAACCGCTGGTCCCGCCCTTCGATGTCCGCCACCGGCAACAGTGCTTTTGATGCCTACAAAGAGGACACCCTGCACCGTCTGGAACAGGAGCAGAGCGATTTTGAGAGCTTCCTGCAGCGCCTTCGCGAGGCCAAGGACAAGGCCGAGTTTGACGACTTCATGGATGACCGCGCCAAGGCGGCCGGTGCCGATGACACCGCCAAGCACAGCTGATTTGATCTCTCCCTAGACCAGTCCCCCCTGCCCCTCATCGGGCAGGGCTCTCATATGCGAGGATCCAAAAACCATGACCGCCCTGCCCGATCCAGATTATCAACCGCAATTCTATCAGGCGGTGGCCAGCAAACGGCTGTTGGCCTGGCTGATCGACAGCGTCATCATCGCCGGGCTGTGCTTTGCGGTGTCGGTGATGACCGTGTTCATTGGCTTTTTCTTCTGGCCTGTGCTCTTTCTGGTGCTTGGCTTTGCCTACCGCGTGGTCACCATCGCCAATGGATCAGCCACCTGGGGCATGCGTTTTGCCGGTATTGAACTGCGCAGCCTGGCCGGTGAGACATTCGACCTCCGCCTTGCCGTGCTGCATACCGCCGGATATTCGATCTCGCTGATGCTGCCCCTGTTGCAGGTCATCTCGGTGATCATGATGCTGACGTCGTCCCGAGGCCAGGGGCTGACCGATGCTTTTCTTGGAACTGTGGCGCTGAATAGACGAGTCTGAAACCATTTCTCAGATCGGCCCTTGGCGCTTTCCACATGGGTTGTTATCATTCCGACATATCCCACGTCTTCATCCTGGACTTCCATGCGCCACACGCTCCCGATTGCCCCGCAGTTCTACGTGACTGCCCCGCAGCCCTGCCCCTATCTGGCGGACAGGATGGAGCGAAAATTGTTCACTGCTCTGCAGGGGGACGAGGCGGAGCAGTTGAACAACAGCCTGTCGCAACAGGGGTTCCGGCGCTCGCAGAACGTGTTGTACCGCCCCTCTTGTGCCGACTGTTCCGCCTGCCTCTCGGCCCGCATCAAAGTCGCTGACTTCAGCCTGTCGCGCAGTCAAAAGCGAACCCTGCGGCGCAATGCCAACTTGGAACGCCGCGCCACCTCGCCCTGGGCCTCCGAGGATCAATACGCGCTGTTTCGCCGGTATCTGGACAGTCGCCACGCAGATGGCGGCATGGCTGATATGGATGTGTTTGAATTTGCCGCCATGATAGAAGAAACGCCAATCCGCAGCCGGGTGGTGGAATACAGTACCACAGAGCAAAATCAGCTCACGGCGGTGTCGCTCACCGATGTACTCGAGGATGGGCTCAGCATGGTATATTCCTTCTACACCCCCGACCTGCCCAGAAACTCGCTTGGCACCTATATGATCCTGGATCACATCGACATCGCCCGCGAGGCTGGGCTGCCCTATGTCTACCTTGGCTATTGGGTGCCGGGCAGCCCCAAGATGGGCTACAAGGCCAGCTTTTCCGGGCTTGAGATCTACAGCGGCGGAGGCTGGCAGCCAATGCGGGATGCCGCCGCCTTTGAAGCCGATCTCCACCCGCTCTCAACCGACCCCATCGCCGAACAGGTTGCAAATATAAATCTGCCCGACCGCCGTTTGCAGAACCGCTAATGCAGACCCTGCATGCCTTTTCACTGGTGATCCCGGACTATGACGCGGCGATTGATTTCTATTGCGGCGTCTTGGGATTTCAGCTGGCCGAAGATATCGACCAGGGGCACAAACGCTGGGTCCGCATTCTGCCACCCGGCGCCAGTCAGGGCAGCCTGATCCTGGCCCGCGCCGACGGCGACCGCCAATCTGCCGCCATCGGCGACCAGTTTGGTGGCCGGGTCGGACTGTTCCTGCACACCGATAATTTTGCCCGCGATCATGCGGCCATGGTCGCCAAAGGCGTGTTTTTTGAGGAAGCCCCGCGCGTTGAGCCCTACGGCACCGTCGCGGTCTGGCAGGATCCCTTTGGCAACCGCTGGGACTTGCTACAGCTGTCCTGATCGCATCTCAGCAACACCAAGACCAAAACCGCCCCCGCTTCAACTGGCCATAAATGTCCGAGGGGTGAATTGGCCGTCCAGGCCAACAGGGGGCAGCGCCCTCTGCGCCAGATGCAGCAAGGGGCCCCGAAGGGCCCCTTGTCATTGGTCTCGCCAGTTCGTCACCCGCGGTAAATCAATTGCCGATCAGCGCCGGTACAATTGTCACGATCACCGGGAAGAAATACAGCAGCGCCAGCCCGCCAACCTGGATCAGCACAAACGGGATCACACCACGATAGATATGGCCGGTGGTGACCTCCTTGGGCGCCACCCCCCGCAGATAGAACAGCGCAAAGCCAAACGGCGGCGTCAGGAACGACGTCTGCAAGTTCACCGCGATCATGATGGTCACCCATTTGGGATCAAACGAGCCACCATAGATAATCGGCCCGACAATCGGGATCACGATGTAGATGATCTCCAGGAAATCCAGCACAAAGCCGAGGAAGAACAACACCAGCATCACGATAAGAAAGACTTTCAGCTCGTTGTCGAAACTCATCAGGAACTGCTGGATATAATGCTCACCGCCAAAGGAGATCACCACCAGGTTCAACAGTTGCGAGCCGATCAGGATGGTGAACACCATCGAGGTCACCTTAGCAGTTTCCCGCACGATCGGTGTCAGCACGCCGCCCTTGAACAGAACCCAGCAGCCAAACAACAGGCCAAACAGCGCGTAGAGATAGGTTGCATAGGCAAAGCCAAACGCCACCCAGGTCTCAAAACTGACCTTTGGCTGATTGATCCGCAGATCAAAGTTCACCCCGATCAGGATACAGATCAGCACCGAGAAAGTGGACCAGATGATAATCTTGCCCGAGCGGCCCTCGTCCTGCAGACGCCGATAGGCCGCCAGCATGATGGCCCCTCCCGCCCCCAGCGCTGCGGCTGGCGTTGGATTGGTGATGCCACCCAGGATCGACCCCAGCACGGCGATGATCAACACCAGCGGTGGGAACACCACCCGGATCAGATCATTGCGCGCGCAGCGGGCCGCCGCCTCGCGACAGCCATACAAGGCCAGCAGGCCCGGCAGGGCAATCAGCAGCATCGTGCCGCCTGGGGTTGTTGTTGGCGCCACCAGAACCGCATCCACTAGTGCAACCAGCAGAATTCCGATCGCTCCAAGAATCAACGGCTTGGGATCGCTCGATGGCGCAACACCGCGTCCGGTGATCAGCACCATCCCCATCAGAACCATCAGCACGGTCAGACCGGTACCAATTGGTGATATGCTGTCGATCTTGGCCGCTTTCGCTGCCGTCAGTTCTTCCGGTGTCAGCCGCTTGCTTTCGCTGACGCCACCAGCATCATTAATTGCCTGTTGCTCCGCTGCGGCCACGTTCCAGGCGTCCTGACCGTGTAGCTCGATCATCGAGGCCTGACACTGGGCACTGACATTGGTGCGCAGTGATGCGGTTTGGCCAATATCCGAAAACGACGAGACGGTGATGTTCTGACTGCCAATCAGCCCAACCGAGCCGAGGAGAAGCGCGCCACCAATCAGACCGATCGGCGCCGCGAGGAACCAGGTCAGCCCCTCGTTGCGGGTGATCGGCTCATTGGAACTCTGCGCCATCACCACGGCCGGCGCCTTGTCCGGGTTCAGCATCGCATAGCCAAAGGCATACAGCGCATAAAGCAGCGCCAGCAGAATACCCGGCAGCAGCGCCGCCTGGAACAAGGTCCCGACCGAAACCACCGCGGGCTCACCCAAAAAGGTCAGCGCGTCAGAACAGCCAACATCCATCGCGCGCTTTTCCTGCGCGGTGGAATAAAGGTCGCCCGCCAGGGTCCCCAGCAAAACGATCACAATAGACGGAGGGATGATCTGCCCAAGCGTCCCAGAGGCCGCAATCACCCCTGTCGCCAGTTCCGGCGAGTAGTTGTTTTTCAGCATGGTCGGCAGGGCCAGCAGCCCCATGGTCACCACGGTGGCGCCGACAATACCGGTTGAGGCGGCCAGGAAGGCCCCCACCACCACAACTGAAACCGCCAGACCGCCGGGCAGCGGGCCAAACACCCGGGCCATGGTGGTCAGCAGATCATTGGCGATCTTTGAGCGTTCCAGGGTGATCCCCATCAGCACAAACATAAGCACCGCCAGCAGCGTCTCGATCGAGGCGCCCGCCAGAACCCGTTCATTCATTCGGTTGACGATGAACGACAGATTGCGGTCCATCGCGGTTTCCCAGCCGTTGGGAAACACCGATTGGCCGGCAGTTGGCAGATCCGGGTATCGGAACACCGACACCGAGTCGGCTCTGACGCCTGAATTGATCAGGTCGCGGTAGCCTTGGGTTGAGGTATCGATCGCATGGTGGATCAGCAACCCGGCTGAATCCAGTGAGGCAATGATACCAAATGAGATAATACCGGCACCGGCGATGGCAAAGGCCACCGGGAAACCAGAGAGGATACCTCCGAAGAGGCAGAAAAACACGATGAGCAAGCCGATTTCGACGCCATCAAGACCGAATATCATATCCGCTGTCCTTTAGATTAATGAGCGCCTTCATAGGCTTCTTCGCCCTCGCCAAGGCTGTCCTTGTCGAGGTATTTACCTTCACTGCCCTGACCTTCCACACATTCGAGGAACGAGCGGTAGAAGAAGGCAATTGCATGCAGGAATACCATTCCGGCAAATGACACCAGCAGGATTTTGAACAGGAAGTAGCCGTTAAATCCGTTCGGGCTGAACCCGATGGTCTCAACGTTCCAGCGCAACGCGCGCGATTTATTCAGCAGCCGTTCCAGCGTATCACTGGCCGAGGGGTTCGGCACAATCAGATGCCGCCACAGGAAGAACCAGCCGTACAGCCAGATCAACACCGCCGTCGGCATCATGAAGATCAGCGAGCCGGTCATGTCGATCACCTTCTTGGTGCGGTAACTCACACCGGCATAGACCAGATCAACGCGCACGTGACCGCCCTGAACAAAGGTGTAAGTGGCGCAGAGACAAACCACCAAGGCGTTGTATAGTTTCAGCTCTTCCGCAAACCAGCTGATGTCCATCTGCAGTGGAATGCCAAAACCAAAACTCATGTCAGGCCGCGCAAACACCCGCTGGATGAACACGATGATGATTTGTTGTATCACCATCAACAGTCCAGCCCAGGCAAAGAACCGACCCAGAGTATTGGCGAAGCCTTCCAGCCCACGCACCATGCCCCACATGAAGCCGCGGTAGTACAGCCCGATAGCGGTCAGAACCAGAAAGCTGGTGAAGGCCACAAAAAAGAATTCAACCGAGGCGCCATAATAGACAAAGCGCATAACCGACTGTTTGTCTGACCAGTCCAGCCAAAGCTGCGGATGGCTGACCGCATAGCCAAAGTTGTAAAAGGCCATGCCAATATTGTGCACCAGCCACCAGAGCCCGTCAAAGAGCCCGCCGAATATTCCTGACAAGGAGATGCTACTATCTTCCTGCATTTTGCCCCCGGATGATTGTCAGCAGTGGTCTGGCTGTCCCGCCATCCTGCCTGCTGCAATTGATAAAAGATCCCCCGCGAGCGCGGAGGATCCAAGTGGTTGACGTCAGACGATTCAGCCCAGAACGCGGTCGCGCTGTGCCGTATAGGTGCCCGAAGACTGCTTCAGCCAGGACGAAGAAGCCTTCATCGAAGCCGTGTAGCTGTCGCTGATCTTCTTGAACAACTCGTCGTCCATGTTCTCAGCCATCACCTCAGCCGAGGCCTTGCCGAAGGCATCCCAGACCGAGTCAGGGAATTCAAGAACCTTAACGCCACCGGCCTGCAGACGCTGCAGCGCCGCACCGTTGTTGTTCAGGAACTGAGCCAGGTTCCACTGGTGGGTGTCACCAGCAGCAACTTCGATGATCTTCTGGTGAGCTGGCGACAGGCTCTCGAACACGTCGAGGTTGGTGGCCAGCGTCAGACCTGCACCCGGCTCATGGAAGCCAGCGGTGTAATAGGTCTTGGTGATTTCCTGGAAACCAGCCTTTTCATCCGCCCAAGGACCGATCCACTCGGTGCCGTCGATGGCGCCCGAGGCCAGCGCCTGATACACTTCGGAACCCGGAATGTTCTGTACGGAAGCACCCAGTTTACCCAGCGCTTTGCCGCCCAGACCCGGCATACGGAACTTCAGACCGTTAAAGTCTTCTGGACCATTAATCTCTTTGTTGAACCAGCCACCGGCCTGACCACCTGTGTTACCAGCCAGGAACGGCTTCAGACCAAATATCTGGCCCAGCTCGTCGTGAAATTGCTGACCTCCACCATGGTGATACCAGTTCAGAAGTTCCTGAGCGGTCATACCAAATGGAGCCGAGGTGAAGAATGCATAGGCAGGATGCTGACCGACATAGTAGTAATCAGCCGAGTGATACATGTCAGCCTGGCCCGAAGACACGGCGTCAAACACTTCAAACGCGCCAACCAGCTCGCCTGCGGCTTTGATTTCAACGGTCAGGCTGCCATCGGACATGGCATTGATGCTGTCTGCAACGTGCTGGGCTGCGTCAAAAACACCTGCCAGGCCACGACCCCAAGAGGTCACCATGGTCAGGGTACGCTTACCCTGGGCATAGGCCGGTGCGGCCAGAGTGGTGGCGGCTGCAGCGGTGCCGCCAAGTGCAGTGGTTTTTAGAAATGAACGACGATCCATTAGTGTTATTCCTCCCAGATTATTTAGATTGTCCTGAGCCAAAGGCCGGACGGGTCGATACAAGTTCGGACAGCCTAGCCTTGGCGCATTCGATGTGAATACCTAGTACTGCGTAGATCCGGTCTTTTCTGACCAAAAACTGCAATTCATACGCAATAATATGTCTGCCTGCCGCCACCTGTGCGGCTTTCGTACTTATTTGGACATAAAAATTCATCCGGGCTTTGATTTCTGGCGATCAATTGCGTATCGATTCGCCTCATGCGCCTGCTCCGTCCCCTCATTCGTCCAAATTACGCCCAGAAGCTGTCCCTGCTGGCGACAATACCTCTGGTCATCGCGGTGACGGCGATCGCGGTTCTGGTGGCCTATCAATCCCGCGCCCTGGCCGAGCGCGAAATACAGGCGCTGGAACACCAGTTGCTGGAGGCCAAGAAGGCGGAGCTGAGAAACTATGTCACCCAGGCCCGCAATGGATTTTCCTTTATCTATGGCCGCGCCCAGCCCGACGACGCCGCCGCCAAAACGCAAGTGACGCAGATCCTGTCGGCGATGATCTACGGAACCGACGGGTTTTTCTTTGTTTATGACTATGATGGCACCAATCTGGTCAGCCCGCGTCAGACCGAGTTCATCAATAAGAACTGGGCCGGCCTGACCGATGAAAACGGGGTGCCCGTGGTGGATGAATTCATCCGGCTGGCGCGCCAGGGGGCGGGCTGGCACAGCTTCATGTGGCAAAAACCCTCGACCGGAGAATCCGCCCAGATGGTGGCCTATGTGGTTGGCCTGCAGGATTGGCAATGGGCGGTTGGCACCGGGGTTTTCATCGACGATGTGCTGGCCTCGGTGGCCGCCGCCCGCGCCGAGGTCAAGACGCGGGTGCAACGCACCTTTGTCTACATTGGCGCCATTGCCCTGATGGCGCTGATTGTGGTGTTTGCCTCGGGGATGATGCTGAACATCCGCGAACGACGGCTGGCGGACGCCAAGCTGAAAGAGCTGACACAGCGGGTGTTCGACGCACAGGAAGAAGAGCGCGGCCGGGTTGCGCGGGAATTGCATGACGGGATCAGCCAGATCCTGGTTGGGGTGCGCTTTGCGCTGGACAATGCGCGCCGCCGCATGGCCCGCGGCGAACATGACCGGGTGCTGCCACCGCTGGACAAGGGGCTCGACTACCTGGGCACCGCAATCTCCGAAGTCCGCAGGATCAGCCGCGATCTGCGCCCCGGTGTGCTCGACGATCTGGGCCTTGGACCTGCGCTGAAGGCGCTGACCAGTGATTTTGCAGCCCGCACTGGTATCGAAACCGAATTCAGCACCGTGGTTTTCAGCAACCGGCTGGACCAGAACAGCAAGATCGCGCTGTATCGCATCGCCCAAGAGGCGCTGACAAATATCGAACGCCATGCCAACGCCACGCATGTCACTATGGACCTGCGCGGCCACGCCAAAGGGGCCACCATGCGCATCACCGACAATGGCACCGGTTTACCCCCGCAACAGGACCGCAGCGGCTCAGGCATCGGGCTGCGCAATATGCAGGAACGGATCGAACAGCTTGACGGCACCCTGCGCATTCTGTCATCACGTGGCTCCCAAGGCGGCACGGTGATCGAAGCCCGACTGCCGTTAAGTCACTTGCTGCCGCCCGGCGGCGGCACCGACTCCAGCCAGGTGCAATAGCGCCGAGAATCCGGGACCTGAATCGCGCCATATCTATGTGGGGAAACTGATGACCAAACCAATTCGCGTGCTGATAGTGGATGATCATCCGATGGTCGCCGAGGGAATTCAATCCATCCTAGAGACCTATGACGACATCGAAGTTGTCGGCACATTGAACAACGGACGAGAGGCCGTCAACCGCGCTGCGGAGCTGGCTCCGGACGTGATCCTGATGGACTTGAACATGCCCGAACTCGGGGGTCTCAGCGCCACCGAGATCCTGCTGGAACGGGCCCCAGCCACGCGCATCCTGATCCTGACAATGCATAACAGCCCAGAATACATCTCTAGTGCTCTCAGCCATGGCGCCATGGGCTATATTCTCAAGGATGTGCCCACCGACGAGATCAAGCTGGCCATCGACGCCGTCATGCAGGGCAAGAAATACCTCTGCACCGGCGCAAAAGGCTCACTGGAGCCAAAAGACGGAAACACCCGCGAGTCCCTGACAACCCGCGAACAGACCATTCTACTGGAACTGGCACAGGGAAAGTCCAACAAAGAAGTTGCTCTGGTGCTTGATATCTCGGTGCGCACGGTTGAGACCCACCGCAAAAACATCAAGCGCAAACTTGGCATCAGTTCCACCGCCGGTCTGACCCGCTATGCGCTGGAGCATGGGGTGCTGCAGGGAACCGGCGCCGGACTGTAGGCCCAGATCTCTCCGCTTTCACATCGCCGAAATCACCTGGCGGAAACGTCACCCAGAGCCGATTGCACTTTGTTATTGGCACCGGCCGGGGCCAAAGCATCGCAACCCGAGTCACATTCAACCGGGATTCAGAGCTGATTTTCGCGAATATTTCACAAAGCCACCCGCTAGCGCAACAAAATGTCAAATTTCAACCCGGATTCGACCCAATTACCTGTTGACGCCCCCGGCGACCCTCCATAATGTCGCCTTCAACGCAAAAGGAGCCAGGGACAATGATCACCCTAGTCATCATCGTAGGAACCAAGCGCATGGGCCGGTAACGGTAAACCATTTTCGAACCCATGCGCCTCCGACAAAAATCGGGGGCTTTTTTTATGCGCAATGAATTTGAAGACACAGACGACGTCAATGGAGCAAAGCAGATGACACGTGAGATGACCGGTGCAAAAATGGTGATTCAGGCTCTGAAGGATCAGGGTGTGGACACAGTATTTGGATACCCCGGCGGTGCTGTCCTACCGATCTATGACGCAATTTTTCAGCAAAATGACATCCAGCACATTCTGGTGCGCCACGAACAGGGCGCGGTCCATGCGGCCGAGGGCTATGCCCGCTCCACCGGCAAGCCGGGTGTCGCCCTGGTCACCTCGGGCCCCGGCGCCACCAACGCAGTGACCGGCTTGACCGATGCGCTGCTGGATTCGATCCCGATCATTGTTCTGACCGGGCAAGTCCCCAGTTTCATGATCGGATCCGATGCCTTTCAAGAGGCCGACACCATTGGCATCACCCGCCCCTGCACCAAGCATAACTGGCTGGTCAAGGACACCGAAAAACTGGCGAGTGTATTGCACGAGGCCTTTCATGTCGCCACCTCTGGCCGCCCCGGACCTGTCCTGATCGACATCCCCAAAGACGTGCAGTTTGCCACTGGCACCTACTGCGGCCCCAAACCCTCGGCGTCCCATTACCAGCCATCGGTCAAGGGCGACCTGACCTCGATCACCGAACTGGTCGAAGCCCTGGAAAAAGCCGAACGCCCGGTGTTCTATACCGGCGGCGGGGTCATTAACTCGGGTCCCGCAGCCGGCCAGCTGTTGCGTGAATTGGTCGACGCCACCGGCTTTCCAATCACCTCCACCCTGATGGGGCTGGGCGCCTATCCGGCCTCGGGCAAAAATTGGCTGGGGATGCTGGGGATGCACGGGCTGTACGAGGCCAACATGGCGATGCACGACTGCGATCTGATGATCAACATCGGGGCGCGTTTTGACGACCGGATCACCGGTGTTCTGAGCTCCTTCTCGCCGAACTCCACCAAGGCGCACATCGACATCGACCCCTCGTCGATCAACAAGATTGTTCGCATTGATATTCCAATTGTCGGCGACGTTGGCCATGTGCTCGAAGACCTGCTGAAGGTCTGGAAATCACGCGGCCGCAAGACCAATACCGAGGCGGTGGTGTCCTGGAATCGTCAGATTGATGAATGGCGCAAGGTGGATTGCCTGAAGTTTGCCAAGGATGAAAAGATCATCAAGCCACAATACGCTTTGCAGCGGTTGGAGGCCCTGACCAAGAAATACGACCGTTACATCACCACCGAGGTGGGCCAGCACCAGATGTGGGCCGCCCAGTACCTGAATTTTGAGGATCCCAATCGCTGGATGACATCGGGTGGCTTGGGCACCATGGGCTATGGCTTCCCCGCCTCGATCGGGGTGCAGGTGGCGCATCCAGACGCGCTGGTGATCAACGTCGCGGGCGAGGCCTCGTGGCTGATGAACATGCAGGAAATGGGCACCGCCATGCAGTATAAGCTGCCGGTGAAACAGTTCATCCTCAATAACGAACGCCTGGGCATGGTCCGCCAGTGGCAGGAATTGCTGCACGGATCGCGCTATTCGCAGTCCTGGTCCGAATCCCTGCCCGACTTTGTCAAACTGGCCGAGGCCTTTGGCGCCAAGGGCATCCGCTGCTCGGACCCTGCTGATCTGGATGACGCCATCATGGAGATGCTCGAGTATGACGGCCCGGTGATTTTTGACTGCCTGGTGACCAAACACGAAAACTGCTTCCCGATGATCCCATCGGGCAAGGCACATAATGAAATGCTACTGGGTGAGGCCGATACCGAAGGCGCCATTCAGGCCGGCGGTGCGGTGCTGGTTTAACCAGACCCGTTTTCTACTTAGAAAACGGCTCGGAAAATTCGAATTTTCCGGGTCACGAAGAACCGAAAGGGACTATATATGTCTGCCCTACACATCAAAAAAGGCTCGACCCGGCATTCCGCCTATAATCTGCGCCCGACGTTTTCGGACGTGCAGGAGCGGCACACGCTTGCGGTTTTGGTCGAAAACGAACCCGGTGTCCTGGCCCGTGTCATCGGCTTGTTCGCCGGCCGTGGTTACAACATCGAAAGCCTGACCGTCGCCGAAGTGGACCATACCGGCCACCTGAGCCGCATCACCATTGTCACCAAGGGCACTCCCCAGGTTATCGAGCAGATCAAAGCCCAGCTGGGCCGCATTGTAACGGTGCGTGAGGTGCATGACCTGACCGTAGAAGGCACCACAGTGGAGCGGGAACTGGCCATCTTCAAGGTGGCTGGGGAAGGCGAAAAGCGGGTCGAGGCCCTGCGCTTGGCCGATATTTTTCGCGCCAATGTTGTCGACAGCACCCTGACCAGCTTTGTGTTTGAAATCACCGGCGCGCCTGACAAGATCGACGCCTTTGCCGATCTGATGCGGCCGCTGGGTCTGGTCGAAGTGGCTCGGACCGGTGTGGCTGCTTTACTGCGAGGCAACTAGAAGCCCCGCAACCCGATAGCTAGCCAACACACTTGCGGCGCGATGCATTTTCGCGCTGCTTTTGTTTTAAATGCCCCACAAAGGGAATAATCCGCGCGGTATTCTGAGTGCGGTCCGGTTTTGGAACCGCTTCAGGCAGTGCAGCAATCAGACTCTGCGCCAGTCCCAGACAGGCCATTTCCGCCAAAACCTGAGGATTTTCCACCATCCGCCTGTTCTGCTGCAGGGTCAGGTCGAAACAAACCAGATCACCTTCGTGCAGATCCACCATTTCCAGAGCCGTCTTCTGCGCGTAAAATGCCAGGTCGCCCTGATCTTCACACCAAATGACAGCCCTTTTCTGACCTGCATCGCTCCAGAGCACCACACCATTCATCTCATACCTCTTCCTGAACACCCCTCAATTCTGATCCAATTGGCAGCGTTCAAACATGGTTAATTCGGCGTCTGGCTATTGCTTTTTGTGTCTGAGTGGATAGCCTCTTGACCTATCGCAGCGTCACATCTGTCACTACTTGGCGTCAATAAGACGAAATTGCCCTGAAAAATTCCAGTTCGGGCATTGCAGCTTACTATTGAATTGAACAATTTTAAGGTCAGAGTCCAATGGCAAAGGTACCCCTTTCTCCGGCAGATTTGCGAAGCGTGTTTGGCGCCAATCTACGCCATCTGTCAAAAAAGTATCCGTCCATTTCCGAACTGACGCGTCAGTTGAGCATCAACCGGACCCAGTTCAATCGCTATTTGTCTGGCGAGAGTTTTCCGCGACCTGATATTTTGGACCGGATCTGTTCGTTTTTTAATGTCGATGCGCGCATCCTGCTAGAGCCGGTCAACGAGTTTGAAACCAAGGGAAAAATCCTCAACGGTCAGTTCCTGAAAGATTTTCTTGGGCCGGGCGTCAGTTCGCTTTCGGAGCAGTCATTTCCATCTGGAATCTATCGTTTTTCAAGACGCAGCTTTATCAGGGACAACCAGTATCTGATTGGCCTGTCGTATATTTTTCGCTCCGAAGGGGTCACCTATGTCAAAGGGTTCGAACCCAAGGAAGCAATGCGTCATCAGGGGTTGCCCTCTTTTTCCCACTCACGTGAGTTTCGCGGTTACGCCACCCGTCAGGATGATGGCGTTGCGCTGATCATCGCCCGGCGGGGGGCCTTGACCTGTTCCTTCAACTACCTTGCACGGGTGGCCTCGCTTGAGAATAATTTCTGGGTTGGCTACGCCAGCCGCACGGTGCGCGACGACAGCAGCGGCATCCCGGTCACCAAAATGGTCTACGAGCATTTGGGTGATAAATTCGGTGACATCCTTGGCGCCGCGCGGGGTGCAGGTTTTGTCACAGAAACGGATTTAATGCCATTTCATCAACGTTTGCTGCAGATCACAGAGCCGTTCCGCTAACCGGGCAGCCCATGCGGTATTTACGCCGCACAGGGCGTCACTCAGGATTATGACTCGGCCACCACTATCAACCGATAGACATGCCAGCTTGAATGGCCCAGCAGCGGCAAAACCAGCAATAGTCCGACAAACCCAGGCAACATCGCGACAAACGTGGTGAGTGCGATAAACGCAGCCCAACTGACCATCAGTGGAAAATTCTGCAATACATACTGAAAGCTAGTGATCATCGCAGTGACAAAGTCAATTTCACGATCCAGCAAAAGCGGCAGAGACAGCACGGTGAGCATGAATAAAAGCAGTGCGATCAGTGCGCCGATCAGGGTTCCAACAGCCAGCATCATCAGCCCGCTGGAGGACAAGAACACATCCAGCGATGACGACACATTGGTCATCGGTGACAAGCCCAGAAACAGCGCAAAGGTCAGATGGCCGAGGAAAAACCAAAACAGAAAAACCACCACGATGATAGCACAGAGTGACGGAAGCTGGCGGCTGCCCTGCTGCAACACGGCCCGAAGTACGTCTCTCAGGTTCTTCGGCCTGCCCTGTTCCAACCGGTGCGAAACCTCATAAAGGCCCACAGCAGCAAAGGGGCCGACCAGTGGAAAGCCAATGGCCGCCAGGACCAGCCAAAACGTGGTCCCTGTCGCCTGTGTGATCCAGACCATGACCCAGCCGGCCAGAATATATAGCCCGGAAAATATCAATCCAAGTTCGGGTCTGGAGCGGAAATCCTTCCAACCCTGACGCACCGCCTGACGTAGGATGGCCAAAGTCATCGGCCGAAGCTGAGGCACGCCAAAAGCTTTCTCTGTAATCATGAATGTCTCCTCCCAAAGACTCCCCGCCCCGACCACCCGGGCAACAGGTATTGTTCTGGTCACAAAATGACCTGTTGGCTGGTGTTGCCAAGGGCCGGAAACTCCCGGCCCTGCCCCAGTGTCACATTCGACTGCGTCCAGTCATTATAGGTCTCCATCTGCACCCAGTGGATCTGTTTCAAATGCAAACAGCCCGCCTTGTGGTGCAACCGCAGGCCCCGCACTCGGTCAATTTTCTCGGCATTGGTCGATAGGCAAAACAGTTTTAGAACAGCGGCTTGAAGGCATTAGTTCGAGTGGTTCACGAAAAGCTTCAAACCAAGCCTACCGCCTGACTTCACACAATCAAATAGATAGCTCACATACATCTTTTATTAATGCATATTTCCCGCAAATGGGTGTCTCTGGGGAATTTTACCAACCAGCCGCCCGTTGTGCTCCAGCATGCAAAAAGCCGGGTTGCCCCGGCTTTCATTGACCCGACTCCGATTTGTGACGGTCTAGGCCTGCGCCTCAGCGCGGCTTTTGCCGGCAACATTCATCGCCAGAGTGGCAGCCATAAAGCCATCCAGATCGCCGTCCAGAACGCCCTTGGTGTCCGAGGTCTCGTGACTGGTCCGCAGATCTTTGACCATCTGGTAGGGCTGCAGCACGTAGGAGCGGATCTGGTTGCCCCAGCCTGCATCGCCGGCGTTCTCATGCACCTCGTTGACCAGCGCACTGCGCTTGTCCAACTCCATCTGATAGAGCCGTGATTTCAGAGCCTTCATCGCGATGTCGCGGTTCTGGTGCTGGGATTTTTCCGAGCTGGTGACCACGATACCAGTGGGATGGTGGGTGATCCGCACCGCCGAATCGGTGGTGTTGACGTGCTGACCACCGGCCCCTGATGAGCGATAGGTATCAAGGCGGATGTCGGCCGGGTTGACCTCGATTTCAATATTGTCATCCACCACCGGGTACACTTTTACCGAGGTGAATGACGTGTGCCGCTTGGCCGCCGAGTCAAACGGTGAAATCCGCACCAAACGGTGCACACCACTCTCGGATTTCAACCAGCCATAGGCATTGTGCCCGGTGATCTTATAGGACGCCGACTTGATCCCGGCCTCTTCACCGGCACTTTCCGACTGCAGCTCGACCTTATAGCCTTTTTTCTCGGCCCAGCGGACATACATCCGCGCCAGCATCGAGGCCCAGTCGCAGCTCTCAGTGCCACCCGCCCCCGAATTGATCTCAAGGAAGGTGTCGTTGCTGTCAGCCTCGCCGTCCAGCAGCGCTTCCAGCTCCTTTTCTGCCGCTTTGGTAGCCAGTGTCTTCAGCCCGTCTTCGGCCTCACCTATGACCTCTTTATCATCTTCCATCTCGCCAAGCTCAATAAGCTCGACGTTATCAGCCATGTCCTGCTTGATGCCAGTGTAGGTGTCCATTGCATCGACCAGCATCTGCCGTTCACGCATCAGCTTCTGTGCGGCTTCGGGATTGTCCCACAGGTTGGGGTCTTCGACGCGCGCGTCGAATTCCTCGAGCCGATGTGGCGCGGTTTCCTTGTCCATTCGCTGGGCGAGCAGGTCCAGAGATTTTTCGATCTCGGCCACATAGTTCTGGATCTCGGCGCGCATGGTTTGGTCCCAACTTGATCTATAAGGTCTGCGTGATACCAAGACCTGAAGGACACCACAAGATGAGCACCGGTGTTATGACGGTTGGTCTTGCGGCAATAATGACCCGGTGGCCCTCAGCAACCCAGAAGAACCATCCCAAACAGCTATATCAAGCCCTTGTCGCCAGCACCGGGCAAACGGATTGCTGACAGCGGATACCAAAGCCGGTTTGCCAGCGGCACGGCTGGATCACCCCGTTAGTACAGGCCACCCGAACTGACTGTGCCAAACGTCGCCTTGGGCCCCAGAACCGCGGTGCCACCGCTCGAGGTTGTGACCTGTCGACCTGAGTCATTTATCTCTTCAAACAGCGGCAGGTTTGATCCCATGGCAAATCCGCCATCATAGCTCAGCCCAAAGATCGGCTCGGCCCCATCGCGGAAATATTCAGCCACAACATACTCGCCACTGGCCTCATCCGGCAGACGGGCGCCGGTATAACGGTCGATCTTGATGAAATGGCCACCCGGCGGCACATCAAAGGGACCGCCACCGTATTTGGCCGTCGCCTTCTCCATGAACTGCTGGAACACCGGGCCACAGGTATTGCCCCCATAGGTGCCGCGCCCCAGTGGCCGTGGCCGATCATGGCCAATGTAGCAGCCCGCCACAATATTCGAGGTGAAACCCACAAACCAGACGTCACGCGCCTCGTTTGTGGTGCCGGTCTTGCCCGCGGTCGGCACCCCCAGATGCACATTGCCAGAGGCGGTGCCGCGTTCCACCACACCACGCATCATCGAGGTCAGCTGATAGGCGGTGATCGGGTCCATCACCTGATCGCGATCGGTGATAATCCGCGGCGCTACACCGTCGGGCAGCAGCGCCGAGGAGCAATCCACACAATCGCGGTCATCATGGCGATAGATGGTCCGTCCGTCACGGTCCTGAATACGGTCCACCAGGGTCGGTTTCAGGCGCTCGCCACCATTGGCAAACATCGCATAGGCGGTCACCATCTTATACAGCGAGGTCTCCTGCGAGCCGAGCGAGTTGGCCAGATAGGGCCGCATTTCATCATAAACACCAAAGCGTTCCGCATAGCCTGCCACCACCGGCATGCCAATTTCCTGTGCCAAACGGATTGTCATCAGGTTCCTTGAGCGCTCAATCCCGGTGCGCAGCGGTGTCGGTCCATAGAATTTATTCGACGAATTGCGCGGCCGCCACAGCCCCTGCGGCGTGTTCACCTCAATCGGTGCATCCACCACAATTGTTGCCGGGCTATAGCCGCTGTCCAGTGCCGCAGCATAGACAAAGGGTTTGAAACTGGATCCCGGCTGACGCTGTGCCTGGGTGGCGCGGTTGAACACCGAATGCTGATAGGAAAACCCGCCCTGCATCGCCAAAACCCGGCCCGAGTTCACGTCCATCGCCACAAAGCCGCCCTGCACCTCGGGAATTTGCCGCAAGGACCAATGCTGAAAGACCTCATCTTTGCTCTGCGCCCGCACCAGCACCACGTCACCGAGGGTGAGGTTATCCTTGAAACTCCCCTTCATCCACTTGATGTCCGAGCGCGGCACCGCGCCAGTCCCTGCCGCCCCCTCGACGCCGACGGTCAGCTCTTTATCGCCAACGCCCAGCACCACCGCCGGCAGCCACTTGCCCCCCAGCGTGACATCTCTGGGCACATCGCTCGCTGCCAAGGCATCCCGCCAGGCGGCCTCATCCTTCAGCAGATCCGCCGCAATCGTCAGCTCAGTGCCACGCCAGATCCCGCGCGAGCGGTCGTATTTCTCCAATCCGGTGCGCAGCGACAACGCCGCCACCCGCTGCATTTCCGCGTCAATGGTGGCACGCACGGTAAAGCCGCCGGTGAAAAACTCACCCTCGCCAAAATCCACCGACAGCTGGCGACGAATTTCATCGGTAAAATAGTCACGCGGTGGTAGCGCGGTGCGGAAACTTTCAAAATCGCCGTTCTGCACCGAGCGCAGCGGCTGCTGCACTTCAACCCGGTAAACCGCCTCCGAAATATAGCCGTTCTGATACATTTCCCGCAGCACATAGTCGCGCCGATCGGTCAGCCGCTGTTTGCCGCGCACCGGATGAAACTTACCCGGCGCCTTGGGCAGGGAGGCCAGAAACGCCGCCTCATGCGGCGCCAGTTCTTCCAGCGTCTTGTTGAAATAGGTCTGCGAGGCTGCCGCCACCCCGTAAGAGTTCTGGCCTAAGAAGATCTCGTTCATATAGAGCTCAAGGATCTGCTCTTTATTCAACGTCTCCTCCAACCGCGCCGCCAGGATGATTTCCTTGATCTTGCGCTCGGCCTTGCGATCGCCGGACAACAAGAAGTTCTTCATCACCTGCTGGGTGATGGTCGAGGCCCCCCGCACATTGGACCCCCGAGAGCGCACCGCTTCAATGGCGGCGGCCGCAATCCCGCGCATGTCATAGCCCTTATGGCTGTAGAAATTCTTATCCTCAGCCGAAATGAATGCCTGTTTCACCAGATCGGGGATCTCATCCGACGGCGCAAACAAACGGCGCTCTTTGGCAAACTCATCAATCAGTTGCCCCTCGCCCGAGTAAATCCGGCTGATGGTTGGAGGCTGATACTGGGCCAGCGATTCGTGGCTGGGCAAATCACGCCCATAGATCCAGAATACGGCACCAACCGTCAGCGCCACCATCGCAATACCCAGCGTGATGGTGCTAAAGATGGAGCCAAAGAATGAGAGAATAATCCTAAGCACTATACGGCCTTCCTGTGCACATGCGGCCTATATAAGGGCGCCAGCGCCAATGGTCAAAACAACAGATGGCGGTAATGCGCCATTTGCCCACCCGGGCTCTGGCCGGATCTTCATCTGGCTCAAAATATCCCGGGGTTTGGGGCAGCGCCCCAACTGCATCATTACATCTATTGCAGCTATCGTCGAACCAGGGCACGCCGCGCCGCATCCTCCTCGCGCCAGGTCACCAGCCCGTTCAAGATTCCGCGCGTCATTGTCGCCCGCCACGCCGGGTCCTGCAGGTTTTTCAAATCCCGCGGACTGGACAGAAATCCGATCTCGATCAGCACCGAGGGAATATCCGCCGCCTTTAGCACCGAAAACCCCGCCGAGCGCAACGGCCGCCGGTTCATTGGGCCGCCCTGATTGGCCATTCCCTCAACCAGGGCCTGGGCCAGGGCGTCACTGCGTGGCTGGGTCTCCTGCCTGGCCAGGTCCAGCAGGATACCGGTCACCCGGTCATCGGCATCACTCAGATCCACCCCGGCCAGCAGATCACTGCGGTCATGGCGCTCCGCCAATTTGGCCGAGGCCACATCCGAGGCTTCGGGCGACAGTACATGCACCGTTGCGCCATGGGCCAGGCCTTCCGACAGGGAATCCGCATGTAGCGAGACAAACAGATCCGCGCCGGCCTGATGGGCCAGCGCAATGCGACGCTCCAGAGAGACAAAATAATCCCCGTCGCGGGTCAGTTGCACCTGAAAACGTCCCGACCGCACCAGTTCTTCACCCAGCTCAATAGCAAATCCCAGGATCAGATCCTTTTCCACCACCGCAGATCCAGCGTCTTTGACTTCAGCACCCGGATCAATGCCGCCATGGCCAGGATCCAGCACTACCAACAACGGCGCATCCGGGCCCCGCGGTATCAGAGCAGGCAGAACCTCCGCCGGTGGCAGATCCCAGCGCGCATCGGTCGGGGCGCCGACACTGGAAGCAAAGCTCTCGGCACTGGTCGGGGTCAGCTGCAGCTGTAATTTCGCCTGTGCCGTCACCGTGTCGATATCCAGCGCCGCGCTTTCAACCTTCAGGGGGCCAGCCAATTCCAACACCATCCGCGACCACCCCGGCACATAGGTGCCAAACTGCACCCGAGTGACCTGCTGCCCCTGCAACAAAGCCTCGGACCTCAGCCCACGCCAATCCACTTCCTGAAAATCAAGCACCAGACGCGGCGGGTTGTTCAGGGTGAACAGCCGGTACGGCACCCCCTGGCTCAGGCCTAGCGCGATGTAGGCACCACCATTGTCGCGGTCCTCAATCCGGCTGGAGGTGGGATCAATGCGCGCCAACCCGCTGAACCCCTGGGTCTGGGCATGCGCCGGTCCCCCCGGCCAGTTCAGCGCCAAGGTAAATGCTATGAGTGTAAAAACTCTGCTCATCTGTCTCACGCCTTTTCCGCCTCGTATTCCCGCCATCGTCAAACCGTCACCCTGTTTGCTGGCGATTTTTGCTGGCGATTTGCCATGAATGTCTCAAGGCGCGCCAGCCCCTCTTTGATATCAGAGGTTGACCGCGCATAGGAAAATCGCAGGGTGGTGGCGCCGCGAAGGGGATCAAAATCCAGGCCCGGCGTCACCGCAACCCCGGCTTTCTCCAGAATCTCTGCCGCAAAGGCACGGCTGTCCTGGGTCAGATCCGAGACATCCGCGTAAACGTAAAACGCCCCATCCGGCGGTGCAAACTTGGTGAACCCGGCCTTGGGCAGCCCCTGCAGCATCAGCGCGCGATTGCGCGCGTAAACACTCAGGTTTTGCCGCATTTCATCCTGACACTCCAGCGCCGCCAGCGCCGCCACCTGGCTGGCATGCGGGGCGCAGATGAACATGTTCTGAGCAATCCGCTCAATCACCCGCACATGATCCTCGGGCACCACAATCCAGCCGACCCGCCAGCCCGTCATCGCAAAAAACTTGGAGAACGAGTTGATCACATAACACTCATCCGTCAGCTCCAGCGCGGTGACCGCCTTGGCCTCATATTCCAGCCCGTGATAAATCTCATCCGAGATAAAACTGGCGCCTTGGTCCTGCGTCGCAGCGATCAGCGACCCCAAAGCATCGCGGTTCAGCATGGTTCCGGTTGGATTTGCAGGCGACGCCACCATCAGCCCCGCCAGATTCAGCCCGGATAGCTCTGCCGCCACCGGCTGCAGGCGGTTTTCCGCCGCCGTCTGAATGTCCACCGGCACCAACCCCAGCGCCTTTAGAATCTGCCGGTACGACGGATAGCCCGGCGCCCCGATCCCAACCCGGTCGCCACTGTCGAACAGCGCGGTAAAGCCCAGAAGAAAGGCGCCCGAGGATCCCGGCGTCACGATCACCCGGTCCGGGTTCAGGTCAACATTATACCACTCTCCATACAGCCGGGCGATCCGTTGACGCAAAGCCGGAAGCCCCAAAGCCACGGTATACCCCAGCGCGTCGCCGTCCAGTGCGGCGGCCACGGCGCGCCGTGCGCCCAGCGGGGCACCGGTCGACGGCTGGCCAACCTCCATGTGGATAATGTGGCGACCGGCCTCTTCGGCCTGACGCGCTGCCTCCATCACATCCATCACAATGAAGGGATCGACATTTGATCGGGTTGAGTTTCGCATGTTGATCTCCCATGGTGCGGCCATGTTTATTGACCGACTAAATCGGCTGGCGTCAATCCCGGCCCTGGTGTTGAGCACATTGTTCCTGGTGGCTTCGGCGCTGCCATCGGCGGCGCTCGGGTTGCTGCGCGATGCGGATATCGAACATGGGCTCAGCAAATTGGCGGCGCCGGTGCTGACTGCGGCCGGGCTGAACGCCAAACGGGTGCGGGTTCTGGTGGTCAACGATGCCTCGTTCAACGCCTTTGTGGTTGATTCCCAAACCATTTTTGTCAACTACGGCCTGATTCTAAAAGTCACCAGCCCCGAGATGCTGCAGGCGGTGATTGGCCATGAGGCAGCGCATATTGCCAATGGTCACCTGTCCCGGCGCATGCAGAACATGCGCTCTGCCAGCTCAATCTCGGGTCTTGGTGTCGCGCTGGCGGTACTGGCCGCAGCGGCCGGCGCCGGAGAGGCCGCAGCGGGCATCGCCGTCGGCACCCAGAGCGCCGCCTTTCGCAGCTTTCTGGCCCATACACGGGCCGAAGAATCCTCGGCTGATCGCTCGGCCGCCGGCTATCTGACCCGGGCCGGCATCAGCCCACAGGGGCTGGTTGACCTGCACCAGGTTTTTTCCGGCCAGGACCTGCTGAGCACCGCCAATCAGGACCCCTATATGCGCTCGCACCCCCTCAGCCGCGACCGGCTGCGGGCCGCCAAGGCCTATGTTGCCAGCTTTGGCGATCAAAGCACCCCCAATGCCGAGGCCAACTATTGGTTTGCCCGGGTCCGGGGCAAACTGTCCGCCTTCAACCGGTCGCCAAAATGGACCAAACGACGCGCCCACGAAGAGAGCTCAAAGGACATTCGCCTGATGCGCGAAGCGGTGGCCTTTCACCGGCAAAACAACCTGAAAAAGTCACTGGTGGCGCTGAACGGCGCCCTGGCGCAGCGGCCCAATGATGCCTATTATTATGAGCTGAAGGGCCAGATACTGATGGAGAACCGGCGCTGGAGCGAGGCCCTGACTTCCTACCGGCAGGCCGTCGATCTGGCGCCCTCCGAAGCCCTGATCCTGGGTGGATATGGCCGCGCCTTGCTGGCCGCCGGTCAGCCAAAACAGGCCATCCAAGCAATGGAAAAGGCCCGGGCCCGCGATTTCCGCGATGCCCGGCTGCTGCGGGACATGTCGCTGGCCTATGCCAAGACAGGCCGAACCGGCATGGCGGCGCTGGTCACCGCCGAGAGATACGCCCTTCAGGGCCGAATGGATGACGCAGGCCGACACGCCAAACGTGCCAGCGCTTTGCTGCCACGAGGCTCTGCCACTTGGCGCCGGGCACAGGATGTGCTTATCGCTGCAGAACAATACCAAAAAAGGAAGAATAAATGATCCGTTTTCCCCGAGCCCTTGCGGCGGGTATCGCCACCTCATTGGCGCTGTTGTCAGCCCCGGTTCAGGCTCTGGATCTGACCAGTATGAGCGACGCCGAACGTGCCGTATTTGGCGCCGAGGTGCGCGCCTACCTGTTGCAGAACCCAGAGGTAATCATCGAGGCGGTGAACCTGCTGGAGCAGCGTCAGGCCGAAGCCGAAATGATGCAGGATGAAGCACTGGTCGCCGCCAATCTGGAAGAGCTGCAAAATGATGGCTATTCCTGGGTCGGCGGAAACCCCGACGGCGATATTACCTTGGTTGAATTCATGGATTATCGTTGTGGCTATTGCCGCCGGGCAGCCACCGAGGTGGCGCAACTGCTTGCCGAAGATGGCAATATCAAATTGGTCATCAAAGAATTCCCAATCCTCGGCGAGGCCTCTGTGCTGTCTTCCCGCTTTGCCATATCCACCCGGTTGGCCGCCGGGGCCGATGCCTACAAACAGGTGCATGACGCGCTGATCGAATTTAAGGGCGAGCCAAACGAGGTTGTCCTGCGGCGCTTGGCCCAGGGGCTGGGGCTCGATGCGGATGCCATCCTGGCTCTGATGGACAGCCCAGAGGTCAATCAGGAATTGGCCCAGAACCATGCACTTGCACAGCGGCTAAAGATCTCGGGAACCCCGACCTTTGTGATGGAGGACGAATTGTTGCGGGGTTTTTTACCTGCGAGTCAAATGTCGGATCTTATTGCCATCAAACGCGACCAGCGCGGCTGATGTAGCTGTAGGGTGCGTGCTTGCACGCACCTTCGGTGGCAGTGGTGCGTGCAAGCACGCACCCTACACCAAACCTGCCCAAACAGCGTTACTCCGCGGCTTCGGCTGCCGCATCCAGTGCGGCGGCTTTTTTCTCGACCTCTTGCACAATGTGATCGACCATTTGCTCGTTGCTCATCTTGTGGCTGGCCTTGCCAGCCAGATAAACCATTCCGGCCCCGGCCCCGCCACCGGTAAATCCGATATCGGTCATCAGAGCCTCGCCCGGACCATTTACCACACAGCCAATGATCGACAGGCTCATCGGGGTATGGATATGGGCCAGTCGCTGTTCCAGTGACTCGACGGTCCTGATCACATCAAATCCCTGCCGCGCACAGGAGGGGCATGAAATGATGTTGACCCCGCGGTGGCGTAGGCCCAGGGATTTGAGGATCTCAAAGCCAACTTTCACCTCCTCCACAGGATCAGCGCTCAGCGAAACCCGGATGGTATCGCCGATGCCCATCCACAGCATCTGGCCCAGGCCGATCGCCGATTTGATGGTTCCGGACACAAAACCGCCCGCCTCGGTGATGCCCAGATGGATCGGCGCATCCGTGGCCTCAGCCAGCTTCATATAGGCTGCCGCAGACATGAACACATCCGATGCCTTGACCGAAATCTTGTAATTGTGGAAATCGTGATCCTGTAGAATGCGGATATGATCCAGCCCGCTTTCGACCATCGCATCCGGGCAGGGTTCCCCGTATTTCTCCAGCAGGTGCTTTTCCAGCGAGCCCGCATTGACACCAATTCGGATCGAGCAATTGTGGTCCTTGGCCGCCTTGATCACCTCGGCAATCCGCGATTCGTTGCCGATGTTGCCCGGGTTGATCCGCAGACAGGCGGCGCCCGCCTCAGCCGCCTCTATGCCGCGTTTATAGTGAAAGTGGATGTCGGCAATGATCGGCACCGGGCTTTCTGCGACGATCTCCTTCAGCGCCTTGGACGAGGCCTGGTCCGGCACCGAGATCCGCACCAGATCAGCGCCGGCCTCGGCGGCGGCCTGCACCTGCTTTACGGTTGCAGCGACATCGGTCGTCAGGGTGTTAGTCATGGTTTGCACAGCGATAGGTGCATCGCCGCCGACCGGCACGTTCCCGACCATGATCTGGCGACTTTTACGCCGTTCGATATTGCGCCAGGGGCGGATATGATTGATCGACATTTGCGGATCCAGACTAAAGGTCAATTGCCACTAGATACGCCCGGAACCCATGCGCTGCAATGGCCCAAGACATGCCACCCGTCGATCACTGGCAACCGGCACCGGCGGCTTACTCCGAGAATACCGCGGTTTTGAGTTCGGCCACCATTTTGGCCAGGTCGCGATCTTGCTCCAGATCCGCGACATCAAATCGTTCGGTGACGGTATCAATCGACAACAGCAGATTTTTTGTAACCTGGCCACGGCCACCGACCGGACCAAAATGCGCCCCATCCAGAGCAAAATAAATGGCGCTGCTTTCGCCGGTGCGCAGCAGTGGCGCCTCTTCGGTGGCTGGGATTTCATAGCGCTGGCCGGGCTTCATGATGCCTTCAAAAATCACGCTGCCATCGACAGCACTGACCCGCACCCAAGACTCGCGGACGGCCACCATTTCCATGCGGGGAGCGGCCTGTTCGATAACCTGCGGCACCGGTTGAGCGGAGACCGGCGCAGACGGACGGCGCGCCACGGCGAATTCCAAACTCGGCAGTTCTGACGAAGCAAAACTTCCAAACGCGCTGGGATCCAATGTCGAAATCGGTGCATCCCGCGCCATCAGAACAGGCACATCAAGAGCCTGAGGACGGTACAACCGGTTCAGCGCGTCCGAGTTGGCGACGGCGGTAGAATTGAGAGACATCGCGCCCGCAGCCAACAACGGATCCAACTCGGCCAGAACCACCGGGGTTTGTTCGATGGGCGCCATCTGCACTTGCTGCACCTGCTGCAGGACGGTCCAGCCGCCAAAGCCAACGCCGCCAATCAAGGCCAGCAAGACCAGTATCGAGCCAATGGCCCGCGCCTCGACGTTTGAAAAGAGGCCGCCCCGGTTGGGGGCAAAAGGTGTGTTGGGGGCGGTAAATGCATCGCTGCCCAACCCGCCCATACCGGTGGCAATCGGCACCGGGCCCTCGCGTTTACTGGATGCTTTGGTGGACATCCCATGGGCCACTTCAAATCCGCTTTCGCGACAGAAATCCTCGAACACCTGTTCTGGATCCATGTTCAGATAGCGGGCGTAAGAGCGCACATAGCCAGCGATAAAGCCGGGGGTGTCAAAAACGGTGGGATCGGAATTTTCTATTGCTGCGATATAAGACGCTTTGATCCGCAGTTCCCGCTGCACATCCAGCAACGATTTGCCCAGAGTTGCGCGCTCACCGCGCATCGCATCCCCGAGGCGAAATTCAAAATCATCAAAGCTCCGAGGTACACTGACCTCCTGCACTTTAGACCTGCGCTGAGTGATGCGCCCAATCATCCCTGCAATCCCATTCCTGCCCGCCACGTATTAGACTAGAGCGCCTATAAAACCGTCCCTACGATTCGATTGCACTCTTTCGTTGATAAATGGGTAACACACTCTAGAAAATTTTACAGGGCACTCGTGGCTTAGCCCGCCAGATCGGCACGATTCAGCGCACAATGCGACCACAGGGCGTCCATGGCATGGATCAATGCGTCAATTTCTTTGGGGCCATGCACCGGCGACGGCGTAAAGCGCAGACGTTCCGTACCGCGGGGCACAGTTGGAAAATTGATGGGTTGCACATAGATACCGTAATCAGCCAGCAACATGTCGCTTAGCTTTTGGGTGTGCACCGGGTCGCCCACAATGACCGGCACAATGTGGCTGCCCTGATCAATGATCGGCAAGCCCAAGCCTTTCAGTCGCAGCTTCAGGATCTTGGCCTGCTGCTGGTGAATCTCCCGCAATTCAGGCGCTGTCTTCAAATAGGCAACCGAGGCCGCCGCGCCGGCCGCGACGGCGGGTGCCAGCGACGTGGTAAAGATAAAGCCCGGCGCATAGGAGCGGATTGCATCGACCATTTTGGCGCTGGCGGTAATGTAGCCGCCCATCACCCCATAGGCCTTGGCCAGGGTGCCGTTAATGATATCAATGCGATGCGCCAGCCCATCACGTTCGGTGACGCCGCCACCGCGTGGGCCATACATGCCGACAGCGTGCACTTCGTCGATATAGGTCAGGGCGCCGAATTCCTCGGCCAACTCGATGATCTCTTCGATCGGGCCAAAATCACCATCCATTGAGTAGACCGATTCAAAGGCGATCAGTTTGGGGGCCGACGATTCGTCTGCCGCCAGAAGCTGGCGCAGATGCGCCACATCATTGTGGCGAAAGATCCGCTTGGCGCCGCCATTTCGGCGTACCCCTTCGATCATCGACGCGTGGTTTAGACTATCGGAATAGATGATCAACCCAGGAAACAGTTTGGGCAGGGTGCTCAGGGTCGCGTCGTTGGCGATATAGGCCGAGGTGAACAACAGGGCTGCTTCCTTGCCGTGCAGATCAGCCAATTCAGCCTCAAGCCGTTTATGGTAAACCGTTGTGCCGGAAATATTGCGGGTGCCGCCAGAGCCTGCGCCAGTTGCGTCAATCGCCTCGTGCATGGCCTGCAGAACCACCGGATGCTGCCCCATGCCAAGGTAATCATTGCCACACCAGACGGTGATATCCTGCAGGCTGCCATCCGGCCGCGTCCACACCGCATGCGGGAACTGACCGTTGCGGCGTTCGATATCGATAAAGGTCCGGTACCGGCCTTCTTCATGCAATTGGTTAATGGCTGCGTCGAGTTTCGCGGTATAGTCCACCGGTATCTCCATAGCTAATCCCGGCACCCCGGAGTGAAGGCGACTGTGCCGTATTCGTCTTTGCGAATAGATACCTTAAGCGCCTGTTTCGTTCAACCACATACGCCCGAGCGAACCATGGCAGCCTTGATGTGGATCAAATAGACCTTTGATCCGGCAGCGGCAAGAACAGCAGCGGCCCAATTGTGACCGTTTGCGCCCCAAGTTGGCGCCTAAGGGACACGGTTGATGCCAATCGTAGACACCGCTGGCCCCCAACCAATGCCACTGCTAGGCTTTGCGCAAAACCACCTCGATGTTCAGGAGAAATTGATGTCACTTGATGATGTGCTGGCCCAGATCGACCGAAATTTGGACACTGCAACCGCCCACCTGATGGACCTGTTGCGAATCCAATCCATATCCACCGACCCCGCCTACAAGGCAGACTGTGACAAGGCCGCCGACTGGCTGGTTGCGGATCTGCAATCCATTGGCGTCGAGGCCACCAAACGGCCCACCCCCGGGCATCCAATGGTTGTTGGCCACGTCGGCGAGGACAACAGCGACCTGCCTCATCTGCTGTTTTATGGCCATTACGACGTGCAACCCGTTGATCCGCTAGAGCTGTGGACCAGCCCGCCGTTTGAACCGCAGTTGGAAGAGACCAAAAATGGCACCGTCATTCGCGGCCGTGGCGCATCGGATGACAAAGGCCAGTTGATGACCTTTATCGAGGCCTGCCGCGCCTGGAAACTGGTGCATGGCAGCCTGCCCTGCCGCATCACCTTCTTCTTTGAGGGTGAAGAAGAATCCGGCTCTCCGTCGCTGATTCCCTTCATGCAGGCCAACGCCGATGAGTTGAAAGCCGATATCGCGCTGATCTGTGACACCTCGATGGTGTCGCGCGGCGTGCCCTCGATTGCCTCGCAGCTGCGTGGCATGCTGAAGGATGAATTTACCGTGATCGGCCCGCGGATTGACCTGCATTCGGGCCACTACGGCGGCCCCGGCTTAAATCCGCTGCGTGAACTGTCGCGAATCGTCGATAGTTTTTACGATCAGGAAACCGGACGCGTTGCCATTGAAGGGTTCTATGACGGGGTTCACGAGGTTCCCGCCGACCTGCTGCGCCAATGGGAGAACTCCGGATTTGACGCGCAGGACTATCTGAGCAACGCCGGGTACACTCAGGCCCATGGTGAAAAAGCCTATTCGATCCTTGAACAGCAATGGTCGCGCCCTACCCTCGAAGTAAACGGGCTGTGGGGCGGCTATAACGGGGCGGGATCAAAGACGGTGATTCCGTCCGAGGCCCACTGCAAAATCACCTGCCGTTTGGTTGGTGATATGGACCCCGACGCCCTGCGTGGCAAGGTTCGCGCCCATGTCGAAGCCCAACTGTCGCCCGACGCCAAAGTGGTCTGGGATCAGGATCTCGAAGGCTCGCCCGCATCCGTGATGAACATCGCCCGCCCCGAATTCGAGGCCGCCCGTGGTGCGCTATCGGACGAATGGAACCGCGAGGCGGTGTTCTGCGGCATGGGTGGATCAATCCCCATTGCCGGCTTCTTCAAATCGGTGCTGGGCATGGATGCCATGTTGGTTGGTTTCGCCAATGACGACGATGCCATCCATTCCCCCAACGAGAAATACGACCTCAAGAGCTTTCACAAAGGTATCCGCTCCTGGGCGCGCATTCTGGATGCGCTGACCAAGTAATCCGTATGAGCACTCTTCATCGGCGGTCTGCACCGCCGATGGGGCTCCGCTCCATCTGTTAGTATTGCTAAGGTTTGACACCCCGATTTCAGTGGGTTTGTTTCCGGAAGAAGCGGGCAGTTCTCGTGTTATCCCGGACCGTCCGCTGCCCGGCAGGGCATTGCAAAGCAATGTCCCGAGAGGCTGCTTGCGCGCGGTCCACGCACCTTCGCCCCCAGCTTTGATGCCGGCACTGTCGATCAGAAGGTGTCACCTCCCCGCTGACCGCCGGTAGGGAATGGCACCCGACAGCAGCTTCTGTCGGCGACACGAAGGTGCTGAAGTCCGGCACAGCCCAGTCCAAGCCAACCAGTCCAAGCCTCCCAGTCCAAGCCAAGCCATTCCTTCGTCAAACCAACCTCTTACACCTGAAAGCATGTGTTGCCGGTCAGTGGATCGTAAGGGAGCCTCGTCAACGGCAGTTTTGTGGGGCCTTGCAGTCATTCTCTGGTGTTGCCCCAGCTGGAGCGAACCGCCCTGAGCATGCGTAATTGGGCCACCTCTGTTCTGAGGTCGAGCTCCCGATAGTATCACAAGATGATTTGTGACCAAGGGAGAAGGAAGATGGAATATTTTGCTGGACTAGATGTATCGCTACGATCCTGTGCGCTTTG
>JABSSD010000139.1 GCA_013214575.1 Paracoccaceae bacterium | reverse complement strand
GGATCATGCTTCGCATAACCCTGCCGGGCAGTGGATGCATTGTGTGAAACTTCTAGGTCAGCGCCTCTCCGCAAGGGACTTCGAGCGGCAGGTTGCGGAGATCCAAATTCGCGCCGCAATTCTCAACGAATTCACAGCTCGTGGCATACCTGAAACTGTTACCGTAGGATAAGTCCGTCAGGGGTAAGGGGGAGCCCGACCTCAGGCCGATTTGTGCAACAAAGCCCCTAAGGTTACCCCTAACCCCACCTCATATATGGGACCCGTATGGGTTGTGCCACCTATCTCGCGGTGAAAAGCTGCGATTTGACGCCATGACCAAATTCGGACTTCCAGACCTTTGCTCTGATCGATCCGACTGGTACTTTCTGCCCAATGCAGACCTTTGCGGAAAACGCGTCTAACGGCAGGTTCCAGCTGTGGTTTCAATGGGTCGTCGCAACACTCTAATCTTTTGAGAAAGATGGAGTGTTTATCATGAAGTATCGCACACGGACGTTTTATACGGACAAACAGAAGTCCGAGATGTGGGATTGCTGGCAACGCGGTGAGTCAATGAGTTCGATTGGACGTCACTACAATCGTGCGTCGTCTTCGATTTTCCCTCATTTGGCGCGAACTGGTGGGATCCGGCCCCTGATCGCACGCAGTCGCGATGGACCTTGAGCCTCATTGAACGGGAGGAGATTTCCCGTGGGCTTGTCGCAAAGCAGTCGTTTCTCACATCAAATCCCCTGTCATTGCGCGGGCAAATCGCCAGCCTCGCGCAATGACAGGTCAGATTACGCCAAAACAGAGGGGGTTCCTTTGGGGCTTATTGCAGATATCGGCCTTTGATACTTTTCGCGCCAATGCCACTAGGCGCGCACTATCTCATACAGAGGCAAACCAACGCAGGCCCATCTGACCTAAGTGATTTACGCTGACCCGCTTGTTTGTCTTTTTACATCCCACGAAACGGATGCAAAAAGTGTCTCTTTCGCATGAGTAAGGTGTTCACGAAAGGCAGCCTCAGTCTTATCGAGATCGCCCGTTTCAAGAGCTGCGATGATTTTCAAGTGCTGCTCTGCCGCGTCTTGGTTGCGCTCCATCTCGTCGATCTTGTTCCAACGGTAATGGTAGTGAAAAACCAGAGAAACCAACTCAAAAAAATCGCGCACGAACCTGTTTCCAAATCCGTCGATCCAAATACGATGGAATTTTTCGTCGAGACGCGGAAATTGTAAAAAGTCCCGCTCCATATTTTGTAACAGCAGAGTGTGTTCGGGTTTCAGGCAGATTGCCTTGTGGTGTTCATCTGGTCCTGCACCCAAAAACTGTGAGAATGCCTGATGTTCAAACATCTCTCGAACCGTAAATAGCTCTTCCGCGAAGTCACGGGTAAATCCATTCAAAATCCAATGCCGATTAGGCTTCTTTTCGATCAAACCAAAGCGCGAAAATCGTATCAGGAATTCGCGAACAACGGTCGAGCTAACTTCAAAATGCTTGGCCAATTCGCTCTCAATAATTGCTTCACCAGGTACCAGTTCACCTGCAAAAATGTATTCCATAAAGAGTGATGACAGCCGTTCAACGTTAGAAGCCGTTTCTTCTTCAGGGAAATATTCATTAGCCTTAGGTTTGCGCAGAACCGTTTTGGAACGACCGGACCATCGGATGATATTTGCCGCCTGCAAACCGTTCAGAATGCCCCGCACAGTGGTCCGGCTAACATCCCATCTACGTGACAACGCAGTTTCAGTTGGTAAGTCGCCCCCAAGCTCAGTTTCACAGACCAGGTCCAAAGCACGATTATAGCCTTGGTTGTAGGTGCTGCTAGTTCGAGACATCTTCTAAAGCTCCCACTGGTTGTTCTGATCGAAATTCACGTAACGGTGTTTCGGCGCCCGTAATAGCAAGTCTTAGGTTTGCATTCGACCCGAATTTCTAAAAGTGTCATGACCCGTCAACCCATCCAAGGCGTCTTTGCCGATCGACGCTTGGCTGCATCTAAAACCCTGTCGCACCTCCGCCGTCTACTAGCACAACCTGTCCGTTGATATAGCGTGCTGCTGGCGAGGCCAAGAAGGCGCAGCACCAGCCGATATCCTCAGGTTGCCCAAGATGGCCCATAGGAATTCGGCTCATGATTTTTTGTTGCCGGGCAGGATCACCTTTGGTCGCATTACGGTAGATATCAGTGTCAATCCAACCCGGGGCCACGCCGTTTACGCGAATACCACGCGCAGCAAATTCAGCCGAAAGCCCCCGCACTACTCCGTTGATCGCTGTTTTCGAAATTGTATAGCCAGAGACCATAGGTTGACCGATATAAGCCGTCATCGACGAAAGGAATTGCACTGTGCCGCCCCGCTCTTCGGCCAGCATCCGGCGGATTACGTGTCGGCTCAACTCAAGCGCACCACGTACATGGACGTCGAAGACCTGATCAAAATCAGCCATCGTCTGGTCTTCAAATGGTTTTTTAAGGGTATTTCCTGCGTTGTTTACAAGGATATCAACGGGCCCCAAGTCAGCCTCAAAGGCGGCAATGGCGTCCATTTGGGTCAAGTCGCAGGGCGCAATCTCGCAGCCGTGCCCGATTTCCTCGGCAGCCGCTTTCAACACGTTTTCGCGACGTCCCGCGATCACGACATTGGCGCCGCTCTGCGCAAGGCAAGATGCGATAGCGCGGCCCAAGCCAGTGCCTCCGCCAGTGACCAGGGCCCGCTTGCCTTCAAGTCCGTAAATGTCGCTCAGGCTCATGAGTTGGCTCCCATATCGATCATGATCTTAAAAGTCTCGTTGCGGTGGGCATTCCAATAGTCCAGTGCCTGATCAGCGTCAGACCATGGAAAAACTTTGGAGATCAGCTTGTCCGCGACCTGCGGGTGCCCTTCGAGATAGTCGATCACAGCCTCAAAATCCTCGCGTGTCGCGTTGCGCGATCCACAGATGTCCAATTCCTTGAGGTTGAACAGCGTCGTGTCATAGCTGACCTCGGCCTTGGCGTAGCCCACATAGACCACGCGGCCCGAAAACGGAGCAAGGTCGATGGCCGAGCGGAAAGTGGCAGGCAACCCAACCGCCTCGATAACAACGTCAGGGCCAGCGCCTCCCGTGAGGTCGTCCAGCCGTGCCGCGATATCCTCGTCGTTGGGATTGATGATGGCCTCTACGCCGAGGCCTTTAAGCGTCTCGCTTTTGCTGGGGGAAACTTCACTGACGATCGTGCGCGCACCCATGGCCTGTGCGCCCAAAATGGCACCGACGCCGATCATACCACCGCCCAAAACGAGCACCGTATCTTCGGCAGACACCCGCCCCCGCGCCACAGCATGGAAACCCACCGAAAGGGGTTCAACCAGTGCCAAATAGGTCGGCGGCAAGGTGTCGTTCAGGATCAAACGGTCCGCCTTAAGTACGATTTGGCTGCATAAGCCACCGTCTTGTTGCACACCCAGTGTTTTGTTGAATTGGCAGGCATTGACCCGCCCTTTTCTGCAGGACGGGCAGGTGCCGCAGGTCGTATAAGGAATGACAATAGCTCGTTTTCCGATGGCTAAATCCTCAGAAACGCCTGGACCTCGCGCGGCAATCGCCCCTCCGATCTCATGACCCGGAATACGGGGCAATTGAACCAAAGGATTAAGCCCGTTGTATGTGTTCAGATCGCTGCCACACAGTCCGACGTAATGGACATCCAGCAGCACATCACCAGCTCCAAGAGTGGGCGCGTGTTCTTCGCGGAATTCAGAATGTCCGATTTTGTCGATGACGAGAGATTGCATTATTGGGCTTTCATGTTTGAGGTTTGACAGGCAGGCGAGTGCCCGCCTGTCAGATGTTGTGTTATTGGAACTCAGCAACGTTATCGGCTGTGATCAAAATACCGGCGATTGGCACCAGAGCGGGCGCTTCTTCGCCTTTGATGAGGTTAAGCAGGTTTTGGACCGACTGAATGCCCATTTGGGTGTTGTCCTGCTTGATTGTCGCGGACTGTTCACCTTCTGAGATCGAGACCAAATTTGCAGGGTTGCCGTCGAAACCGACAATCACGAGATCATCAAGTTTTCCAAGCGCATCAGCTGCGGACACAGCAGCAAGCGCACCCGGATCCCAAGCCGCGAAAATGGCTTTGATGTCTGGGTTAGACTGCAAGAAGTTTGTGGTCGTCTCAAACGCACAGGAATCTTGCCAATCACAGATCTGGAAGATGACTTCGTGACCAGCTGCTTCCGCAGCGGTCAAAACGCCATCACGACGTGCGTTGCCTGTTTGGTGCCCAGCGGAACCGCCGAGGATAAGAACCGTGCCTTCGCCGCCAAGTTCCCCGACAATGTAGTCACCTGCAATGCTAGCAGCCGCAAGGTTGTCAGTCTGCACCAGGCTCGAGACATGTGAATGGTCGATACCCGTGTCCACGGCCACAACAGGGATGCCAGCTGACGCTGCATTGTCGAGCGATGAGTCGAACGCGCGGTTGTCGACTGAGCCGATGATGATACCGTCAACGCCCATGTCGATGGCGCGATCAACGGCATCTTTTTGGGCGGCGGCGTCAGGGGACGACGCGGTCATATCGATGAATTCAACACCTTGGCGTTCTGCCTCTTCACTGGCAGCGTTCGCAACGCCGATCCAGAACGTGTTGTCTGTCGAATAGCCCGTGTATGCGATACGCAGATCTGCGGCGATGGCAGCACTGCTCATGCCAAGCACCAGAGCGGCGGCCGTTGCGGCGGTTTTAAGTTTAATAGTCATTTAGTCCTCCCAGTTTAAGAATTGGCCCGTTTTGAGCCTGTTATTGCGCAGTGAAAGATCACCGTGCCGATCGTCGCCAGACATCCCAGTAGACAGCCATGATGATAATCGCCCCGATTGCGATGCGCTGGTATGAAGTGCCGATGCCCATATATGACAGACCGACAATGATGGTTTGCATGATGAGCATGCCCAAAAGCGTCTTACCGACGCCGCCCCGTCCGCCGAACAGGCTGGTGCCGCCGATAACAACCGCAGCGATGGCATAAAGCTCATAGCTTTGACCGCGTGCGGGCATGGCGAAGTTCAGCTTTGACACTTCGATGACGGCAGCGAGACCTGCCAAAAGACCGCCAAGCATGTAATAATAAATCCGGCTTTTCGCGATGGGAACGCCCGACAAGCGGGCAACTTCTTCGTTGCCACCAATGGCAAAGGCACGGCTGCCCAAACGTGTTTTGGTCAGGAACAATCCGGTCAGAATTGCCGCGCCAAACATGATGATCACCGGTGTGACATTGCCAGTCCCCAAAAACCTGAAGGCGTCTGGAAAGCGCGACAAATCACGGCCGCTGGCCAGAATTTCTGCAACGCCCTTGTAGGCCGTCAAGCCGCCCAAAGTGACGATAAACGCAGGCACCTTGGTGACAACCTGAATGGCACCATTCAGCGCGCCTAGCCCCGCGCCAATCAACAGCCCCAAACCGACGGCTGCAACTGGGCTCAAGCCCCATTCTGCCAAGAATATACCGACCGCGACGCCCACCACCGCAAAGATAGATCCTACCGACAGATCAAGCCCACCAGAGATCAGAACAATCGTTGTCCCGCATGCCAGAATGGCGAGAATAGAGGCCTGGCCGAAGATTGACAGCAACGTGTCTAAGCTGCGAAACGGCGGCGACATGACAAAGAAGAAAGTGTAGATAATGGCCAGTGCAGCAACCACCTGCCAAATTTGCATAAAGCTGTGCTTGAACAGATCAAAGCTGCTTGCTGCGTTGCCGGGGGTAGAGACGGACGTCGAGCTGTTTTGAACCTGGCTCATGCTTTAACCTCCGCAGAGGTGGCGCCGGTAATCAAGCCCACCAACGTGTCGCCATCCACATCCTTCACATCGCGCTCGGCCACCAAACGGCCAAGGCGCAACACCATCACGCGGTCGCAGTAGTTCAAGACATGCTCCATATTGTGAGTGATCATAATGACCGAAAGCCCGTGGTCTTTGAGCGAACGGACAAGGTCCATCGCCATTTTGCTTTCCCGCACCCCAAGGGCTGCGGTCGGTTCATCCAGAATTGCGATACGTTTGCCAAACAGGACGGTTTTGGACAGGGCCACAGCCTGTCGCTGCCCCCCCGAAAACGCCTGCGCGTCACGGTAGATGTCGGCAATGCGCACATCCAGCTTGGCAAAAAGATCGCGAATTTCTGCATCCATCTTCTTGAAGTCGAGGACGCCAAAAACTCGGCCGAGCCAGTCGGACCGCACGATCTCGCGGCCCAAATACACGTTCTTTGTGATCGAGATTTCGTTCACCAGCGCAAGATCCTGGTAGACCGTCTCAATGCCGGCGGCTTTCGCATCAGAAGGGCTATCGATTTGCACCTCCTGCCCGTCGAACCGGATCACTCCGGACGTGCGCGGAATCGCACCCGTCAGCGCCTTGATCAACGTCGACTTTCCGGCACCATTGTCCCCTACGACAGCAAGCACTTCACCCTCATAGAGGGTCAGATTGACGTCATCCAATGCGACGACGCCTCCGTAGTGCTTTGATATGCCCTGTGCTTCTAGCACCGGTTGGGCTTGTCTCGTGTTTGTCATGCTTTTCCCCCAGCGCATATGGCTGCAGTACGATGTCGTTATGTTCATTATCGATAAAAAACATTTTGCTTGCCGTCAACTGTTTTTTTTGCAAAGTATACATTAACGACGTGGGGGGAGAACTAACATGCCAATAGAAGAACTGAATTTTGTCCGGCTGCTACATTTGCACCCTAGGGACAATATCGCAGTGCTTGCGCAGGACGGTAAGAAAGGCGCATCGGCAAAACTGCTGGAAACAGAGCTAATACTCCCTTGTGACCTCCCAATGGGGCACAAGTTGGCGATTGGCCCGATTGGCAAAGGGACAGAGATTCTCAAATACGGCGCACCAATCGGAACAGCCACATGCGAGATCATGCCTGGCGATCATGTGCATCTACACAATATTAAAAGCCAATATACAGTAATTGAAGACATGGAGGCGGGCCAGACATGAGTGCATTAATGACAGGCTGGTTGCGTAATGACGGACGCAAAGGCATTCGCAACACAGTGCTCATCGCATATCTGGTGGAGTGTGCGCATCACGTCTGCAAGAAAATTGCGCGTGAGTTTCCTGAAACAGACGTGCAAGTCATCGGATTTTCGGGTTGTTTCCCAAGCCCCTACGGGCAGGACATGATGGAGGCTCTTTGCACTCACCCCAATGTGGGTGCGGTCCAGTTGGTGTCCTTGGGCTGCGAGAACTTTCGCAAGGCTGATCTGGTACGCGCAATTGAAGCCTCGGGTCGAACTGTCAATCTGATCACCATTCAGCAAACCGGCGGCACGCGCAGTGCTGTTGACGCAGGCCGGGCCTGGGTGCGTGATACCCTGGCTGCGCTCGCCCAGATCCCGCGCGTTCCGATGGAGCCATCAGAGTTGGTCATCGGCACCATCTGTGGTGGTTCTGACGCCACCTCTGGTCTGACGGGCAACCCAGCAGCGGGACGTGCGTTTGATCGTTTGGTGACCGAAGGGGCCACCTGCATCTTCGAAGAAACCGGAGAACTGATCGGATGTGAACATGTCATGGCCGCCCGGGCGTCCACGCCAGCGCTGAGGAATGAACTGATCGCTACAGTCAAGAAAGCCGAACATTTCTATGCAGCGATGGGGTACGGGTCTTTTTCGCAAGGCAACGCGACCGGAGGTCTGTCGACTATCGAAGAAAAATCACTGGGAGCTTATGCCAAGTCAGGCGACAGCGAGATTTGTGGCATTTTGCGTCCAGCTGAACGGGCAGCCACCGGCGGGCTATATTTGCTTGATGTTGTTCCTGACGGGGCGCCAAAGTTCGGCTTTCCCAATATCAACGACACAGCCGAAATCATCGAGCTGATTTCCTGCGGCGCCCATGCGGTGATCTTTGTCACAGGGCGCGGGTCGGTTGTGGGATCGGCAATCTCTCCGGTGCTTAAGGTCTGCGCCAACCCGGACACATATGCGCGTATGTCCGAAGACATGGATGTCAACGCTGGTCGTATTCTAACCGGCGACGCGACTCTGTCCGAGGTCGGGGATGAAATCTACAACAAGCTCGTAGCGCTCGGAACCGGCGAGATGACAGCGTCAGAAGACCTGGGGCACACCGAATTTGTCCTCACCTATAAAAACCCGACACAGGCCGATCCTGGCTGTCACACAGCGACATAAGCGAGACATGATGTTATTACCGGATCACAAACTTTCCTTTGGCTGCGCCAGCGTAGCGGGCCTATTCAAACCCGTGAATTCTCAAGAGGCACATGATGTGCTGACCACAGCATGGAACGCGGGCATTCGCTATTTCGACACAGCGCCCCATTACGGCCATGGCGTGTCCGAGCGGCGTTTAGGTGATTTCTTGCGGGACAAAAGCGGTTGGGTGATTTCTACTAAGGTAGGCCGTATCCTTACGCCAGATCTGAACCCACCAAATATAGCGAATGGGTTTCACAGCGCCCTGCCCTTTAAGCAAGAATTCGATTTCAGCTATGATGGGATCATGCGGTCTGTCGACGACAGTTTTCAGCGACTTGGGCTGAACCGGATCGACATTCTCTATGTCCATGACATCGGTGACCCAGGCGCTGGCACTGACACCCCGCACCACCGCGCGCAGTTGTTGGATGGCGGCCACCGCGCGCTCAGCGATCTGAAATCTCAAGGCGTCATTTCATCTGTAGGGCTCGGTGTGAACACCGTCGAAATATGCGAAGGCTTGCTGGGGCAGATGGAGATTGACCTGATCTTGCTTGCTGGCCGCTACACCTTATTGGAACAAACAGCTGAAGTACGATTGTTCCCCTTATTGGAACAACACGGCGTAAAACTGGTAATCGGCGGTGTGTTCAATTCTGGCATACTGGCGACAGGTCCGGTGGCGGGTGCACATTACAACTACGCCCCTGCCCCGCAATCCATTCTGGACAGAACGACCCAGATCGAGTCAGTTTGTGCCCGCCACAACGTGCCCATGGCAGCAGCGGCTTTGCAATATCCAGCACAAAGCCCGCATGTGGCGTCCACCCTGATTGGCACGTCCAAATCCAGTTCTCTTTTGCGCAATGTCACCCAGTTTGAAATGCCGCTGCCCACAGACCTTTGGGCGGACTTACGGCGCGAGAATTTGATAACCTGAGGGCAACACTATGATGATCGATAGCCACCAACATTTCTGGTCATTGGCGCGTGGGGATTATCCCTGGCCGGATGAAAGCGTCGCCTCAATTTTTCGAGACTTCGGTCCGCAAGACCTGATCGAATTGCTTAAGGCATCGGGTGTGTCGCAGACCGTGCTTGTGCAGGCAACGGATAGTATCGCAGAAACGGAATTCCTGCTTGATATTGCCACCCAAAACAACTTCGCTAAGGGGGTCGTTGGCTGGGTCGATCTTGACGATGCCGCCGCGCCCACGTTTTTGGATAAGTTCGCGCAAAATGCGGCCTTCAAGGGGGTCCGGCCAATGTTGCAAAACATTGACGACACCAATTGGATATTGCGGCCAAATGTACTTGCCAATCTTGCCGAAGTGGCGGCTCGCGGATTGCGGATGGATGCCTTGATCCTGCCGCGTCACCTGGAGGTTTTGGCACGGGTTGCAGAAGCCTTACCCGACCTGCCCATCGTGATTGACCATTGCGCCAAACCCATCATCGCAAACGGCGCGGATGCCGGTGAAAACTGGCGCACAGGCATGGCAAACCTAGCGCGTTTCCCGAATGTTTTCTGTAAGATTTCAGGTCTTGCAACTGAGGTCGGACCAAGTTGGAGCGTTGACGGCCTTCAGCACGTGATTGATCTTGTCATCGCGCAGTTCGGCCCCAAAAGGGTGATGTGGGGCAGCGACTGGCCGGTGATCAATCTTGTTGGCGATTACGGCAAATGGCGGCGCGCGTCTGATCAATTGTTCCATGGCTTAACCAAAGCCGACCGTGCCCGTGTTTATGGCGGAACGGCTGCTCAGTTCTACGGTTTGGAGATCAAATAATGACCCTTCGCATCGCTTGCATCGGCGAGCCCTTGGCTGAAATTTCTCATTACGGAGAAACTTTCGGCGTTGGCTTTGCAGGTGACACACTCAACACCGCGATCTATTGTGCCCGCGAAGCCAAAGGCCATGACATAGACGTCCAATACGTCTGCGCAATTGGCCATGACGCCTTGTCAGAAGGTGCACTGAACTTAATGAGGCGCGAAGGACTGGGCACCGATTACGTCACGCGTGACCCAGCGCGGCAGATCGGCATATATGCCATCCAGAACGACATTCACGGAGAGCGGAGCTTTCATTATTGGCGCGACAGTTCTGCGGCGCGCCAGATGTTTTCTACCGATGCCTCGCCTCATCTTAAATCGATCAAATCGGCCGATTTGGTTTATCTGTCAGGCATAACCCTCGCGATCCTCAGCCAAGACGCGCGTGACAGGCTTTGGCGCGCCTTGGCTGAGCAGCGTGCATCCGGCTTAAAAGTTGCCTTTGACAGCAACTATCGGCCCAACCTCTGGGAAACACCAGAAATCGCTAGCCGCGAAATCGCCCGATTTTGGAAAATCACCGATATCGCCCTACCCACGCACGAAGACGAAACCGCCCTGTTCGGTGATGCTGAGCGCAGGGCCATCCTCGACCGGATCCTCGCAACAGGGCCCAAAACGGGTGCTCTCAAATGTGGCCAGGATGGTCCTATTCAGATTCCGCACTCCGCTGAGACTTCCAGTTACAAAGCCGCAGAAACGGTCATCGACACCACCGGTGCGGGAGACAGTTTTAACGGCGCCTACCTGGCCGCGATTGCGTCGGGCAAGCCCGAACGAACCGCTCTCGCCCTGGCACATGATTTGGCCCGCCGTGTGGTCGGGCATAAGGGCGCTATCCTACCGCAAAATCCGATACGGCCTGCGCAGCGTATGGGCAGTGTGATCGGCCTGAGGCCGGAAGACCTGGATGAATATGTAAAACTACACGCAAACGTCTGGCCCGGCGTGTTGGCGCGCCTGAAGGCCTCGCATTTCACAAATTATTCGATCTACCTCAAAGAACCAGAATGCCTGATGTTTGGGTACTTTGAATACACGGGGGATGATTTTGACACCGACAACGCAGCTATTGCCAACGATCCGATCACACAGGACTGGTGGAAAGTGTGTGGTCCAATGCAAGTTCCACTGGAAATTCGCAACCAGGGAGAATGGTGGGCGGAAATGCGCGAAGTCTTCCACATGGACTGAGCTTCAACACCCAAGTTCACATGCGGCCCTTTTGATCCACGACTGCCAAATTAGACATTCCCTGCGTTACAGAAGATTAGGCAAGTGGGCTCTAACCAATCAAAAGCAGAGGAGGACAAGAACGGCCGGACTGGGCCGCTCGATTCATTCTGCAAAGCCATATTTCTGCGCGTTGCCTATTTCAGGCAAATGCGCAGCATTCTCTAAATGGAATCTCGACCGACCGTTGGCTCCAGACAACCAGCGGCCAGCAATGTTTGAAAGCAAAACCTTCACTACAGAGCCGAAATCCCTAATCTGACTTTGGCCTCAGGTACACTACTGTCGGAAATTTTATGACTGCTGAATTTGGAGTTTTCAACACATTCCGCCCTTCGTGACTAGTTTCTGCGGCAGCAGCATAGTTAGTCCATCCGCTCACCTCACGTCGCTTCAATGCCTGCTTTTCGAAAGACTGAAACCATCCAGGAAAACTGAGAAACACCAAGCATCTATACAAAAGTAACTCATCCTGGAGATGTATAGATGTTTACAACCTTCTCGCTACTTTTGGCAGTTGGGTGTGGTACCCGGCTAGCCGTAAACTGGGGTCTGGAGCGGCGTTTCAACGTTGGTCTGTCAGTCCCACAGGCTCTTGCTGGTGCCTTGATCGTACTGGCAGGGCTACCTGACTGGCTCAAGCCCTTTGCCTACCCCCTGCCCCTCAGCTTTACGCTTGGGGTTTTTCTACCCGACTTCCTCCTGAGGAGGACATAGATATGGCAAAGGCAATACACGGAGGGCCAGACCTCTCTCCTGGCCAGAAAGTCGTCCTAACTGCCTTTGACGATATCCCTGAGCACACATTCGAAATATCGGAGGTCTTTGACGACTGCGTAGGTGGTTATTCCCTGTCGGGACCACTGGCTGGCGAATATGGCGAGCCTGACTTTTCGATGATCCTAAGGGTTATCCAAGACTAGCAGCTGGGGAACGGCAGGGATCTTCCCTAACCAAGTATCCTGCTGTTCCCAATCCAAAAATCTCAATCACAAGCAAAACTGGGGCGAATGCCCCAGAAGGAGGACTTATGCCTGCTACAATCAAATATGCCTATCTGAAGCAGCAAACATGGCTGTACCGGCGAAACTACCCCAAACACCTTCAGCCCTATCTTGGGCAGGCACTGAAGCGGACCCAGAAGAACGGAGACGCAAGAGTGGCCAAGGCTCGCGTTGTCGAGGTCAATGCCAGCTACGCCAAGGTCGTCCATGAGGCTGAAGCACAGGTCAACTCACCAAACGGACAACAGAGCGATCATCGCGTTGTAGTCACGGGGCCAACTACAAAGTTCCAGCGCGCCACTGTTCTCGGCCAGGTTTCGGTCAGAGATCTGGCGCAGGTCTATTTGCCCACTCGATTTAACAATCTTAGTCCAGGGGCCTTTAAATCAGTACGGTTCAGCCTCGGCCTTCTGGTTTCATACTTAGGTCACAGGAAGATCAGCGACCTCAACAGAACGGAGGGTCAGACGTTTCTCGGACTGATCGCCAAACTCTCCCCTGACGTTGCCAAATCCGCTGCGGCCAAGGGAAAAAGTCTGAAACGGCTTGTAGCCCTCTCCAAGCGGACTGGAAAAACGATCTCAACACAGACCCAGAAACGGATCTGGAAACAAGTCTGCCAATTTCTGGACTGGGCGACGAGTGAAGGCCACATCGGCGGACATGGCTTCGGTGCCCTGAAAGTATCAGGCAAAGTATCGGTGCAAAGTTATGCTGTCCTCTCTGATCCTGAGGTGACGACACTGCTAACTGCAAATGATCCTGACCTCACGCCCATACTCTTGCTCTGTTTGCTGTCAGGTCTGCGCTCAGGGGAGGCCTGTGGGATCCTAGCTGAAGACCTCGTGACAAGAGATAATCACGGTATCTTTGTCAGGGTCCGACCAAACGGGATCAGAGGGCTGAAATCCAAAGCTGCTGAGCGTGAGGTACCACTGCATGACCAATGGCTGCCGATCCTTCAGGGACTGCCCAGAGAAGGGCCGCTGTTTCCCGGTCTCAGTGTTGACAGGATCACCAAACGGTTCACGAGCTTGCGGCGGAAACTTGATCTGAGCCGTCCAGGATTGGTGTTTCACTCAACCCGTAAGTGGTTCATCACCCAGTGTGAGCGGACCGGCGTCCCGGAACACTTTACTGCAAGTCTTGTGGGACACCAGTCAGCGCGATCAGAGAACAAGCTCACCTATGGGCTTTACTCTGCCGGCATCAGCGACTGAAGTTCGTCCCGGATCCCGGACATTTTCGTTATTGACCCTATGCGGCCATTTTCCAAGCCATATCTTCAAAGGCTTGTAGCGGTGTTTTATATTGGATACCGGAGTGGCGGCGCTGGCGGTTGTAGAAGACCTCAAT
>JABSSD010000138.1 GCA_013214575.1 Paracoccaceae bacterium | reverse complement strand
CGAGGTGGTCGAGGTGGTCGATGGGTCGCGGTCCTTGAGGTTTCTTCGAAGGGATCGACAATATGGTCGAGTTCTTGGGGTTTTCTCTTATGTGATCGAGTTGCCAAAAAAATCGGCAAGCCAATGATAAATATCAGAAATAGTACCCCGAAAAATCCAATATTGTTGAGCATTCAATTTCCCCGAAGATGCGACTGCCTTACATTTAGGTATTATTTCGCTCAATGCTACGACAGATTGCATTTCGGGGTCCGCAGCAGCGTTAAGTTGCGAGAATGGTGTCCATAATAGGAGCGTTGCGGCGCTTGTGGGACGGTAAACGTGAAATGTGAGGCACATGGATTGTTGTGGCTCACAGATGATCCACAAAAGAAGCAAGGATTAATGTCGGAAGAGTCAGACTATCGCATAATCTCCCAGCAATATGCGCAGCGATCGATCCGATCCGTGATTTGATAAATGGTGGCGCTGCTGTGGCGCTCCTAAGTCAATTGACGGCTATCCGTGAGGTATTGCCTGTCTGGTCGATAGGCTAACCGACAAACGTTGGTTGGTCGTAGAAGGCATCCAGATTTCATGTGGTGAAGGACAACGCTCTTTAGGATGGGGCGGTCAATATGTGGAGCGACTGAGCCAAACAGACGGTCTGCCTTGCCATTTTTTGTTGTGCAAAGTTGCCGGCCGAGCTCAACCGCCCAGAACCTCCGCAAACTGGCCAAGACCCATTCTAAGAATGTCTATCCTCCAGGATGTCGGCCTTTCTGCTGGCGTGGCCGCGAGGCTGTTCAGCCTTGTGTCCTGGAGGGCTTGAGGAGGATGGCGCAAGTCGCTCCGATGAGCAGCTCCAGGGCCAGAATCTGTAACATCGCGCTATTTGGCATGCCATCAAGGACCAAACTCACCACACGTGACGGCCCATAGGACAGGTACAGGGTGCTGGAAATGATCTTGCGAAGAATGCCATCGAGGCCCTGATCGCCCCGAAACGGATGAACGGACCGGCGGCAAGTAACATACCTCCCGGAGCTCTCATTTCATTCAGAAAATTCACATCGTCGCCGAGCGAAAGCCCCGCAGATGCGTGAAAATTGTGCGGTATGAACAGGACGCCAAAGCCAACGCCCATTGCAATCAATCCCGAAAGGAACAGCGCCACCTTGACCAAAATAGATTTTTTCATTGTCGTGCTTTCCTTGTGTAATTGTTCCATCCCGGACGATCACATAGACCCTCGTCGTTCTGCTTTCTTCATGGCACGTTCGGTTTTGAGGGGCATTCGAAAGCGCGTTCCATGCTGATACATCTTCATAGCCAGGCGACATACCACTGCCCGGCAGGCCATTGCGTAGCAATCTGCCGAGAGGGGGACACCAAAGATACGGGCGGCGATCCAAGCGAGCGACGAACCAGCCTGGGTTCTCGCGGAGCGTTTTGGCACAACAGAACAGACTGTTTGGACGTGGCGCAAGCGCGACAGCGTACAGGATCGAAGCCATACCGCTCACCGACTGCAAACGACCCTGACGCCCACTGCCCGGCAGTGGTTTGCCCCGCAAACCAAGAGAGGGGGCGCAGGAGGCCGTGACGGTTGCCCTGCGCAAGACGCTGCTTGTGTCGTTGGATGACCTTCTGGCCGTAGTTCGAGAGTTTCTGAACCCGGATGTTTCACGTTCAGGCTTGGACCGTTGCTTGCGACGCCATGGCGTTGGAAATCTGCGTGATCTGAAGGCGAGAACGCCACGCCCCAAACACAGCGGCTTCAAGGCCTATGAGCCCGGATACATCCACATCGACCTGAAATACCTGCCTCACTTTCTCGGCGAATGCAGCCATTCACCTGTCAGGCAGTGAATGGCGGATCAAACCTTCCGCCGCTATCTGTTTGTGGCGATTGACCGGGCCACCCGCTGGGCCTTTATCCGCATTTAAAACAGCAAGACGGCGTCCAACGCGCGCCGCTTCCTGCGTGACCGGGAGCGCGCCTGCCCCCTCTCGGGACATTGCGTTGCCATGCACTGCCGGGCAGTGAATGGTCGTATCGAGGATGTACTTCAAAGCCATCACTTCTGATCTGGCAAGGAACTGGAAAGCACATTGCATCGCTACGTCTGGCTTTCCAATCAGCAGCTTCCTCAATCAGCTTTGAGCAGTAAGACGCCCTTGCAAGCCATGAAAAACTGGCACAAACTCAAGTCTGACCTGTTCAGAATACAGCCATACTACCGTCCGGGATGTGACATGTAAGCTTTCAGGGGACCCGGATATACCCGACAGGAATACGAACAATGACCAAAGATCCTGCATTCATAACCTTTTGTCCAGATTGGCTGAACTTTGGAATACTCGGCGCGGTATCAACCAAGTGCCATGCACACAAATGAACAGCACATTTCGGAACCGTCATCTGTCGCCCACCCCCTTGGTGATCCGTTAGGCGAGATCCTCCATCTTCTCAGATTGACCGGCACGTTCTATTGCCAGTGCGAACTGTCGGCGCCCTGGGGGCTTGATATTCCTCAACTTGACGGCGTCTAGGCGTTTCTGGTGGTCACGGATGGTCGCTGTTGGCTTGAAGTGGACGATGAAGAACCGCTGCTTGTCGAGAAAAGCGATCTAGTCTTGCTCACTTGCAGCTCACAGCACCGGCTGCGCAGTGCGCTGGATGGGCTAACGGAAAGCCTGGCGGCTCTTCCAGTTTGCAAGGTCACCGAGGCCTATGAAACCCTGCAATATGGCGGCGGCGGCGACATAACCCGTGCGATGTATGGCATCGTCCGGTTTGACCATGCCGCCGGTCAGGGATTGATGGACTTGCTGCCGAACGTCTTGAAGATTGACACATGGAGCGAGCATTCCAGCGCCTGGCTGCAAAGCACCCTGCAATTGATCTCAAGACAAGCGGGCGAGCTGCGCCCCGGCGGAGAGACTGTGATTACGCGCTTGGCGGATGTTGTAGTCATCGAAGCGATCAGAAACTGGATCAATACAGCACCTGAAGAAGGCAAGGGGCGGCTGAAAGGGGTGCGGGACAACCAGATTGGACGGGCAATCATGGCGATGCATCGCTCGCCTGCACATGACTGGACCGTGGAAACCCTGGCAAGGACGGCGGGCATGTCCCGTTCTGCCTTCTCGGCGCGATTTACCAGTCTCGTCGGTCAATCGGCGATGCAGTACCTGACAACGTGGCGGATGCAACTGGCGCGAACAAAACTTCTTGAGACGTCGCAGCCACTGTCAACAATTGCTGTTAATCTGGGCTACCAGTCAGAACCTGCATTCAGCCGCGCTTTTAAACACATTTTCCATGTATCCCCAGGACGTATTCGCCAGCAGAAAAACCGGCGCCCCTGAGTGGGACCGGGATCGTGAGCTGATCTCCTGACAGTTGAGCCCGCGGCAGTCAGCAAACACTGGATGAAATTCCGGTTTGCCCGCACTGCCGACCTTAGGTGGCAGGTCTGCGGATTTACGTTCGCTGGCGGATAGCGGCCTGCGCGGAGCCAAGCTAATCATCGCGGATGAGCACAAGGGACTGAAGGGGGCCGCCGCCAAAGTGCTGGATGTCACCATCCAGCGCTGTCGGGTGTACTTCATGCGCAACGCGCTGGCCTGCGTCGGCAAGGAGGACCGCCCCATTGTCACGGCCGCGGTCAGAACGGCCTTTGATCAGGACACGCTGGCAGTCTCGAAGGAACACTGGACCGAACTGATTGAGGCTTTCCAGCCGCGTGATCCCAAGCTCGCAGAGTTGATGCTGCGCGCCGAGGATGACGTGCTGGCCTACAAGACGTTCCCGCAAGCTCACTGGAGGCAAATACACTCCACCACTCCTCCAATCCGCCATCTCGGGCATGCAGGCATGCCCTGCCTGGTAAGACTTGAACGCCTCAACAAAGAGATCAAGCGCCGAACCAATGTGGTGGGGAGATTTCCAAACGAGCCAGCCATCAGACGCCTCGTTGGCGCGTTGATGCTGGAGCGCTGGTAGTGTTTCAATTGATATTGGTAGTCGTCAGTATCGCGCACGTGAACAGACCCACATTAGCGATATTCGGGACGTGAAACGCATACTGAAAATCTGGAGGGTCATTGGCGGGCTCGAGAGGTGGGCTCAAAGTCCCGCAGTGTCACCCCAATCAATAGTGGGCTGTTGTCCGATGATGCCAAACGGATTGTGACTGCCATCATTTACATAATAGCCAAACCGTATTTCCTCAAAATCAATCGTTTGCCGAATTCCCGGCATCTGGTAAAATCGGCGCGTGAAACGCCATAGGGCCAAATGGTCAACCAATCGTTTGCGGGTGCATCGGAAATGCGTGGCATATACGGTATCAAAACGAACCAGAGTTGCGAACAAGCGGATGTCTGCCCCTGTCAGTTGCTCCCCAAAGAGGAACGGTTGATCAGAAAGGCGTTCTTCCAGCCACGCCATTGTTTCGAAGACGCAATTTACCGCCTCATCATACTCATCCTGACGCTGGGCTTTGCCTGCGCGATAGACAGCATTTGAGAGGCCATCAAAAATTTCTAAGGTCAACGCGTTGATGTCTGCGCGCATAGCTTGCGGGAAAAGATCAGGACCTGTGCCAACTTGATCAAAGGCTTCAATGATGTCGCCTGAGGAGTTGGACAGAATCTGGCCAGTGCGGGCGTCCCAAAGTATTGGAACTGTCGTTCGTCCAGTAAAGTGTGGATCTGTCCGGGTATATAGCTGGTGGGCATGTCGCATCGTACCGTCTGCTGAAATCGGACCCTTTGGAAGCAGAGCATATCCTTCAATCCTCGCACCCCCAGCCCACTGCACAGGTAACCGGTCCGCCAAGCCTTTAACGACAGACGCTAGGACAGTTCCGTGCGACCAGGGGCAACTGGCAGAAGCAATGAGAACAAATCGGCTCGGATCGGTGCCTAAAGCGTCAAGCATATCGGCATCAAGTTGCGTCGGCATGGCACTCGATTCACGCCGGTATGTTCCGTTCTGCATGGAACGATCCGAGGAGGCGTCCCAAATCCCATCAATCAACATTCCCATTATTCGGGTCCTTGTGATTTCGTAACTCTCCCGGACAATCTCTATTGAAATCGGGGTCACCTGACTACCCGGTTTGGCCCCCGTTCACCACATTTCGGGCTGTGTCACGCCCGGTTCAGTGGTGCCATGTGTCGGGCGCATTCCAAAAGGCGCGCCGCGCTTCTGTATCCGCCTCAGCCCGTGTCACGCCGATGTCTTCCAGTGCGTGATCGCCCAGAGATTTTAGCGCACGGCGCTGCCGCCACACGGCAAGGCGTTCGGCCAGCCCGAAAAACACTGTGGGGCGGCTCGGTGTGGTGGCGCAGGCGGTGGAGATATAGGTCATTGCTTTTGTCCTTTTCGGCGTTCTTGATGTTAATCGGCGTTTCTATCAATTCTTGTGATGTATATGGAGGAGCGCGATCAATAACGAAAGCGAATGTTTTTGATCCATATCATCACGATTATTGATCTATAGCGGCATCCATGTCACCACCCTGAGATCATTTACGGTCGTTGCCCGAGCTGCCGACCTTAGGTGGCAGGTCTGCGGATTTTGTCGGCGAATGGCCGGATAGGGGAAATCAATGGTAAGTTTTGCACCCGCAGAAGAAGGCGGCAATCTGCTCTCCCGGTAGAAAATCCTGGTCACTTTGGGCAGAGTACCCAGCTTGCCCACAGTGTGACGACGGCTGGCTGATTGCACGAAAAGGGCGTTATCGAAGGTTTCTCGGGTGCGTCCGGTTCCCAAAATGCATGGCAAAGAAAAAGGTGGTTAAACCCAAAGGAGCTAAAGTGCGATAGCAATAAGAGGCCATAATTTTCTACAGCGCCCTCTGCACCAGGTCCCTTGATACTTACTTTTGGAGCATCTCGCCACATAGACAACCCTGACAAAAGCCGACCAAATGAACGCTGTTAGGAGTTTTGTTGGGTTTTGTCATATTGTTGGGTAGACCTTTCAGATCAACTTGATCGGAAGTTTCAGCACTCGGCCAATCACTCATAGTGGCCTCCGATTTTGGCGTTGACTCGGAACTGCTTGCGGGGTCGCCCGGGACCGTTGTTTTGCATCGGCTCAAAGTGAACAAAACAAGGTTGCATGGCTCCATGTGCATCCATGTTCGGTTGCAAGGAACGGAGCCGCTTGAAGACGTCGACAAGAATGCCTTCATTGATTTTCACTGTGGGGCGATCTCCGCCACCGCCGTACCTGTCCATCGACAGCAGCCAGCCAGACACTGAAGTTCGTCCCGGATCCCGGACATTTTCGTTATTGACCCTATGCGGCCATTTTCCAAGCCATATCTTCAAAGGCTTGTAGCGGTGTTTTATATTGGATACCGGAGTGGCGGCGCTGGCGGTTGTAGAAGACCTCAAT
>JABSSD010000137.1 GCA_013214575.1 Paracoccaceae bacterium | reverse complement strand
GCAGGTTGCGGAGATCCAAATTCGCGCCGCAATTCTCAACGAATTCACAGCTCTTGGCATACCTGAAACTGTTACCGTAGGATAAGTCCGTCAGGGGTAAGGGGGAGCCCGACCTCAGGCCGATTTGTGCAACAAAGCCAGTAGTAGATAGAGTCGTTCAGATCAGAAATGACATTACAAGAAAGTCAATTGTATCTGCATCACGATTGTCATCTCATCCGATTTATCTCGTAGGTAGCAAATTACCCGATAGAACTCCAACTAAACCAAACCTCGTTGGCAGCCTGGCTTGGCACATCGGCCTCATAAAGATCGAAACTATTCCCGCCAATTAATTCTTCACAAATCGCCACCCCCTTCGCCTAATTTTTGTTAATAACATGGAAACCCCTGATGGACATAATCCTCCGGCTGACAATTGTGGCTGCTCCACTGACCTTGCTGCTGGTGGCCAACCCAACGGTGTTACTGGTGCTGCGCCATGCTCTGCTGGCCGACTGCTTGCGCGGCTGGATATCACGACCCTCTGTGGGGGCAAAATTTGCCTCGTGGAGGCAGCCGACCAACGCCGTTCTGCGCCGTCCTGTCTGACATCACATCGGCAGTTTCGCTGCGTGCCTGCGGTTCCGGCTTGCATGACAAGCAGACATAAGACAAACCAGCTTTGGTCTGGCCGCCCAGGTCAGCGCCGCCCCATTTTGAGCCGACCCCAAAGAGGCCCCACCATGCCAAAGCATACCACCGTCAAAGACTACATCCGCACCATCCCGAATTTCCCGCACAAAGGTATCATGTTCCGCGATGTCACCACTCTGTTTGCCGATCCGCGCGGCTTTCGCATGGCGGTGGACCAGATGCTGCATCCCTATGCCGGCATGTGCATCGACAAAGTGGTGGGGCTGGAGGCGCGTGGCTTTATCCTGGGCGGCGCCATTGCCCACCAACTGGGCACCGGTTTTGTGCCCATCCGCAAGCAGGGCAAGCTCCCCGGCGCCACGCTGAGCCAAGATTACAAACTGGAATATGGCGAGGCCATCGTCGAGATTCATCAGGATGCCATCCAACCGGGCGAGAAGATCCTGGTGGTCGACGACCTGCTCGCCACCGGCGGCACCGCCGCGGCGGGCATCAAACTGATCGAGCGACTGGGCGGCGAGATTGTCTCCTGCGCGTTCATCATTGACCTGCCGGAACTGGGCGGCAGTAAAGTGTTGGAAAGCCTGGGCATGGATGTGCATGTCCTGTGTGAATTCGAGGGCGAATAACCTCCAAAATTTGGCGCGAAACGGCTTGCGAGCTGTTTTGCGTCTGACCTAGCCTGTCGCAATGAGCACCACATCGATACAGGACAGCCGCTATTCTTGGATCCGCCTGATTATGATTCTGGCCATCGCTACGCTGGCCAATGTCGGCATGTGGGCGGTGATTGTGATCCTGGCGGCAGATGAAGTGAAATTTGGCGCGGGTCGGGCCGAGGCCGCGCGGCCCTATACCCTGACAATGATCGGATTCGCGGTGAGCAATCGTATCATCTGACGATTGGTGGAGCGGGTTGGCGGCCCCCTGGCCCTGAACGGTGCCGCCCTGATGATTGCAGCCGGGTTCACATTATCGCCTATTGCGTTGGTCTGGGCTATGGGCCGGCAATTGGCGCCGAGATGCTGTCACTGTACCGCTGGGCGGCGTTGTCAGCCGCATTGTCCCGGGCTTGTTGGATGATCGTCTGGCCGATCGTCTGGGGGCGGGCTGCTGACCCTGCTGGTCGGCTCCATGCTGCAATATCTGGCGCTGTTTATATACCTGCCCTACGACGGCATGGTTTCGCTCTATATGGTCAGCCTGGTATTTGGCCTGGCTCAGGGGGGGTATCGTGCCCAGCTATGCGCTGGTCGTGCGCAAATACATGCCCCCTCGAGAAGCCGGAGCACGGGTTAGATTTGTGATGATGACCATCCTTGGCATGGCCCTGGGCGGCTGGATGCCGGGCTGGATCTAGGCGTGACCGGCAGCTACCAGTTGGCTTTTGTCAACGGCATCCTGTGGAATGGGGTCAACATCGTGATCCTGCTGCTGGTGCTGCGGCGCAGCCCTACCGCAGAATGTCGGGGCGAACACCAAGCCGCGACAGCTGCCACGCCGTGACCACCGGTGCGTGCCAGCACGCACCCTACAATTTCAGCTAGACCCGCAGCACGGCGCCGGGGTTCATGATGCCATTGGGATCCAGCGCCTGCTTGATCGCCCGCATCGCTGCCAGCCGGACCGGATCCCCATAGCGCGCGATATCCTCGACCTTGATGCGGCCAACGCCGTGTTCGGCACTGATCGAGCCGCCCATCTCATGTACCAGATCATGCACCGCCCGCTGTACCGCGCCCCGTTGAGCCTCATAGTCCTCCCGCGATCGCCCAAACGCCGGAAACACGTTGTAATGCAGGTTGCCATCGCCCAGATGGCCAAAGCAATTGATGCGGAAATCTCCCAGCGCCGCGATCCTGTTGCCACCGCGCAGAATGAACTCCGGGATCGCCGACAGCGGCACCGAGATATCATGGCTGGACACCGAGCCGATCAGCCGGTTTGCCTCGGGAATCTGCTCCCGCAGCGCCCACAGCTCTTGCCGCTGCGCCTCGGACTGGGCAATCACCCCGTCCAGCGCATGCCCCGCCGCCATCGCCGCCTCAAACAGATCCGCCAATGCCACCTCGGGATCCAACCCCCGGGCCAGCCCCAGCTCAACCAACACACACCATTCCGGTGGCACCGCAAACGGCTGGCGCAATTGCGGCAATGTCTCCTTCAGAAACTGCAGCCCCTGCCGGTGTATCAGTTCAAAGGCGCTGATGCCTTCGCCCAGCCGATCCTGCGCCAGTGACAGGATGGCCAGCGCCGCTGCAGGCGAGCTCACCACCAGCAGGGCAGTGCCTGTCGCCGCCGGAATGGGCGACAGCTTCAACGCTGCGGCGGTGATCACCCCCAAGCTGCCTTCGGCGCCAATCAGCAGCCCTCGCAGATCATACCCCGTGTTGTCTTTGCGCAGCCGGCTCAGTCCATGCCAGATGTCTCCACTGGGCAGCACCGCCTCCAAACCAAGACACAATTCCCGGGTATTGCCATAGCGCAGCACATTCACCCCACCGGCATTGGTGGACAGGTTCCCACCAATCTGCGCCGACCCTTCCGAGGCCAGCGACAGCGGGAATAACCGCTCCTCGCTCTGCGCCGCAGCCTGCACATCCGCCAGAATGGCTCCCGCTTCGGCCACCAGCACATTCTCCTGGGGATAGATCGCACGCACCGCGTTCATTCGCTCCATCGAGATCACCATTGGCGCCGGTCCCGCCCCCATCAACTGGCCGCCAACCAGCCCAGTGCCGCCGCCATAAGGCACCACCGGCACCCGGGCGAGATTGGCCGCACGCAATAACACCGAGACCTGCACCGCGCTTTGCGGCCGCGCCAGCACCCCGGCCTGACCGCGATAGCGCCCGCGCGGCTCCTCAAGATACCTATGGTCAGCCGCGCCTAATATGCCCGCAGGCAGGTCTGCCTCCAGACCGGCAATAAAATCGGCATCGACAGAGTTCAAATCCATGCTCAATCCCTCTTCATTCCTTGGCGCTCACTCAGCAGTACAGCACATAGAGGCACCCTGAATGTAGCGTATAGTCAAAGACCAGCTGCGCAACCGCGGTCCGCGTTTCATCTGGCTGAAAATATCCCGGGGTTTGGGGCAGCGCCCCAAGACATCGGCCAAAACACCGACCTCAAGACACCGACCTCAAAACACCCGTCCCAAAAATCATCCCGCCTCGGTGCGTCCCCGGCGATCGCTGCGCAACGCGGCATACAGCACATGTGAGCGCCAGCGCCCATTGATCTGCAGATAGGACTGCGCCACGCCTTCATATTTGAAGCCACTGCGCTCCAGCAACCCGCGTGAGGCGGTGTTTTCCGGCAGGCAGGCCGCCTCGATACGGCTGAGATCCAGCTTGGTAAAGGCATAGTGCACCACCGCAGCAATGGCCTCGCGCATGTAGCCCTGGCGGGCAAAGGGCAGGCCGGTCCAATAGCCCAGGGTTCCGGCCTGCGCCGGGCCACGGCGGATGTTATCCAGGGTGATCGCCCCGACCAGCACCTGATCCGCGCGGCGACACAGAAACAGCGGCAACGCGGTGCCGCCACTGATCGCCCGCTGGGCCCAGTAGACCCGATTGGTAAATGATTTCCGGCTCAGGTGATCCTCCGCCCAGTTGGGTTCCCAAGGCATCAGGTAGGACTGGCTGTCCTGCCGCAAACGGGCCCAGGCATGAAAGTCGGAATGGACCGGCGGCCGTAGGGTCAGCCGCTCGGTCTCAACCCGAACTTTCCGTTTGGACAGCAAAATCAAGCGGTGCGCCTCTCCTGCAACCGGGCCAGACTGGGCGCCTCTGACACTGGCCCGTACAGCGCCAAAGCCGCCGGGGCCTGGGTCGCCATTGTTTCGGCAAACTCGCGCACATCGCCAGTGGTGACCGCATCAATGCGCGCCACCGTATCCGACAATGGCGGCACCTGGTCCCAGATCTGCACCAGCCGGGCCAGCCGTTCGGCGCGGTTCGACGGGCTTTCCAGCCCCATCAGCATCCCCGCCTTCATCTGCGCCCGCGCCCGTGCCACTTCTTCCGGGCGCATATCTTCGGCGGCGCGCTTCATCTCGTCGATGGTGATCTCGGCCAGTTCGCCCAGTTGCGAGGCCGAGGTGCCGGCATAGATGGTCACCGAGCCGGTATCGGCATAGGCGCCGGTCTGGGCAAAGATCGAATAACACAGGCCGCGTTTCTCGCGCACCTCCTGGAACAACCGGCTGGACATGCCGCCGCCCAAAGCGCTGGAATAGATCTGCGCGGTATAGATCGCGTCATCGCGGTAGCCGGGGCTTTCAAATGCCAGCGCGAAATGCGCCTGCTCCAGCGATTTCTCATGCCGTGCCTCACCGCCGGTAAAGCGGGCCGGTTCCACCAGCTGGCTGTCGCGCGGCTGCATATGGCCAAACAGCTTTTCTGCGGTTTTGACCAGAGCATCGTGATCCACCGCTCCGGCCGCCGACAGAATCATCTGACCGGGGCCGTAATGTTCGCGAACAAAACCGGACAGATCATCGCGATTAAAGGCACTGACCCGCTCGGCCGGGCCCAGAATGGTGCGGCCCAGTGGTTGGTTGTGATAGCTTTCTTCCTGCAACCAGTCAAAGATCACATCATCCGGCGTGTCCAGCGACTGACCGATTTCCTGCAGGATCACCCCGCGCTCGATCTCGATCTCTTTTGGATCGAACACCGGGTTCAGCACAATATCGCCAATCACATCCAGCGCCAGCGGCACATCGTCCTGCAGCACCCGGGCGTAATAGGCGGTCACCTCGCGGCTGGTATAGGCATTGATATAGCCGCCAACGTCCTCGATCGCCTCGGCGATTTGCAGCGCCGACCGGGTCGCGGTGCCCTTGAACGCCATGTGCTCCAGAAAATGGGCGATGCCATTTTGCTCAAGCCGCTCATGGCGACCGCCCGCCGTTACCCAGATGCCAATGGATGCGGATTGCAGCCCCGGCATGTTTTCGGAAACGATACGAAAGCCGTTGGACAGCTGGTCTTGTTGAACAGTCACTTGGGAATATGCTTTCTGATATGCTCTTCGAGAGTCGTTAGGTCGTTGGCGATCCGTGTCACCCGCTCTGGTTTGTCATACAGATCCGACATCCGTGTGGGAAGAGGCGGATGAATGCCACTGGCGGCTTTCACCGCGGTCGGGAATTTGGCCGGATGTGCGGTGGCCAGTGTCACCATTGGCACCGCCGGATTGCGGTGTTCCTCTGCCACCTTGACGCCAATGGCGCCATGCGGGCACAGCAGATCGCCAGTGGCCGCCAGTTGGCCCTTGATGGTCGCCCGGGTTTCCTCCTCGGAGCAGCGCCCCGAGCTATAGGTTTCGCTCAGCGCCTGCATGGCGCCCTGCGAGACATCAAAGCCACCAGAGGCCAACTCGTCCATCAACTGCGCCACCGCGCCGCTGTCGCGCCCGTAAGCGTAATACAGGGCGCGCTCAAAGTTGGACGAGACCTGAATATCCATCGAGGGCGAGATCGACGGGATGGTGTCCCCCTTGTAATAGCCCTGCCCGCCCAGACAGCGGTGCAGAATGTCGTTCTGGTTGGTGGCAACCACCAGCTGATCAATCGGCAGCCCCATTTGCTTGGCAATGTAGCCGGCAAAGATATCGCCGAAGTTACCTGTGGGGACGGTAAAGCTGATCTTGCGATGTGGCGCGCCCAGCGACACCGCCGAAGAGAAGTAATAGACCACCTGCGCCAGCACCCGAGCAATGTTGATCGAGTTGACCCCGGCCAGCTTTACACCGTCACGGAATTCAAAATCGTTGAACATGTCTTTGACCCGCGCCTGGCACTCGTCAAAATCCCCGTCCAGCGCCAGCGCATGGACATTGGCCTCCGCAGGCGTGCTCATCTGGCGGCGCTGCACCTGAGAGACCCGGCCATGCGGGTACAGGATAAACACATCCACATTGCTCAGGCCCTTGAAGGCCTCGATCGCGGCGGAGCCAGTGTCGCCAGAAGTGGCGCCAACGATGGTCACCCGCTCACCCCGTTTGGCCAGCGCGCTTTGGAACAGCTGACCGATCAGCTGCATGGCAAAATCCTTGAACGCCAGGGTGGGGCCGTGGAACAGCTCCAGCAGGAAATGGTTTGGTGCCAGTTGTTTCAGCGGCGCCTGAGCGGCATGGTCGAAACCGGCATAGGCCTTGGCGATGATATCGCGGAACTCCTGATCGGTGAAACAGTCCCCCAGAAAGGGGCGCATCACCCGAAAGGTGGTCTCTTCGTAGCTTAGCCCCGACAGTGCCGCGATGTCATCGTGGCTCATCTGCGGGAACTCGGTCGGCACATACAGACCGCCGTCGCGGGCCAGTCCGGTCAGCATTGCCTCTTCAAATGTCAGCTCGGGCGCCTGGCCACGGGTGGAGATGTATTTCATCACGTCAGCTTTCAGTTTTGGCGCGCGGGCGCCATAGGAAGTAGGCAGTCATCGCAGCCCAGATCAGGGCCAGCGAAAACCAGGTGACCGCATATTGCAAGTGGTCATTGGCGATTACGGCAGAGTTGATTGGCATCGGCAAGACAGAACTGTCCTTTACCGGCGGGCCATTCAGCACCACCAGGATTGGCAGGCTGTCCAGAGCTGCGGCCATGGCGACCACATCGCGGGCATACCAGATGTTATTGGCGCGGTCGGCGGCTGGGGTGTAGCTGTCGGTCTCATCGGGCCAGTGCAGATTGCCGGTCAGCTCGGCCTTGCCGATGGGGCGCTGCGATGTCTTTGCAACGCTTGGAATATAGCCGCGGTCCACCAGTATCCGGCGGCCGTCTTCGGTGATGAAGGGCACAATGACCCGAAACCCTGGCCCCAGTTCGCGGGTCGAGATCAGCACATGCAGCTCGCCCAGTGCCAGCTCACCCCGCAGACGGACGGGCCGGTATTTATCGGCCACCGGATCTGGATTTAACGGCAGCGCGACGGGTTCGGCGTCAACACGGGCGTCAATGATGTCCAGGATCTGCTGCTTCCAGACCATGCGCTGCAACTGCCACGCACCCAGGCTCAGCAAGACAACAAGCCCGGCCAGGCCAACCACCAATAAGAAAATCAGACGCCGCATCACGGCCCTCCGTCAACACAAAAGCGCGCGGAGCCTGCCCCGCGCGCTGTGCTTGATACGCTGTGTCAGCGGTTTTTCAACCGCAAACATGTATCCCTTACATTCCGGCAGTGCCCCAGAGGTACACGGCAAAGAACAGGAACAGCCAAACAACATCGACAAAGTGCCAGTACCAGGCAGCGGTTTCAAAGCCGACGTGCTGTTCGGGGGTAAAGGCGCCCTTCATGGCGCGGATCAGACAGACCGCCAGGAAGATGGTCCCCAGCAGCACGTGGAAGCCGTGAAAGCCAGTGGCCATGAAGAAGTTCGAGTAGAAGATATCGCCACCAAACTCCCAGCCATCATGGGCCAGCAGCTGATAGTACTCGTAGCCCTGCAAGCCGGTGAAGGCGATGCCAAAGGCAATGCCGATGGCCAGACCCTGAACCAGCGACTTGCGGTCATTGTCATGCACCAGCGCATGGTGCGCCCAGGTGACGGCACTGCCCGACAGCAGCAGGATCAGCGTGTTGATCAGCGGCAGGTGCAGCGGGTCAACGATATGGATGGCCGGCTGGATATATTCGGTGCCGAAGTAATCCTGCATCGGATAGATCGCGTGTTTGAAGAACGACCAGAACCAGGCAAAGAAGAACATCACTTCGGACATCACAAACAGGATGAAGCCATAGCGAAGGCCGATTCGCACCACGATGGTGTGATCGCCGATGTTGCTTTCAGTCGTCACTTCGGACCACCAGGCAAACATGGTGTAAAGCACCCCCAGCAGGCCGCCCCAGAACATCCAGGCCGTTATGCCGTGCATCCAAAGCACGGCACCGAACAGCATGATAAAGCCAAACAACGCGCCCAAGAATGGCAGAATTGACGGTGGTAGAATATGATAGTCGTGATTTTTAGCGTGCGCCATTTAAGTGTCCCTCACCTGCCGGGCTAGTTCATGTTGGTTTCTGCCCCGGTGTTTTCACCGGGCTCAAGGGCGGCATAACCCTCGGGCAGATCTACTTCGTAAAATGTGTACGACAGCGTTATCGTGTGCACAAACTTGCCGTCCCGGTCGTCTACGATTTCCGGGTCGACATAAAAGGTCACGGGCATCAGAACCCGCTCACCTGGTTCCAGAATCTGCTCCTCAAAGCAGAAACACTGAATCTTTTCAAAAAAGCCACCCGCCGAATAGGGCGTGACGTTATAAGCGGCGGCGCCGGCCACCGGCCGGTTGGTTGGATTGTAGGCCTCGTAAAAGGCCAGTCCGGTCTCGCCGATCTTCAGCTCCATTTCGCGCACCACCGGTTTGAACTCCCACGGCATGTCACGCTCTTTGGAGGCATCAAAGCGGATGGTGATGGTCTGCTCCAGCACGGTGTCAGAATCGGTCAGGGCAATGCCGGTGACGCCGCCAAATCCGGTGACCCGGCAGAACCAGTCATAGAACGGCACCGAGGCCCAGGCCAAAGCGCCCATGACCACGACAACGCCCACCAGTTGGGCCGCCGTTTTCTGAGGAGCGTCCAGTGCCATCAGTTCTGCTCTGCCGCGCGGGCCTGCGGGAACTTGAAGTCATCCGAGGTCACCTTGACGATGGTCAGCGCCAGCACCAGCACCACAAAGGCGGCCAGCGACAGGCCGACGCCCATATTGCGGCCCAAACGACGTCGGTGCAGTTCATGTTGCGGCTTAAAGCTCATATCACCAGCCTCCCAGTCCAAAAGGTTTCAGCAGGGCCTCGGTCAGAATGGCCCCGAAATGCAGGAAGAGATAGAGCAGCGACAGCTTGAAGAAGCTCCGCTCAACCTTGAAGTTGTCGCGTTCAGAATCATCCTCGTCGCGGCGAAAGATCTTCCAGGCGCCGTGCAGGAACAAGGCGTTCAGCACCAGCGACACCGCCAGATAGACCGGTCCGCCAACCCCCGAGAAGGCAGTGCCAACGGCCAGCAGTGCCAGCAGAATAGTATAGACCATAATATGCACGCGGGTGGTGCGACGACCGTGGGTTACCGTCAGCATTGGCACTCCGGCATCGTCGTAGTCATTGCGCATGAACAGCGCCAGCGCCCAGAAGTGCGGCGGTGTCCAAATGAACGTCAGGGCAAACATCAGCCAGGGCTCGATCGACATTGTTCCGGTTGCTGCGATCCAGCCGATCACCGGCGGGAACGCTCCGGCGGCGCCGCCAATAACGATGTTCTGCGGCGTCAACCGTTTCAGCCACATGGTGTAGACGACAACGTAGAAGAAGATGGTAAAGGCTAGAAACGCCCCGGCCAGCAGATTGGTGGCCAGCGCCAGCATAATCACCGACAGGCCCGACAGCGCCAGACCCAGGCCCAGCGCCTCGCCGGCCTCAACCTTGCCGGCCGGAATCGGACGGCCCTTGGTGCGCTTCATCACTTTGTCGATATCGGCATCCCACCACATGTTCAGCGCGCCCGAGGCGCCGCCGCCAATGGCGATGAACAGGATGGCGCAGAAACCGATGACCGGGTGTACCGTGACCGGAGCCGCCAGCAGGCCAACCAGCGCGGTAAACACCACCAGCGACATCACCCGCGGTTTCAGCAGGGCAAAATAATCACCAAAGCTGGCCTCATCCTCGCGGAGGATGCTGGCCTGAATGCTTGCGTCGCTCATGTTTGGTCCATTTGTTTTCTGGCTGCGTTTCATACACGTAGCCTAGGGCAGTTTAGAAATCAGGCAAGGCGCGGATTACATCGCGCCTTGTTTTGGTAACGAGTAGGATGCCATCTTCAGCACCCGCCAATCTTAGTTGGTCAGAAATATTTCGACTTCGACGTAATCATCGGCGTCTTTGTTGGCTGCAATCCAAGCGGCATAAGCGGCTTCGGAAACCACTTTGACGGTGATTGGCATATAGGCGTGATCCTTGCCGCACAGCTCGGAACACTGGCCAAAATACACGCCTTCCACGTCGGCGCTGAACCACAGCTCAGCCAGACGGCCGGGAACGCCATCTTGCTTGACCGCAAAGGCAGGCATCGCCCAGGAGTGAATCACGTCGGCACCGGTCACCTGCATCACAACGATTTTACCAACCGGAACGACAACGGCGGTGTCGGTCGCCAGCAAGAATTCGTCCTCGTTGTATCCCGCATCGGTCAGTTTGGCGCGCATCTCATCGTTCAGCACAAAGGCCGTCACATCCGCATCCGCGGCACGAATATCTGGCTCGAGGGTGGCGGGGTGGCCGAGCAGGTAGCTATCAAACGCAAAATCGTGATCGACATATTCATAGCCCCAGTACCACTGGTAGCCGGTCACCTTGATGGTGATATCCGCCTTGGGAATTTCCTGCTGATTGAACAGCTGCGGCAATGAGAACGAGCCGATGAACACCAGAATCACAATCGGCACCAGCGTCCAGGCGATCTCGACCGGAGTGTGATGGGTAAAGGTGGAGGGTGTCGGGTTGGCACGACGGTTAAAGCGCAGGATCACATAGAGCATCAGCCCGGCAACAAACAGGGTGGTTGCGGTGATGACGATTAGAATCATCCAGTCCAGCGACTGCATGCCCCGCGCCAGTTCAGTGGCGGCCGGCTGAAAATCAATCCCCCTCGGAATCGGTTTACCAATGGTCTCCAGACCATTCTGAGCCATGGCGGGCAGGCTCGACAGGCCCATAAGAAAGCCCGAAAGCTTAAAAGCGTTCTTCATATTTTGTCCTGATCGTTTGATCGCGTTGTTCCTCGCGCCGCCACATTCAATCAGGAATCTTTGATTCCAAAAAACGCATCGGCCCCGTTGTCTTTGTTGACGGTAGAAATCATATTCCATGCGACAGATAAAGAGTTATGCTTGCGTCAAATGGGCGCTTTCTTGATTTAGATCAAAAAAATGAGGTCCACTCCATGGAAAACGCGCCTTTTCGACCTTTTGAAACTGCCCTGCCGGCGGATGAGGCATTAAACGTGCTGAAATCTGCTCTCGCCGGGGCTGATGATGGTGAGATATTCGCCGAGCGCCGCAAGTCCGAAACCCTGGTCTTTGATGATGGCCGCCTGCGCAGCGCCAGCTATGATGCCTCCGAAGGCTTTGGACTGCGCGCCATCAACGGCGAGGTCACCGGTTATGCCCATTCAACCGATGTTTCCATCGCTGCGCTCAAGCGGGCAGCGGAAACCGCGCGGCTGGCGGTGGGCGATGGCGGCGGCACTCTGGCGGATGCGCCCAGCGCCACCAACCGCAAGCTCTATACCGACGAGGACCCGATTGGCGCCATGCCTTTTGCCGTCAAGATCGAAACCCTGCGCGACATCGACGCCTTTTCACGTGATCTGGATCAAAGGGTGGTGCAGGTCTCGGCTGTTTTGGCGGCCTCGCTGCAAGAAGTGGAGATTCTGCGGGCTGACGGGGTTCTGGTGCGCGATGTGCGCCCCATGACCCGGCTGAATGTCTCGGTCATCGTCGAACAGAACGGCCGCCGCGAAAGCGGCTCGGCGGGGGGCGGCGGACGGGTTGGCCTGGACGGGCTGGTCAATCCTGTCGACTGGCAGGCCAAGGCCCGCGAGGCACTGCGGATCGCGCTGGTCAACCTGGAGGCGGTGCCCGCCCCTGCCGGGGTGATGGAAGTGGCGCTGGGGCCTGGCTGGCCGGGCATTTTGCTGCATGAGGCCATTGGTCATGGGCTGGAGGGCGACTTTAACCGCAAGGGCAGTTCCGCCTTTGCCGGCCTGATGGGCCAGCGTATCGCCGCCAAGGGTGTCACCGTGCTGGATGACGGCACCCTGCCCGATCGTCGCGGCTCGATCACCATCGACGACGAGGGCACCCCGTCGCAGGCCACCACGCTGATCGAAGACGGCATTCTGGTCGGCTATATGCAGGACCGCCAGAACGCCCGCCTCATGGGGGTGACCCCAACCGGCAACGGACGCCGCCAAAGCTATGCCCATGCGCCGATGCCGCGGATGACCAATACATATATGATGGGCGGCGAGGCCGATCCGGCGGATCTGGTAGCCGATATCAAGGATGGGATCTGGGCGGTTGGTTTTGGCGGCGGTCAGGTCGACATTACCAATGGCAAGTTCGTGTTCTCCTGTACCGAGGCCTACCGGGTGGTGAACGGCAAGGTGGGGGCACCGGTGAAAGGCGCCACCCTGATTGGCGACGGCGCCACCGCGCTGCATCAGATTCGCGCCCTCGGCAACGACATGTCACTGGACCCCGGCATGGGCAATTGCGGCAAGGCCGGGCAATGGGTGCCGGTCGGTGTTGGCCAGCCAACCGTATTGATGAACGGGCTGACCGTTGGCGGCGCTGCCGCCTAGGCCACATCCCAGCGCAGAAACCGGAAAACCTGCGCAAAAAATGCTGTCACGGGGCCGCCGATTAGCACCCGGCTTGCACCGTGACAGCGAAATTCTCTTTGTTATTCGGGATTTGGATGGTTTTTAGCAAATTTTCTGAAAATTAGACCCCGTTCACTATCTGTTAACCGCCTTCGCGTTAAACATAGTTCAGCAAGCAGGCGGAGCGACGGATGACCGAAGAATACACTTCTTCCACTCACCCCCCACTCCCACCCACCACGGAAGATATTCGTTATTCCTGGCTTCGTCTGTTGCGTTCTCGCAGGGTTGGTTCGGTGACCTTTCACCGCCTGATCGCCGAGTATGGTTCAGCGCAGAATGCGCTGGCCGCGTTGCCTAAAGTGGCACGCAACGCAGGAGTAAAAGGGTATAAAATATGCCCCGCCCCTGTGGTTGACGCCGAAATCAAGGCCGCAAAAGCCGCCAAAGCGCGGCTTTTGTGCCTTGGCGACGTCGCCTACCCGTCGCAACTGGCAGCCCTGAAAGATGCGCCGCCGCTACTGTGGACACGCGGTGATCTCAGCATTTTGCAGCACCCCATTATTGCCCTGGTTGGGGCCCGGAATGCCTCGTCACTAGGCATCCGCATGGCCCGCGCCCTGGCCCGTGAGCTTGGCGCGCAGGGTTATATTGTGGTCTCGGGGCTGGCTCGCGGCATCGACACCGCCGCCCATCTCGCAGCCCTGAACAGCGGCACCATCGCGGTGATGGCCGGCGGGGTGGATGTGATTTATCCGGCGGAAAATAACAGCCTGGCCAGCGACATTGCCCAACAGGGCCTGTTGCTCTCGGAACAACCCATGGGTCTAAGACCGCAGGCCCGACATTTCCCACCTCGCAACCGCATCATCTCGGGGCTGGCCAGTGCCGTGGTTGTGGTCGAGGCGGCGGCCAAGTCCGGCAGCCTGATCACCGCCCGCGATGCATTGGATCAGGGCCGCGAGGTGCTGGCCGTCCCCGGCCACCCGTTTGACGCCCGCGCCAGTGGCTGCAACATGCTGATCCGGGACGGCGCCCAACTGGTACGCAACGCCGAGGATGTCATCGCGGCGCTGCCCACAGGCCTGGGCCCATCCCCCCCCGCCCAACAGCAGCTGCAACTGGACGAGCCACCGCCGCCGCCGCCACAACGGCGCAGCCTGCGTGAAGCAGCCTGCGTGAAACAGCCGCCCTGCACCAGGAAATCCTGTCGCGCCTTGGCCCCTCTCCCACCGCCGAGGATCAGTTGATTCGCGACCTCTGCGCCGCACCCCGCGATGTCTCCCCTGCCCTGACCGAGCTGGAACTGGAGGGCGAGATCATTCGCCAACCCGGCGGCATGTTGTCCCGTGGCCCCGGTCGCTAACATTCCCCCTGACCCGGCACCGTCAGCCGCCACCAAGCGACTCAGCCGCCAATTCTGGCCCTCATAGCTGCCTTCAAACCGGCGCCCAAAACTGGCGGATTGACAATACCCTCTTGCGCCCCACATTCTGCGCGGCCATAGAACGTGCCGTGTCCGCCCCATAAGGTTAAGCTTAAATGCCCGTAGTTGTTGTAGAATCCCCTGCCAAAGCGAAAACGATCAATAAGTATCTCGGCCCAGGCTACACCGTTCTGGCATCTTATGGCCACGTGCGCGACCTTCCGCCTAAAGATGGATCGGTCGATACGGACAATGATTTCGAAATGAAATGGGAGGTCGGGGCCGACAGCCGCAAACATATGAAAGCCATTGCCGACGCCCTGAAAGAAGACAACGCACTGATCCTCGCGACTGACCCGGACCGCGAAGGAGAGGCAATCAGCTGGCACCTGCAAGAGGCGCTGACCAAACGGCGTTCGATCAAAAAGGACACCCCGGTCAGCCGGGTCACTTTTAATGCCATCACCAAGAGCGCGGTGCTCGAGGCGATGGCCAATCCGCGTCAGGTCGACATGCCGCTGGTCGAGGCCTATCTGGCCCGCCGGGCGCTGGACTATCTGGTCGGCTTCAACCTGTCACCAGTGCTGTGGCGCAAGTTGCCCGGCGCCAAATCGGCGGGCCGGGTGCAATCGGTCTGTCTGCGCCTGATTGTTGAGCGCGAGATGGAAATCGAGGCGTTTAATCCGCAGGAATTCTGGTCGGTGCGCGCCCTGCTGACCACCCCGCGTGGCCAGGAGTTCGAGACCCGCCTGACAGTACTGGGCGGCGACAAGCTGGACAAATTCAGCCTCGCCAACATCACCGCCGCCGAACTGGCGGTGCAGGCCGTGGCCAGTCGTGACCTGATGGTTCAATCGGTCGAGGCCAAGCCCGCCGCGCGCAACCCCTCGGCCCCTTTCATGACCTCGACCCTGCAGCAGGAAGCCAGCCGTAAATTCGGCATGGGCGCGCGCCAGACCATGAGCACCGCCCAGCGTCTCTATGAGGCCGGTTACATTACCTATATGCGGACCGACGGCATCGATATGGCCCCCGAGGCGGTGATCGAAGCGCGGGCGGAAATCGACAAACGCTATGGCGGCTCTTATGTGCCCGACAGCCCGCGGGTCTACAAGAACAAGGCCAAGAACGCCCAGGAAGCCCACGAATGTATCCGCCCCACCGAAATGGGCCGCGATGCCGCCAGCCTCAAGGTCACCGAGCCCGACCAGCGCAAGCTCTATGACCTGATCTGGAAACGCACCCTGGCCTGCCAGATGGCCAGCGCCAGACTGGAGCGCACCACTGTCGATGTCGGCTCAGACGATCGCCAGGTGGTGCTGCGCGCCACCGGTCAGGTGGTGCTGTTCGACGGTTTCATGCGGGTCTATGAAGAAGGCCGCGATGATGTGGTCCAGGACGACGACGACAAGCGGCTGCCGCAGATCATGATGGGCGAGACGGCGAGGTTTGCCAAGACCGCGATGACGCCTCAGTTCGACAAAGCCGCCAAAGACGGCGCCCCGTCCAGCCAAAGCGGCGATCTGCGCAGCAATGGCGCGGCGCTGCTGTCGCAGAATGAATCAGTGCTGGCACTGCAACACCACACCGCACCGCCGCCGCGCTACACCGAGGCCACCCTGGTCAAAAAGATGGAAGAGCTGGGCATCGGCCGCCCCTCGACCTATGCCTCCGTGATCACCACCATCCAGGACCGCGAATATGTCCGCAAAGAGCAGAACCGGCTGCACCCCGAAGACAAGGGCCGCATCGTCACCATCTTCCTGCTCAATTTCTTCCGCAACTACGTCGGCTACAACTTTACTGCCGATCTGGAAAACCAGCTTGATGAGGTCAGCGCCGGCAATGGCGACTACAAGGCGCTGCTCAGAACCTTCTGGCGTGACTTCTCGGCGGCGATTGCCGAAACCTCGGAACTGCGCATCTCCGAAGTGCTCGACGTGCTCGACGATGCATTGGCACCGCAGCTATACCCCCCGCGCGACGATGGCACTGATCCCCGCGCCTGCCCGAAATGCGGCGCAGGCCAATTGCACCTGAAATCCTCGCGCACCGGCGGCTTTGTCGGCTGCGGCAACTATCCCGAATGCAACTATACCCGACCGATTTCTGGCGAAGGCGCCGAAGGCTATGAACGTGTATTGGGCGAGGATGACGGCGACGAAATCCATCTGAAATCCGGCCGTTTCGGACCCTATGTCCAGCGGGGCGAACCAACACCTGACGTCAAGAAGCCGCCACGCTCCTCGCTGCCGAAACAAAACAAAGACTACCTGCCCGGCTGGGGGCCAAATGAGGTCACCCTGGAGCAGGCTGTCACCCTGCTGACCCTGCCACGCGAAATTGGCCAGCACCCTGAGGGCGGCGCCGTTGCCTCCAACCTGGGCCGCTTCGGCCCCTACATCATGCATCAGCTGCCAGATGAGGAAAAACCGGTCTACGTGAACCTCAAGAACACCCTGGACGTCTTCGAGGTTGGCATGAACCATGCGATGGAAATGCTGGCCGAGAAGCGCGCCAATCCGGGCCGTGGTGGTCGGGCTGCGGCCAAGGCGCTAAAGGAACTTGGTGACCATCCAGATGGCGGCGCCGTCATTATCATGGACGGTAAATATGGCCCTTACATCAAATGGGAAAAGGTCAACGCCACCCTGCCCAAAGATGTCGAGGTCAAGGACGTCACCATGGACATGGCCGTCCAGCTGATCACTGAAAAGTCTGGCAAGAAGCCCACAAAGAAAAAAGCCGCCGCCAAAAAGCCAACCGCCAAAAAGAAACCCGCCGCCAAGAAAAAAGCGCCCGCAAAAAAAGCCCCGGCAAAAAAGGCCGCCGCCGAAGACTAAAGCAAACCGCCAGATCCGCATTCATCTGGCCCTAAATATCCCAGGGAGAGCGAGGGGCAGGCCCCTCGCTCTCTTCACTGGAAATACCCTTCGCTCTTTTTCCTACAAACCACCTCCGTACTAATACTCAGTAGCCTCAGTATTGTTGACAGCCCCCCGCCTCAGCGTCAGAACCCTTGCAAAAGGAACGTAGCAGGGAGTTTTTGATGAAAAAGATCTACACCAATGCCACTGAGGCGCTCGACGGGCTGCTTCACGACGGCATGTTCATTGCGGCAGGTGGCTTTGGCCTCTGCGGCATTCCGGAATTGCTGCTGGACGCCATCAAAGACGCTGGCACCAAGAATCTGACCTTTGCCTCCAACAACGCCGGCGTTGATGATTTTGGCATCGGCATCCTGCTGCAGACCAAACAGGTCAAAAAGATGATCTCGTCTTATGTGGGTGAGAACGCCGAATTCATGCGCCAGTATCTGAGCGGCGAGCTGGAGCTGGAGTTCAACCCCCAGGGCACCCTGGCCGAACGGATGCGGGCCGGCGGCGCTGGCATCCCCGGTTTTTACACCAAAACCGGTGTTGGCACGGTGATCGCTGAGGGCAAGGACCACCGCGACTTCAACGGCGAAACCTACATCATGGAAGAGGGCATGATCGCCGATCTGGCCATCATCAAAGCCTGGAAGGCCGACGCGACCGGCAATCTGGTGTTCCGCAAGACCGCCCGCAACTTCAACGCCCCGGCCGCCACCTGCGGCAAGGTCTGCGTGGTTGAGGTTGAGGAAATCGTGCCGGTTGGCTCGCTGGACCCCGATACCATCCACCTGCCCGGCATTTATGTGCACCGTATTATTCAGGGCACCCACGAAAAGCGCATCGAACAGCGCACCACCCGGCCAGCGGCATAAGGAGAGCGAACATGTGGGATCGTAACCAAATGGCGGCGCGGGCCGCCCAGGAACTGCAGGACGGCTGGTATGTGAACCTCGGCATCGGCATTCCGACGCTGGTGTCCAACTATATCCCCGAGGGGATCGAGGTCACTCTGCAGTCGGAAAACGGCATGCTGGGCATGGGCCCCTTTCCGGTTGAAGGCGATGAGGACGCGGATCTGATCAACGCCGGCAAGCAGACCATCACCGAGCTGCCGCAGACCTCCTATTTCGACTCGGCCCAAAGCTTTGCGATGATCCGCGGCGGCAAGATCGCCATGGCGATTCTGGGTGCCATGGAAGTGGCTGAAAATGGTGATCTGGCCAACTGGATGATTCCCGGCAAGCTGGTCAAAGGCATGGGCGGCGCTATGGATCTGGTGGCCGGCGTGGGCCGCGTTGTGGTGGTGATGGATCACACCAACAAACATGGTGTCTCCAAGCTGTTGAAAGACTGCACCCTGCCGCTGACCGGCAAGGCGGTGGTTGATCGCATCATCACCAACCTGGGCGTTCTGGACGTGGTGAAAGGCGGCTTAAAGATTATTGAGACAGCCGATGGCGTGACTGAGGCTGAGCTGCGCGCCGCAACCGAGGCCACAATCGTCGACTGATTGCACGCACCACCTTCGATACTCAAAAAAGTAAGGCCCGCTCAGATTGAAGCGGGCCTTACTTTTTTTGAGACCCGGTAAGATCTGGTTTAGGTGTTGATCTCGGCCTTTACTAACGGCACATCCACTTCCTGGTGAAGATCAGCACGGGATCTTGGCCGCAGCGTATCCCATACTGCTCCGGAGGGGGGATTCAAAAGCTCCCACATATAGACCTCCTGATCGAACCAGTTCACCGAAATTTCCCGGTCGTCTTCAAAAACGATAACGCAGTATTTGCCACTCGACAGATCGCAGGCGTCCCGCTTCAGCACCCATACGGTAAAGGGGTCTATGACAGTCCTCTGTACCATATGTACGGCCCTGTCCTGCTTTCCAGTCAGATACAGCCCGGCGATAAAAAGCCCGACGCTGATACTGATCAATCCAAGCCCCGAAAAGTTCCGAAACAGATTGACCGCAGCTATGGACGAGCCGAAGGACACATAGAGAAGGCGTCCGACATATCCCCCAAGGGCGATAAACCCAATAATCATCGCAGTCCCAGTCAGCCCTTGTGACTGGGCAACGAAAGACGAAACATCAAATTCAAAATTCAAAAACAATCTCCAGATGATAATGCAATAAATCAATACCGCTTAAAGATCATCTGGACGTGGTCAAATTATGTCCGTATCTGGCCCTATTGAACTCTCTTCATAGAAAGATGCGAGGCGGGCCTTCACCGGAATACAAATCTGCCGCCCTAGCGCATGGTGCGAAACACACATCCGTCGGAAATCAACTGGGGCGGCGTCAGGCACAGGCCCTTGGCCACCTGAAAGGCCGCCAGCACCAAAGGCACGTAATCGCGGGTCTCGGTAAAGGGCGGCACCCCCTGGTGGCTCCGCACCGCGCCCGCGCCGGCATTATAGCCGGCCAGCACCAGCATCGGGTCGCCACCAAATTCCTCCATCAGCCAGTCCAGATAGCGGACACCGCCCTGAATATTCTGCTGTGCCGCCAGCGCATCCTTCACCGCAAACCGCGCCGCGGTCTCTGGCATCAATTGCATCAACCCCTGCGCCCCGGCGGCACTGACCGCCTCTACCTGCCCTGCCGATTCCACCGCAATCACCGCCAGGATCAGCGCCGGTGATACTTTGGTGCCAATGCTGGCAGTCAGAATCGAGACCCCCTGCGCGCCCGCAATATCCTGCAGCAACTGCAACCGCGGCGCGGTCACCACCTCGCCCCCTGCCAGAACCATCAGAGCCTGCTCCAACCGGCCCGGCCCCGAAGCCGCCAGATCCGGCGAGACCTGGCCCCAGAACCAGCCATACCGCCCTACTACGGGCTGATCCACATCGCCATTGGATGTCGCCGCCGGGCTATCTGTCACAGCAACCGGTGACTGCGGCGCCTCTATCTGTATGGTTATTCTGTTCCGGCTGCCCGGTTGCGGCACCTGCACCCGTTTTGCCTCAAAACTCGGAAAGGGCGGCGGCGTCTCAGCCAGCCCCCAGACCGGAACGGACAGAGCAATCACTGCCAAAGACGCAATTCGAAGAAACATGGGGCCGCCTTGATGTTAATTTTTAACAAATTATCAAGGATTACGGCCAAAAAACCAGAACTTACGGCCGAATTCTGGCGATACCGCCACAATTGCCACGCCCCGCCCCGCCATCGTCTTGGATATTTACGATTAATGAATAATCAAATCCTTAACTTTCAATGCCTTAAGGCAGATATTGCCAAAGAGTTAAACTAAGGCGCCAGAGTCCGGATTTTGGCCCAAATGCTGCCACGCTCAAAGGGGTATAAGTGTTCATACCAAGTCGAACGGAGCTTCGCAGGAGAGAGCAGGCTCACACCACGGACGGCAAGGTGGAAACAAAACTTTTAGATCCCTGGAGGGACACTCAATGATTAAATTCTTCAAAAACTTCCGCAAAGACGAAGCTGGCGCCGTGACTGTTGACTGGGTTGTTCTGACCGCTGCTGTTGCTGCTCTGGCCGGCGTTGTTTATTCGTCGATCGAAACAGGCGCTTCCGACCTGACCGCCAAGACCAGCACATTCCTGTCGGCTCAAGATCCAAGCCTCTAATTCGTCAGTCTTAGTGGTAAAAGTTTGGGGCCGCGTCTTTGATCCAAAGGCGCGGCCCTTTGCCCAGGAACTCTCAAAACAGAGGTTCAAAATGAATAAGCTAAAGTCATTTTTTAAAGGTGATGACGGGGCCGTCACGGTTGATTGGGTGGTCCTTACCGCTGCAATCGCTGGCCTGGTCGTTCTGATTGCCTCAGCGATGCAAGACGGTGCGCTTGGACTGGCCGACGGATTGGCCAGCTACATGTCGAACTGGTCTTTCAGCTGACCTGCCCATTTGGGTCCGACCGGCCGCACCGACGGTGCATCATCTAAACCCATTACTCAGATTCGAGTGATATAGCCTTCGAAATCGCCATCGGCATCCTGGCGACCCCAAAGAGAGGTAACACAATGCGCGCAGTTTTTGGACTGGTTTTGATTGTCGGTCTCGCCCTGGCTGGCAGCGCGGTGATGATGGCCAAGAATTACATAGCCAAGTATCAATATGCCCTGGCCCAGGCCAATGCACAGAAGGTTGAAAACATCGCTACCGTCGATGTGTTTGTTGCCAACCGCGCATTGAAATACGGTGAACGGCTGACCCAGGACGCGGTGCGCCTGGTGAAATGGCCGCAAGACAGCGTTCCCGAGGGCACCTACTCCACCTTAGAGGCGCTGTTTCCGCCAGAGTTCAAAGGCGAATTCCGGGTTGTGTTGCGCACGGTCGAGGCAAACGAGGCGGTGCTGGCGGTAAAAATCACCAAACCCGGCGAGGATGCGGGTATTACCTCGCGCCTGAAACGTGGCATGCGGGCCTTTGCCATCAAGGTTGATGTTTCCTCAGGGGTGTCTGGCTTTTTGCGCCCCGGCGACCGGGTCGACATCTATTGGACAGGCAGTCTCGGTCAGATCGACGAGCGTCGCAGCGGTGAGCTGACCCGTTTGATCCAGGCCAATATCGAACTGATTGCCATCGACCAGAGCGCTGGCGGTGACATTGACAGTGCCAGCATTGCCCGCACGGTGACCGTATCGGCGCTGCCCAAACAGGTGGCTGCACTGGCACAGGCCCAGACCACCGGGCGATTGTCGCTCTCCCTGGTTGGTGCCGGCGATGATACGATTGCCTCCTTTGTCGAGGTCGATCAACGCACTCTGCTGGGCTTGGGCGAACGTGTGGCAGCCCCGGAACGAGAGACAGAACGGGTCTGTACCATCCGCACCCGCCGTGGCGCCGATGTGGTGGAAATTCCGATCCCCTGCAGCAACTAGGCGCGGGCGGCCCCCCGGGCCTGAGCGGAGGCTGCACCAGACCTGCGTTATGAAAGCCGCTCATCCAGGGCGGCTTTTTCGCATCTCTGTTGCTCAGTCCACACAATGCGACGGGCTTCGCCGCCAATGATTCTTGCAAATATCGGCAAACTGATCCACAGTACGTCAAAAGACGGGCAAAAGACCCGACAACGAGGCGTGATCCGAGAGGCAGATCACATGGCATTTAGAACGACATTAGCAGCAGCCCTAACCGGGGTTGCTTTGATTTTCACAGCGGTCGCGGATACCGCTTGGGCCGAAGGTCTGCGGGTTGTCAAAAAGGGCACCGCAACCAAGCTTGCTGTGCCGATGAACCGGGCGGTAGTGGTCGAAAGCGACGTTCCCTTCGCGGAACTCAGCATTGCCAACCCCGGAATTGCAGATATTTCGTCGCTGTCGGACCGCACCATCTATGTATTGGGCAAATCCCCCGGCGTGACCACGCTCACCCTGCTGGATGCCACCGGCCGCTTGATCACCAATGTCGATGTGCATGTCGCCGCCGATGTCAGCGAATTCAAGGAACGGCTGCAGCAAATCCTGCCCGGTGAGAAAATCGAAGTGCGTACCGCCAATGATGGCATTGTGCTGTCCGGCACAGTGTCCAGCGCCGCCCGCCTGCAACGGGCGATGGATCTCGCCGAACGCTATGCCCCCGAGCGGGTGTCAAATCTGATGTCCGTTGGTGGCGTGCAGCAAGTGATGCTCAAGGTCCGCTTTGCAGAAATGCAGCGTTCGGTGTCCAAATCACTCAGCTCGTCCATTGCGCTGGGTGGCAGCAGCTTTGCTGCCAAAACTGGTACTTGGCTGCAAAACGGGAATGGTCTCGGCACTCCTGTGACTCCGCAGGACGGAACCCTTGGCACGGTCTTATTCGGTTTTGACATCGGATCGACCCAAGTTGGCCTGCTGCTGGAGGCGCTGGAACAAAAAGGCATGGTCCGCACCCTGGCTGAACCGAACCTCGCTGCCCTGTCCGGGCAAGAGGCCAAATTCCTGGCGGGCGGCGAATACCCGGTGCCGGTGGCGCAAGAAGACGGCGTGACAACAATTGAGTTCAAGCCTTTCGGCATCGAAATGAACTTTATTCCGCGTGTCATCGACGGCGACCTGATCAATCTAGAGCTCGTCACCGCTGTCTCGGCGATCGACACCACCAACTCAATAAATGTCAGCGGCCTTTCGGTTGCTGCTTTTTCGCGCCGCGAGGCCTCGACCACAATTGAAATGCGCGATGGTGAAAGCTTTGCCATTGCAGGCCTGATCCAGGATGATTTCCTGGACAATAGCGCCCAACTGCCCTGGATCGGCGATGTTCCCATTCTGGGGGCGCTGTTCCGCAGCGCCGACTATCAGCGCAACCAAACAGAACTGGTGGTCATTATCAGCGCCCATCTGGTCACCCCAACCCGGGGCGAGGCGCTGAGCCTGCCGACAGACCGGGTCAAACCGCCCAGCGAAAATGACCTGTTCCTGTTTGGGCGTATATCGCGGAACCAGGATGGCCCGGCCGGTGAAATTGCCCGACAAGACTTCAGCGGCTCCTATGGCTATGTGTTGGACTAATTAAAGGATGGCACAGATGATTAAGAAAGCAGCGATATTTGGACTGTGCCTGACGGCCGCCGCCTGCGAGAACGAAGCCGGCGGTGAGCTGCAGCGGGCGAGTTTTGGCAGTGCCGCCCTGAACAACGCGCTGGTGATGAGCGGCGATCGGTCTTATGCGGTGCAACTGGCCAACCGTTTTGCCCTGGAAGTTCCGCCCACCATCAACTTCGACTTTGACAGTGCCAGCCTGGATGCCAACTCCCGTGCGGTTCTGGACCGGCAGGCGACCTGGATCAAACAGTTCCCCGAAGTACGCTTTCGCGTCTACGGGCACACCGATTCGGTCGGATCATCCGGCTATAATAAATCGCTGGGTCTGCGCCGGGCGCGGGCTGCGGTGGGCTATCTGTCGACTCGGGGCATCAGTCGATCCCGACTGGAAGCCGTTGTTTCACATGGCGAAACGCAGCCTTTGATCGTCACCCAGGGGCGTGAACGTCAGAACCGGCGCACCGTCACCGAGGTCTCGGGCTTCCTGGAAAACCACCCCTCGCTGCTGGACGGAAAATACGCTCAGGTGGTCTATCGCGAGTATATCAAAAGCGCAGTACCTGCTTCGACACTGACGTCTGAACGGTCAATTGCCACTGTCGCAGAATAAACGAGGCGTCACGCGACTGTTTAGCATTTCCCAACTATTGGGGCATTTTGGCCCCACTATCGCCTGATTTGCCACCCACATTATCCCCAACAGGTGACGTGCGCCGAGTGAGTCGCACGTAGGAACGGACGGGTGAAACCTGCCGTTTCCCGCAACGAGGATAATGGCAATGAGCAGTGTAACGCCGCAACCAGAGACCAACGCAATTGTCGCCTGCACCGTCAGCCGCGACGTGCAGAACTTCGATTTGCTGATCGAAGACATGGAAACCACAATGGGCGAAAGCTGGGGCGATCTTGGCTTTGCCGAGGCGCTGGCGTTTTTCAACCAGCCCGAAGCGGAAGCGCTGGAATTTATCGCGCTGGCCATTGATGGCAACGATGAGGACAATCTGGTGCTGATGGGAGAAATCATCTCTCAGGCCAAGTCCCGCGATATCAAAGTGATCCTGATTGCCGAAGACGTCACCCCCGCCTCGCTGCACCAGTTGCTGCGCCAGGGCGCCGATGAATTTGTCCCCTACCCGCTTCCGGAACAGGAACTGCAGGCCGCGATTGAGCGGGTGACCACGCCTGCTCCGGGACCGCAAGCCGCCAAGCCCAATCCACATCAACTGCAATCCGGCAGTGCCCGCGAAGGCGCCGTGATCGTGTGTCAGGGTCTCGCCGGTGGCGCGGGCTCAACCACGCTGGCGGTCAATCTGGCCTGGGAACTGGCCGAGTTGAGCGAGCATGATAAACCAAGCGTCTGCCTGTTGGATTTCGATCTGCAGCACGGCTCGGTGGCCACCTATCTGGACCTGCCCCGCCGTGAAATCGTCATGGAGATGCTGGGCCAGATTGATGACATGGATGCCGAGATGTTTGGCCAGGCGCTGCTGTCGTTCCAGGACAAGCTGCAGGTTCTGACCGCGCCCTCTGAAATGGTGCCGCTGGATTTCTTTTCACCCGAGGACATCGAACGCATTATTGGCATGGCGCGCAGCCATTTCGACTTTGTGGTGATCGACCTGCCGCGCACCCTGGTGCAATGGTCAGAAACTGTTCTCAACATGGCGCATGTGTATTTTGCACTGATCGAGCTCGACATGCGCTCGGCGCAGAATGCCCTGCGGATGAAACGGGCGTTGCAATCCGAAGAGCTGCCGTTCGAGAAACTGCGTTTCACCCTGAACCGGGCCCCCAAATTCACCGACCTCAGCGGCAAGAGCCGGGTCAAGCGGATGGCTGAATCCCTCGGCATCTCGATTGATCTGCAATTGCCGGATGGTGGCAAACCGGTGACCCAATGCTGCGATCACGGGCTTCCTCTGGCGATCTCTGCACCCAAAAATCCGCTGCGCAAGGAAATTGCCAAACTGGCCCTGTCCCTTCACGAGCTAGGCCAGCAAGACGTTGCCGCAGCCTGATACAAATTGCCCCCTGGAGGTCGTAAATGTTTTCTAAATACAAAAAAAAATCCGCGGCAGCGACGCCGGCAGGCAAGGTCTCCAGGTTGCAGACCGCCAAACCAGCCGAGGTGATCACCGCTAAAGCAGCGGCCAATCAAAGCGCCTCCCTGCGGCGACCGATGCCCTCATCCGGCGACGCACTAGCCCCCCAGGACAAGGAACGCAAGCGCAAGGAACGGCTGGGCGAAATCAAGATCCAGCTGCACCGCGAACTGTTGGAGCAGCTCAACCTGGCAGCCCTGGAAAATGCCAACGAGACCGAACTGCGCGCCGAAATCACCACAATCGCCACCGAGATTCTGGAAGAAAAGGGCATTGTCCTTAACCGCGAAGACCGCCAGACCCTGACCAAAGATCTCTATGACGAGGTCACCGGCCTGGGCCCGCTGGAAATCCTGCTGCGGGACGATACCGTCAACGATATTCTGGTCAATGGCCCGCATCAGGTGTTTGTTGAGCGCGACGGCAAGCTGCAGCTCAGTGATGTTACCTTTAAGGACGAAAAGCATCTTCTTAGAATCATTGATAAAATCGTCTCTGCCGTGGGGCGCCGCGTCGATGAATCCAACCCTTATGTTGATGCCAGACTGGCCGATGGCTCGCGCTTTAACGCGATGGTGCCGCCGATTGCGGTGGATGGATCGCTGGTTTCGATCCGAAAGTTTAAAAAAGACAAGTTGGGCATCGATGACCTGGTGAATTTCGGGGCTTTCACCGAGGAAATGGCTGCATATCTGCAAGCGGCGGTGGCCACCCGGCTCAACATTGTCGTCTCGGGCGGCACCGGATCGGGTAAAACAACCGCGCTGAACGCCCTGTCCAGTTTCATTGACAACGACGAACGCATCCTGACCATCGAAGACACCGCCGAGCTTCAGCTGCAACAGACCCATGTGGGCCGGATGGAAAGCCGCCCGCCCAACGTCGAGGGCAAGGGCGAAGTCTCGCCTCGGGATTGTCTGAAAAACGCCCTGCGGATGCGTCCCGACCGCATCATCGTCGGCGAGACCCGCGGCGAGGAAGTCATCGACATGTTGCAGGCGATGAACACCGGCCACGACGGATCCATGACCACCATCCACGCCAACTCGGCCCGCGACGGTGTCAGCCGGCTGGAGAACATGATTGCGATGTCCGGTATTGAAATGCCGCTCAAGGCGGTTCGCAGCCAGATTTCCTCGGCGGTAAACCTGATCGTACAGGTCTCACGGCTGCAGGATGGCTCGCGCCGCATGACCTCGATCACCGAAATCACCGGCATGGAGGGCGACGTGATCTCGATGCAGGAAATCTTTCGCTACCAGCGGGTAGGCCTGACCCCCGAAAACAAGATCATCGGCCATTTCACCGCCACCGGCGTGCGCAGCCACTTTTCGGAACGCTTCCGCATGTGGGGCTATGACTTACCGGCCGCGATTTACGAGCCCACTACGATGGAGGCACACTGATGGAACTGAGCGCAGAGCCGATTATCTATGGTCTGATTTTTGTCGGTGTTCTGGTGCTGGTCGAGGGCCTGTATCTGGTGGCCTTTGGCAAATCCATCAGCCTCAACAGCCGCGTCAACCGCCGCTTGGAAATGCTCGACAAGGGCGGCAATCGCGAACAGGTGCTGGACCAGCTGCGCAAGGAAATGCAGCAGCACATGAAGTCGCAGTCGATCCCGCTGTATTCACTGCTGGCCGAAAAGGCGCAGAAGGCGGCAATTGCCTTTTCACCGCGGCAGTTGGTCATGATCATGGGCGGCCTGGCGGCGCTGGCCTTTGTCGGCCTGAGCATCGGCACCGACACCCAATTGCCGCTGCGCATCATGGGATCTGTCATCATCGGCGTCGCGGCAGTGTTCATGTGGGTCAACAACAAAGCCAAGAAACGCATGGCGATGATCGAAGAGCAGCTGCCAGACGCGGTTGAACTGATTGTCCGCAGCCTGCGGGTCGGACACCCGTTTATGGCCGCGATTCAAATGGTTGCCAAAGAGGTCAGTGATCCGCTGGGCACTGAATTCGGCATGATCGCAGACGAAAACGCCTATGGTCGCGATATCGGCGAGGCGCTCAAGGAGATGGCGGAACGGCTGGACATGCAGGATATGCGTTTCCTGGCGGTGGCGGTGACCATCCAGGCCCAGTCTGGTGGTAACCTGGCCGAGGTGCTGGGCGGTTTGGCCAAGGTGATCCGGGCCCGGTTCCGCCTGTTCCGCCGGGTCAAAGCCATCACCGCCGAGGCCCAATGGTCGGGCAAGTTCCTGTCGGCCTTTCCGCTGCTGGCCTTGATGGGCACTCTGCTCAAGGACCCGGAATTTTATGACGACGTGCTGGATCACCCCTACTTCATTCCCTGCTGTTTCATTGTTGGGATAATGCTGACCGTCAACCTTATCGTCATGCGCGCGCTGACCAATATCAAAGTATGAGAGAGCACCAGACATGGATCTGCTGACCAATATCAATACCTTCCTGACAGAACAGCTGGGCGACTTTGGCCCGTTGCTGGTGATCGGTCTGCTGGGCCTGTTCATGATCCTGCTGACCGTGCCGCTGTTGATGAACCAACGCGAAGATCCACTGGCTAAGCTAAAGAAAAGCAACCGCCCCGACACCGCAGGAAAACCGCAAAAGGAACGCCTGCGTCAGGGCAACCGCAACGAGCAGCTAAAGAAATTCGCCAGTTTCCTTGAGCCGCAAGACGCTGACGAACTCTCGGCGATGGAGCTGAAACTGCGTCAGGCGGGCTATAAGTCCAAGGATTCGGTGCGGTTTTTCCATTTTGCCCAATTTGCGCTTGGCATCTTGGGTCTTATTCTGGGGTTGGTCTTTGTCTATGTGCTGAATGGCGATACCGAATATGACGGCCAGCAGATGATGATCCGCATCATCGGACCCGGCGGGGCCGGCTATATGCTGCCCAAATACTGGATCACCCGCCGCATCGCCGAGCGCCAGGATAAGATCACCGCCGGCTTTCCCGACTCGCTGGACCTGATGCTGGTCTGCGTCGAGGCCGGGCAATCGCTGGATCAGTCCATCGTGCGTGTCGCCAAGGAACTGCACGCCTCTTATCCCGACCTGGCCGAGGAATTTGATATCGTTGCCTATGAGATGAAGGCGGGCAAGGACAAGGACAAGGTTCTGCGCGATATGGCCACACGCTGTGATGTCCCGGATCTGACCTCCTTTGTCACCGTGATGATCCAATCGGCCACCTTCGGCACCTCGATCGCCGATGCATTGCGGGTCTATGCGGCGGAAATGCGGGATAAACGGGTAATGCGGGCAGAAGAGGCCGCAAACAAGTTGCCAACCAAAATGACCCTTGCCACAATGGGGCTGACGCTGCCGCCACTGCTGATCATCCTGGTCGGCCCGTCGATGAAGAACATCCAGAATTTGGGCAACACGAGCAACTAGATATGAAACCAACCGATGGGGCCTTTCCCGCCCTGTTTCGCAACACCCTGATCGCCATTGCTGCCAGCGCAGTGATGGCGTCTTGCACGCCTGAGACACGGGATCCCACCAACCCCTGGGCGCCGGGGGTGGATCATAGCGGCACGGCCGAAGACGGGCTGCAAGTTGGCCACCGATTGATGGCAGCCCAGCAATACGAACTGGCCCTGGAGGCCTTTACCCGCGCGGCGTTGGAGCACGGCATGACCGGCGAGGTGCTGTCCAGCCTCGGCACCGCCAATCTGGGTCTGGGCCGTCTTGGCCAGGCCGAAACCCTGTTGCGGCGCGCCGTCAAAGCAGAGCCCGACTGGCCCGAGGCGATGAATAATCTTGGCGTGGTGCTGATGGAACAGGGCAACTATGCCGAGGCCGAGCAGGTTTTGCGGCGGGCCTATGCGCTGGACAATGGCGAAAGTGACCCAATCCGCGAGAATCTACTCTTGGCACTCGCAAATTTGGATAATTCTGCTATTACTGCTGGACAAAACCAAGACTATGAATTGGTGCAGCGCGGCCGTGGCAATATCCTGATCCGCCAGACACCATGACGAGGGCAGAGCAGTAAAGGACGCAAAAATGCGCCAAGTATTTCTTGTATCGGCATGTCTGGCCGGGGGTTTTTTCCTGTCAGCCTGCGCCAATGACGACGCCGCAACCGTGGAACGTGCCTTTCAGGACGTCAATGTGGTTGACGAAACAGATCTCAACGATGTAATGCTGACCGCCGCCGACCCCAATGAGGCCGTGAGTTATTTCATGCGATCGCTGGAGGGCAACGCCGAGCGCATTGATCTGCAACGCGGGCTGGCCATATCTTTGGTGCGGGCCAAGCGCAATATCGAGGCCGTCTCCAGCTGGAAGAGAGTCAACGCTCTGCCGGGGGCGACCAATGCCGACATGGTAGGCCTGGCGGATGCGCTGATCCGCACCGGCGCTTGGGACGCGGCCAAGGTTGCCCTGGACAAGGTGCCGCCAACCCACGAGACATTTAAGCGATATCGGCTTGAGGCCATGGTGGCGGATGCCAACAAGGAATGGGAAAAATCCGACAGCTTTTATGAAATTGCGGTATCACTGACCACCCGCCCGGCTGGCGTGATGAACAATTGGGGCTACTCCAAACTGACCCGTGGTGACTACGGCGATGCCGAACGGCTGTTTGGCGAGGCCATCCGCCAGGACCAATCCCTGTTCACCGCCAAGAACAACCTGGTTCTGGCCCGCGGCGCACAGCGCAACTATAGCCTGCCAGTGATCCCGATGGGACAGATCGAACGGGCACAGCTGCTGCACACCATGGCTTTGGCGGCCATCAAGCAGGGTGATGTCTCGACCGGCGAAGGCCTGCTCCGCGAGGCCATCAGCACCCATCCACAACATTTTGAAGAAGCAGTGCGCGCCCTGCGTGCCCTGGAAGGCGCCTAGATCATGCTGGCAATCCCGGCCCATGCAGCGCTGTGGTTTCTGCCCTTTGTGCTGCCGATCTGCTATGCAATCGCGCTGACCGATCTGCGCGGTATGCGCATCCCCAACTGGGCGGTGGATCTGCTGGCGGTGGTCTTCATCGTCGTCGGTCCCTTTCTGATGAGCTGGACCGATTACGGCTGGCAATTGCTGCACCTGCCGATCGGCGTCGGCCTGGGATTTCTGTTCTACAGCGCCGGCATGATCGGCGCCGGCGATGCCAAATTCGCCGGCGCGGCGGCACCGCTGGTTGCCTTTGGAGACATGCGGTTCATTCTGTTGATTTTTGCCGCCAATCTACTGGCCGGTTATGCCACCCACCGATTTGCCAAACACACCCCGCTGCGGCGGTTGGCCCCCGAATGGAAAAGCTGGGACGTCGGAAAGAAATTCCCTATGGGCCTGTGTCTGGGCGGCACATTGGCGATCTATCTGATCCTCGGCGCCTGCTTCGGCAGATAGCTCCAATCGCAGCGGACCGCCCGGCCTCTGGCGGCGTCTCTGGCGCTTTTGCAGGCTTGCCGCCGTGCAACAACCGCCGAATTGCTGCAGCTTTGCCCCGCTCTTGCCACAGTGCTGAACAAAACTGTAGCACAACCGCGCCTGTCCAATCCGGATGGGGGTGCATCATGCAGCGTCCAGCAACAGGCCTTTATCCATGAACATGCAGACCTCTCACGTGATGGCCCCGCCTGCCCCCAAGGGGCTGGAACAAATGCAGCTGCCGCCGGTGATGATGCGCGATATCCTGCTGAAAACCATCTTTCGCAAAAACGTCGATATGGTCACCGACATCGCCGCTGCAATCTGCCTGCCGATCTCTGTCACCCAAGAGTTGGTTGATCTTGCCCGCGGCCAGAAACTGCTGGAGGCCACTGGCACGCTGAACGCCAACAACGGCAATGAAATGGGCTATCAGCTGACCGATGCGGGCAAGGCCCGCGCCCTGGACGCGCTGCAGCAGTCGGAATATTTCGGCGCCATGCCGGTGCCGCTGGATGTCTACCGCGAACAGGTGAAGCGCCAGTCGATCCGCAATATCCGGGTCACCCGCGACCAGCTGACCAATGCAATGGGCCATCTGGTGCTGCCAAACAGCCTGCTGGACCACCTCGGCCCGGCAGTCAGCGCCGGCCGGTCCATTCTGATGTACGGCCCTCCCGGCAATGGCAAATCCTCGATCTCCAACGGCATACGCGATGCTTTGGGGGATCAGGTCTATGTGCCGCGCGCAATTGAATACGCCGGCCAGGTGATCACCGTCTATGACCCCATCGTGCATACCGAGGTGGAACAGGTTCAGGACGATCCAAACGCCCTGCGCCGCAGCCGCCGTTTTGACAGCCGCTATGTCTGCTGCCAGCGCCCCACCGTGGTCACCGGCGGCGAGCTGACCCTGTCGATGCTGGATCTGGTCTATAACCCCACCGCCCGCACCTACCAGGCACCGCTGCAGCTGAAATCAACCGGCGGCATTTTCATCGTCGATGACCTTGGCCGCCAGGCGGAATCGCCCCAGGCGCTGATCAACCGCTGGATTGTGCCGCTGGAGGAAAGCAAAGACATCCTGTCGCTGCAATCGGGTGAAAAATTCGAGGTGCCGTTTGACACCCTGGTGATCTTCTCTACCAACTTTCACCCCAACGAGATATTTGACACTGCCGCCCTGCGGCGGATCTTCTTCAAGATCAAGATCGACGGCCCCAGCCAGGAGAACTTCCTGAAGATCTTTGCCCTGGTGGCCCGCAAGAAAGGCATGGCGCTGGACGAGGCAACCCTGGTCCACCTGCTGAAACAGAAATACCCGACCATCGACAATATCTACGCCAATTATCAGCCGGTGTTCCTGATCGACCAGATGATCGCCATCTGCGAATTCGAGGGCATCCCCTATCAGATGTCCCCCGAGCTGATCGACCGCGCCTGGGACAATATGTTCGTCAAAGACGAGGTGATTGTGAAGTGACGACCAAGGGGCCCGTTTCTGGACCCCTTGTCTTTTGTTCCCGTTAGAAAAGCGTTTCGATGATTTTCATTTGCAGGTCCCTGTCGCCGCCGGTCAATGCGGTCATTTTCACACCGGCCTCGGCGCTGATCCCGACGGCTTCCAACCGCTCCAACCCCGCCTCCAGCGGCAGCCCACTCAGCGCAATCACCGTCTCAATGTCCGCCTGACCAATGCCCCTCATCACCATCCGCGCCGGGTTACCGCCCGCTTCGGGTTGAGGTATAAACGACAGCGCCAGGAGCACCGCAGAAACCGTCATAATACCCTGGGCCAGAGGTCGTTTGAAATAGGTGCCAAAGGCGCGCCAATTGATAACCAGATGGGCAATCACCGCGCCCAGCATCACCAAACCAACCCATTCATGCAATGTTTTGTTCAGCCCGGTGTCCAGGTGAAAGAACATCAGCCCGCCAGAAACCACCATGACCAAAAATACTGCCGATGGTCAGAGGCGTCGCCCAACTCCGTATTTTCATTGTCGATATCTCCGGTGCTAAAACTACCTATCAATGAAACGTCCCTCACCGCATCTTCCGTCGGTGATTGTGGAAAAAATCTCTTTTGTTTCAGCCCCATAAGATCCGCCGTGAGGAGATCTCAGCCCCTTTCAAATTTGCTTGATCTTTAGCTCATAAATCGACCAGCAAGACCGCCGCGTAGGCCAGGGCCAAACGCCGCCACGTCATTCCCCCGAGTGGCATCAACTTACCTATGCTACCCGCAATCACACAGGAGCCTCAGATGAGCCAAATGGAAAAACGCATTCGCGACAGCTTTGCCCGCCAGAGCATGATGCAGACCCTTGGTGCCGAAATCGACCATATTGGCGACGGCGAGGTGATCATCACCGCCCCCATCCTACCCGGCAGCCGCCAGCAGCACGGTGTCGCCCATGCCGCCCTGACCTTCGCCATCGGCGACACCGCCGCGGGCTATGCCGCCCTGACCAAAATGCCGGCTGATCAGGAGGTGATGACCGCCGAGATCAAGATTAACCTGCTGGCCCCCGCCATGGGCGACCAGTTGCGCGCCACCGGCAAGATCATCAAATTCGGCCGCCGCCTGGTGGTTGTCTCAGCCGAGGTCCACGCCATCACAGGCAACACTGAAAAACTGGTCGCCATTTTGCAGGGCACCATGGTGCCCATTGCTCTCTGACCTTTGTGCCCTCGCTATCAATATTATTGAAAACCCAAGGATATTTGATAGACGCAAACCCCCAGATCCCCACACCGCTGGCTTGCGGTTGCCTTTGGCTTGACTGCGCTTAGCGCCTGTACCCCGCCAGAAAACAACGCATTTCGCGAGATCGCCACGAACGGTATCGAGGTGCAGATCAACGCCGGTCGCAATTGCTGGGAGGGGCGTTGCTTTACCTACAACGCCAAGACCCGCAGCGTCCAGATCACCCCCCGCGACCCCATCGCTGTACCCGCAGCTGTTGATCTGACCGATGGCTATATCAGCCCCGCAGATTTCACCGCCCTGATCGCCGCCGCCAAATCAGCGCCACGACCCGAGGGCGGAGGGTCCAGCGGCGATGGATCGTCAGGTGGCGGCGGTGCAACTGGCGGTACCGGTGGTAGTAGTGTCTAACGGACCATCAAAATAAAACAGGGGCGGCTCTCACGAACCGCCCCGGCTTCTTTTTGCCAAAAATACTCAAATCCAACCCAACAACAAGCGCAGGATCAGGCGGTCAGCCCCTCCGGCTCAGCCAGACCATTGGCGCGACAACAGGCGGTCACGGTATTGGCCAGCAGGCAGGCAATTGTCATCGGACCAACCCCACCCGGCACTGGCGTGATCGCCCCGGCACGCTCAGAACAGCTGGCAAAATCAACATCACCAACCAGACGGGTCTTCACCGATCCATCTTCCTTAAGACCCTTTTCAGGTGCTTCAATACGGTTGATGCCCACGTCGATCACAGTGGCACCCTGCTTGATCCAGTCGCCCGGCACCATTTCCGCGCGGCCAACTGCGGCAACAACGATATCGGCACGACGCACAACATCCGCCAGATCCTTGGTGCGGCTATGGGCGATGGTCACGGTGCAGCTATCGCCCAGCAACAGCTGTGCCATCGGCTTGCCAACAATGTTAGAGCGCCCGATGACCACCGCATTCAGGCCAGACAGGCTGCCGTGGTGATCGCGCAGCATCATCAGGCAACCCAGCGGCGTACAGGGAACCATCGACTTTTGCCCGGTGCCCAGCAGACCCACATTAGAGATATGGAACCCGTCCACATCCTTGGCCGGTGACACTGAATTGATGATCAGGTCTTCGTTCAGATGCTTGGGCAGTGGCAGCTGCACCAGAATACCATGAACACTTGGATCATTGTTCAGCTTATCAATGACCGCAAGCAGATCCGCCTCAGAGGTGTCGACGTCCAGCTTATGCTCATAGGAGTTCATGCCGACCTCAGTGGTCTGCTTGCCCTTGGCGCGCACATAGACCTGGCTTGCCGGATCTTCGCCCACCAGCACCACCGCCAGCCCCGGCGTGATACCGTTCTCGTCCTTCAGGCGGGCAACGTGAGCCGCCACTTTTTCACGCACAGTTGCGGCAAAACCCTTACCGTCGATGATAGTTGCTGCCATTATTCTCTTCCTTTTCCCCGGGCCCAGATCAAAGCCCGCTCATGTTTCCCGAATAACCCGCGCTTCTCGCGCAATCGACCAATCAATCAATGGCCGCCATAAGGTTTCCGCCAAATCGGGGTCCAATCCCCCGGCCCCTGCTAAACGGCGCACCTTGGTGACCACATCTTCTACCCTCTCAGGTATCCGTGCTGGCCAGCCATTGATTTGTTTTAGCGCAATCGCCCGGTCGATATACTCTGCCCGGGTGGTCAAAAGCGCAACAAGACGCCCATCAAGAGCGTCAATTTCAGCCCTTAAGGCCTGCATGTCCCGGCAGTCCTGTGGTGGTGTCAATTGGGTCATGTGTTAAAACTCCTGCGGCCCCGGAAATCCCCGGGGCCGCAGAAAACGCATATTCTGTCTTAGAACAAGCCTTGGATCTCGCCTTCGTCATTCAAACAAATGCTTTTCGCCGCTGGATTACGCGGCAGGCCCGGCATTGTCATGATGTCCCCACAGACCGCGACGATAAATCCAGCCCCCGCCGACAGCCGCACTTCGCGAACCGGCACCGAGTGGCCAACCGGCGCACCGCGCAAGGTCGGATCAGTCGAGAAGGAATACTGCGTCTTGGCCATACAGACCGGCAGATTGCCATAGCCCTGCTCTTCCCAGTCTTTCAACTGGTTGCGGATCTTCTGATCAGCCAGCACCTCGTCGGCGCGATAGATACGCTTGGCGATGGTTTCGATCTTCTCAAACAGCGGCATGTCATCCGGATAGATTGGCGCAAAATTAGCCATATCCGCATCGGCAATCTCAGCCACACGGGTTGCCAGCTCAGCCGAACCTTCCGAGCCAAGCTCCCAGTGACGCGACAGGATCGCTTCTGAGCCCTGCGACACCACAAAATCCTTGATCGCCTGCACTTCGGCATCAGAATCGGTGACAAAGTGGTTGATCGCAACGACCACCGGAACCCCAAAGGATTTCATGTTTTCGATGTGACGGCCCAGGTTGGCACAGCCAGACATCACCGCCTCGACGTTCTCTGCTCCCAGATCCGCCTTGGCAACGCCGCCGTTCATCTTCATCGCCCGCACAGTCGCAACCAGAACCACCACCGAGGGGGCCAGGCCTGCTTTGCGGCACTTGATGTTCATGAACTTCTCGGCACCCAAGTCAGCGCCAAAGCCCGCCTCGGTGACAACATAATCCGCCACTTTCAGCGCCGTCTTGGTGGCAATAACCGAGTTACAGCCGTGGGCGATATTGGCAAATGGGCCACCGTGAACAAAGGCCGGGTTGTTTTCCAGCGTCTGCACCAGGTTTGGCTGCATTGCGTCTTTCAGCAGCACGGTCATGGCGCCATCGGCTTCGATATCGCGGCAATAGACTGGCGTCTTGTCACGGCGATAGGCAACGATGATGTCCCCCAGACGCTTTTCCAGGTCTTTCAGATTGTTGGCCAGACAGAGGATCGCCATCACTTCCGAGGCAACGGTGATGTCAAAGCCGGTTTCGCGCGGGAAGCCATTGGTAACGCCACCCAGGCTGGCGGTAATCTGACGCAGGGCGCGGTCGTTCATGTCGACCACCCGGCGCCAGACAACCCGACGGGTGTCGATTTCCAGCGCATTGCCCCAATAGATGTGGTTGTCGATCATCGCCGACAGCAGCGAATGGGCCGAGGTGATAGCGTGGAAGTCACCGGTGAAATGCAGGTTCATGTCCTCCATCGGCACGATCTGTGCATAGCCGCCGCCAGCAGCGCCACCCTTCATGCCAAAGTTCGGACCCAAGGACGCCTCGCGGATACAAACCATGGCGTTCTTGCCGATGCGGTTCAGCCCGTCCCCCAGACCAACGGTGGTGGTGGTCTTGCCTTCACCGGCCGGGGTTGGGTTGATCGCGGTCACCAGGATCAACTTGCCATCGGTGCGGTCTTGAACCGAGTCGATGAACGACTGGCTGATTTTCGCCTTGTCGTGGCCGTAAGGAACCAGATCGTTACTGGAGATGCCCAGCTTGGCGCCGATCTCCTGAATTGGACGCTTTTGCGCTTCGCGCGCAATCTCAATATCGCTTTTGTAGCTCATAGCCCTGGCCCCTGGTCTCAGATGTTGCAGTTTTGCGGCATACTATCGCCGACACTCATCAAGCCATAGCTCTGAAAACCGTTTTGCAGAGCATGATTTCCGACATTTTCAGGCCGCGAAACGGCGTAACTGGAACTCCAGACTGCAGATCTGAAATCCGCCCCGGGCCGTCATTGCGATTGTGGCGTCCAGGGCCTCTGATCCGGAATAAAAAGTCGCAACCTATCGCCAATCGCCAATCGCCCCGGCCGCTCAACCCAGCCCGTGATTCCCCGACGGTTCTTCGCCGCCGGTTTGAATTTGGGACCAAATCCGGCGTGATCCTTGTCAATTTCCCGCCCCGGAAATATACAGGGCCGGTTTTCCATATCCACCACCAGCGTCACCCCATCCGGGCCCTGCAACCGCGACGACGGCGGAATAAAGCTAAAGTCCGGAATGCCACGCAGCACGATAGACACCCCCAGATGCGCCGGATCCAGTGCCTGCATCGCCATATCAGCCGCGATCAAGGCCAGCTCTTCCTCGGACAGAATGGTCAGCTGACGCACATTGCGGATTTCGGTGCCCTGCGGATACAGATCCTTCACCCGAACACAGGAGGCGCGGTTGTGTCCCGCGTGGCGCGCCCCCGCATCGCCGTCAAATCCAAGATCCAGATGCGCCACCGGGGCGGCCCGCAGGCCCGCATCCGCAGCGACATGCCCCAACCAGGTAATCTCCCCCTGAAACTCAACTTTACGTAGCGTCGGCATATCACTCTCCCTGCAAGTCCCCCCACTCAGGGCTTCTTTTTGCTAAAAATGCTCAAATTCACCCGGCCCCACAGGCCCAGCCCAAAAAAATGGCCCGGGCACCTATCAAGGTATCCGGGCCATTGTGTTTTGATATCAGGCCGAGGGTTCCGGCTCCAGGTCGCCTTCGGGCGGCGCCTTCTTTGGCTTGGCCTTGGGTATCGCGGTGACCGAGGCATTGCCCTGATCCGCGTCATCGTCCTCGTCATCATTTGCGCTCGGCAACTCGCCGTTCATCACCCGCTTGATCTCTTCACCGGTCAGTGTCTCATATTCCAGCAGACCCTGCGCCAGCCGTTCAAAGCCTTCCGCATTGTCCGTCAGAATTTTAAACGCCCGCTCATAACCATCATCGATCAGGCGTTTCACTTCCCCCTCGATCAGCTCTTTGGTCGCGGCTGAAACCGAGAAGCCGCCAGCGCCGCCATTGCTCTGATAGCCCGCAGCGGCCTCCTGATAGTCAATATTGCCGACCTTATCGGACATGCCCCATTGCATCACCATCGCCCGCGCCAGTCCCGAGGCCTGCTGGATATCGCCCGCTGGCCCGTTAGAGACTTCGCCCTCACCGTATTTGATGATTTCGGCAGCCTTGCCCGCCATGCTCATCGCCAGACGCTGGTGGCACTCTTCCTTGAACATGTTCAGACGGTCAAACTCCGGCAGGCTCATCACCATGCCCAGTGCCGATCCGCGCGGAATGATGGTCGCCTTATAGACCGGATCACATTTCGGCAGGGTAATCCCCACAACCGCGTGGCCGGCCTCGTGATAGGCGGTCATTTCCTTTTGCTCCTGGGTCATCACCATCGAGCGGCGCTCGGCCCCCATCATCACCTTGTCTTTGGCGCTTTCAAAATCATCCATGGTGACAAAGCGGCGGCCAAGCCGGGCCGCCAACAGGGCCGCCTCATTGACCAGATTGGCCAGATCAGCGCCCGAGAACCCCGGTGTCCCCCGCGCGATGATGCGCAGATCCACATCCGGTCCCAGCGGCGTCTTGCGGGCATGCACCCCCAGAATCTTCTCGCGGCCTTTGATGTCGGGGTTGGCAACCGTCACGGTACGGTCAAAGCGACCCGGCCGTAGCAAGGCGGGGTCCAGCACGTCTTTGCGGTTGGTGGCCGCCAGAATGATCACACCCTCGTTGGCCTCAAAGCCATCCATCTCCACCAGCAACTGGTTCAAGGTCTGTTCACGCTCATCATTGCCACCACCATAACCGGCACCCCGATGGCGACCGACAGCGTCGATCTCATCGATAAACACGATACAAGGCGCATTCTTTTTGGCCTGCTCGAACATGTCACGCACCCGCGATGCACCAACACCCACGAACATTTCGACAAAATCCGAACCGGAAATGGTAAAGAACGGCACCCCGGCCTCGCCAGCAATGGCGCGCGCCAGCAGCGTTTTACCGGTGCCCGGAGGGCCCACCAGCAGCGCGCCCTTGGGGATTTTGCCACCCAGACGGCTGAATTTCTGCGGATTGCGCAGGAACTCGACAATCTCTTCCAGCTCTTCCTTGGCTTCATCAATGCCAGCCACGTCATCAAAGGTCACCCGACCCTGTTTCTCGGTCAGCATCTTGGCCTTGGACTTGCCAAAGCCCATCGCGCCGCCTTTACCGCCGCCCTGCATCCGGTTCATAAAGTACACCCAGACACCGATCAGCAGCAGGAATGGCAGCAGCGTGATCAGAAACGCCTGAAACCCGGATTGGGTCTGTTTTTCCGCCCGCACAGGGACATTGTTTTCGATCAGCAACTTTGTGACCTCAGCATCTGTCGGTTTGATGGTCAGGTAGCTGTTGCCATCAGACCCGGCAAAGCGAATTTGTTCGCCATCCAGAATGACATTGGTCACCCCACCGCCCTCTACTGCGGTGACAAATTCAGAAAAGGTCTTTTCCTGGCTCTGCATCGTGCTGCCCGAACCGCTGAACATATTGAACAGCGCCAAGACCAGCAGAAACAAAATGACCCAGAAGGCGATATTACGTGCGTTGCCCAAGGCAGCTCTCCTAGTTTTTGAGGCATGCCATTCGGCACACCTGCTTTGATGCTAAAATAAGGATCATTCTGTCAGGTTCAATGCGATAAAAGCCCTGTATAGAACTCTTCGTCAGAAATTACCGCTTTTACCGTCCATCCATTGGCCAATTTGGCCAGCGGCGCGGCGATCAGCCGCTGATTTCGCCACAAAGCGGGCGTCGCCTCCAGCAGTTCTCGGGGACAGCCAGAATCACGCCAGTCCGGGCACAGCAACAGACCCGCCTGCCCCAAGGGTCGCTGCTCCAGCTGCTGCGGGTCACCGCCCTGAAAGCACCAGCGCTTGTCCCAGACCGCAGCCGCCGGTGCCACTTCATTGCGCACCGCATTATATTCACGACAGACCCAGATCTGCCCCCGGCGAGACAGAATGCGACAGCCGCCCAAGGTCAATCCGCCGCCCCTGCGCACAATATCCAAAGCCTTGCCCATGACCCGCCGCCGCAGTGGATACTCGGCACCCGAGACCCAGCGCAGGGCCCCCGACAGCAACCGATGAATGATCTCATCCGGCTGATCGCGCAGCCCAACCTCGTCAAAAACCACGCCTCCACAGATCGTTTGCGCCAGATCTCTTGCCGATTTAAATGCAATTAAATTAAGAGCTTCTTTTGCTTTCCCCATATTTTCAGCCACCGCAGACAGGGATTCGATGGTCAGCCCCAGTGGCGCCAGATCTTTCATCGCCTGACGCAGGCGCACCCGTTCAAAGCGTCGGTCCTGATTGGAGGGGTCCTCAATCCAGGTCAGATCATTCTGGGTCAGATAGCGGCGCAACTGAGCGCGTGTCACCTTGAGCAGCGGCCGCAGCAGGGTGATCTCATTCAGCGCCCGACGCAGCGGCATCGCCGCCAACCCATCGACCCCTGCCGACCGCGCCAGCCGCATCAAAACCGTTTCCGCCTGATCATCGGCGGTATGACCCAGCGCCAACACCGGTATCTGCCGGCGCTGTGCCCAGTCGCCCAGCAGCCGGTATCTGGCCCGGCGGGCCTGATCCTGAAGATTGCCTTCGCCCTGCCAGCCCTGCCAGAGCAAAATCTCGTGATCGACGCCCATGCGGGTCGCCATGGCCGCCACCTGCCGGGCTTCCTGCGCCGAGCCCTGGCGCAACCCGTGATCAACGGTCGCAGCCAGAATTTCCACATCGTGGCCCTGAAAACACCGGGTCAGCAGGTGCAGCAAGGCCATCGAATCGCCGCCGCCTGACAGGGCCACCCCCACACGGAGCGGCACCATCCCCCGGATATCACCCCGGAAATCACCCTGAAAATGGTCGCGGAAATGACCCTGAACCTCGGACAGAATATTCATTATGTGTCGGTCAAGAACAGCTCAGCGTCGCCATTTCCTGTTCCGCGGCCAGAACCGCCGCGGCATCGGGAAAGCGCGCCTTGACCTCGGAGAGGGTCACGCAGGCCTGACTGGATTGCCCCAGACGCCCCAGCGCGGCGCCCAGCTCAAACAAGGCTTCGGGCGCGATGGCGCCGGTGGAATTGCCGGTAAAGGCGGCCAGATAGGCCCGCGCCGCCTCGCGGGTGTCGCCCATGCCATCCAGTGCCTTGCCCCGGTTGAAATGGGCCTCGACGGCCAGCGGACTGCCGGGATAGGCAACCTCAAAACTGGCAAGCCGCGCCGCAGCATCCTGATAATTTCCCGCGCTCAGAGCCTGTTTGGCAGCGTCAAAATCGGCAAGTTCCCCCACCGCCAGCTCATCCGAGGTATCAATCGGAGGCTGGCCAATCGCCGGATGGGTTCCGGTGTCGCCACCCAGCGTCGAGGTTTCCCCCAGCTGGCTGATATCGCCACCTTCCAATTCGACCAGACGGAATTCCAGATCACCAATCCGGTTGGTGCCATCCGCCACCACCCGGTCGATCCGGTGTTCCAGCCGCTCTGTCTGCGAGGTCAGCCCCTGCAAAGCATTCTCTATGGCGCCAACCCGGTCCAGAACGGATTGACCGCCCAGATTGGTGCCCGGCGCCCCGGTGGTGGACAGCTCACGCTTCAACCGCTGGATTTCCACGTGCAGGACTGTCAACTCCTGACGGATATCAGCCAGAGTTTGCTGATCCTGCGCCCTTAGGCCGACAGGAACAAAAGCAACAGCCGCGATCACGGCAAGAGCATAAAGACGCATGATTTACCCCGTTAACCCGCCGGTCAGAATGGTCACCGCCCGGCGGTTCTGCGAATAGCAGCTCTCCGCCGAGCAAATTTCAATCGGGCGTTCCTTGCCATAGCTCACCACCTGAATGCGGTTACTGGCGACGCCACGCGACACCAGATACTCGCGCGCTACATTGGCGCGACGGGCGCCCAAGGCGAGGTTGTATTCGCGGGTGCCCTGCTCATCCGCGTGACCCTCGATGGTGGCGGTGTAATCGGTATTGGCCAGCAACCAGTTGGCCTGCGACAGCAGGATGCCCTGAGCCTGCGTTGTCAGCGAGGACTGATTCACCACAAACAACACCCGATCGCCGATCTCCTGCTGGAAATAGGCCGGGCTGGTCTGATCCGCCACGCCTCCCGCGCCACCGCCGTTTAGGGTGCTGGAGTTAGAATCCCCCCCGGTCACGTTATCGCAGGCCGCGAGGGCTAGCGCCGAAGTGATAAGAATAACCTTTGTCAAACCGCTCATGATGTCAGCCTCATGCTTTTGTCTTATGTTTCGTTATCCCTATCACAGGCCAATTGGCCAGGCTATGGGGATGATGTTATGGTTATTTCTGCAACGGGGACCAGGCCGGATCCGAGCCCCCGTCCGGGGTGCGCACCGGTCTTAGATTGCGGCCCGAGATATCCACCGAATACAGCAGCGCCCGACCATTGGCGCCTTGGGTCTCGCGAGTGAACATGATCACCCGGCCATTCGGCGACCAGGTTGGCCCCTCATCCAGGAACGAGGCGGTCAGCAGCCGTTCCTCGCTGCCATCAACGCGCATCACGCCAATGTGGAACCGGCCCTTGTTCTGCTTGGTAAAGGCCAGCAGATCGCCGCGCGGTGACCAGACCGGCGTGCCATAGCGCCCCTTGCCATGACTGATCCGGCGGGCATCGCTGCCATTTGCCGCCATCACATACAATTGCTGGCTGCCCGAGCGGTCGCTCTCAAACACGATCTGTCTGCCATCCGGCGAAAACGACGGCGCGGTCTCGATCGACGGCGCACTGGTCAGCCGGGTCAGCTTGCCACTGTTGATATCCATGGTGAAAAGATCGGTGTTGCCGCCCTGAGACTGGGAAAATACCACCGTGCGACCATCCGGCGAGAACCGCGGCGCAAAGCTCATGATGCCGTCATCGGTAGACAGCACCCGGCGCTGGACCTTGCCGATATCCATCACGTGGATCTGCGGAAAGCCGCTTTCATAGCTGGTATAGAGCACCCGGTCGCCACTGGGCGAAAACCGCGGCGCCAGAACAATCGAGGCACTGTTGGTCAGGAACTGCACATTGGCACCATCATAATCCATGATCGCCAACCGCTTGCGACGGTTATTCTTGGGGCCGTTTTCCGAGACATAAACCACCCGGCTGTCGAAATATCCGCCCTCGCCGGTGATCCGGCTGTAGATGGTATCCGCCACCTTATGGGCCATCCGCCGCCAGCCCTCGGTGGTGCCGGTGAACTGCAAGCCACCGCCATCCAGCTCTTTATCGGCAAACACATCGTAGCCCCGGAACCGCACCGTCAGCCGGTTGCCATTGACGCTGACCGCGCCGGTGATCAGCGCCTGCGCGTTGACCGCCTTCCAGTCGGCATATTGCACCGTCGCGTTGAAATCGGTGATCTTGGAAATATGCGCCGAGGCCGGGATCTCGCGGAACAGGCCGGTGCCGCTCAGATCCGAGGCAATCACTCGTGAGATCTGCGCCGACATTTCGCTCGCCGAGGTGGTCTCGGCAATGAAACTGGGCACCGCATAGGGCAGCGGTTCGATGACACCATCGGTGATTTCAATCCGCAGCGGCCCGTTTTGCGCCACCGCCGAAGCCGCCGGAGCCAGCACCGCCGCTGCCAGCAAAACACCTGTCAGAAAAATCCTCATTTGATCCGCATCCTTTCCGGATTGAATGTCATCTCAATATCACGCCATTGGCCGTATTTTTCAGGGGGAAGTTGGAACCCCTTTGCCCCGCAGCGGATAATCGCCCGCCGCGCTGCCTCAAATGCCTGTTTCGCCGCAGTGCCCGAGCCACCAGTGCTGGACAGCATTCGTATGCTGCCAACCTGCGGCTTGCCGTCCTGACTTAACGATACGCCCACAACCACGGTGGTGCCCAGTGCATCGGTCGAAAGTGAGCCAACATTCCAACAATTTGACACGGATATGCGCAGCGCGGTCATTTCAACATTCGTCAAAGGCGGCCCCGAGGGCACTGGCGCGATCACGTCCCCGCCCCCTGCAATCGCCTCGGCGACCGCATCAGCGACGGCATCATTTGGCACATCAGCAGGCTGTTCAACCGGCGCGGCCGGTGTGGCAGTCTCAACTGGTGTCTCCAGCGGCGTCGGACGACGGGGCCGTGTCCTGGGCCGCAGCGATTGCCTCGGCGCAACGCTGGCCTGCTCATCCTGTTCCTCGGCCTCGGTCACGATGCGATCACTGGCAGCTTCCGGCGCGGTTGCCTGCTGCACCTCTTGTTGGCTCTCGGACCCTTCGTCCGGCGCGATCTCGGGCTGCACAATCTCGTCCACCGCAGTGTCCGGCGCAGGCGGCGCAATCGGCATCGGCGCCACCCGGTCGGCAGGCTGTGCCACTTGCGGCTCAAAAGGCGCGGGCACCAGGGTCGCCACTTCCGGCAGCGACGGAGGTTCCGGCGCTTGCGGCACCGGACTGGGCACCAGACTGGGCGTCGGTGCTGGCTCTGGCTCTGGCCGATCCTCAACTTCGGGATCCGGCGCAGGCGGCGCGATGGGCTCTGGCACCAGGGTATCAGGCACCGCATCGCTCTGGGTCGCCACCTCAGGCACGGCGGGCTCCTGGTCCGGAGGGGAAAGTGTGGGTGGCTCGTCGGCGATCTCAGGCGCGCTATGCTGCAGGCTCAACAGGGCAAACTCGGCACTGCTGATTACCGTGACCTCCTGCACCTGGAACGGCAGCGGTTCCGACGGAAACCAGGCGCCAAACACCACCCATCCCATCAGCCCGACATGGGCCGTCAGAGATATTTTGGTCCCGGTTTGCAAGATGCTGCTCCGCTATTGCCCGGCCGCAGCCGGATCAGTCGGATCAGCCAGCTCTGGCCCGCCAATATCCGTCACCAGCCCGACATTCGAGAAACCACCGGCATTCAGCGCCCCCATGACTTTCATCACCTGCTCATAGGGCAAGCCGCCATCAGCCCGCAAAAACACCCGGTCAGAGGTGCGTTCCGCCGCAATCGCCCGCAGCTTGCTCACCAGTTCGCTGGGCGCCACCGGCGTGGTCATGATCTGCACCTCACCCGCCAGAGTCAGGGTCACTGTCAGGGGTTCATCCTGATCCCCCGGCAAGGCGCCGGCGGCGATCTTGGGCAGCGTAACCGGCACTCCAACCGTCGACAGTGGCGCTGCCACCATGAAGATGATCAACAGCACCAGCATCACATCGACAAACGGCGTCACATTGATTTCAGCCATCGGCCGGGTGCGGCCCCGACGACGACCCCGGCGACGTCCACCCTCCGAGGATTGCTGTACCGCGCCCGCCATCGCTCAGGAATCCAGCTGGCGGCTGAGAATGGTGGCAAACTCATCGGCAAAGGCTTCATAACCGCCAATGATCCGGTCACTGTCGGCGCTCAGCTTGTTATAGAAAATCACCGCAGGCACCGCCGCCAACAGGCCCATGCCGGTGGCCATCAGCGCCTCGGCAATGCCCGGAGCCACCACCGCAAGGTTAGAACTCTGCTGTTGTGCAATTTCGATGAAGGAGGTCATGATGCCCCAAACGGTGCCAAACAGCCCCACAAAAGGCGCTGTCGTTCCCACCGTCGCCAGCACCGGCAATCCCTTTTGCAGCGCCTCGGCCTCTTTGGCGATCGCCACATCCATCGACCGGTCAATCCGCGCCTGCGCACCGGCAATCAAGCCGCCATCACTACGATGACTGCGCCGCCACTCGGTCATGCCGGATGCAAAGATCCTCTGCGCCGCGCCCTCGGGCTGCGGGCCAATCTGCTCGAACAATCCATCCAGCGGCTCACCCGACCAGAATGCCTGATCAAACTCATCCGCAGCCCCGCGCGCCAGCCGATAGGAGATATGTTTCTGAATAATGATCGCCCAAGACCAGATCGAGGCCGCCACAAGCATCATCATCACCAATTTCACGGTGAGTGTCGCCCGTGCGAAAAGCCCCCACATGGAGAAATCAATCTCCTGCGCCAACGCCAGAGTTTCTGCTTCCATTAGCCTGCTCGCTATATTTGTGGCCAGTTTTCTGACCTTATCGGGCGGTAATTTAACCTAGATCAGCGGTAAAATCCAATCAAACAGCCATAAGCGGTCAAAATCTTACGACAATGCGCGGATCTCTGCCGGAAGCCTTTGCGGCCGTCCCTCAGCTGTGACGCAGGCAACGGTGACTTTGGCGCGGAAAATCTCCACCTCGCCGCGCATCACCCGCTGCCCCATGATCAGCCGCGCCGGGCTCACCTTCAGCACTTCGGTTTCCACCTGCAGCTCATCGTCGAACCGCGCCGGAACCCGGTAATCCGCCTCCAGCCGCTGCACCACCCAGATCAACCCATCCACTCGCATGGCGTTCTGGTCATTGCCCAGCCTGCGCACCCAATCGCTGCGCGCGCGCTCGATAAACCGCAGATAGTTGGCGTAATAGACCACGCCCCCCATGTCAGTGTCCTCATAATAGACCCGGATCGGAAACCTGTGCATCCGCAACCTCGCTCAATTGCCCCAGAGACTTGCCCCCAGAAAAAATTCTTCGAAGAATTTTGTCCAGAAAATTCGAATTTTCTGGCGACACCTCGCTACGGTGCCTCACCCTGCAACCGGGCAAACATCCGCAGGGCATGCGATTTGTCATCCGCCGAGACCGGCATCATCCGGTCATAGGCGGCGGCAATCACCCCGGCGATCTCGGGCCGCAGGATGGTGGCGCCGCTACCCGGCAGCACCGCCAGCGGTGACACCTCGGCAAAGGCGCCATCGCCCCACATCAAAATAACCTGCACCGACTGAGACAGCGCCAGCGTCTCCGCCGGGATGTCCGCCATCTCACCACGCATCCGCAAAAACACAAAGGCCGCCTGAATGGCCGCCTGATCATCAAAGCGGAACGCCCGGTACTGGCTGGCATCCGCCGCCTTCAGCCGCGCCACCAATGGCTCAAGATCCGGGATCAGCCGCCCCAGATTGGGCACCGCCAACAGCTCATCCCAATCGCGAAAGAAGAAAAACATCAGGTTGGCCCCCAGTTCAGGATCCATCCCGTCCATATCAGCCCCCGCCAGCGTCGCCACCGCCTCAATCGCGCCTTTGACCACCGTCAGCGTTTCGTCCTCGACCCCAAACACCACCGGCACAATCGGCCGCCCCCAGCGCGCAAAGGCATAAGAGCCATCGTTACGGGTGAACAGCTGTTCGATCTGGTCCGGAGTCATCTCGGCGTCCTCATTCTTAGGCTCCACGTTCTATGCCGCGCGCCCCGGTCACAAACAAGGCCCCGCAGCCTCATCTTCTTGCAAATACTACCGCCGGAGGCTGCCGCAGCTTCAGCCGAACAGATCATCCGCGGTTCTGGGCGCGTCCAGCCCCAAATGGCTCCAGGCTTTCGGCGCCAGCATCCGCCCACGAGGGGTCCTTTGAATGAGCCCCTGTTGCAGCAGATAAGGCTCGATCACCTCCTCCAGTGAATCGCGACTTTCCGACAGCGCCGCCGACAGGGTCTCAATCCCCACCGGGCCGCCGCCATAATTCTCGGCAATCAACTGCAGATACCGCCGGTCGGCGCCATCCAGCCCCAGATGATCCACCCCCAGCCGGGTCAGCGAACTGTCGGCCAATTCGCGGGAAATGGTGCCGTCGCCCTCGACCACCGCAAAATCCACCACCCGGCGCAGCAGCCGCCCGGCAATCCTTGGGGTGCCGCGACCCCGGCGGGCAATCTCGCGGGCACCGTCCTCATCCGCAGGCGCCCCCAACCGGCGGGCATTGCGGCTGACGATTTCGTGCAGTTCGTCCACAGTGTAGAACTGCAACCGGGTTGGAATGCCAAACCGGTCGCGCAGCGGCGTGGTCAACAGCCCCATGCGGGTGGTCGCCCCCACCAGTGTAAACGGCTGTAGCTCAATCCGCACGGTGCGTGCCGCCGGACCCTCACCAATCACCAGATCCAGCTCGAAATCTTCCATCGCCGGATAGAGGATCTCTTCGACCACTGGGTTGAGCCGGTGGATTTCGTCGATGAACAGCACATCACGCGCTTCAAGATTGGTCAGGATTGCCGCCAGATCGCCGGCCTTGGCCAGCACCGGCCCGCTGGTCATGCGGAAATTCACCCCCAACTCGCGGGCGATGATCTGCGCCAGGGTGGTTTTGCCCAACCCGGGAGGCCCGTGGAACAGCGTGTGATCCATCGCCTCGCCGCGCAGGCGTGCCGACTGGATGAACACCCGCAGATTGGCACGGGCCTCGGCCTGGCCGATAAACTCGGACAGGCCCTTCGGCCGCAGCGCGCGGTCATTGTCTTCGGGCTGCTGTTCTGGTCGCAGCGCCGGATCGGCATCAATCATTTACGTCTCTCCCGCCGTCTGGGCGTCGGACAGCCCAGGTACTCACGTCTTTGGCGCCAGCAGCTTAAGGGCGGCGCGGATCAGCGTCGCCTCGTCTGCCCCCTGCTCCGCCCCCGCCGCCTCGGCCACCGCACCAGCGGCATCACTGGGGCTGTAGCCCAGGTTCGACAAGGCCGACAGGGCACTGGCCTGCGCAATTGCGCTTGTATTGGGTTTCGACGCCTTTTTCGACTTTGGCCTCAGCGCCGGCTCCACGGTTTCCACCACCTCCAGCTCGGGTCCCTCCAGAGCCTCTCTCATGGTGCCGCCCATTGCCATGAGCCCTGGCGCCTTGTCCTTAAGGTCCAGAACAATGCGCTGCGCGATCTTGGGGCCAACCCCCTTGGCCGCCTTGACACTGGCCCAATCTCCCAGGGCAATGGCCCGGCCCACCGCATCCGGGCCCAGGGTGCCCAGGATCGCCAGCGATGCCTTGGCGCCAACCCCCTGCACCGAGGTCAGCAGGTGGTGCCATTCCTTCTCTACCAAGGAGGTAAAGCCGAACAGCTGCAGCAAATCCTCGCGCACCAGCATCGAGGTATAGAGCGATACCGCCTCGCCGACGCCGGGCAGCGCCATCAGGGTGCGGCTGGAACAATAGACAATATAGCCAACCCCGCGCACATCTATCAGCACATGATCCTCGGCGCGGTAGTCCAGCCGCCCGGTCAGCTTGCCAATCATGCCCGCACCTCGCGCAGGACCCGGTCCGCAGTGCCCCGGTAAAACGCGTGACAGATGGCAATCGCCAGCGCATCCGCCGCATCAGCGTTTTCCGGATTACAGCCGGGCAGCTGCAGCTTGACCATATGCATCACCTGTTTCTTGTCGGCATGGCCAACCCCAACAACCGTTTTCTTCACCCGGTTCGGCGCATATTCTCCCACCGGCAAGCCAGCCTTGGCCAGGGTCAGCAGCGCCACCCCACGCGCCTGACCCAGCTTGAGGCTGCCGGCGCCATCCTTATTCACAAAGGTCTGCTCAATCGCCGCCTGATCCGGGACATATTGCGCGATCACCTCGGTGACCTGATTGTGCAGCGACAGCAGCCGCTCGCCCAGATCATCGCCATCGGACTGGCAAACCCCATTGGCAACATGGCTCAGCTTGGAGCCATGTGATTCGATGACGCCCCAGCCAAGGTTCCGCAACCCCGGATCAATTCCTAAAATCCGCATGTTTTGCCCGGCCCCTGCCCATCGATTGTCATTTCTTTCTGTCGATTAGCACAAACCGCGAACATGTCCAAACCCTTTCCGGTGCAACCACAGCGCCACCACAGTGCTAAACTGGTGCTAAACTGGCGCCAATGTGGATCAAAAGCGACCCTCCTCAAGGGGGAAACCGACATTTCAAGACAGCCTGCCGCAGGCCATCCATAGGCCTTGTTTATATGAGCAGAAGCTATGCAATTTACGCATAGGACAGTTGCATTTTCTCCCCTTGCTCAACACAGATCCCAACCCTAAATGCCCCCCAACTGAACAGATGACTTTCGACACCTCCAATCAAAGGAAAAGATATGGCTGCTTTTGACACCACCCGCACGACCTATGGCGCAACTGGCCTGATCACCCGTATTGGCACGATTGTGGCCGCAATCACGGCGAGCATTGCGCAGTGGAACCACGCCCGCGTGACCCGCAACGCCCTGTCGGCGCTGACCGACCGAGAGTTGACTGATATTGGATTGTGTCGCGGTGACATCGAGACCCTCGCCGCCGGGAAAACCCTGTACTAAAAGCTTTCTGTTTCGGCTCCTCCCTCGGGGCAGAAAACAAAAACGCCGCAGGCCCCAGGGCTGCGGCGTTTTATGTTTCAAAGACAGCTTAGCCGCTGTCTGTATGATCGGTGCCGCTCTCAAACCCCAAAGCACGGCATTGGCAAGGCAGCCGATTTTCCGAAGCCCCCTATGCGCAAAGCACCGGGGCACCGGGGCATCGGGGCATCGGGAAAACGGCAGCCCTTAGCGCAAAATCGGGCCGATCTGCGCGGCAGCCATTTGTGACAGCGGATCCGCGATCATGATCAGCGCACCCCCCTGCTCCAGCAGCGATCCCGCCTGCAGTTTTGCTAGCCGCTCCTGATAGCCATCCAGCCCAATCGAGGCGATCAGAAAGCCCTTGAACAAAAGGAAGGCGGCGAGGAACAGGAAAATGGATCGGAAGGAAATCCGCGACTCGATTTTCTTCTTTGGCGCGACAACAATCAACCCATCCGACCGTATCCGGGCCGAATATCCATAGCTCATGGCCTCGTGCTTGTTCTCAAGACGACGCACCCGCGACAAAAATTTATGATGATCTTCACTCATTACAGATCCTGAACTGGCCCCCACCAGTGGATAAGGCAGCATGCGTCTAAAATGGGGCAATTATGTGGCGGCTGCTTAAAATGCGCTTCAAATCAACTGCATTCAGATCTTTCGCTGCAATAACAGGGTGCTCCAGTCACCAATCTCATCCCGCCGCACCTGACTGATGCCATTGCGCTCATAGACCTCTGCCACAGAATCGGCTTGTTCATTGAGAATGCCCGACAGAATCGCATAGCCTCCGGGGCGCAGATACGCGGCCATCTCAGGTGCCAGCGCCACCAGCGGGCCTTTCAGGATATTGGCAAAGATCAGATCATATGGCGCTGCGGCCAGCAGATCGGCATGATCAAAACCAGCCGCCTCAACACAACCGACCCGCCCTTCCATGCCGTTGGCGCTCAGGTTGACCTCGGCCACATCCACCGCCACCTGATCAATGTCGCTGGCCAGGATGGTGCCCTGCCAGACCCGTGCTGCCGCCATCGCCAAAACGGCGGTGCCACAGCCGATATCGGCAACGTTATCAGCCTCGAACCCGTCGCTGATCAGGTGATCCAACATCCGCAGACAGCCCAAAGTGGTGCCGTGGTGGCCGGTGCCAAAGGCCATTGCCGCCTCGATCAGCAGCGGGATTTTATCATCCGGCAGCTTGTCGGCGTCATGGCTGCCATAGACAAAGAACCGTCCCGCCTCAACCGGAGCCAACTCGCGGCGCACATGCGCCACCCAATCGGTATCGGGCAGTTCGGACACCGCAAACGGTCTGGCATCATGCAGGGTCGCCAGCAGCGCCAGCCCGGCCTGGTCCGGCGCCTCGGTGAAATAGCCCCCCACTTCCCACAGCCCGGATGCGTCTTCGAGATCAAGGATACCAACACCCATAGGCTCCGGCAGCAAGAGCTCCATCGCCTCGCCCAGCGCCTCGGCGGCGGCTTTTCCGGATAGGGTGGTGAGGGCGGTAAAGGTGGGCATCACGATCTCCTGAAACTGATCCATTGCGCCTAGGCTGGCTGGGCCGGGAGGTCAAGCAAACACAGGAGATGTAACCGCCCGGCGCTGCCTTACTCGGCCGGCGCGGCCATCCGGTATTTGCTCAGCACCGTCTCATTGCCCGGCTCAGGATGGCGCGGCACCAGCAGCGACAAGCCCAGCGAGGTCAGCGCCATCAGCGAGGCTAGTCCAAACACCGCCGCCGGCGAGACCATCCACAGCAAGCCCAGCAACACCGGCAGGAACACCGCCGCGATATGGTTGATGGTAAAGGCCACCGCCGCCGTTGGCGCGATATCTGCCGGGTCGGCAATTTTCTGGAAATAGGTCTTCAGCGCCAGCGCCAGCCCGAACAGGATATTGTCGATCACATAGAGCACCGAGGCAAACAGCACCCCCCAGCCAAACCAGTAGATGCCACCATAGGCCATGAACACCAGGGTCAGCCCGACATACTCCCAGATCAACGTGCGGCGTTCGCCAAAATACCCGACGGCCTTGCCCAGGAACGGCGCAATCAGCATCTTGGCCACCAGGTTGATCAGATAGAGCCCGGTCAGCTCATGCACGTCAAAGCCGAATTTCTCCACCATCATGAAGCCGGCAAAGACCATAAAGATCTGCCGCCGCGCCCCTGCCATGAACTGCAGCGCGTAATACAGCCAATAGCGCTTGCGCAGCACCATGGTCTTGTTCTGCGGCGTCGGCGATTCAAACTGCGGATAGGCAAACAGCGCAAACAGCGCCAGCCCGGCGGTGGTAAACCCGGCCATCATGAACACGATATTATAGCTGAGATTCAACGTCTCCCACATCAGCACAATCAGCACAAACACCACCAGCGTCACTGCCGATCCCATGCCCAGCAACCAGCCCAGCATCTGCGGTGCCTTGTCCTTGGGCAGCCATTGCAGTTGCAGCGACTGATTCACTGTCTCGTAATAGTGAAAGCCAAGCGAGCTGAGAAAGGTCAGCGTCAGAATTCCAGTCAGACTGGGGAACCAGGCGGTAAAGGCGGTCGCCACCCCCAGCAGTGCCAGCGACACCATGCCCAGCACCTGCTCGCGCACAAACAGAATGATGGCGATCACCCCGATGGCAAAAAAGCCCGGGATTTCGCGCACCGTATGCAGCAAGCCGATATCTGACCCTTCAAATCCGGCGACCTCAATCACAAAATTATTCAGCAGCGCATACCAGGTGAAAAACGCAATTGGCATCGCCGCCGACATCACAAACAACAGGGTTATCGGGCGGCGCCAGAACGGCAGATACGCCGCGTCGGTAAGATTGAATGGTTTGAACATTCTTCGCTCTTACGCCTCAATTGCGACCTGCGGTAGAGGCAATAGGCAAGTGCACATAGTGACCTGCATCCCTGCAGACCTCGTTCCAGCCGAGCCCCGCACAGGCGCCGCGCCCCTGATGAGATCTCAACCTGCTTGGGCCAGAGGGGCGCCATGAGTATTTACGGCAAAAAGAAACATCAGGGGAGTGCCATCACTTGAGTTTCTTTTTGCTAAAATACTCAAAATCAAAGCCGCGCAACAGCCACCGCGCCCTCAGAAAAAGTTCTGCGGGTCGATATCCACATTCAACCGCAGCTCGCCTTTTAGACGACAGGGCGCAATCCAGCGCGAAATGGCATCCTGCAGCGGCACCCCCTTGGCGGCCTTGACCAGCAGCCGCACCCGGTGGCGACCGCGAATGCGGGCAATGGGGGCCGGAGCGGGCCCGTAAACCTGCGCCCCGATCGCCCGCAAGGGCCCATCATTGCGCGCCAGTGCATTGCCCAGATCAAACACCGCAGGCAGATCGGGGCCCGACAGGATGATCCCGGCCATGCGGCCATAGGGCGGCACCCCGGCGGCCTGACGCTCCGCCGCTTCGGCTTTCCAGAAGCCTTCCTCGTCGCCGGACAGAATGGCGCGGATCACCGGGTGCTCGGGCTGGAAGCTTTGCAGCAGCGCCTCGCCCGATTTTTCGGCACGCCCAGCCCGACCCGCCACCTGTCGCATCAGCTGAAAGGTGCGCTCGGCGGCGCGCAGGTCTGATCCTTGCAGCCCCAGATCCGCATCAATCACCCCGACAAGTGTCAGCAGTGGAAAGTTGTGCCCCTTGGCCACCAGTTGAGTGCCCAGGATGATATCCGCCTCGCCCCTGACGATCTCGGAGATCCGCTGTTTCAGCGCCCGGGCCGAGCCAAACAGATCCGAGCTGAGCACTGCAATGCGTGCCTCGGGGAACACCAGTGCGGCCTCTTCGCCCAGCCGTTCGATGCCGGGGCCAACCGGCGCCATCTTGCCCTCGACCTCACAGGAGGGGCACACCGTCGGCAGCGGCTTGGTCTCGCCGCATTGGTGGCACATCAGCCGGTTCTGGAACCGGTGTTCTACCATGCGGGCATCGCAGTGATCACAGGCCACCTGATTGCCACAGGCCCGGCAGATCGTAACCGGCGCAAAGCCACGGCGGTTCAGGAACAGCAGCGACTGCTCGCCGCGCTCCAGCCGTTTAGCCATGGCGCTGCGCAGCGTCGGGGAAATCCAGGTCGCCGGGGCCAGTTTCTCGACCCGCATGTCAATGGCGCGCATGGTTGGCAGCTCTGCCGCGCCGTAACGCGAGGCCAGATCGAGGCGGCGGTATTTGCCTGTCTCGGCATTGACCCAGCTTTCCAGACTGGGCGTCGCCGAGGCCAGCACCACCTGCGCCGAACACATATTCGCCCGCAGCACCGCCATGTCGCGGGCGTTATACAACACCCCCTCTTCCTGCTTGTACGAGGTGTCATGTTCCTCATCGACGATAATCAGACCCAGGTTTTGGAACGGCAGGAACAGCGACGAGCGCGCCCCAATCACCAGTTGCGCCGCGCCCTGCCCGACCATGCGCCAGATCCGTCGGCGCTCGGTCATGGTGGCGCCGGAATGCCATTCCGCCGGGGTGGCGCCAAAGCGGACCTCGACCCGGGTCAGGAATTCTGCCGTCAGGGCGATCTCGGGCAGCAGCACCAGCGCTTGGCGACCCGCCCGCAGACAGGCGGCGACGGCCTCAAGGTAGACTTCGGTTTTGCCGGATCCGGTGACCCCTTTCAGCAGAGTGGTGCCATAGGTGCCGCTCTGCACCGCCTGCGCCAGAACCGCCGCCGCTTCGGCCTGATCCGCAGTCAGGGTCTTGCTCGGCCGTTCCGGGTCCAGTTTTGGATAGGGCAGATCCCGCGGCGCCTCCTCTTCCCGCAGGGCACCCTGTTTCACCAACCCCTTAATCACCGAGGGTGTCACCCCGGCCAGATCCGACAGTTCCTTGGGGGTAAAGGCCAACCCAGCGTATTCGTCCAGCACCGCCAGCACCCGCGCCCGCGCATCAGTCATCCGCTCCGGCTCACTCGGGCCACGCCGCAGGATCTTGCGCATCGACACCGGATCAGACAGCCCCGGCGCCCGGGTTGCCAGCCGCAGCATCATCGTCAGCGGCGTCAGGGTATAAGCCGCCGCCCGGCTCAGGAACTGGCGCATCTCGTCGCGCATTGGCGCGATATCCAGCACCCGGTTCACTGAGCGCAGCTTGGCCGAATCAAAATCGCCCTGCCCAGGCCCCCAGACCACGCCCAAAACCCGGCGCGGCCCCAGCGGCACCTCCACATAGGCGCCACGGAAACAGCCGCCCTCGGGAGCGCGGTAATCCAGAACCCGATCAAGCGGTTGCGTGGTCAGCACCCCGACCCGCTCGCCTGCATGAAAAAACTCCTGTCCGCTCATGCCGCTGCCTTTCTACCTCAGGGGTTTTTAATGCCTCGCTATTGCGCTAAAGGCTAGCGCAATCAATGGCCAACCCACCCAAAGGATCCTTCCCATGAAATTCTTCGTAGACACCGCCGAGATTGAAGCCATTGCCGAGCTGAACGACCTCGGGATGGTAGACGGCGTCACCACCAACCCGTCGCTGATCAAGAAATCCGGTCGTGACATCATCGAAGTCACCAAGGAAATCTGTGCGCTGGTCGACGGCCCGGTCTCTGCCGAAGTCACTGCCATCGATGCCGAGACTATGATCGCCGAGGGCCGCAAGCTGCTGGAGATCGCCGAAAACATCGCCGTCAAAGTGCCGCTGACCTGGGACGGGCTGAAGGCCTGTAAGGCGCTGACCGACGACGGCCACATGGTCAACGTTACCCTGTGTTTCTCGGCCAATCAGGCGCTGCTGGCCGCCAAAGCCGGTGCCACCTTCATCTCGCCGTTCATTGGCCGGTTGGATGACATCAACCTCGATGGCATGGAGCTGATCGATGACATCCGCACCATCTATGACAACTACGGCTTTGAGACCCAGATCCTGGCCGCCTCGATCCGCTCAGCCAACCACGTTCTTGACTGTGCCCGCCTTGGTGCCGACGTGATCACCGCCCCCCCTGCCGTGATCAAAGCGCTAGTCAACCACCCGCTGACCGACAAGGGTCTGGCGACATTCCTGGCCGATATCAAAGCGGCCAACATCAAAATCCTGTAAGCTGCGCGTTTGGCTTGCTACAGAAGGGAGGTGCCTAACGGTGCCTCTCTTTTTTTGAGACCCGTCGGGGTATGTCGCTGGTTATGACCAAGACCTATCGATTTATCAGGCTGGCAAACACGTCTTTATAGGCGCTCAGCGCCAGATCCGGCAGCGCAGAGGCCGCCGTCACAGGCACCCACAGTAGCTCGCTATGTTCGGTGCCTAAATTGATCGGATCACCTTCCCATATCTCGACAGTGAAAAGATGATAGGTGACCCGGTGGTTTGCGCCCCCCGGTGCCTCATGAAGGCGGGTTAGAAAAGACGGCGATTTTGCCGAGACGCCAATCTCTTCCAGCAATTCCCGCGGCAGGGCTTGCTGGATGGTTTCCCCCTTCTCGACATGCCCGCCGGGAAAGCTCCATGTATTGGGGTGATTTCGACGCGCAGCGGATCGCCGCGCCATCAATACTTTGTCTTCTCGCAGCAGAAGCCCGTTCACAACGTCGATCATACGGTCCCAATCCAAATAAATCACATGCTGAAGTTGTGAGCACTATATCATCAGTGGGCGCCCATTTCGAGATAACACGTCGGGCATGGGGTTTTACTTCCGCCGCCCAGGCGTCAGACCCCGCGTCACCCACCACCCGCGCCACGCCGCAGGCGGGGCGCCAGGCCCAACGGGACAAGGGATCTTTGATCCCACGGTCCGGACGGGAGCCGCAAGTTTCACCAGATTGCGCAAAAACCTGCCCCTGCGCGAATTTTCCAACCAAACATTAATTCTCATGTTATACCCTGCGCCAAACCCAGCAGAGGTCATGAGATGAGCAGCAGTCCTAAACTCGAAGACGCCCTGCGCCGGGCCATTGTCGACAAACCCGATGCGGTGCTTGACGATCCATTGGCGATGAACGCGCTGGTTGCCGCCAATGAGCGCGCCATGGGGGCTAATATCGTTGATCTGCGCGGCATCGCGATGGAGCGGATGGAGGCGCGGCTGGATCGGCTGGAAGACACTCACCGGTCCGTCATTGCGGCGGCCTATGACAATCTGGCAGGCACCAATCAGATACACCGGGCCATTCTGGCGCTGATGGACCCGACCAATTTTGAGGATTTCCTGCAGAACCTACGCGGTGACATTGCGGAAATCCTGCGGCTGGAGGCGGTGACGCTGGTCCTGGAAACGGTGCAGGATGATAAAGATCCGGCGGTCAAACGCATGGGCGAAGTTCTCAACATCGTGGAGCCGGGTTTCATTGATGACTATGTTCGCCAGGGGCGCGGCGGCACCGTCCGGCAGGTCACGCTGCGACAGCTGCAAGGGGCCACCCAGCAGATCTATGGCGACAAGGCCGACTGGATCCGCTCGGAGGCCTGCCTGAAGCTGGATCTTGGCAATGGCCGCCTGCCCGGCCTACTGGTGCTGGGCGCCGAAGACCCGCATCAATTCACCCCGCAGCATGGCACCGATCTGCTGACCTTCTTTGGCAATGTCTTTGAACGGTCGATGCGCCACTGGCTGTCTTGAACCTGCTATCGCCAGCCTGCCGCGATGCACTGCAGCATTGGCTGGCCAGCCAAAGTGCGCTGAACGGGGCTGCCAAAAATACCCTCACCGCCTATCGCGGCGATCTGGTCGAGTTCCTGTCTTTTATGACGCTGCATTTTGGCAGCCCTCAAGGGTTGGGGGCGTTACAAACGATCACCATCAGCGACATGCGCGCCTGGATGGCCGAGAGCCGCAATTCCGGCACCGGTGCCCGGTCATTGGCGCGCAAACTGTCGGCGGTCAAAAGCTTCTATCGCTGGTTGGCTGAACGCGAAGGCTTTGAGCCAAGCGCGGTGCTGATGGCCCGCGCCCCCAAATTTCAGAAAAAACTGCCGCGGCCGCTGGCGGCTGAGGCGGCCAAGGCGGTTTTGGACACGGTTGAGCTGCAGTCGCAATCAGATTGGGTGGCGGCGCGGGATGTGGCGGTGGTGACCCTGCTCTATGGCTGCGGCTTGCGCATATCCGAGGCGCTGAGCTTGCAAGGCAAGGATGCGCCGATTGCCGCCGTGCTGAGGATCACCGGCAAGGGCGGCAAGGAACGCATCGTTCCAGTGATCAGCGCCGCCCGCAATGCGGTTGATCGGTATTTGACCCTGTGCCCCCACTCTCTGGACCACAACGGGCCATTGTTTCGCGGGGTGCGGGGCGGCGCCTTGAACCCTCGGCTCATTCAAGCTGCGATGGCCAAGGCGCGGGCCCAGTTGGGACTGCCGGCAACCGCCACCCCGCATGCGCTGCGCCACAGCTTTGCCACCCATCTGCTGGAGGCCGGCGGTGATTTGCGGGCGATCCAAGAGCTGTTGGGGCATGCCTCGCTGTCGACAACCCAGGCCTATACCGCCGTCAACACCGCGCATCTGATGGAAATCTACAACCGCACCCACCCCAAGGCCTGACCCTGTCACGGGCTTGTGTAGCATCGTGCAATGTGGATCAGCCGCAAACCTGTAGTTTTGTGAAACCAAGCCAGTGATAGCAAAACAACGGGAGTCAACAGCATGAACTACCTCGTGAAAATAGCCGCCGTCGCCTCAGTCTCGGTGATCGTCGGCGCTGCGGCTCAGGCGCAGGAGTGTCAGGTCTCCACCACCGATCCCTTTGATCTAACGGGTTCCGACATCGCCGACATCTATGATTGCATCGGCGACAAGATGGTCGAGGGTTATAGCAAGGCGGGTGATATGGTGGCCAAGAACTATCGCAACTGGACGGTCACCGGCACCCGCCACGGGGTGGCCGGGGCGCATGGAAACCGATTGCTGCTGACCTATGCCAACGACATCGCGGTCGAGCAATATCTGAAATTTGCCGAGGACGGCGTGGTGATGCCGGTGGGCGCGCGTCTGGCCAAGGAAAGCATCAAGATCAATAAAAAGAAAAACGCGGCGGTGGTTGGGCCGCTGTTCTTGATGACCAAGCTCGAGGCCGGAGCCTCGCCGGAGACCGCAGACTGGCTCTATGGCGGCCTGCAACCCAATGGCAAACCGATGCAATTCAAGCAGGCATTTTGCCACGATTGCCACGTGAACTGGGAAGACCAGGATTTCATGGCCTATCCGCTGGAGGAGCTGCGCGTCGGCAACTGAAACCGTCTCCCTGACCGGTAGACGACCTCCGGCCCGGGTCAGAAAATCGCTGCACCGGCCGCTGAGCCCTTGCAGGCTGGGGGAAAATTCGGCATCACGGTCTAATGACTCCTCAGATCCGCGCCCTTAGTGTCCATCTTTTCACCGCCACCGGCGCCGTTTTGGCGATGCTGGCAATGCTGGCAGCTGTCGATGCAAAATGGGATCTGATGTTCCTGTGGTTGGTGGTTGCCTTTGTGGTGGATGGGATCGACGGGCCTTTGGCACGGCGGTATAATGTCAAACGCCACGCGCCCGAATTTGACGGGGTGCTGCTGGATATGATCATCGACTATCTGACATATGTGTTCATCCCGGCCTTTGCGTTGTTCAATTCGGGGCTGATGTCAGGCTGGACCGGCTGGTTTGCGATCATCGTCATTACCTTTGCCAGTGCAATGTATTTCGCCGACACCCGGATGAAGACCAAGGACAACTCGTTTTCGGGCTTTCCCGGCTGCTGGAATATGGTGGTGCTGGTGATCTTTGCACTGCAGCCCAGCCACTGGACCAGCATGGCGCTGGTCACAGCGTTATCGGTGGCCATGTTCCTGCCGCTAAAGTTCGTTCATCCAGTCCGCACCGAGCGCTGGCGTCTGGTGACATTGCCGGTGGCGCTGGCCTGGACCTTCTTTGCCGGCTGGGCCGCCTGGGTGGATTTCCACCCGCAAAGCTGGGCCCATTGGGGCTTGGTGGGGACCTCGGTCTATTTGCTGTTTGTCGGCGTTGCTCAGCAGCTCATCCCGATCCAGCGCAAAACCCAGAACAGCTAAGACGCCCTAAGTGTTTCCCGGCGACCCAAGCTAGATCCGCGTCAGCACCACACCGCCAACAATCAGCAGCGTGGCCACCGCCTTGGTGCGGTCAAACCGCTCGCGGAACACCAACACGCCAATCAGCACCGCAAACAGGATCGAGGTCTCGCGCAGCGCCGTCACCAGCGCAATCGGCGCCTGGGTCATCGCCCAGACCGCAATCCAATAGGCTCCCAAGGACGCACCGCCGGCCATGCAGCCGCGCAACCAGATCCGGCGTCGGGCCGTCAGCACCGAGGTGCCCCGGTGCCACAGGGCCCAGGAGCCAAAAATCACCCCGTCGATCAGGAACATCCAGGCGACAAACATGGTGGCATCGCCTGCCGCGCGGGCGCCCAGCCCGTCGATCAGCGAATAGCAGGCCGTCATCAGCGCCGAGGCAACGGCAAAGCGCAGCATGTGCTGGCTTTCGCCATTGCTGAACACTCCGCGTGCCATGGCAATGATACCGGTGCCCAGAGCCGCGATCCCCAAATATTCCAGCAGCGACAGTTGATCGGCCAGAAAGAACACCCCCACCAGCGCCACCAGCATCGGCGCCAGCCCGCGGGCAATCGGATAGACCCGGCTCAGGTCACCGTGCTCATAGGCCGAGGTGAGAAAAAACTTATACAGCGAATGCACCAGCCCCGAGGCCAGCAACCACAGCCAGATCTGCCCCTGCGGCAGCGGCAGGACAAAGGCCATCAGTAGCCCCATCACCCCCTGCGAGGTGGACAGGATGAACATCCCCTGCAGCTTGTCGCCACCGGTTTTGACCAGCGCGTTCCAACCCGCATGCAGAAAGGCCGCAAACAGGACGGCCAGAAACAATGTGGCGCTCATACGGTCCTCAAATCAATAATCCGGCAGCACCTTCGTGCCTTAACAGCGCCACCTTGGTCTCGACCCCGCCCGCGCCGGAGAACCCGCCCAGCCCATTGGCCGCCAGGACCCTATGACAGGGGATGATCACCGGGATTGGATTGGCACCGCAGGCATTGCCCACCGGCTGCGCGGCGCCGCCGAGATCGCGGGCGATGTCACCATAGCTGCGGGTCTCGCCAAAAGGGATCGCTGACATGGCGGCACAGACTGCGCGCTGAAAATCAGCCCCATCCACCTGCAATGGCAAATCAAAGTCCTGCAATTCGCCGGCAAAATAGGCCCGCAACTGATCCAGCGCCGCATCCAGCAGCGCCGTTTGAGCGCCGCCCTCCGCAGCCCAGTCCAGCCGCACAATAGCGCCCTCGCGCTCGTGGACTGAGAGCATACCAACTGGAGTTTGAAGCGAGGCTATGGGCATGGGGTGCACCCTCATTCATTCCGACAATCTGCGCAAGGGTGCGGCGCGCATTAACACAAACACTAACATATCCGGGGCGCAGACCAGCAGCGCCTGCGCAGCAGCCCATCGCCGCGTTAACCTCTATTAAGATTAAGCCCCACTTTTGCTAAAATTCGAGTTAAACATGGGAAGAATTTGAAACCAAAGGTGCAGCAAAATGATCTCGGCAGCCAACAGCATTAGCATTTATAAGCCGATCAACCGGGCAGCCAAAGCCGCGATCCTTCAGGCCGAGGCTATCGCCGCTGTCGAAAAGAACAAAGAGCTCGACCGGATCGCTGCCGCTGCCAAGACTGTTGAAGATGCGCGTCAGAAGTTCCTGCAGACCCAATATGTTGGCCCCGCCCGGACCACTGCCCGGTTGGCAGCGCTAACAAATGAGCGCCCGAATGGCCTGCAGACCAACTTTCAGGATCTGCGGTCCGGTCATCACGCAGGCCCCACCCCTGTCAGCATCATCACTGCGCAGATGCAGTCCCGCCAGATCCTCAACATCCTGGTGTAAGGCGCTGCGGACAATGCGTAAGAGCGCCAGACCGGTAAGGTTTTAAACATCTCTCAGCCCGTACCAGATGGTGATTTTCCGGCTTCCTTTGCGCGCTTTGAAAATACGAGGTAAATTTTAGGCAAACCGGGCCGCTGGCCTCATGCTGCTTCAGCCGCGTTTTAACACGTCACCCTTAGGATCATGGCAGCACGCACGCGGCGCCCAAATCCTTTGGAGACACACCATGACCTCTATCTCAGCTGTTGGCGGCCTCAGCACCGCCCTAAGTTCTACCACGACAGACAGGCAACCCGGGCCGCCGAACCACGCCAAGGCCTGGGGTTGGCGCGCCAAACAGGCGGCCGCAGCGGAAGAGACCCAAGCACTGGCCCCTGCGGAGCCCGCTGTTCCGGCAGTAACCCCCGATGCCGTTCAAGCCGTGGGCGCGGTCGACGAGACATCTCAAGACGCGGCAACCAGCCTGCCGCCGCCCAGCGAGGCCGACATGGAAGCGAACATTCTGGGGCTGGCCGCCAGCACTGCGGAGGCTGCGGATCAGGTCACCACAGCCGAATATGGCGTCGCGGCGCTGTTCATGTAACATCGCATATGCAGTGCTGAAACAAAATGCGCCGCCCTCTCCCATCGAGGGAAAGGGCGGCGCGCAAGGCACTGACGTGCTTGCAGTGTCTTAATCGTTAGCCAAGCGCCTCGTTGCAACGGCCGCAAACACCAGCGTGACCGTGCTGGCCCACATCCGGCAGGATCTTCCAGCAGCGCTGGCATTTCTCGCCGTCGGCCTTTTCAAACACCACCGAAATACCGTCCACTTCGGGCATACGGAAGGCCTCGGCCGGGGCGGGATCGCCGGTCAGCTCCACCCCGGAGGTGATGCAGATATCGGCAAAGTTTACCGAGGTCAGCGCCGCGCGCACCTCGTCGTCGCGCACATGCACCACAGGTGAGGCTTCAAGCGAGGCACCGATCACCTTATCGGTGCGCTGGATCTCCAGCGCCGCAGTGACCACACGACGGGCCTGACGGATACCGGCCCATTTCAACGCCAGTGGTTCGTTCAGCCAATCCGCCGGGGTATCGGGCATATCGGTCAGGTGGATCGAGCTGTCATCGCCGGGATAACGCTCCAGCCAGACCTCTTCCATGGTGAACACCAGGATCGGGGCCAGCCAGGCGGTGAGACGGTGGAACAGCAGATCCAGCACGGTGCGGGCAGCGCGGGCATTCAGGGTGTCGCCATCGCAATACAGCGCATCCTTGCGCACATCAAAGTAGAAGGCCGACATATCGACGGTGGCAAAGTTGAACACCGCCGAGAACACACCCTGGAAGTCAAACGTCTGATAGCCGCTGCGCACTTTGTGGTCGAGCTCGGCCATGCGATGCAGCACCCATTGCTCCAGCTCGGGCATATCCGCAGGCGCAACCCGCTGATCTTCCGAGAACTCCCCCAGAGAGCCCAGAATATAACGCATGGTATTGCGCAGCCGGCGATAGCTGTCGGCCACGCCCTTAAGAATCTCAGGTCCGATCCGCTGGTCGGTGGTATAGTCGGTCTGCGCCACCCAGAGACGCAGGATATCGGCGCCATATTGTTTGATCACCGTCTCTGGAACGATGGTATTGCCCAGAGATTTGGACATCTTCATGCCCTTGGCATCCAGCGTGAACCCATGGGTCACCACATTGCGATAGGGGGCGCGGCCCAGGGTGCCACAGGCCTGCAACAGCGACGAGTGGAACCAGCCACGGTGCTGGTCGGTGCCCTCCATATAGACATCGGCGATACCGTCCTTGGTGCCATCTTCGCGGTCGCGCAGCACAAAGGCGTGGGTCGAGCCTGAATCGAACCAGACGTCGAGCACGTCGAACACCTGCTCCCACTCATCGGCGTTATAGTCACTGCCCAAGAAGCGTTGCTTGGCCCCGTCCATGTACCATGCATCGGCGCCTTCGGCCTCAAACGCGGCGACGATGCGGGCATTCACCGCGTCATCGCGCAGGATGAATGCGTCATCCGTTGGCAGCAGGCCTTTTCTCACGAAACAGGTCAGCGGCACCCCCCAGGCGCGTTGCCGTGACAGCACCCAGTCGGGACGGCTTTCGATCATCGAATACAGCCGGTTGCGGCCCTTTTGCGGTGTCCATTTCACCAGCTCATCGATCGAGGTCAGGGCGCGGTCGCGGATGGTCTTGCCGTGGGTATCCTGACCGTCGCCGATTTCACGGTCGACAGCGGCAAACCACTGTGGCGTGTTGCGATAGATGATCGGCGCCTTGGAGCGCCAGGAATGCGGATAACTGTGCTTGATCTTGCCACGCGCCAGCAGGCCGCCGACCTCGACCAGCTTGTCGATGATCTTCTTATTGGCGTCACCCTCGCCGCCCTTGCGGTTGAGGATGTAGCTGCCACCAAAGAACGGCAGATCAGCGCGGAAGCCGCCATCATCCAGCACGTTGTAGGTGATGACCTGCTCCAGCATGCCCAGATCCCGGTAGAGCTCAAATTCCTCCATACCGTGGCTTGGCGCGCAGTGCACAAATCCGGTGCCTTCGGTGTCAGTGACAAAGGGTGCGGCGCGGAAGTCGCGGATGTCGTCCCATTCGCCATTGCCGCCTTCGGCACCTGCGAGGGGGTGGGACAGGCCAACGCCCTCCAGATCTTCAACCGGCACATCCGCCACACGGGTATACTGATCGTCCGCCAGACGGGCGCGCTTCATCACCTCAGCGGCCAGATTGTCGGCCAGCAGGTATTTGTCGCCAACGCTGACCCAGGATTCTTCCGGGGTGCCGGTGACTTCGTACAGCCCGTAGGCAATATCCTTGCCATAGACCACAGCCTTGTTCGACGGGATCGTCCACGGGGTTGTGGTCCAGATCACCACATAGGCGCCAGCCAGTTTGTGATCCTCATTGGCCACTTTGAACTTCACCCAGATGGTGTGGCTCTCTTTGTCGTGGTATTCGACCTCGGCCTCAGCCAGGGCGGTTTGTTCCACCGGCGACCACATCACGGGCTTGGAGCCTTGGTAGAGCGTGCCGTTCATCAGGAACTTCTGGAATTCCGCTGCAATCACTGCCTCAGCATGGTACGCCATGGTCAGGTATGGATCATCCCAGTTGCCGGTGATGCCCAGACGTTTGAACTCTTCACGCTGGATATCGACCCAGCCCTCGGCGAACTTGCGGCATTCCTGACGGAAGTCGATGATATCGACATCATCCTTGTTCTTGCCCTTCTTGCGGTACTGCTCTTCGATCTTCCATTCAATCGGCAGACCGTGGCAATCCCAGCCCGGCACATAACGCGCGTCAAAGCCCATCATCTGGTGGCTGCGCACGATCATGTCCTTGATGGTCTTGTTCAGCGCGTGACCGATATGCAAATGGCCGTTGGCATAGGGCGGGCCGTCATGCAGGGTGAAGGGCTCTCTGCCCTTTTTCTCACGCAACCGGTCATAGACGCCGATCCTGGCCCAGCGGTCCAGCCACTGGGGCTCGCGCTTGGGCAGGCCGGCCCGCATCGGGAAATCGGTCTTGGGCAAGTTCAGTGTGGATTTATAGTCGGGAGTTTCGGCTGTGTCGGCGCACATGGGGGGCGTCCTTATCGAGGGTCTGTTCGGAATGTCGAAGCGTACGGTGCGAGGTCTCAAACACCTTGGCCCGGCGTCTCATAGGTTAGAGAGCCGGGGAGATAATTCGAATAATGTCAGCGGCGTGCATCAAAAGGCCGAACATCCTTGGCTTATGAGGGTTCGCGACAGCCGAGCGGCTATCGCGATCCAATCAGGTGCAATTTGACCTGCAGATACCCCACGGCGACCGGGAAGTCTAGCAACTGACAAAGCCCAGGATTTCGCCGCCCCCGATCAGGTCAGCTGCAGCGGCACAGAGAGATAGACACCAAACTCTTCGCCGATGTCGCAACTGACACGGGCATGCACTTTACCCTGACGGTCGAGAAAACGCTGCTGGTCCTCAACCGGAAAGATACCCTCGTGCCAGATGCCGGGATGGATATAGAGACCCTTGGAGCCATCCGCCCAGAACGCCACAACTTTCTCTGGTTTCAGGTCGTCGCCAGGCAGCGCCACAGGCACCACAAAGGGTTTGTTATCCAGCGGGAAAAACAACTGGCCGCCGTCCGGGTGATAGTTCATGTGCCACAACAGTACCTTGTTGCGCGGCTCGGTCTGGGCCTCTGCCGAGGCGGTCTGTGGGTCGGTTGACCAGCCCAGCACATAGTTGCCGTTGACCGCCTCATTCACCCCATAAAGAATGTCGCCCTTCCAGTCACAGCGGAAGGTGCCTTCGACATAGCCGGCCTCGTCACCGGTGTTGGCATCAATCGGGCGCCAGCCCTGGGCAGGCCATTGCACAATTTCTATGTCAAATTTGGCGGGATCGTCGACGAGGCAGCCATAGCCTTTCACACTTTCGTCAGTGGCAACGATGAGCGGCACCTCAAAAAGATCCCGAGACGGTTTTTCTGAAGGGTCGAACATGTAGTTAGGTGCAGGTGCATCCATTTTTCTGGTCCTATCCAAAAGCAATGTTGCCAGTCAGTAAGCACTTGACGTGGATTCTGTCCAATTTATAAAATATAAGAAAACATAAAAAGATTTATCATGACGATTGCCCAGCTGAAAGCCTTCCACGCGGTTGCCACCGAAGGCTCGATCCAGAAAGCGGCGGAGCTTCTGAAATTGACCCAGCCGGCGGTGTCGATCCAGATCAAGGCGCTGGAGCAGGGCCGCCAGGTGAATTTGTTTCGCCGCAATGGGCACGACCTGCGGCTTAGCCCCAATGGGCAGGCGCTGTTTGAGGCAACCAGTCGATTGTTGCGGGCCCAGCGGGATGCCAACGATATCTTGACCTCGGCCGCTGGCGGCATGTCCGGCACCCTGGTGCTGGGGGCCGACGGGCCCCATGTTGCGCTCGACCTAGTGGCGAAGTTTCGGCAGCAGAACCCCAATGTGCGGGTTGAATTGCGATTGGCCAATGCCGACACCACCTGGGACAATCTGCTGCAACTGCGGGTCGATGCCGCGGTTATGGCCGGAGCGCGGCCAGATGCCAATGTCATCCGGCATGACATCTGCCGTCAAAGCATGGTTGCTCTGCTGCGGCGCGATCACAGACTGGCAGGAGAACAGGAACTAACCATGGCGACACTGGCCGGTCATGATCTGATCTTTCGGGAAACCGGGTCCAGCACTCAGCAGAAAGTCAATGCGGCGTTGCGGGATCTTGGCATGCTCGAACAACCCAAGCTAGAGGTCAGCAGCCGCGAAGGTGTGATAGAAGCGGTAAAGCGCGGTATGGGGATCGGATTTGCCTATGAAAATGAAGCGCCCTGTGACGGGCGGCTGACGGCTATACCAATCACCAATATGACAGCGATCAATACGGATCAGTTGCTTTGCCTGAAGGCTCAGATGAGCAACCCCTTTGTCAAATCTCTCTTCAGTCTTGCCTGAGCTTTGGATCAGCGGCGAGACGTCCTATGGGCCGGTAGAGACGGTGCCGGACACTCAGGCTGCGCCACACAGTCGTATTCGATCCGCAGCCCAAGAACCTCCATCACCCGATGGTGGCGGCGCCTGTCAGCCTCCGATTTTGAACGCCGGGCAGGACAGGCCGCAGAGCGCGCCAGAGGGTGGCCGTTGCTAGAACGCCAGGCTATAGTCCAGCTGCAGACCATAACTTTCATAGCTCTGTGCCCCCAGCCCATCCAGATAGGTCGACAGCGTAAAGGTTCCGCTGGTGTTGCTCACATAATTCAGGCCAAGGTTCACCTTGCCCCGCCAGCCGGAATAGCCTGGCAGAATGCTTTCTGCGACCTCAGTGCCACCGGTGTTCGACCAGATCCCCGAGACCCCGGCGCGCAGCTCCAGATCGCCGCCCTTCAACGGCACAGGCTGGGTCGCATCCAGACCCAAAGCCATCTGCATCAGCTCAACCTTTTGCCGCGGGGCAGGATTGCCCAGACTGTCCTGGTAGGCCTTTTGTTCCTCCGCAGCATAGGCCGCATTCAGAAAGGGACTGAAACGGGTGCGGCCCTGATAGAAATCACCGCTCACCTGTATCTGCGTCAGCAGGCGTGAGGTGTCAAAATCATCGCTATAGCTGCCAACAGGAGTCACCGTGTTGGAGGACTGGCCATAGAGAACGCGCGCCTCAAGGAACAACGCTTGATCGACCATCTTGGCCACAACATAGGGCCCCGCAAGCCAGCCAGTGCCCTCTACCGCCGTTGCACCGTCCTCCTGTGACTGATGGTCAAACTGCAGCATGGCACCAAGCAGAACGGTCTCGCTGATCTTGCGATGGCTGCCAAGGGCGCCAAAGACCGCGCGGCTATCGGCGCCGTCGTCCTTTGACCAGGCACCTCTGAGCTGGATCCAGACGGGTTGTTCAGAACCTGCCGCCAGATTGAAATTGCCCAGGCCCCGCGTTACATGCGCATCGAATTCCCCACCGGCGGTGCCGCTCAGAAATCCGATCAGATCCGGCTGATTGGAAATCAACTGGTTGGCGCGACCCTGTAAAAAGCGCGCGATGGTCTTCTGGGTCTCTTCTACTGAAGTATCCGGCACCACCGGCGTATCTGGGTCGGTGGAAAATCCGTGGACACCAGCCCCGAGTGATCCGGCGGCAGTGCCCAGAGTGAATGAAAACCCAATATAGCTGTCGGATGCAAATGACCCGTCTGCGCCATTTTGGCTGAGACTAGAAATATTGGACGCTGGGGTGCCGAGGCAGCTGGCCAAACCGGCGACTGTTATAGATGCAGCGGAAGTATTGGCTGTACCTGCATTAAAAAAACCCCCACCGGCATATTCATTTAAGACGGCGTTTATCCAAATATAGACGCCGGTAAAACCGACTGCATCAACACGCCGGGTAATCTCGCAACCAGTCGCAGCAACCGTGATGCCTCCGCTGGTCGCGTCCGCCGCGGTAAACCCCAACCCAACGGTTGGAGCCATGATGGACATCGCCAGCAGCCCTGCCCGAATAAATGAACTTTTTTGCATAAAATAGGTCCTTGCCCGCCAGGGTGCCAGAAATCGTTCAACTGACCATTAAGCACGGCAGGTTGCCAGTTCGTGAATAAGGAAACTATTTCAACGGAGTGACCCGGCGTGACTTCGGCACTCTCCCCGGGCAGAGGCCGCTACCGACGCACAGAGACCCAATGCGGTGAGTGGTCTTGTCTCGTTGCCATTCCTTGTCTCCTTCATAGCAAACATTGCTCGAAAGAGACCGGAACTATACCGAGACAAGACCACTTCTCACACATGTAAACATGTGCTGCCGAGCAGTGCATGGATAGCAAAGGTCGCTGGCCCCCTATCATCGCTGCAAGCAGCGACTGCCGGGCAGCGGACAACCGGATGATCGAGCGGCTTTGGCGCTCCCTAAAATATGAGTGCATTTACCTCAACGCATTTGAGACCGGTTCGGAAACACGCGCTGGGATTGGAAAATGAAACCAATGAGATCAGCAGCCTAAATGAAACCCTGATCCACCTTAAGTTGGCTGCAAACTGGTCGAATTACTGAGACCACCTCTATATGACACCAGGTCGGGCAAGTCCCCACCTGATGTTTTTCGTTTGTACCCTTCAAACACATAAGTCGATTGCGCGTTAGCCCCTGCATCTCACAGTGTAGCGAAACTACCCGAACAGCTGTTCGGTTGAAGAAGGTTTCGACCCTCGCCTCAGGACTCTTGCCGCACCAGGGCTCGATCACCGCTTCAATGGGTCGCGTTGCAGCATCGGAACCTGCCAATAAATGTCCG
>JABSSD010000136.1 GCA_013214575.1 Paracoccaceae bacterium | reverse complement strand
CAGCCCTAAAAGGAAAATTGCGGAGGAGTTAGTATTGGTCCACCTCTCCCGCTGGCACTGTTTGATCGCGAAAATATAATCCTTCACGATCGTGATGCCGCCCGTAAAACGATACTCCTTTCGCAGTCGTTCAAAGACACGCTTGGAAGTATGCCGCTGCCTCTTTGGAACCAGCTTATCCGCTTCGAGGATCTGATCGATAATCCCTGTAAAAGCATCCAGCTTCGGACGACGTACCGGTTGGCTGCGCCGGTATCCGGGCGGAACAGAAAACGCCAACATCTTGGAAACAGTGCGAGGGTCAATTCCAAAGACCCGTGCCGCTTCCCGACTACTCACACCATCGACTAAAACCGCGTGACGTACCCGCCCGTACAAATCCACTTGCTTCATCCCCGCCCTCTGAAAACAGAAAGCTAATCATCGATGGAGTTTTGCTCCGGCCAACCAAACAATCTGGCCGCTTCAGTGAGGGATTATTGCACCGGCGTTCTCAACTGGACAGCGCGACGGTAGCAGGCATTGGCGCGAGGTGCGGCGAAGGGTGGCTTCCCGCTCTTCGTGCAGGAAATGTGCATGGTGCAGCAATTGAGCCTCTTCACTCTCCCCTCACGGTCACGAACGGCCCTGACCTGCCGTTCGTGCCAATCACGTCTAACGTCAGTTTCCAGCCCATAGTGACGTTCACTCGGGTGCCAGGCGCACCAGATCGCACATACAGTAAGGGCGGACAGCCGACCTTCGCTGCGGTCTACACCAAGGGCAGCTGAGCCGGACTCTTCTGCCGTTCGCCTCTGATTAGCGAATGGCTTCAAACTGCGTGTTGCGGACTTTCGTATTGTCTGCACACAATTTGTACGCACCCAGCGACTATCGACCTCATTACCTGTAGGATCTTTCCGATCCTCCAAGGTCATGACACGGGCTTGATGGGACAGTCGGTTCTGAATCGGACGCGTCTAGAATTGAACTTTTTCGAGCTTCAAAGCATTGAACTTAATATCTGGAGTTGCACTCCAAACGCGAACCTACCGGCGACAGCCGGTAGTCCTTCAGTGACGTAACTTAGACAAGTTCTACCTCACTTGTGCTTTCAATACTTCAAGTGTGGCACATTGCGATGCCGTCAGGCTAGAGCAGCATCTATCCTGTCACTCCTCCAAGAACACTGCTGCTAGCCCTCCTATACGTTGCTGACTGAAGTGACCGCAGACGTGGCGGGGACGTCACTTCCACGGCGCAAAGATCAAAGAATGGGGCCCTGGTAAAGCACCTCGAAAGCATCGTCCGGCGCGAAGCGTGACGCGAGCGTCCGGAATGCGCTGTGGACGGCGTCCCGGTCGAGGTTGCAGCTTCGCAGATGACGCACACCGATCGATTGATCGAATTCCGTACGGCCATGCAGAATCCGTCCGTTGTCGAAAATCAGCAACTCGCCCGGCACCAATTGATGACGAAACTGCATGCTCTCATCCTTCAGCAGCACCGAGAAGGAGCCCAAGGCATCGAGCAGCTGCTCAGTTTCCCGCGCATCACCCGGTTGCAGCACGAGGCAGCGATCGTTGAAGCGAATGCCCGTTACCGCGCCTTCAGAATCCAGCGAAATGACATGTGCCTCGGTCTCGAAATGCACTTCACCTTCGTGGAGCCTGCGATGCGTGACCCCGGCGCGTGTCAGCAGATCGAACGCCTCGGGTCGGGTTTCCTTTAGCCTTTGGGCCACCTTGAACCCATCGACCATGATCGACGTGCCTCCGCCTTCCGCTGCCGTTTTAATCGCATGAAACATGATGAAACCCGGCGGTGCATAGCGGAACGGCTCGTCAGTATGGGCCAGTTGGGCGCGGGAGGTCTCTCCGGCGACGCGCGAGTTTGGCTTTGAGATCAAGTCGAAAACCCGTCCATAGCTGGTCTCGCGCACCGGACCGAAGCGCGAGGCGATGGCAAGTGTGTCCTCGGGCTCGTGCGGCACGTCCGTTAGCATCACGATGCCATCGTCGCGCAACGCCTCGAGCGCGGTGAACAGCGGTGCATCCTCCGAGAGGGCGGCTGCGCAGTCCACCCGAACGATCCGCTCCGCAAGCGATGCATCCCAGGGTTTGGCACGGAATCTCGCAGGCCGCATAGGGGTAACGGCGGTCACTGCAAGGGACTGCAGTTGCCACAGCGGATAGACCGACACATGCCCGTCCGCCCAAGTCAAGGACACGGTCTGAGGGTCCGACATGAACACCGTCTCTGCCATAGTCCCCACAGGAACCATGTCGGGCGGCAACCACCGCTTGCCCGACTTGACATCGCCGCACAGGTCGCAGTCGCAGGCAAAGCGCAGCACGCGTGCGGACACCAAGGCCCGGGTGCCACTGCCCGACGTCACTCCTATGCGATTGCCCTGATCTTCGACAGTGACGTTGACAAGTGGATGATTTAGCACGTTGGTTGTCATGAAAATTCTCCGCGGGATGTCATTTTTCCTCAAGATGATTTATCTGAAGCACTATAAAAAGCGATTTTTATTCACTCATAATTGAGCTAGCCTCAATCTATGTCAGAACTTCGTGATCTCCCCCTCGCCGGCCTCCGGACACTGCTGGCGGTCGCCCGTTGCGAAAGTATAGGCAAGGCAGCCACCATCCTCGGAGTGACACCGGGCGCAGTGTCGCATCAAATGCGCACACTGGAGGACCGGCTTGGCATTTCTCTGCTGAAGCGAAATGGACCCAGGGTTGCGCTGACCGTGGCGGCTCTTCGGGTAATTCCGGCACTGGAGCGCGGCTTTGCCGGGCTTCTGGATGCCCATGTTGCCCTCCTTGCCACAGACCCGCATGCACCATTCAGGATATCCGTCGATACCTCCTTTGCGTCGGTCTGGCTGATGCCACGGTTGCCCGAGATCAGGCGCCTGCTCGCCGGGCGCGAGGTCAGCATCGTTCCGCTGGATCATGCCCTAGGCGACCGCGTCGTTGTCGAGGCTGATCTGGCGATCACCTACCGCAGCTTTCCGCGCGGCCACGATCTGCTGGCCACGCGAACCTTGATGACCGACCAGATGGTGGCGCTTACCGATACGGAAACGGCGGCCAACCTGCCTTCGTCCCGCAGCGCCGAGGCCGTGGCGAGCCTGCCGCTCATTGAGGTCGACCCGGCGATGGGCGACGCCCTGTATCCTCAGTGGCCGGACTGGTTCGGGGCGGCAGGGAGCAACATGCCGGAACATACCGTCCAAACCCGGGTCGGCCTGAGCCATATGGCGTTGCAGGCGGCGTCGGAGGGGCTTGGCGTAGCGCTGGTTCCCCAGAGCGTCGCCGAGGGTGCAGCTGCCACGCTCGGATTGACCGAGATCGGACAGGACGCCGAAGGCCTGTCAATCACGCGCCGTCTCGTCTGGCAGCGCGAGGCTCTGCAGGTCCGGTCAACTGAAGCCGTGGTATCCGCGCTTCTTGCGTCGGTGCCCAACGGACCCGGCAGCTTCGCTTGAGGAACCCATTAGAGCCTCGCTCATCGCTGGAATTGCATCGGGTTGAAGGATGGAAATCGGACAATCCGTGCCTATGTTGGACTTGCATCGATGACTGGCGCGCTCGAACGTTCACCACAGTGAGCCGGAGCTGACCTGGTAAGCCACCTTCGAATGACCGCTCCGGAAGGGTTTTGGGCCTTGGTGCCTGTGGCAGCATCCAACATTTTGGGCTCTGACCAGCCATTCGCTGCGGAAGTCATGAACGCCCGGTTCGGGCCGTTATACCCTGCTGAGACGCCCTGCAACCCAGACTTTGCAAAGTACGCAATCTGCGCATTGCTGCCGTTGGAGCTTACCGCAGCGAAGGTCCGGAACCCGCCCTTAGTGACGAAATGCGCATGGTGCAGCAATTGGGCCCTTTCACTCGCCCATCACGGTTGCTAACGGCCGAGGCTGTGTGAAAACTCCAGACGTTCGGCTTGCTCCGCTAAAAATGGGCCTTAGATGCGTTCTGTCGCACAGTTGGGGGAGCGTTTACTCAAGTGCTCAAAACGAACGTGACGAGAAAGGTCATTGGACTGAGTTTTCACACAGCCTCGGCCCTTTGTGGACCTTCGAACGGTCCGCAGCGAACGGCAAGTCTGAGCCCTTTTCACCGATGGGTTTGCGCGCGCAGCATGGCTCGGCAGGCCATTTTAAACCTGTGCGATGTAATCCGATTGACTTGATAACGAGGTCGGAACATAAGGCGAACATACCGGCGTCACGTAGTTTAGGGATCAATCACATGCAAGAGCCAGTCAACATTTCCCACGATTTTGATTTTGAAATTGGCCAATGGCGGGTGCGGCATCGTCGTCTCAAGGAGCGGTTGGTTGGATGCGACGATTGGGAAGAGTTCAATGGCAGCTCGGAAACCCGATTGGTGCTCGGTGGCAATGGCAATGTCGAAGACAACCTGCTTGAATTTCCAAGCGGACCTTACCGTGCCATCGCAATGCGTGCCTTTGACGTCACCAGCCAGACGTGGGCGATATGGTGGCTGTCCGCGAATGATCCGCACCAGCTTGACGTGCCTGTGATTGGCAGGTTTGAGAAGGGCGTCGGATCCTTCTTTGCTGAGGACACTCTCCGTGGGCAACCAATATCCGTCAGGTTCCTTTGGATGCGAACCGATACGACGGCGCCAAGGTGGGAGCAGGCGATGTCTCGCGATGGCGGCACGACCTGGGAAACGAATTGGACCATGGATTTTGGGCGCGTGTAATTGTGGCTAATGACTGGACCGTCCGCAATTTTGCCATTGGCGCTCATCGCAACGAATGGCCGGAAGCCGCCCATTCTTACAATTCTTCGCGCCAGCAGCATTGTTCGCTGAGTGCGCTAGTTCGGAGTTTTCTGGGTGTCGTTCGAATGGCAGCTATTGGATGAAAATGTTAGAATTTAGTGCCGTGCTCGAATCCCAGATGGGAGCATCATGTGTCGGCTTTCCCCAAAAACGCTTCCTACTTCCAGCACGTAAGGGAACTTTTCAAATACCTCTATGGCATTGAATTTTTTAGACTAATCTCTATCTGGGAAACCGTGAACAAACTTGGCGCAGGATTTCCCAGTTCCGACCCTTAGAATAAGCTCGCTTGCCGGGGTGCCGAGACGGCTAAAATGGCCGATCAACCTTATTTACAAGGCACACAGGGAGAACGGAATAATTTGCAAAGTTAGGTGTCCCAATATTGGTCAAACGGCGTTAAAGGCCCGTTTTAAGCTGTTTTGAAGGACACTCATCAAATCGGCCTAGGATGCGGCCCACTGTCACAAAGACCCTTGTTTATAGGGTTCTATCCGGCTTCTTCCGCCATCCTCCGGGCTCTTCCGGTTACTGCAGTTATAAGTGTCCAACAACAGCCGGACAGAGATTCTTGCAAACTTGGACAGATGTAGCCGGACAGACTGTAGCCGGACAGACTTTCTTGCAAGGATGGACAGAGAAAGTTGCAGCAACTCGTTTTTGAGTTTCAACCACCTTAGCGGCGTTTTTAATGCAAGTCATTGACAGTGCACTGGAACCACTTCAAAATATCAAATCGCAATTACCCGGCCTTTCTTGGTGATGGGTCTTGGGCGATGATCTGAGGCGCTGCCAGGCCTCAGTTTCGTACTGCACTGCACCGGCGTTTTTGGACACAGATAGTTGCAGTAAATGGACGGACAGCGGCTCAAACCGTTT
>JABSSD010000135.1 GCA_013214575.1 Paracoccaceae bacterium | reverse complement strand
CGGAACCTGGGATGTGGCCGACGAGGGCAGCTATACTGTCGCCCTTCTGGCGGCGGAGGTTCAGGACACCAGCGGCAATTTTGTGTCGGCCGACCCAGCGATGCAGGGTTTCACGGTTGACCTGTCGGCGGCGCCGCCGGATCCGTTCCGGGTCGAGGCTGAGGCGCTCACCATCCTCAGCGGCTTTAACGTCAAGAACAACAATCAGGCGTCCGGCGGGCAATATCTGCAGGCTGGCGGCAGCGGCGAGCAGCGCGCCTCTTATGCATTTGCAGCGGTGAGCGGCACCTATGATCTGGAAATTGGCCATTTCGACGAGTCCGACGGCCAGTCGCAAATGAGCATCTTGGTGAACGGCACCGAGATCGACAATTTTGTCTGGAACCTCGACGCCGGAGGCTCCACCGCCAACCAGTCCTCCTTTGTCGAACACGCGATCAGTGGCGTGTCGCTGTCTGCCGGTGACGTGATTGAAATCGTCGGCTTCAAGGATGGCGGTGAGCCGCTGCGCACCGATTATATCGACTTTGTGTTTGTCGATGGCGGCGGCGACGGTGCACCGACCGATATCGTCTTCCTTCCGGGTCAGCCCTTGGTCGAGAATGCGCCGGGCGTCGTCGCCGGGACTCTTAGCGTGACAGATCCGGATGCTGGCGACACCCACAGCTTCCTGCTCAGCGATCCGCGGTTCGAGGTGGTGGGCACCCAGCTAAAACTCAAGGATGGGATTCGTCTCGACTACGAGCTGGGCGACGAGATAGATCTCGATGTCACCGCCATCGACCCGGGCGGGCTCAGCGTCACCCGCAGCCTGACAGTCTCGGTCGCGGATGTCGACGAAGTGCGCTTTGCGGCCTTTGGAGACTACATGGTTGGCCCGGGCATGCTCTCCATGGCTGATTTGATTGACGGCATGAATGTCGATTTCATCATAACCACCGGAGACAATGGTTACGCGTTAACAATTGATGACCAGATCGGGCCCTCCTTTAGTGATTATATCGGCAACTATTCCGGGGCCTACGGACCGGGAAGCGAGGTCAACCGCTTCTTCCCGTCGCTCGGCAATCACGACTACAGCGATGTTGGATTGGACGTCTACCTGGATTATTTCTCCCTTCCGGGTAACGAGCGCTACTACGACTTCCAGATGGGCCCCATCCATTTCTTTGCGCTCAACAGCAATGGTCAGGAACCGGATGGTCGATCCAGCACCTCAGACCAAGCACAGTGGCTCGAAACGGAGTTGGCAAATTCCGATGCGTTATACAAGATCGTCTACTTTCATCACGCGTCCTATTCCTCCGGGTTTCACGGATCGAACTTGGCTCTGCAGTGGCCTTTCGAGGGCTGGGGCGTCACAGCGGTCCTTACCGGCCATGATCACGATTACGAACGGATCCTGCGCGACGACAATGGCGACGGGGAGATGCTGCCGTATTTCGTCACGGGGCTTGGCGGGCGCAGCATACGTGACTTCGACACCCCGATCCCTGGCAGTGAGACGCGCTACAATGACGATTACGGCACCATGTTGGTCCAGGCCAGCGACGCGTCGATCACCTTTGAATTTTGGTCGATTGCGGATGGCGGCACACTGATTGACAGCTACACGATCGACCTGCCGGGCGCTGATCCGTTACTTGCTGGCAGCGCTGACTTGATCACCGGCGGCCCAGACAACGACAGTTTGAATGAGCTTGCAGGCGACGACCAACTCTTTGCGCAGGCTGGCGACGGCGAACCCGTTGGTGGAGCTGGAGACGATGCGCCATCCGGCAATTCTGGCAATTCTGGCAATTCTGGCAATTCTGGCAATCCTGGCAACGATTGGCTGTTTGGCCAGGCTGGCGCGGACGTTTTTCAATTCACTGACGAGTCTGACGGGTTGAATTTTATTGCCGGCTTCGAAGACGGCATCGATGTCATCCGCTTCGAGAACATCCCCAATGTAAGCGACTTCGGGGATCTCAGTTTTGCCCAATCTGGACCTGATACCGTGATCACACTAGGTCCGCTCACGGTTACTTTGCGTGATATCGATATCGATGTCCTCGGCCCACCTGACTTTGTCTTTGCCTAATCTCCCGCTGACGCTGCCTGGGTGCGAAGATATAATCCTTCACGATTCTGATGCCGCCCGTAAAATGATACTCATTACGCAACCGTTCAAAGATGCGCTTTGACGTATGGCGCTGCTTCTTTGGAACCAGTTTGTCGGCAGTGTCAGACGGATGCGAACCATGAAAGGTAAGTCGGCTAGCTCGCGGTGGAGAACGATGCTCCCAAGGGCTTACGCGGCCCCACCGGGGCCACGGTCCCATTTCCGATGTCACAAGGGCTGAAGCGATGAGCCCGAGCGAACGCCGCGAGATGATCCGTAAAGAGAATACCAGGCTGAGCCTGACACGCCAATGCAAGCTGCTCAAGATCAGCCGCTCATCAATCTATTACACCCCGGTCGGCTTTGACCCGGTACCGCTTGATCTGATGCATGAGATTGATCCACTGCCCGGCAGTTGATTGTGTAACAATCACTGAGAGGAGGGTATTTACGAAGTATCCGTTCGTTCACTGCCCGGCAGGGCATTGCAAAGCAATGTCCCGAGAGGGGCAGTCGCCAGATTGCGGCCTATCTTCCTCAGTCAGTGGTCTCTGCCGGACGCCATTTTGTTTGCCGCCTGATGGACATTATGGGTTTGCAGGCCATCCGCCGCCCGGCAGTGCATGGTTGCATGCACGAGAGGGTACAACCAATACCAGCAAGAAGCATCCACAGCACCGCATTTATCTATACCTGCTTCGAGGCCTGGCAATCACGCGGCCCAATCAGGTCCTCCTCTCGGGCATGTAAACCATGCCCTGCCGGGCAAAAGGGTCCAGCGACATTACCTAGATTCCCGTTAAGCGCGGCTTTCTGTATCTGGTGGCAATCATGGATTGGGCGACCCGCAAGGTTCTGTCCTGGCGGCTTTCCAATATGCTCCCCTCTTGTCTTACAAAGACACAGGCTCCCGTGTGATTGTGGAGCCACTGCCCGGCACGTCATTTATGACTGGCAGT
>JABSSD010000134.1 GCA_013214575.1 Paracoccaceae bacterium | reverse complement strand
CAGGTTGCGGAGATCCAAATTCGCGCCGCAATTCTCAACGAATTCACAGCTCTTGGCATACCTGAAACTGTTACCGTAGGATAAGTCCGTCAGGGGTAAGGGGGAGCCCGACCTCAGGCCGATTTGTGCAACAAAGCCATGTTGAGGTAATGTTCTGTACTGAATTTCAATTTTCAAACCATTCCACGGAACGCCACCGATCGAATTCACTCTGTACTCGTAAACATCGTGGATTCCCCGATACCCTGTCACTTTTGGTGTTAGTATATAATCGTAACGATCAACACTATGCGTGAGTGAATGGCGCCATCGCGCTGCATGCATAGACTGTCGCACTTCGTCCAGTTGCTTGAAATCCTCGAACACCATACGACATCCTGCAATGTCATGCATGGCGGGCAAAGGCATGCTTGGTTCACGGCGAAGCTTGTCGAGAATCGTATTTCTCCGTTTCAGACGTTGCCCAACTGTTCTAACATTTCCACGCGAGTGGTTCCGAATATTAGCCTGAAATGTGTTCAGAATATAGGCATGTGAACCTCGGAAATTTTCGAGCACCAAATTGTCCTCAAGCGTCCCTTTTCCCTTGGTGATTCGTTTCCCCGCTGCGCGAACTCGCGACTTTGTATTCTCTGGACGAACAAAACTGACCATGACATCACTTTTCATTATATCTTAAATTTGAAAGCACGCTTTATTCTACAATGTTACAATCTACTATTTCCTACAAGAGACTTCGGTTTTTTATTCCTATCAATTACGCAATGGAGTCCCATACAAAATATGTGGCTTTCAATTCACGCGAGGCGTCAAGAACCGAATAGGCGGAGCTGATGCTCCCCCGAATTTGACTGATACGATTGTGTTTGGTGTTGAGAGGGCGCGGTCTATTTCGACTCGCCCCGCAGAACACTCCCGTGCGGGCACGCGATTGACTGCGTCATTCGCTGCCGCCCACTCGCACTTAAAATGGTCAGCTTTAGCTGTCCATTTTAAGTGCGGATATAAACGCTTCCTGCGGGATGTCGACTTTGCCGAACTGGCGCATCTTCTTTTTACCCTTTTTCTGCTTGTCCAGCAGCTTGCGCTTGCGGCTGGCGTCGCCGCCGTAGCACTTGGCGGTGACGTCCTTGCGCATGGCAGACAGGGTCTCGCGGGCGATCACTTTGCCGCCGATGGCGGCCTGGATCGGGATCTTGAACATGTGGCGCGGAATCAGCTCTTTTAGCTTTTCCACCATGGCACGGCCACGCGCGTCGGCGCGGTCACGGTGCACCATCATCGACAGCGCATCCACCGGCTCGTCGTTGACCAGGATCGACATCTTGACCAGATTATCCTCGCGGTAGCCGAACATCTGATAGTCAAACGAGGCATAGCCCTTGGTCACCGATTTCAGCCGGTCATAAAAGTCAAACACCACCTCGTTCAGCGGCAGGTCATAGACCACCATGGCACGGGTGCCGGCATAGGTCAGGTCAACCTGCAAGCCGCGACGATCCTGGCACAGTTTCAGCACATCGCCGAGGTATTCGTCGGGCACCAGAATGGTTGCCTTGATGCGCGGCTCTTCCAGGTGATCCACATAGGTCATGTCCGGCATGTCGGCAGGGTTGTGCAGCTCGCGCATACTCCCATCCCGCATGTGCAGGTGATAGACAACTGAGGGCGCGGTGGTAATCAGACTGATGTCATATTCGCGCTCGATCCGGTCACGCACCACTTCGAGGTGCAATAGCCCGAGGAAGCCACAGCGAAAGCCAAAGCCCAGCGCCGCCGAGGTCTCCATCTCGAAGGTAAAGGAGGCATCGTTCAGCGCCAGCTTGTCGATGGCATCGCGCAGGTCTTCGAATTCGGCACTGTCCACCGGGAACAGGCCACAGAACACCACCGGCTGTGCGGGCTTAAAGCCGTCCAGCGCCACCTCGCAGCCGTGGCGGTCATTGGTGATGGTGTCGCCAACGCGGGTGTCGCGCACCTCTTTAATCGAGGCGGTGAGAAAGCCGATTTCGCCGGGGCCCAACTCGTCGATCGGTTCCATCTCGGGGCGGAACACGCCGATGCGGTCGATGCTGTGCAGGGTGTCATTGGACATGAACCTGACCCGCATGCCCTTTTTCAACACCCCGTCGATGATGCGGACCAGCACGATGACGCCAAGATAGCTGTCGTACCAGCTGTCTACCAGCATCGCCTTGAGCGGTGCATCGCGGGTGCCCTTGGGGGCGGGCAGTTCTTTGACAATGGCCTCAAGGGTGGCGTGGATGCCCTCGCCGGTTTTGGCCGAGACCCGAATGGCGCCCGAGGCATCAATGCCGATGACGTCTTCGATCTGTTCGGCAACCCGGTCACAGTCGGATGCGGGCAGGTCGATCTTGTTGAGGATCGGCACGATCTCGTGGTCGGCCGCCATCGCGTGATAGACATTGGCCAGGGTCTGCGCCTCAACCCCCTGCGAGCTGTCGACCACCAGCAGCGAGCCTTCGACCGCACGCATGGAACGGGAGACCTCATAGGCGAAATCGACGTGGCCGGGGGTGTCGATCAGGTTCAGCACATAGGCCTCACCGTCGTCGGCCGTGTAATCGATCCGCACCGTGTTGGCCTTGATGGTAATACCGCGCTCGCGCTCGATATCCATGCTGTCGAGCAGCTGCGCCTTCATATCACGGCCAGCCACCGTGCCGGTCTCTTGGATGAGCCGGTCAGCAAGGGTGGATTTGCCGTGGTCAATATGCGCCACGATCGAGAAATTGCGGATTTTGGACAGTTCGGTCATGCTAGGGGATATGATTTGGAATCTTGCGCTGGTCAAGCGGCCGTATAGGGTGCGGCATAGGTTATTTGAGCTAAGGACGTTTTGAGTTGGACGATTTTGACAAAATTGAGGATATGGATCAGCTGGAAAGCTGGCTGCAGACGCAAGATCCGCGGATGAGCCGGGCGATCGCGGCGCGGGCATCTCTGCGAAGTCTGCCAGTGGCAATGGCCGAAGTTGATAATAACTTCGGGAGCTTGAACGGCCAAGGCTTGCTTTTGTCTTGTTTCAGGGCGACGCTCATAACGGGGGTTGCGAGCACTTGTCGAACCCCTGTTATGAAAAAGGTGAATTCCGCTGCCTTCTCCGCCGCCATCACAACAGGTTACAGATTCGACCCTGCCCACTCCAGCGTCGCCCTCTCAGTCGCTATCTCCGCCACAACCACTACCACCTCCGACTCGGCCCATTCGGCCGACTCCGCCGTCCGTTCCGCCGTCAACTCAGCCAATGCAATTGCCCTCGCTGTCTACTCCGTCTCCAACTTGGGCACCCCCCTCATCAACTTCACCAATTCCGTAGTTCGTGCTGATGCGCGTGCTCGACAAAATGGAAACCACGTGGAAATGTTTAAGCGCCCCCTGTGGCCCTCGACTGACCACATCGGACCTTTATTGGGATATTGGGAGGGTTTCGCCGCGCATCCAGACCCAGACGAGACCTGGGCCTTCTGGCGCGACTGGTATCAAAGCATGCTGGAGGGCAAGCCGCTCGATTGGGATCTGCAATTGCAGGTGGCGCTGATCAAGGATGCGGTTTGGGAAGAAGGGGCTGAGGCGGTTGCGCGGGAGATTAAGAGTATTCGGGGCATTTTTGGCTCTGCAGACGCTCAGATACAAGACCGATTTCCTGTATACGAACCGAAATCTGTCCATCACCTGATCGAGAACAAAGTCGTCATCAGCGCCAATTTGAACAGTTGTTCATTCCAAATTTCGCAAGCAATTGCAGGTTTCCGAAAGGAAACACTCGAAAATCGCCTCCCCGACCGTTTTTTGCCACTGGAGGACATTCCAGCACTTATGCAATCCGTTGCTGGGTCATTGCAAAAAACATCTGTCAATACGGCATCCGAGCACTTTTTGATTGAAAAGGTTGGCAGACTAAAAGGAAAAGTAGCAGAGCTGGAAGAACAACTCGAGTTGCTAAAGCGGACTAAGCCCGATGAGCTTTCCGAACGTGAGAGAAAAAATTACTCGGCATTCCTCAGGAATGGATTTCTTGCTGTGTGCAGTGTCACGGGAATTCTTTATATGCTGTCAGGCGACGAGATTGGCCCTGAAAAACGTGAAGAAAATTTGATCCACCTCGGAGAATTCCTCATGAGCAAATTTGGGGCGGAGACTAACGCTCCAATTGACCTGTAGCAAACCCAAGTCGAAAAGGCCCTTCGCCCGGTCGCCAGACCGGGCCGCGCCTGACCTTCCCCCCGGGAAGGCGCGTTGCGCCCACCCAAGGTCAGGCGCGCCCCTTTGCGCTTGGTCCATTCACCCTGCGCTTAGGGCGCTGCCCGTTGCGAATGATGCGAATGATGCGAATGATGCGAATCCCTCGCGCCTTGGGCTTTGCGTTCAACACAGGTTTTACCCCGGCAACATCCCGCCCAAACATCCGCCGGTGTTTACCATGATTGCCCCCCTGTCGGGGTTGCGCCATAATGCGCCCATATGCGGGCGCCAAGATCCGCCGATCTAGGATGAGTGAACAGTGATGAAGAGTATTTTGACCGTGGCGGTTTGCGCGGGAATTTTTGGTATGATGACCCCCCTCCCGGCTCAGGCTGACCTGATTGAGCGCGCCTGTCGGCAATCCGACCGCACCGCCGCGTCTCGGTCCATCTGTGGCTGCATTCAGCAGGTGGCCAATGCCAGTCTGACACGCTCCGAACGCAAGAAAGTGGCCGGCTGGTTCGACGATCCGCATCAGGCGCAGGTGGTGCGGCAGTCCAGCCGCAGCGGCGACGAACGGCTCTGGCTGCGCTACAAAGCCTTCGGCGAACGTGCCGCCCGAACCTGCAGCTAACCCGCCGGACCTGCAGCCAACCCGAAGCGGCACCGCTGGTGCGTGCCAGCACACACCCTACACAGATCAGCAACCGGCGCGGCCCGGTGCAGATACCAGATAGATAAAGTCACTGCCGCCCCTGCTCTGCTCACCTTAAAGACGCGCTTAAATCAGACCTATCGCCTTTGGGCGGATTTACCGCTTGACCCGAAGCCTGCAGAGTTTAACAAAAGGTGTGGCAAAAACAGGAGCGTGGCAGATGTTGATGAAAGGAGTCACCCTGCGAGGGCTGGAGGTATTTGAGGCTTTAGCCAAGACAGGATCCGTCGCCCAGGCTGCTGAACTGACCGGGCTGAGCCAGCCAGCGGTCAGCCAACAACTTCGAAATCTTGAAAAGGCCCTGGGCTCGGATCTGGTGGACCACGGCCGCCGCCCGATGCTGGTGACAACCGCCGGCCGCAATTTTCTGAGCCGCACCGAAGTTGTCCTATCCGAGTTGCGGCTGGCGCAGAGCGAGTTGACGGTGATGGACCTTACTCATCTGACTACCCTGTCCATCGGGCTGATCGACGATTTCGACAATAATCTGACCCCGCGTCTGGCGACTATTCTGGCCGACAGCCTGACCCAATGCCGGTTCAAGATGATCACCGCCTCGAGCCATGATATCAGCCGCGCAATGGCGGCACGGGAGTTGCACATCGCAGTCGCCGCCAGCACCGGCGAGCTGCGCGAAGAAATCGCGGAATACCCGCTGGTGCGCGACCCTTTCATTCTGGTGGCCCCCAAGGGGTTGCTGAAGGACCCCAGCCGTCAAAGTGACCTACTGAGCGACTTGCCCTTGCTGCGGTACGGCCGTGAGCAGCTGATCTCGCAACAGATAGAGGCCCATTTGGCGCGTCAGAAACTGGTGTTTGAAGAGCGGTTCGAGATCGGCTCGCATCTGGCGCTGATGGCCATGGTGGCGCGGCGCATTGGCTGGGCGGTGACCACGCCGCTAGGCTATATGCGGGCGGCCCGTTTCCACACTCAAATTGACGCCTTTGCGCTGCCATTTGGCTCATTCTCGCGCAGTATTTCGCTTTTTGCCGCGGCCGATTGGGCCGACCGAGTGCCGCGCGATGTCGCCCAGACCATGCGCCATCTGGTGCAAAGCCAGATCATTGCTCCGGCCATCAGCCAGCTGCCCTGGCTGGCCGGGCAGCTTCAGGTGATCGAAGAATAGCCTCTTCTGATCTGACTGACGCCCCCCAACTCAGCCCCCCTGACCGCAGGGCGCCACCGCCAAGCCGGCCCTGCTGGGCTGGCCGGGCGCGCAGGAGAGCGGCAGCGCCGTCGGACGCCCCGCCCACCTGGTGATTAATTGCTGGGCTGAGTGTGGCCCATACCGCCTGCGGCGGGTTTGCGCTCCAGATCAACCGGCACCTGCACGATCACCTCACCGGCGTTTTCAAAGGTCAGTGTCAGGCTGATGATGTCGCCCTGCTTCAGCTCTTGGGTCAGCCCCATGAACATCACGTGGTCGCCGCCCCGCTGCAACATGTGGGTGTCACCTGCGGCAATGGCAAAGCCCTCTTTGACGTGCATCATCTTCATAATGCCATCGCCCATATCCATGTGGGTGTGCAGCTCGGTGCGCTTGGCGATCTCCGAGCTGACAGAGATCAGCCGGTCATCCTCGGCGGCGCCATTCATCACCGCCATAAAGGCCGCACCGGCCATTTTGTTGGAGGCACGGGCATAGGCGTCACCGACCATGATTTTGGACATATCGGCGCCAGCTGCGCCAGCCAGTGTGAGCGATGCAACAGCGGCGATAACAACGGATTTGAAGGACATGACAGTCTCTCTCTTTGGTCTGATTTTTGATTTTATTGGGATCTTGAAGTGATAAGAATCAGCAGACAAAAGGTGGCGCACGGGCGCAGGCCCGCAGGCGCAGGCGGGTCTGGATGCGCAGCGGCGCTGCGGCGGGCTCGCGCCCCTGTGGGCGTGGCAGACTCAGCTGCAGCTGTTGAGGGGACGCCAATGCGTCCAGGCTCAGCGGCATGCAATCCGGGCAGTCCCCCGGCGCCCGGGCCGGTTGACCATCGGCGTCCACGTAGATCACCACCGGACCTGTGCCCGAACAGATGACCAGCTGTCCGGTGGCATCGCGCATGCCGCCCATCGCGCCGGCGCTATAGGCGGTCAGCGTGACGGTCAGGACCAGCAACATGGTCAGATATGAACGCATAGGCAGTTTCATTGCCGCAAGATAGGCTGCGAGACTATTCACCTGCAAGGACCCAAACCGTCGCAGTTTGCGCTGCAGCAACAACAGAAAACGCCCGCCATGATCACTCATGCCGGGCGTAAAATCTTGGATCCGGTGAAAGGATCAGGCCAAGGATCAGGCCTGGGCAGCAGCGGTTGCCTTGGTGATCTCTTTTTTCACTTTCAGAGCCGCAATCGACAGCTCGTCGTCCTTGGCTTTCACCATGAACGCATCCAGACCACCGCGGTGATCGACGGTGCGCAGAGCAGCAGCCGAAATCTTCAGCTTGACACCGCGGCCCAGAATCTCGGACTGCAGGGTCACATCATTCAGGTTCGGCAGAAACCGACGGCGGGTGCGGTTTTTGGCGTGGCTGACATTGTTGCCCGACATCGGGCCTTTTCCGGTCAATTCGCAACGGCGCGACATGGGTTCATCCTTCGTATCTGGTGCCCCGGGACATCCCAAAGCCAAAATCTCAAGGGGCGCGGCCGATGGCAACACCCAAAACTGGTTGGGTGCATTTAGGAGGAATCACTGGTGGGGTCAAGCCATCTGACCGTGTTTTCCTGATCCCGGCGCTGCGATCCGACGATTTCCTGGTCCCAGCGGTGCAATCCGACGACGTCCTGATCCCCAACGGTGCGCTCGAAGGAGCAGCTGCCCTCCAATCCTTGCAATCAACGCAGTTGAGACTGCACTTTAACCGATTGGCCCCGTTGGGGCCATGCCTCCGGCGGAGGTATTTTAGACAAGAAGAAGGCTCAGGTCGGGTCCAGGGTTGTTAGCATCTGCTTGGCGGCCTGGCTGATGCTCTGATCGCCCTGGGCAACGCGGTCCCCCAGATCTGTTATCCGGGCGCGGGCCTGGGGGCTGTCCAGTTGTGCCAGCAAAGTCTGGCGCACCTCCTGGACAAACCAATAGCGCGCCTGCTCGGCGCGGCGTTGATCCCAATGACCATGTTCGCGGCGCCAGCTGTTGAGCTGCTGCAGTTCGGTCCAGGCCTGCCCCAGACCCTCATCCTCAAGCGCCGAGACCATCATCGCCTTGGGGTAGCCGGGGGGATCCTGCACCCGTTTGCGCAGCAACCGCAGGGCACCGGAGTAGTCGGCGCAGGTGCGGGTGGCGGCGGGTTTCAGATCGCCATCGGCCTTGTTGACCAGAATCACATCGGCGATTTCCATGATGCCGCGTTTGACGCCTTGCAATTCATCGCCGCCGGCCGGGGCCAGGAGCAACAGGAACAGGTCCGAGATTTCCGCCACCACAGTTTCCGATTGGCCAACGCCCACGGTTTCGATCAGTACCACATCAAAACCCGCGGCCTCGCACAGGGCCACCACGTCACGGGTGCGGCGCGCCACGCCGCCCAGGTGGGTCTGGCTGGGAGAGGGCCGGATAAAGGCGTTGGGATCCCGGCTGAGACGCTCCATCCGGGTTTTATCGCCCAGAATAGACCCGCCCGAGCGGGCCGAACTGGGATCAACCGCCAGCACCGCCACCCGCAGCCCCTGCGCCGTCAGCATCAGGCCAAAGCTCTCGATGAAGGTGGATTTTCCCACCCCCGGCGTGCCTGACAACCCGATGCGCAAGGCCTGACGACGATGCGTGGCCAGCACGCCAAGCAGCTGTTCGGCCATCACCCGGTGATCGGCACGCTGGCTTTCGACCAGGGTGATGGCGCGGGCCAGGGCGCGGCGGTCGCGGGTCAGGATCTTCTGGCTGAGCTCGGCGATGGTCATGGGCACTCCTGTATTTACCTGCCTGTTTGGCGCAGGCCGGGCGCGGTTGTCCAGAGGCTAGACCTTGCCGCAGAGTTTGGCGATAAAGCGGCTATGACAAAATTGCCCATTGATGCCGTCCTGCCCGAATTGATATCCGCCCTGCGGGCCCACGGGCGTGCCGTGCTGCAGGCGCCGCCCGGTGCCGGCAAAACCACGCGGGTGCCGCTGGCCATGCTGGAGGCCGGGCTGACCAAAGGCCGCATCGTGATGCTGGAGCCGCGGCGGCTGGCGGCGCGGGCAGCGGCTGAACGGATGGCCGAGACCCTGGGCGAGCGCGCCGGTGAGACCGTCGGCTACCGGGTGCGCGGGGACGCCAAGGTATCCAAGGCCACCCGCATCGAAGTGGTGACCGAGGGGATCCTGACCCGGATGCTGCAGAGCAACCCCGATCTTCCCGGTATCGGTGCGGTGATCTTTGACGAATTCCACGAACGGTCACTGAATGCCGATTTTGGCCTGGCGCTGTGTCTGGAAGTGGCGGACGCGCTGCGCGACGATCTGATCCTGATGGCAATGTCGGCAACATTGGACGCAGGCCCGGTGGCCGAACTGATGCAGGCTCCGATGGTGACCTCGCAGGGGCGCAGCTACGATGTGGAGACACGCTGGCTGGAGCGCCCCATAGCGACACAAGGGCCCCGGGGGCAGACAACAGGGGCCTCCTCCGCCCGGGCACGGCGGCTGGATGCGCTGGTGGATCTGGTGCAGCAGGCCGAGAAGGACACCCGCGGCACCGGCGGAGACACGGGAGGCGGCATCCTGGTGTTTCTCCCCGGTGAGGGCGAGATCCGCCGGGCGGCCTCGGCACTGGCAGCACGACTGCCAGAGACCTGCGTGCTGCGACCGCTGTTTGGCGCCCTGCCCTTTGCCGAGCAACGTGCCGCCATTGCGCCGGTCAAATCCGGCCGCAAGGTGGTGCTGGCGACCTCGATCGCCGAGACCTCGCTGACCATTCAGGATATCCGGGTGGTGGTGGACATGGGACAGGCGCGCCGGGCGCGGTTTGATCCCGGATCGGGCATGTCGCGGCTGATCACCGAGAAAGTCACCCGCGCCGAGGCGATCCAGCGTCGGGGCCGGGCTGGACGGGTGGCAGACGGCATCTGCTACCGCCTCTGGACCAGGGGCGAGGAAGGCGCGCTGGCGGCGTTTCCTCCAGCCGAGATAGAGGCCGCAGATCTGACCAGTCTGGCGCTGGAACTGGCCCTCTGGGGCGCCGCCGCAAGTGACTTGTCCTTCCTGACACCGCCGCCCGAGGGAGCGATGACCGAGGCGCAGGCCCTGTTGCGGATGTTGGGGGCGCTGGACGCTGGGGGGCGGATCACCAGGCACGGCAAGGCGCTGGCCAGCCTGCCGCTGCACCCGCGATTGGCTCATATGCTGGTCAGCGGCGGCCGCGCGGCGGCGCCACTGGCGGCACTGATGGCCGAACGCGATCCGTTGCGCGGCGCGCCAAGTGATCTGTTGCTGCGAATGCAGGCCCTGCGCGACCCCAAGGGCTTCCAGCGCAAGCGCCCCTACCAGCTGAACCAGCCGGTGGTGGAACGGATCAAAGCAGAGACCCGACGTTTGCAGCGGCAGGGCACGGACCAGCCGGGACTTGATGCGACGCTGCCCCCTGCCGCCATGGCCGCGCTCGCCTATCCCGACCGCATTGGGCAACGGCGCAAGGGGGATACCCCGCGTTATGTGCTGTCCGGCGGCAAGGGGGTGGTGCTGGAGGACAGCGACACCCTGGCGGCGGCGCCGTTCATCGTGGTGCTGGACAGTGACGGCAACCTGCGCGAGGCGCGGGTGCGGATGGCGGCGCAGATCTCGCAGGGGGAAATCCGGGCGCTGTTCGGCGATCAAATCGCCTGGCACAGCAGCTGTGACTGGTCCAAACGCGAGCGCCGGGTGGTGGCACGCAAACAGGAACGCTTTGGCGCCGTGGTGCTTGACGATCAGGTCTGGAAAGATGTCCCGCCCGAAGCCGTGGCGGCAGCGATGCTGGACGGGGTGCGTGAGTTTGGGCTGCGCCTGACAGGCGCTGCGGCGCGGTTGGCGGCGCGGGTTGAACTGGTACGTGCCGAAGGCCATGAGCTGCCCGATTTCTCGATCCAGGGGTTAACCGACAGCTTAGGCGACTGGCTGTTGCCAATGCTGAGCGGGGTGAAAACCGCCGACGACTGGAAACGCTTTGATCTACTGCCCGCGCTGCGGGCGGCGCTGGACTGGCAGCAGACCCAACTGCTGGACCGCGAGGCGGCAAGCCACTTTACCACGCCGCTGGGCAATCGCATTCCGATCACCTATGCCGAGGCAGGCCCCGAGATCGAGCTGCGGATACAGGAAATGTTTGGCGTCACCCGACATCCGGCCAGTGGCGGCGTGCCGCTGAAGATCACCCTGCTGTCGCCTGCCCGGCGCCCGATCCAGATCACCCGCGATCTGCCCGGTTTCTGGACAGGCTCCTACAGCGACGTGCGCAAGGACATGCGGGCGCAATACCCCCGCCATCCCTGGCCCGAAGACCCCACTCAGGCAGACCCGACCCTGCGGGTAAAACGGCGAAAGCCATAATTGACACCAGAAAAACGGTACGTCTGGTCAGCCCGACGCACCGTCCTGGTACGGGCCCCTGACACGGGGCCCAGTGTCAGGGCCGGATGTCAGCTTTCTTGCGCCACCGCCCGCAGCGCTGGCAAGCCGATGCCCACCGCCTCAAAGCCGCCATCCACCGCCAGAATCTGGCCGGTGATGAAACTGGCCTTGTCAGACAGCAGGAAATTGATCGCGGCGGCGATCTCGTCTTCCTTGCCATAGCGGTTCAGGGGCAGAGCATCGTGATAGGCGGCGATGATTTCAGGCGAATGCACTGCCATCGCCAGCTTGGTGGCCACCGGCCCCGGCGCCACCGCGTTGACGCGAATGCCCAGCTCGCCCAGTTCCGCAGCCTGTTGCAATGTCAGCTGTGCCAGCGCCGCCTTGGAGGTGCCATAGGCCACCCGCAGGGTGCTGGCCCGCAACCCGGAAATCGAAGTGATATTGACCACCGCGCCACCGCCATCTGCCGCCAGCAGATCGGTAAACCCCTGGGTCATCAGAAACGGCCCATCCAGATTGGTCCGCATCACCCGCTGCCAGCGCTCATATGTGGTGTCGCGGATGGGGCCAAAATCAGCCACACCGGCATTGTTCACCAGCCCGTCAAGACGGCCAAAAGCCGCTGTTACCTCGGCAACGGCGCGGCTGACATCGCCGGGCAGCGACACATCGCCCGCCAGTCCAATGGCGCCCGGAAGCTCCGTCAGCGCAGCGGCCAGTGCCTCGCCATCCCGATCCAGGATCGCAACCTGCCAGCCCTCGGCCAGCAATCCCCTGGCGGTGGCAAATCCAATGCCCCGCGCGCCACCGGTGATCAGTGCAGATTTCATCGAGCTCTCCTATGCCTGTCAATATTTGCTGCATGGCGCCCCAGTCGCAGTAGATTGTCAATGCGCAGCCGCCCGCACCCGCCTACCAATGAACCGTCGAAAATGTAACAGTCCGGAGCCTTCGCCCCAGCCCACATTGCATATTCCGACCTGGTCCCTATGTATGCGGTATCCAATTCCAAACTTAAGGCAAGCCGTAAAGGCTGCGAATAGTCATGACCCCCTCCTTATCCCGGGCCTGGGAAGAAATTCTCAGGCCGATGTTATTTCGACCCAAACGCCTGCAGGTGGCCGCCCTGTGTTATCGCGAGACGGCCGATGGCATTGATGTGCTGATGGTCACCAGCCGCGGCAGCGGACGCTGGATTCTGCCCAAGGGCTGGCCGATCAGCGGCAAAGACGGCGCAGAATCGGCCCTGCAAGAGGCCTGGGAAGAGGCCGGCGTCAAGACGGCCACCATTCAGGGAGCGCCGATCGGCCATTACGAATACCTAAAAAATCTGGGCAAGGGACGCGCTGAAACGGTGCAGACGCTGGTCTATATTGCCAAGGTGACCAAATTATCCAAATCCTACCCCGAGCGTCACCAGCGCAAGCGGCGATGGTTTCGCGCCGCCGAGGCCGCCAATCTGGTGCAGGAGCCGAAACTGCGGGACCTGTTGCGCCAGCTGTAACCCGCCCCGCGCAGAGGCCCGGGACAAATCCCTTGCACCAAAGCCGGTGACGGTCTACCCGGCGTCTTATCCTTGCAACCGGGACTAAAACGATGACCGACGAACCACAGCGCAGACAATGGAAGACACTTGATCGCGATCTAAACCGGATCGCGATTCTTGAAAATGCCACCGGCTATGTCTCAAGACCAATGGTCGGTCCGGGCATTGCGCTGGTCTTTATCGTGCTGGCAGGCCTGGCTGCCGCCGTTCTTCTGGGCACCACGCCGATCAATTATGTGGTGGTCGCAGCAGCGGCCTTTGGCGCCTATATGGCGGTCAACATCGGCGCCAATGACGTGGCCAACAACATGGGGCCGGCGGTGGGAGCCAATGCGCTGACCATGGGCGGCGCCATCCTGATTGCGGCCATTGCCGAAAGCGCCGGCGCCTTGCTGGCCGGCGGCGATGTGGTGTCGACGATCTCTAAGGGGATCATTGACCCCAGCATCATGACCAGCGCCGACGGCAGCGCCGATATCTTTATCTGGGCGATGATGGCGGCGCTGATCTCTGCGGCTTTATGGGTCAATCTGGCGACCTGGCTGGGCGCTCCGGTCTCCACCACCCACTCGGTGGTTGGCGGCGTCATGGGGGCGGGCATAGCCGCCGCCGGCCTGGCCGTGGTGAACTGGCCAACCATGGGCAAGATTGCCGCCAGCTGGGTGATCTCACCGGTGCTGGGCGGCATTGTTGCGGCGCTGTTTCTGGCGCTGATCAAATCCCGCGTTATCTATCAGGACGACAAGATTGCCGCCGCCCGCCGCTGGGTGCCGATCCTGGTCGGGGTGATGGCGGGCGTGTTCTCGGCCTATCTGGCCCTGAAGGGTCTAAAGCGGGTGATCAAGATCGACATGCAGGATGCATTGATCATTGGCGCCGCCATCGGGGCACTGTCTTATGCTATCACCCTGCCGCTGATCCGGCGCCAGTCACAGGGCATGGAGAACCGCAACAAGTCGCTCAAGGTGCTGTTCCGGCTGCCGCTGGTGATCTCTGCCGCGCTGCTGTCCTTTGCCCATGGCGCCAATGACGTGGCCAATGCGGTGGGCCCCCTGGCCGCCATCGTGCATGCCACCGAATTTGGTGATTTTGCCGCCAAGGTGGTGATCCCAACCTGGGTGATGGTGATCGGCGCAATGGGGATCTCGTTTGGCTTGTTCCTGTTCGGCCCCAAGCTGATCCGCATGGTGGGCAGCCAGATCACCAAACTGAACCCGATGCGCGCCTTTTGCGTGTCCCTATCGGCCGCGATCACGGTGATTGTCGCCAGCGGGATGGGCTTGCCTGTCTCATCGACCCATATCGCCGTTGGCGCGGTCTTTGGCGTCGGATTCTTCCGCGAATGGCATATGGAGCGGCGGTTGCGCAACTCCTCGGCCAAGCGGCCCCAGAAGAAAGCCCTCGCCCCGGAAGAGCGCCGCCGTCGCAAACTGGTGCGTCGCAGTCACTTCATGACCATCCTTGCCGCCTGGGTCATCACCGTGCCCGCCGCTGCCGTGATGTCCGCAGGCATCTACCTGCTGCTCACCACCCTGGTCGGATAAGCCGCCCCCAAGCGCGCTGCATTTTAGCGGTCCAGCCGGCCCCACGTCAGCCCCCCCTGTCGCGCGGCAGGTTGGACCCGATCACAGCGCCGAAGGCCAGCGCATGATGACATTCTCTGAGCGCCACAGCGGCCCTTTATCGAGGCTTGTCGCCACCGGGTCACCACCGCAAGCGCGGTAAAAGCCAAGCGCAGCATCGTTTTGCCGCACTACAGCCAGCACCAGGTCCGATCGTCCGGAACGCTGCGCCCAATGCTGCGCCAGACGCAGAAAATGACGCCCCATGCCAAGCCCGCTGACCGCAGTGTCGACGTATAAATTGGTCAATTCCATCGCCTCGGGGAAGGCCGCGATCTCGGATCTTGCCAGATCACAAAGGCCAAGGATCTGGCCCTGATCATCCTGCGCCAACAGGGTCAGGGCGTGATGCCGACTACCCGCAAGCCTGGCGCGCCACTGGGCCTGACGGCGGCCAAAATCCAACGCCCGAATCGCTGCGTCCGGCGCCATGTCGCGATATGTTTGGCGCCACATCCGCACATGGAACTCGGCAATCCGATCGCAATCTTCGGGGGTCGCGCGGCGCAGCAACAGGCTCTGTGCCTGAACCCTGTGTCCGGCCTGAAGCCAGGCCAGTTCAGCCCGGCGCAGGCTGCGGTGCTGGATCAGAAGATAATCCCGGTAAAAGGTTGAGACCACAAATATGCCCAACCCGGCCTCTGACACTGGCCGGGCTGCCGCCAGAACCACGCCTGGTTGGTCAAAATCAAACAGATTGCTGACCTGCACAGCGGTCCAGCCTGCGGACTGCTCGACCTGGGGCGGCACCCGCTGGCTGAGGCAAAGAACCGAAATCTCATCCTCGGCCTGGGTTACCGTCACCAGACCGGACCCACTGGCCCAGTCTGGTACCCCATTGTCAGGCGAGACCCGAGAGACCGCATAGTCCCCCTGCATGGGCCGCAGCAGCAATTTTGGCTCGGTCATCGCAAAGCCGCCTTAGACCTCCAGGCACCAGCGCATGATGGCCTTCTGCGCGTGCAGGCGGTTTTCGGCCTCGTCAAAGATCACCGACTGTGGACCGTCCATCACCTCGGAGGTAACTTCTTCTTCGCGGTGGGCGGGCAGACAGTGCATGAACAGCGCGTCCGGCTTGGCGTGGCGCATCAGCTCGGTGTTGATCTGGTAGCCGCGCAGCATGTTGTGGCGGCGTTCCTTGGAGGATTGGCTGTCGTGCATCGACACCCAGGTATCAGCCACTACCAGATCAGCCCCTTCGACGGCTTTGCGCGCATCGCGTTCGATCACCACCTTCGAGCCCGCCTTGCGGGCCAGGCCGATAAATTCATCCTCGGGATCCAGCTGGGCCGGGCCGGTAAAGGTCAGGTCAAAGCCAAATTGTCCGGCGGCATGCAGGAATGAGGCACAGACGTTGTTACCGTCGCCGGCCCAGACTACTTTTTTGCCCCGGATCGGGCCACGATGTTCCTCAAAGGTCAGGATATCCGCCATGATTTGGCAAGGGTGGGTGCGGTCGGTCAAGCCGTTGATCACCGGCACCGAGGCGTATTCAGCCATCTCCATCAGCACCGTCTCGTCAAAGGTACGGATCATGATCATATCCACATAGCGCGACAGCACCCGGGCGGTGTCGGCGATGGTTTCGCCATGGCCCAGCTGCATGTCACTGCCCGACAGCACCATCGACTGGCCGCCCATCTGGCGCACGCCAACATCAAACGACACCCGGGTCCGGGTTGAGGGTTTCTCAAAGATCAGCGCCACCATGCGGCCCGCCAGCGGTTGATCATCGTCCGGCGCGCCCTTGGGGCGGGTCAGACGGGCCTGTTTCATCGCACTGGCCTGGTCGATCATGCAGCGCAGCTCATCAGGGTTTGTCTTATGGATGTCTAGGAAATGATTCATAGTGTTTTCGCTTATTGTAGGGTCAGGGCGGGGGCGCTGCCCCCGGACCCCCGAGGTATTTTCAACAAGAAGAAGATCAAGCGGCTGTAAGCTGGCCTGAGAGCTGGGTTGCCACCTTGTCGAGGCGGATCACCGCCTCTGCGATGTCATCGTCGCTGAGGGTGAGCGGCGGCAACAGCCGGATAACATTGTCGGCGGCAGGGACGGTGATGACCAGATTGTCATAGCCCGCATTGACTACGTCAATATTGGGCAGCTTGCATTTGAGACCCAGCATCAGGCCAGAGCCGCGCACCGAACCAAAAACCTCCGGGTGGCCGTCGATCAGACCTTCGAGCTTTTGCCGCAGCAGCCCTGCCTTGCGATTCACCTCCTCCAGAAATTCTGGGTCAGTGACATGGTCCATCACCGCACAGCCAACCGCGCAGCCCAGCGGGTTGCCGCCAAAGGTGGAGCCATGGGTGCCGGTGGTCATGCCAGAGGCGGCCTGTTCGGTGGCCAGCACCGCACCCAGAGGAAAGCCGCCGCCGATGCCTTTGGCGACCATCATAATATCCGGGGTGATACCCGCCCATTCATGAGCAAACAGCTTGCCGGTCCGGCCGACCCCGCATTGCACCTCGTCGAGGATCAGCAGCAGGCCATGGTCGTCACAGAGCGCCCGCAGCGCCTTCATTTCCGCGTCGGGAACCGCGCGGATACCGCCCTCGCCCTGAATAGGTTCGATCATGATCGCCGCCGTCTGGTCGGTGATCGCATTGCTAACGCCGTCGAGATCGCCAAAGGTCAGATGCACAAAACCTGGCAGCACCGGGCCGAAACCCTTGACCATTTTCTCGGAGCCAGCGGCGGCGATGCCGGCCGACGAGCGGCCATGGAAAGAGCCGTCAAATGTGAGGATCTCGATCCGCTGCTCTTCGCCTTTGTCGAAGAAGTATTTGCGCGCCATTTTCACCGCCAGTTCGCAGGCCTCGGTGCCCGAGTTGGTGAAGAACACGGTGTCGGCAAAAGTATGTTCGACCAGCCTGTCGGCCAGCGCCTGTTGCTGCGGGATCTGGTAGAGGTTTGACACATGCCACAGATTTTGCGCCTGCTCGGTAAGCGCCGCGACCAGAGCCGGGTGGGCATGACCCAACACATTCACCGCAATACCGGCACCAAGATCCAGAAAACGTCGGCCGTCCGCCTCGATCAGCCAGGCACCTTCGCCTTTGACAAAGTTCAAAGGGGCGCGGTTATAGGTTGGCAGAACGGAAGCGATCATCAGGATCATCCTTTTCGGAAATAGAAGCCCAAGAAATGCATGAGGCTGGGCTGTTGGTCAACGATGTTGATAAGGTTTGCGCAGAGATAAAAGCGCAGGGATCAAGGGGCCGAAACGCTAAATTAGCGTCGGCGTCGCAGGGCCATGGTCGGCGGGGTGATATAGGCGCGTTTGATCATAACGGCAGCACATATCGGAAGTTATTGGGAAAGGAAAGCCTTTTTGCGCAGCCCCACCGGTCAATATGGCAGGGCCCCGGTGCCGATCCCGAACCGCCGCCCAAAGGATCCGCTGTTCATCTGGCTGACAATATCCCGGGGTTTGGGGCAGCGCCCCAATAGCTTTGGTCTTGCATAAGCTGACCAGCTGTCGCATCGCAGAGTGATGAGCACAGCAAACACCGATAACCCGGCGCAGGCTGCCAGCTTCATTCTGGTGGCCACCATCTTCATTGCCGGCACCATGCTGATGGCCAAGGCACTGGGCACTGATTTGCTGGGCCCGGCCTTGCATCCGCTGCAGATCAGCCATGGACGTTTTGTCTTTGCCTTTCTGGCCATTTCCTCGGTTGCGGCGGTGATGCGGCCGCGCCTGACGCCGCCAAACTGGAGATTGCACATCGGCCGGACCTCTTTCGGCTGGGCCGGGGTATCGCTGATGTTTGCCTCGGTGGCCTTCATCCCGCTGGCCGATGCCACTGCGATCACCTTTCTGAACCCGGTGTTTGGCATGATGCTGGCAATCCCGCTGCTGGGCGAGAGGGTCGGCCGCTGGCGCTGGGGCGCTGCGGCTGTCGCGCTGATTGGCGCCATGGTGTTGCTGCGCCCGACCCCGGCCAGCTTTCAGCCCGCGGCGCTGCTGGCGCTGGGTGCAGCGATGATTATGGGGCTGGAGCTGATTTTCATCAAGAAACTGGCTAACCGTGAGCCGCCGCTGCAGGTGCTGCTGATCAATAACGCCATTGGCATGCTGATCGCCTCGGCGGCTGTGCTGCCGGTCTGGCAGATGCCCAGCCCGGCGCAATGGGCCGCACTGGTCGCTTTGGGACTGTTGATGGCCTGTGCCCAGGCCTGCTTCATCAACGGGATGGCCCGCGCCGATGCCTCGTTTGTGGCGCCGTTCAGCTATGCCACGCTGATTTTTGCCGCCCTGTATGATTTCCTTGGCTTTGGTGTCGCCCCGGATGCGGTGACCCTGCTGGGCGCCGCCATTATCCTCACCGGTGCTCTGGTGCTGGCCTGGCGCGAGGGGCGCCAGCGCCCGCCCCGCAGCCGACGCCCGGCCCGCACTATCACGCCTTCAGACGATACCCCGAGCGCAGCATAGCCCAGCCCAGCAGCCAGACCACAGCCGTCGCGCAACCACAGACCAGCAGCCCCAGCCAGGGCGAGCTGTCGGAGGTGCCAATCATACCGAATCGCACGCCGTCGATCAGGTAGAACACCGGATTGAGATGGGTCAGCGTGTTCAGCACCGGCGGCAGCGCCGCCACCGAGTAGAAAGTGCCGGACAGAAAGGCCAGTGGGGTTATGATGAAATTGGTGATCGCCGCCATCTGATCAAACTTGTTGGCATAGATGCCGGCAATGACCCCCAGGCCGCCCAGAAACGCCGCGCCCAACACCACAAAGACCAGGGTCACAACTGGGTAGCTCGGCCAGATGCCCAGCACCAGCCCAAGTCCCAGTGCAATGCCCAGAGCAACACAGGTGCCGCGCAGGACTCCGCCCGCCAGATAGCCCAGCAGAAGCTCAAGCGCAGACAGCGGCGGCATCAGCGTATCAACGATATTTCCCTGTATTTTCGAGATCATGATCGACGAGGACGTGTTTGCAAAGGCGTTCTGGATCACCGTCATCATCATGATACCCGGCGCCAGAAACGTCAGGAATGGCACCCCCATGACATCGCCACGACGCGGCCCAATGGCGATGGTAAAAATCAGCAGAAACAGCGCCGAGGTGACCAAAGGCGCCAACAGTGTCTGGGTCCAGACCACCAGAAAGCGCTGGACCTCGCGCCCTGCCATCGTGCGCAGCCCCAGCCAATTGACCCGGCCAAAGCGGCGCTCGCCCAGGCCGATGCGATATCCGGTGTCTGACATAGCTACCTCCAGTTGCTGTGTCCGGCCTGCATAACCCCTGAGCCGTCAGGTGCAAGATGGCTTGTATCTCGCGGCGCAGTGACTAGAATAGGCACCAATATAGAATACTATGGCGGCCGCAGGTTTCTTGGGGCCGCTTTTAGCTTGGAAAGGCAAGATATGTCCTGGACAGACGAGCGCGTTGAATTGCTCAAGAAAATGTGGGGCGAGGGTCAGTCGGCCAGCCAGATCGCCAAAGAACTTGGCGGTGTCACCCGGAACGCGGTGATCGGCAAGGTGCACCGGTTGGGCCTGTCCAACCGCAATTCCACTGGCGCTGCCAAATCAGCCGAGCCCAAGGAAAAGCCGGCGGTCGTGGCCAAGCCCGCCGTCAAGCCCAAGGCGCAGCCCAAGACCGAGCCCGCCCGCCCGATCCCGCCTGCTCAGCCCAAATCCGCCGACAGCAGGCCCAATCTGCCGGTGCGCAAGCAGATCATTCCGGCCGGACAGCCGCTGCCACCGCAGCCCTCGGCCAATGAAATCAGCCCCGAGGCGCTGGCCAAGGTCAACGAGATCGAGAAGAAGGCAAAGCGCCTGTCGCTGATGGATCTGACCGAGCGCACCTGCAAATGGCCGGTTGGCGATCCCGCAACCGAGGATTTCTGGTTCTGTGGCCTGACCGTACAACAGGGCAAGCCCTATTGCGAAGCCCATGTTGGCGTTGCCTTCCAGCCGATGAGTGCGCGCCGCGACCGGAAACGGTAAACCGCCCAGCTTGGTAAAAAATTCAACGCCCCGGACCTTGCGGTTCGGGGCGTTTTTCATTGGCACGCATGGCACCTGCGTCTTTCAATCACCTCTTGTCAGGGGCCGCAGAGGTGAAGTTGGGGATCTTGTTGCCGGAGGCATCCGCTTCCTCGATAGCCGGCCAGTTGCCCTCGGCCAGGTTGATATTGCCCGGGATGTCCTGCTCCCAGAAGCCAACCACCACCTTGGTGATGTTCAGATACAGCTTGTCATCCACGATGCGCCACAGGTTGGGATTGCCGGGCACCTTGCCGCCTTTGGACACACCATAGGCGCAGTGGCCGTCATAAACAGGTGCATAATACTCGGGGTTTGCCAGGAATTTATCCCGATTTTCCTCGGTCGAGAACGCAAAGGTGGCCTCGTTGTATTCGGCGGTGATACCGGCCTGCCCCGCCACCCCCAAAACCTGTGGGGTACCAATCGCATTTGACGTCAGGCCACGATAGGCCACCACATCATAGCCCGATACGGCAAAGCCAGTGTTGTCGATGTATTGCTCGCCGGCAAAGGCAGGCAGGCCAAGGGTAATTGCCGTGGCGGCCGCCAGGAAAAAACGTGTCATAAAGTCATCCTCTCGCAGATATCAGGTCTCAACTTCACCGACATTGACGTCGGGTTGCTGAGCACAATATGCACTCTGGCGGTGATGCGAAGGGGGTCTCACGCGGCTGTGTCCATCCACGAGGTGATGTGATCCAAATCCGCTAAATGTTTCAATTTGGGTTTTTAGTCATTGGAATTTCCAAAATGCATCTTAAGTCTGGCAACAATGTAAAAGACTGGCACCGATGCAATTTTCTGCAACACTGCTATAACAGACACAAACAAGACAAATAGGACAAGGCCCAACAGATGAGCGATATTTCTTATACACCGGCAAAAGTCTGGACCTGGTCACAGGAAAGCGGCGGCAAATTTGCCTCGATCAACCGGCCCGTAGCCGGCGCCACCCAGGACAAAGACCTGCCGGTCGGCAAGCACCCCATGCAGCTCTACTCGCTGGCAACGCCCAACGGGGTCAAGGTCACCGTGATGCTGGAAGAGCTGCTGGCTCTGGGCCACACAGGCGCCGAGTATGACGCCTGGCTGATCAACATCGGCGAAGGCGACCAATTTGGCTCCGGCTTTGTCAACGTCAACCCGAACTCCAAAATTCCGGCCCTGATGGATCACAGCGGCGACAGCCCGCAGCGGGTGTTTGAATCCGGCTCCATCATGATGCATCTGGCCGAGAAATTTGACGCCTTCCTGCCCAAGAGCGGCGCCGAGCGGACCGAAGTGATGAGCTGGCTGTTCTGGCAGATGGGCAGCGCGCCTTATCTGGGCGGCGGCTTTGGCCATTTTTACGCCTATGCGCCGGAGAAATGGCAATACCCGATTGATCGCTTCTCGATGGAGGCCAAGCGGCAGCTGGATGTGCTGGACCGTCAGCTGGCGGAGCACCAGTATATCGCCGGTGGCGACTACAGCATTGCCGATATGGCGATCTGGGCCTGGTACGGCCAATTGGTGCTGGGCCGCCTGTATGACGCCGCCGAGTTCCTGGACGTGGCAAGCTATACCCACGTGATGCGCTGGGCCAAGGCCATTGACGCCCGCCCGGCTGTCAGCCGTGGCCGCATGGTCAACCGCGCCTTTGGCGAGCTATCCAGCCAATTACGCGAACGTCATGATGCGTCGGATTTTGACAACCGCACTCAGGACAAGCTGGAAACAGCCGCCGAATAATCCAACGTTGCCCGGCGACACCGCCGGGCAACACTCGCATCCACCAAGATGCCGGGGCCTATTTCAGCACCCAGGCGCTGGGGCCTATTTCAAAACTGGCGGCTTGTCCGGGTTGCTGCCGGGAATTTCCGGCTGATAGAGTTTGGGCGCTTCCACCTGCGGCAAATCAAACCGCAACCCGACCTTGTCCAGCTTCGCGGTCATCACATCGGTGCTGGCAAAGAATCCCACATCCATCGCGCCGGCCTCGATCCCCGAGAAGGTCAGCGCCTCGCCCGCCGCCTTGGCCAGGGCCGATTGTGCGGCTTCGGTGGCGTCGATAAAACCCAGCAAATGCCCCTGGCCGCCCCCGGCATAGCGAACGCTTACCAGATAGGCCGCGGTTGCCAGTCCAGCGGCGGTGGCCAGTTTGCTGTCCAGCGCGGTCAACAGAACCTGCGGAAGACCGGTCGGCGCGGCAACCTCGATAAGCGCCGCTTCGACCTGTTCCGGGCTGTGTGCAAGCGTCTGCTGCAGCCAGGTGACAGCTTCGGCCGGGATCAGGATGGAGGACGGGGCCACCTCAAGGTTCAGCCCCAGGCCAATGCCCTGCCCCGCCAACATCTGCACCACCACCCGGCCCGACAGCGCCGCATAGGGCACCGCGCGGTCGGCAAATTGCGCCAGCCGCTCTTCGCGATCAAACAGCAAGACAAAAGTGCCATCGGTCAGATCAAACATCTCGGGCGAGATATTGCCGTCCCCCGCCTCCTTGGTCAGCATCATGAACAATTCGCAATCCGCCAGACGTTCATAAAACCGCAGCCGAGCGCCGGCATCTTCCGGCGCTTCGGTCATCGCGGCATGGGCGCGGTCCAGCGCGGTGATCTCGGTCATTTCAACACCTCTTTCACCCTGGCCCGCAGCTCCGGCAACAGCTCGGCCTCGAACCAGGGGTTTTTCTTCACCCACCCGGTATTGCGCCAGGACGGATGTGGCAAGGGAAACAGCTGCGGCGCATAATCCCGCCAGCCGCGCACCAGATCACTGACCGGTTTTTTCACACCCAGATGAAAGCGCTGTGCATGGGCCCCGACCAGGACCGTCAGCTCGATGTTCGGCAATTGCGCCATCACCCGGTGATGCCATGTCCGGTGGCACAGCGCCGGTGGCGGCAGGTCACTGCCCTTGGCATTGTAGCCGGGAAAACAGAACCCCATCGGCACCACGGCTATGCGGGTTTTGTCGTAAAATACGGTCTCATCAATCCCCAGCCAGTGCCGCAGCCGATCCCCGGAGGCGTCGGTAAAGGGTCGGCCACTTTCCTGCACCCGTGCCCCCGGTGCCTGGCCGGCAATCAGCAGACGGGCAGAGGCGCGAAACCAAACCACCGGGCGCGGGACATGGGCCGTTGCGGTGGCGGCAAACCGGCCCGCACAGAGTCTGCAGCCGCGGATCTCTGCCTTCAAGTCACCACTGCTGTTCACCTCTTCACTCTCCACCATGATCATTATTGCCCCACCGAAAACAATCAACCGCGTCCGCTCCAGCGCCCTCACCCGGGAAATATCCTTATGGGGGTATCTTTTCTCCCAATCCGGCGGTGATAATGGTTAATAGACCATTGATAAACTATGCCATAATTCGACATAATATGGCCAAATTGGCCGCGTAGGCCGTTAACACTCCTCTGTTATGGAGGGACAAGGTGCCACGTCACCTGATATATCATCCGTGAGAAGAGCCCCAAACCAAGGGCCGGGCGGGCAGTACCGGAAAAACGATGCTTGAGTTTCACAATGTCAGCAAGTCCTTTTGGACCGGAAGCCAATACAAGGTGATCCTGGACAAGGTCTCCTTTCGGGTGGAGCTGGGCAAATCGCTTGGGGTGCTGGCCCCAAACGGCACCGGCAAGACCACTCTGATCAACATGATGGCCGGGCTGGAAAAACCCGACGACGGCGAGATCCTGCGGTCCAGCAAAGTGTCTTTTCCGCTGGGCTTCATGGGCGGGCTGGTCACCCGGTTGTCGGCCTTGGAGAACGCCCGTTATATTGCCAAGCTTTATGGGCTGGATCCGGACTACGTCGAGGCCTATTGCCGCTGGCTCTGCGGTTTGGGGGAATACTTTGACCAGCCTGTGGGCATCTATTCCTCTGGCATGCGGTCGCGTTTCAGCTTCTCGTTGATGCTGGCGCTGGATTTCGATATCTATTTGATCGACGAAGGCATGCCAGGCACCACGGATGTTGAATTTAACAAAAAAGCAGGCGCGATCCTGGAAGAACGGTTGCAGACCACCACCATTATCATCGTCTCACATCAGGCCCAGACGCTAGAGAAATTTGCCCGCTCGGCCGCCGTATTGCTGGATGGGCATTTGCATATGTTTGAAACCTTGGAAGAAGCGAAACAGCTCTATGACTACGAAACCCAAGGCTAAAAAATTCCGCATCCGCCGCAATCCGGGCGCCCCCGGTGGCGCCCCCCCCAGCGGCGGCCAGGCGGCGCCAACAGCAACGGAACCGGACACCGGTCCGGCGAGCTCTGCCAATGTGCAACCGGCCCGCGCCCGGTCGGTGCCCGGCCCAAGAGCCGAGAGTGCTGCCGCTTCGGCCCAGATGCAGGCCGGCCCCGAGCCGCAATCACCGATCAGTGGTCAGGCACCGGCCCGTGGTCAGACACCGGTCAGTGGTCAGGTCAGTTCAGCGCGTGAAACCGGGGTTGAAAATGATATTGCCTCGATCCGCCATGAGGGGCTGACAGGTCGTCAGCTGCGTATGGCGCGCCGGGTGGCCCAAAAGCACAATCTGCCTGCGACCTCGGATTTTGATGCGGTTCGGCTGCTGCGGGCAAAGGGCATCGACCCGTTCAAGCGCTCCAACATGCTGGAACTTGTGGTGCCGCGGAACAGGGCCCACGCTGCCGACAGCCCCGACGCGCCCGGCGCCGTACAGCTGCCGCAGACCGTTCCCGCCGCCAGAACAAACCTTCCCTCGACCGAGATGAGCCCGGCCGAGCGGCGCAACCGCGACATCCAAACCATCCAGCGCGAGATCAGCGACCGCCGCCGCCGCAAGTTGGTGCTGCTGATGGGGCGTCTGGCCTTTTTTGTCATGCTGCCGCCGCTGCTGGCGGGGTATTATTTCTACAGCGTCGCAACGCCGATGTATGCCGCCAAATCCGAGTTTCTGATCCTGAAAGCTGACAATACCAGCGGCGGCGCAATGGGGCTGCTCACTGGCACCCAATTTGCCACCAGCCAGGATTCGATCGCTGTGCAAAGTTTTCTGCAATCGAAAGAGGCGATGCTGCGGCTGGATCGGGACATCGGCTATAAATCCCATTTCACCCAGGCGTGGATTGATCCGATCCAGCGGTTGAACGACAATCCCAGCAATGAAGAGGCCTATAAAACCTACACCCGCAATGTCAAAGTTGGCTATGATCCGACCGAGGGGTCGATCCGAATGGAGGTCACCGCGGCGGACCCCGAGGTCTCGGCCCAGTTTTCGCGCAGCCTGATTGCCTATGCCGAGGACATGGCCAACAACCTGTCCATCAACAAGCGTGGCAATCAGATGAAAGATGCCGAGTTGGCCATGGAAAGTGCCGAAAAAGCACGTCGTACGGCTCAGGTGGCTCTGGTTCAATTGCAACAGAAAGGCTCCGTGCTGGACCCCGAAGGGATGATCGTGTCGCTGCGCTCGCAGATCAGCACATTTGAGGTGAAAGTGCAGGAAAAGGAGCTGGAACTGGCAGCCCTGCTGGACAATGCGCGCCCCAACAAGGCCAAGGTCGCTGGCACCCGCGCCGACATCTCCCGGCTGCTGGCGGTCATTGACCGGCTTAATCAACGCATGATCAGCGCCTCGGCCGGAGAAAACTCGCTGGCCAGTCTTAGCGTGCAGATCCAAATGGCTCAGGCAGACCTGGCCACCCGTGATCTGATGCTGCAATCGGCGCTGCAGCAGGTGGAGCAGACCCGCATGGAGGCCAACCGGCAGGTGCGCTATCTTACAACCTCGGTTCAGCCTGTTCCCAGCCAAGAGGCAACTTATCCCCGGAAATTCGAAAATACGATTTTGGCTTTCCTGATTTTTTCCGGTATCTATCTGATGTTCTCGCTCACAGCGTCCATCCTTCGCGAACAGGTCTCATCGTAAGCTCATGAAAAATATTCAAATCGCCAACCTCACAATCGGCAACGACCGTCCCCTGACCCTGATTGCCGGTCCATGCCAACTGGAAAGCGCCGATCACGCGCAGATGATCGCAGGCAAAATGAAAGAGGCCTGCGATGCCGCCGGGGCACAATATGTGTTCAAGGCCTCCTACGACAAGGCCAACCGCACCTCGATCAGTGGGGTGCGTGGGCCGGGTATGGACGAAGGTCTGGCGATGCTCGACAGCGTCAAGCAGGCCATCGGCGTTCCGGTGCTAACGGATGTGCATACCGCCGAGCAATGTGCCCCCACCGCTGCGGTCTGCGATATCCTGCAGATCCCGGCGCTGCTGTGTCGCCAGACCGATCTGCTGCTGGCCGCGGCCGCAACCGGCGCCGCGATCAATGTCAAAAAGGGCCAGTTTCTCGCCCCCTGGGACATGGCCAATATCGTCACCAAAATTGAGAGCGCCGGCAATCGGCGCATCCTGCTGACGGAACGCGGCACCTCCTTTGGTTACAATACCCTGGTCACCGACATGCGGTCACTGCCACAGATGGCGGCCACCGGCTATCCGGTGGTGATGGATGCCACCCACTCGGTTCAGCAGCCGGCCGCGCTGGGGGGCTCCACCGGTGGCCAACGTGAATTTGCCCCGGTGATGGCCCGTGCCGCCGCCGCCATTGGTGTGGCCGCAATTTTCATTGAAACCCATGAAGACCCGGACCGCTCGCCCTCCGACGGCCCCAACATGATTTATCTCGACCAGATGCCGCAGCTGATCGAAACTTTGATGGCATTTGATGCTTTGGCCAAAGCCAACCCAATGACCTTTTAATGTAGCGTAAAAGAGTTTTCCAAATGACCAAACCAATCATCTCGGTGACCCCCAACAGCTGGAATTTTCTGCGTGATCCGATGATCGTGCCAACCGGTTTTCGCGAATATGACGCCCGTTGGAAATACCCGGACGAGATCAACCTGCCCGGCATCACCGCGCTTGGCCTTGGCCTCGCCACCCAGATGTTTGCGCGCGGCATCGACCCGGTGATCGCGGTGGCCAACGACTACCGCGACTATTCTCTCAGCATCAAGAACGCGCTGATGCTGGGGCTGATCCAGGGGGGGGTGCTGGTCAAGGACATCGGCCCGGCGGTGTCGCCGATGGCCTATTTCGCCCAGTTCCACCTGGATGTACCCGCCGTGGCCATGGTCACCGCCAGCCACAATCCCAATGGCTGGACCGGGGTCAAGATGGGCTTTGAACGCCCGCTCACCCACGGCCCCGATGAAATGAGCGAACTGCGCGACATTGTGCTCAACGGCGAAGGCATCGCCCGCCCCGGTGGCGCTTACGAATTTGTCGATGGAGTCAAAGAGGCCTACATGGACGATCTGGTCGGTGACTTCAAAATGACCCGGCCGCTCAAGGTGGTCTGCGCCACCGGCAACGGCACCGCCGCCGCCTTTGCCCCGGAACTGTTCGAGCGCATCGGCGTCGAAGTGGTGCCCAGCCATAACGATCTGGATTACACATTTCCCCATTACAACCCCAACCCCGAAGCGATGGAAATGCTGCATGACATGGCCGACAGCGTGCGGGCCTCAGGCGCGGATTTTGCATTGGGCTTTGACGGCGACGGCGACCGCTGCGGTGTGGTCGACGACGAGGGCGAGGAAATCTTTGCCGACAAGGTGGGGGTTATCATGGCCCGCGACCTGTCCAAGATTTACCCCAATGCCATCTTTGTGGCCGACGTCAAATCCACCGGGTTGTTTGCCTCTGACCCCGAGCTGTTGAAAAACGGCGCCACCGCCGACTATTGGAAAACCGGCCACAGCCACATGAAGCGCCGCGTCAAGGAACTCGGCGCCTTGGCTGGATTCGAGAAATCCGGTCACTACTTCCTCGCCGAACCCCTTGGTCGCGGCTATGACTGCGCCATGCGGGTGGCGGTGGAAATCTGCAAGCTGATGGACCGCAATCCAGAGATGAAAATGTCGGACCTGCGCAAGGCCCTGCCCAAAACCTGGGCCACCCCCACCATGTCGCCCCATTGCGCCGATACCGAGAAATACCAGGTGCTAGAGCGTCTGGTCGCAAAACTGGTCGCCAAATACCAGGCTGGAGAATCTCTGGCCGGGCGCGCCATCAAAGAGGTGGTCACCGTCAACGGCGCCCGCGTCATCCTCGACAATGGCTCTTGGGGCCTGGTGCGCGCATCCTCAAACACCCCCAATCTGGTGGTGGTCTGCGAAAGCTCACACAGCGAGGCGGAAATGCGAGCGATCTTTGCGGATATCGATGCGGTTATCCGCACCGAACCCCTGGTCGGCGACTACGACCAAAGCATCTAAAAACTCAGTCGCGCCAGCTCCCGCCGGCGCGACATCTCCCGTCAGACCCCCGCCCCCCCCCGGCTTCATCTGGCCAAAAATATCCCGGGGTCTGGGGCAGAGCCCCAGTCTTATTTGAGCGCCATTGGCCAAGCCCAATGGCGGTGGCAGAGCCCCAGCCTTATTTGAGCGCCATTGGCCAAGCCCAATGGCGGTGGCAGAGCCCCAGTCTTATCAGAGCGCTGTTAGCAGACAATTCCCCGATCAATTCCCCGATCAATTGCCCTGCAACAGCTTCAGCAGGCTGTCCTTGGCCCGCTGCTCCAGCCCATCCTGTATTGCCTCTTGCAGATCCTGCTCGGGCGCGATCTCAACCTCCAGCTCCTGGCTCAGCTGTCGGCGCAGCTGATCGCTGGCCTGCTCCTCGATGCCGTCGATCTCAGCCTCCAGAATCTGGCTCAAATCGGGGCGAATTTTGGGATTGCCCCAGGGACCGGTGATGCGCAGCGGGATCGAAAGCCCGCGACCGCCATTCACCGCCGCCGCAGTTGGGGTGAACAGATAATCCAGATCCTGCGCCCCCAGACCAATCCGCCCAGACCCATCAGCCCGCACCGCTTTTAGGGAAATCAGCAGATCCTGATTGTCCAGATTGCCCTCCTTCAGGGTGTAGCTGGCGGTCAGAGCATCAAACACAGTGCTGCCGCCATTGCCGCTGCCCGATCGCATCAGCCCCTCCAGATCAAAACCGGTAAGGAACCCCTTGCCGATCTCCAGCCAGCCCTTGCCACTCAGCGAGCGCATGATGGCGTCCTGCGTATTGCCGAGGCCCAGAAACTGCAGCTCACCCAGGGCCTCACCGTGCAGCCGGTCATAGCCCGCCAGCTGCCCCAGCGCCTGCTCCAGACGAATGCCCGCATAGCTCAGCTTACCGCCAACAGACAGGCCATTGCGATTGTTGGCCACCAGTTGCCCCTGCACGGTGCCGCCAAAAACCGACAGCGGCCGAAAGCTCAGCACCGCGCGCGCAGTGTCAATCGACAGGGTCAGCTTGCTGGCCCCCAGCCTGACACTGCCGGTATCCAGACTGGCGATGCTCAACTCCAGCGAGCCATTTGCCAGCGCCAGCCCCGAGGCATCAATGAAGTCCTGTGACCAGCCAGACCCCGCCGGGCTGGCGGCAGCGCCGGTGCCAACTCCGGTGCCAGGCGCCGCAGTCAGCGCCGCTAGATCCAGATCCTGCGCCGCTAGCTTGGCGGTGAAATGCGGCACCGCGCCCAGGGTCAGATCCACCGCGCCGGTTAGCACATTGCCGCCCAGATCTAAGCTCAGATCCCGCAGCGTCAGCCGCCCATCCGGGGTGTAGGTCAGATCACTGCCCGCGGTTATGCGCTGTCCCAGCCCGCGCGGCAGCGACATGCCTGCCAAGCCAGCCGCCTGCAGCGCCGCTCCGCTGTCCTCAGTCTTCAGGGTTAACCGCCCCGAGGCCTCGCCACTGATCCCAGCCCGACCGTCAAACCGCACGATATCATTCGCCCGGGTCACTGTCACCCCAACCGAGGCCACCTGGCCATCCAGGAACGCCGCAAAGGTGCCGATCTCGCCGTTGATCTGCACCACCCCCCCTGGCCGCTGCAATGTCATCGCCAGATCCACAGTGCCATTGGGCTCCGGCCACTTCAGCTGCAGATCGATATTGCGCAGCTCGACCACAGGTTCCCCATAGGCGGCATAGCTGACGCTGGCGCCGCTCAGCACCAGCATTTCAATACTGAGCGAGGCCCCGACGCCCTCGGCTGTCCCGCCCGCCACAGTCCCACTTGCTTCGGGGCTGTCCGACCGGCCCGCGTCACTGACTTCTGTCAGCACCCAGTTGCCCTGACCACTGGCATTGGTGCTCAGGTTCAGATGCGGCGCCTGGGCAGTAATTGATTTGATCCGCACATCGCCATTCAGCAGGTCCGGGGCTGAGATGCCAATCGACAGGGTCTCGGCCGTCAACATCGGCTGATCCGCCGCCCAACCGGCATTTGACAGGCTGACCCCATGCGCCTTGACGCCCAGCACCGGCCAGACCGACAGGCCCACCTCGCCGCTGACCGACAGCTTGCGCCCGGTCTGCGCCTCTAACTGATCCGAGACCAGCTCAGCCAGCTTATCCCCCGGCAGCAGCAACAGCCCGCCAATCACCACCACCACAGTGATCACCAGCGCGCCAAATATCCGAAACAACAACCGCATGGCCCAATTCCCTGTCTGTTCGGACCTAGATTAACGCGCCATAGCTGGGGCGCAATGGCTTGCGAGGTTCAACGCAGGCGAAACCGTTGCCGCAGCCCAAGGCCAAGGAAGAACAGCAGCGGCAGGCTGATGACGGTTTGCAGGCCGGAGAGAACCGCCAGCGAGGTTGGGAGGCCGTCCAAGACCTCTGTTGGAATGGTTCGACCAAAGCCAAACAGCGGAAAGAGGTTAGAGAAGCTGAGCGCCATGGCCGTTCCCATTGGGTGATCCATCACCAAGTTTGGATGAGGGACACAGCAACTTGCAAAGTATCCCCAGAAACAGGCAAATCCAAACGCCCAGATCACAGGCAGCCAAAATGCCGGACGGGCGATGGAGTGGCCGTAGTCGGAGAACCAGCCAAATATTTTGTACGGAAGCCGCTGCCAGCCAAAGTCGATTTGTCCGGCAAACTGCATCTCGCGGCGAAAGAAAAAATGTTCCTCCTCTGGCAGACCCTGTTTGGCGACTGCATGCCGGATTATGGCGCAACAATCTTTGGCCTGTTCCGAAGTTTGCTTTGTCGTGACAGGCCAATGTTCCAACTTCGCGGTGAATGTCGTTTTGTCGTGCAGCACCGCGCCAGAAAAATCCGGGTAATCATCGCAAAACACTGCGGCCCGAAAGCTGGTTGGCTTTTCGAACTGGCAGTCTTTGAAAACCGGGCGGCACCATTTTGTCGGGTCCTCAACGCCAAACTTTGCCTCACTGAAATAAACAAAATCTCTGAAGATAGCAGAGTCAAAATTAGCATCCATTTTGAATTCTGCAGAGCCAAAAGAGGCCCCCCAAATGAAGTTTGTAGCCTTAAAGTCGGCAGCCCCTGTGAACGTTGCAGAGAGGAAAATCCCCCCTTGGGAGAATGTCGCCTTATTGAAAGAGGCCCGGTGCTTGAAAATCACAGAGTCGAAATGGGCACCTTGCATGAACGTTGCATAGTCGAAATTGGCACCGCAGGTGAACGTCGTCCCGTTGAAATAGGCACTCTGCATGAAAGTTGTGTTTTGGAAAGAGGCACCCTGGAAATTCGTTGAACCGAAAGAGCATGGGGATGCGGCTACCATTTTGCTCATAACGAACGCAGTGGCGAAAGTGATATTGTCCATGTTAATATCATCAGTCGGATCTGGCATAAATATGGCCTCAGCAGGTACTCCGCTGCGCCGTTGGAATTCCGTCTTGAACCGTGCTTCAATTTTCTCGCCAATATCCCCCCAGGCTGCCAGCTCGGCCACGTCGACGAACGAAGACACAGCCGCCGCCTTGCGCGCTTCGGCATTTAACGCCTGCCCGACCCAAGCATTCCACGCCCTTCGGTTCTTGTGGAAACGGTCTTCTTTCAGATGCTCCCCCTCCTGCTCGCCATACAGGGTCATCAGCACATACCTGGGGTTCGCGTTTGCGGGTTTCAGGTCGGGGTTTCGGCGCTGGCGCCTCCAGGGTCTCGTCACGCATGAATTCATCTCGTCATCAAAATGGCTTTCGCTACAGGTTAGGGGTGATTGACCTGACATATCAACACATAACAAAGGGCCGCGCCTGACCTTGGGGAGGCGAGAAGCGCCTTCCTGGGGGGAAGGTCAGGCGCGGCCCGGTGTGCCACCGGGCGAAACAGGTGCAAAACAGTGCAAAATCCTCCATTCCCAAACGCGCTCAGCCATACTATATGGCCCCTCATGACCAGCAATCCGCCAGAGCTCCGCCCCGACCTTGCCCCGAAACTGCAAATCGGTGATGCGCCACGCGCCGGCCAGCCGACCATTGGCATGGTCAGCCTGGGCTGCCCCAAGGCGCTGGTGGACAGTGAACGTATCCTGACCCGGCTGCGCGCCGAGGGCTACGGCATCTCGCCCGATTACACCGGGGCTGATGCGGTGATCGTCAACACCTGCGGCTTCCTCGACAGTGCCAAGGCCGAAAGCCTGGAGGCCATTGGCGAGGCGCTGAAGGAGAACGGCAAGGTGATCGTCACCGGCTGTCTCGGCGCTGAACCCGATTACATCCGCGAGCACCACCCGCGCATTCTGGCGGTCACCGGGCCGCATCAATACGAACAGGTGCTGGACGCGGTGCATGCCGCCGTGCCGCCGGATCCCAACCCCTTTGTCGACCTGCTGCCCGCCACCGGCGTCCAGCTGACACCGCGCCATTTCAGCTATCTGAAGATCTCGGAAGGCTGCAATCACCGCTGCAAGTTCTGCATCATCCCCGATATGCGCGGCCGTCTGGTGTCGCGCCCGGCCCATGCCGTACTGCGCGAGGCCGAGAAGCTGGTCGCTGCCGGGGTGCGCGAACTGTTGGTGATCTCGCAAGATACCTCGGCCTATGGCATGGACCGCAAACACGATTTGAACCCCTGGAAGGGGGCTGAGGTGCGCAGCCATATCACCAATCTGACCCGCGAGCTGGGCAAGCTTGGCAGTCCGCAGGACCTGTGGGTGCGGCTGCACTATGTCTACCCCTACCCCTTTGTGCGCGAGCTGATCCCGCTGATGGCAGACCCGGACACCGCAGTGCTGCCCTATCTGGATATCCCGTTCCAGCATTCGCACCCGGATATGCTGAAACGCATGGCGCGGCCCGCCGCCGGTGCCAGGACCCTGGACGAGATCGCCGCCTGGCGCGCCACCTGCCCCGACATCACCCTGCGCTCGACCTTTATCGTCGGCTACCCCGGTGAGACCGAGGCAGAGTTCCAGCACCTGCTGGACTGGATGGACGAGGCACAGCTGGACCGTGTTGGCTGTTTTAAGTACGAAAACGTCGCGGGTGCGCGCTCCAACGCGCTGCCGGATCATGTGGCAGAAGAGCTCAAGCAAGAGCGCTGGGAGCGGTTCATGCAGAAGGCCCAGACGATCTCTGAGGCGAAGCTGCAGGCCAAGGTTGGTCAGGTGATGCAGGTGATCATTGATGACATCGACGAAGACGGCATCGCCACCTGCCGCACCAAAGCCGACGCCCCCGAGATTGACGGCAATCTGTTCATTGACGAGGGGACCGAGGGGCTGAACGTCGGCGATCTGGTCACCGTTGAGGTGGATGAGGCTGGGGAGTATGATTTGTGGGGACGAACTGTTTGAGTGATAACTTTCCACCCTTTGAATTCCTGGGATTCGCAAATACTCTGAGACATTCTCTTGGAGACGAAGAAGCCAAGGTTGAAAAAGAGTTTCAGGTTTCGGAAGGACACTTAATAACAGCCTTTGACCTCTCCCTATCAGCATGTGGGTCCGTCATTTCTCGAGATGCAGCGTGTTTACGCTCACAGATATCACTCGACGACCAAAGGCGGGCCGCCATTCAGACTGCGATGTTACAGAATGCTCCGCTAACATTTGCTCTAATTGGAAAAGGTAACTAAGTCGCTGCTTCGACGCTGGTTAGACAATCTATTGAGGGAATTGAAGCTCTCCGAGGGATTCGACAGAACCGTCAAGCTGACGGTGAAACTCCTCGGTTAAAAGCTCTCCGCCATATTGGGAAATCATACGGTCAACTCTCCGGAATCGCCCATCTTTCAAAACACAATCTCCTAAGCACACTTCTGGGCAACATCCCGTTCAAAATCGAACCCGTTTTCAATAAAGACACTGCTAGGCTTCTTGCTGGAGTTCACATTCAAACGTCCATATTTTTAGCGTTAGACATGGCAGAAATGGTTCCTTATTCGCCCACCGAATTTCTGTCTCCCGACGAAGGGAAGGCCTGCTCTTCGAGCTTAGGCATTTTAGTGGCCGAAGGTTTATTGGCACTCAAAAATCAGGATGAAACCTCAGCTGCTCACCCCAGCGCCTGACCCTGGGTGGGTGCAAAGCGCCCTCCCGTGGGGAGGGTCGGGCGCTGACCAAATCGAAGATTTGGATTGTTAGTTAAGTTCCCTTCCCAGAACCATCCCCAGCGGCACCACTGCCCAAGCAACACAACTGCCAACGCTGTTATCCCTACCGCCCGGATGCGCTCCCCCGTTTCAAACATTGCCACCGCGCAAGCACTGCCGGTGCAGCCCCCCTGCCGCCGAGGGCGACGAAAACCAAAACACCCGACTTGACGAACCGGCCCAGCGCCGCAAGGCTAAAACAACCCAAACCAGCCAGGGAGACCCCAAGCCATGTCCGACGCCCCCAATATCGCCCAGAAAGCGCCCTTCCCCGTCGAAGTAACCGAGGGAAAGAGCTATTTCTGGTGTGCCTGTGGCAAATCCGGCAAGCAGCCGTTCTGTGATGGTTCTCACAAGGGAAGTGGCTTTGAGCCGGTCAAATACACCGCGCAAGCCACCAAAAAACTGTTCTTCTGCGGCTGCAAACACTCTGCCAAGGCACCACTTTGTGACGGCAGCCACAGCAAGCTCTGATCCGCGAACCAATCACTCCCGCCCGCTGTCGGGCATCACAGATGCTTCCCGCGGTTGGGCCAAGCGCCGCTGCGCGGCGCCGGGCCCAACGCCGCAACGGGGATTGGCGCAGCCAATGTCTGGCGCGGGGGCGGGAGAATTTGGGTGACATACGGGACGGAGAGCATGTCTGGACGGTATTGGGCCAGAGCAAAGACGGTTAGTCCAGGGCTCTGGGATCTCCGGTCATGACGCAGCAGATCTTCGCAAGCGGCACACAAAGGCGCCGAGGCATCCGTTGCTACGGTTTCAGTCGCTCCAGGGCCTCTTTGTTGGCGCATAGGTCTGGCGGGCTATTGGCTTGACCCTGGGTCTTTGCCTGCCAGAGCACACAGGCTTTGTCACATCCGCCAAAGCGACATTCGCTCACCATCTGGCTGTACTCGGCCACCCCCAGGGTGCCGTCAGCCATGGCCTGTGACAGATCCACACCTACCGCGTTCGACATTGTTTTCAACAACCACAGGTGCCGGTAGATCCCCCCTGTCGGCGCAGGTTGGGTTGCCCAGTCTTTCATAAGTTTGGTCCATTTTCATTCTTTTCCGAGCGTCATGAGCCGCATGAACGGTGCTGTGTTTTGCCCCATGGGCTGGGCATGACCCTGCAGAGCGCAGAGACATCGCAGGGAGATCGCAAGACGCAGGACCAACAACTTGCGCCCGTCGCCATCCAAACGTCACGGTCGATCAATCCAGTCGCGAAAACCGGAACCGGTGTCGGGTTCACAGCACCGCTCATCCGGTCCGGCAGCCGCGCGGCTTTTGAGTCTCACAATGTCTATCAAGGCAGCCTCGTGATCCGTTGAGATGCCGGTGCAGGTAAACAGCTTAAAGCAAACTCACTTTGATATAGATCAAGCTTTTTAGCAGGTTACCCCTCAACCCCGTATCGGTGGCTGGCTGGGGTTTTGGCTGGGACTGGGGTGTGGTCCTCCAAATAGGCGCGGACCGCCTCCTGCACCCGCCGAAACCTGTCTCCGCCCAGTTTCTTGCCGCCATACCACCGGGTGACGATGATAACGTGGTTCTGCAGCTCAGCCCGCTCCAGCATCCGCAGTATCACCATGCCGGCGCCGCTTTCGCCGTCGTCCGCCTTGAGCCCGCCAGTGGGCAGCAGCGCCCCCCAGGTGTTATGGGTGGCCTTGGCGTATGAGCGCTGCCGTTTCAGATCCCGCAGGACTGCGTTGATCTCATCCCGTGTTGTCACCGGCGCACCGGAGACCGCATACCGCGAGCCGCGATCGGTCAGGACCACACCCAGCTGGACTAGTTGTGGATTGGATAGGAAGGATTGGGGCATGGGTCAGTTCAGATTGTATCGGTGAATGGTCTGCTGCACGATCCTTATCCGGTCGGGATTGGCCGGGTGGGAGCCCAGGAATCTGTCACCGGGGTCGGGCAAGCGGGCAAAGAACATCACCCCAACACTGGGCCGGAATCCTGCCTGGTGGGTTATAATGGTCCCCAGTTGATCGGCCTCCAGTTCAAAATCCTTCGAGTAGCTGCGGGCGCCCACCATGGCGCCCAGGTCCTGCGCATCGACGATATCACTGGCGCTGGCGCCCGCCATGGTCGCCAGTCCGGCAAAAATGATGGCGCCAGAAATGGCGTTCTGTTCCTGCCGCGCCAGGTGACCGCGGATGTGATGAGCCGCCTCATGCGACATCACAAAGGCCAGTTCATCCGGGTTGGCAAGCTCTGCAAGCATTTTTCGGGTAAAGGTGATCACCGGACGCCCTGAGCGATCCAAGCTTTGATAGGCATTTGCGGGGGCTTTGGGGTCCGGGTCGATGCGGATCAGAAAATTGCAGTTCCGCGCCTGCGTTCGGGATCGACATTCGCGCTCGGCTACCGGTTCGACGGACCGGGCTACGGGCCCAAAGGCCGCACTGGCCGTGCCACCGGCCAGGCCCTTTGTCCGGGCTTGCGGCACGCCGACACCCGGACCCGGACCCGCAACAGGCGGCACATAGATCTCGCACGCGGCAAGGGACAAGACCAACACTAGCAGAAAACGGTGCATGACACTCCCCCGGATCACTCGGGCCCATACTAGAGGATGTTTTGCTTTGGGATCAATTGCCCAGCGTCGCTCCGCCCTTGGTATTGCGAAAAAGATACCGGGATGTTGCAAAGCCTTGCCAGCGCGGCAGTCCCGGGGCAAGCTGATCTCATGTTTACCATCGAACATGAGTTTGACGCCACGGTGATCACTCTTCTGGATGAAGGCGAAGCGCCTTTGCAGGAGGACGTCACCATCAACTCCTTTGCCGAATGCGTCACCATTGAGCAATATGACCCACGCAGCGACCGGGTGCATCTCATCACCCTGTCGCAGGACCAACTGCGCGATCTGTCGGTGGCGCTGGACCTGCCTGAAGGGGTGTATCAGCTGCGCGACGGGCCCGAATAGATAAACAGTTTCTCGCGGGCGCTGTGGCCGCGTTTCAGCTGTAACTGAGAGGGCGCCACCCCCATGGCGATGGACAAAAGCCCCAGTACAGCCCCGTTGGCCTTGCCATTCTCGGGCACCACAGTCACCGAGATCCGCAACTGCCCATCCCGGAGTTCAATCGCATTGCGCGCCGCCCTGGGGGTAACCCGCACCGCAATTTCCGCCCCGGTCAAGGCCAGGTGTCCAAGGTCCGGCAGGTTTTTGCGTTTTGGCTTTGCCATAAAACCAGTCATGGCCTGCACGGTGAGCGATTGCCATGGTTTTCAGGCCTCCGGCGGGGATATTTTCAGCCAGATGAAGCGGATCCGCAAGAAACGCCGAGGTGATTTTGCTTTTTGCCTTGAATTTCCCGCCCGGTCTGCCGAAATGGGAGAGATAGAATGTAATAAGGCTTTACATATGCCCCGACAGAACTCTGCCGCGCTGGATTTTTTGCTCAACCGGCGGTCGCGCCCCGCCAAGACGCTTGTCGCGCCGGCCCCGACCCGGGCTGAACTGGCGCCGCTGCTGACGGCGGCGGCGCGCTGCCCGGACCATGGCAAGCTGGAACCCTGGCGGTTTATCGTGGTGGAACGCGGCGCAATGGCGCGACTGGCGGATCTCACCTCGCAGGCAGGCGAGCGGCTGGGCAAAGCTCCGGCGGATATCGCCAAGGGTCGCAGCCAGTTTGAACTGGGGCATCTGGCCGTTGTTGTTGTTGAGGTGCAGACCCCAAGTGAGAAAGTCCCACCCATCGAGCAGAGCTATTCAGCCGGGGCGGTCTGCCTGAGCCTGCTGAACGCCGCCCTTGCGGCGGGCTGGGGGGCCAACTGGCTGTCAGGCTGGGCCAGTCATGATGCGGGGTTCTGCCGCGAAGGATTGGGTCTGGCGGGTAATGAACGCATTGCCGGGCTGATCCATATCGCCACCGAGGGTGCCCAGCCGCCGGAACGGCCGCGGCCCGATCTTGCCACTCTCACAACTTGGGTGAGCGAATGATTTTTGAGTCTTTTTTCAAGGCCATTGCACAGACAGGTGATCCCAGATTCCGCCGGGTTTTGGCCCTGGGCGTTGGCTTGACCCTGGCGTTACTGATCGCGGCCTATGCCGGGTTTCTGGTGCTGATCCAGTGGTTTGTTGGCCCGGATGCAAACGTTCCGGTGCTTGGAGACGTGCGTTGGCTGGATGACCTGCTGTCGATCGGGTCGCTGATTTTCATGCTGATCCTGTCAATGTTCCTGATGGTTCCGGTTGCTTCGGCGATCACCTCGATGTTTCTGGATGAGGTGGCGCAGGCGGTTGAGGACAAGCATTTCCCTTATTTGCCTGCGGTGGGCAAAACACCGTTTTGGGCGGCGCTAAAGGACACGGTGAATTTCCTGGGCCTGTTGGTCACCGCCAATGTTCTGGCGCTGATCCTCTATGGCCTGATGCCACCGGCGGCGCCGTTCATTTTCTGGGGGCTCAATGGGTTTCTGCTGGGGCGGGAATATTTCACCCTTGCCGCCGCCCGTCGCATTGGCCTGCCTGAGGCCAAGAAGCTGCGCCGCAAACATCTGGGCACCATTTGGCTGGCGGGCACGCTGATGGCAATGCCGCTGTCGATCCCGCTGCTCAACCTGGTGATCCCGATCCTGGGCGCCGCCACCTTCACCCATATCTTTCACGCGCTACAGAGGCGGGGCTGATCCTGATTTCGCCTTCACCGCCATAGCGCCGCAAAGACCTGCAGGATCATTCAGGATCATTCAGGGTCCGGATAGACATCCAGCCAGTCCATGTCATTGATGCTGATCACCTCAGACAGGATGATGCCGGCAATCAGCGCCCAGAGCAGCGCCGCCACCACGGTGGTGATGATGGCTTTCTGCTTGAGATAATGGGTTTCCGGCGCACTGGCATGGGTGCCGGGCACCACCGTCCCCTTGTCGCCCTGGGTTACCAGTCGGATCGGGATGATCACCAGAAAAGTCAGAAACCAGAGCACCGCATAAAGCACCAGTCCAGAAGTGATTGCCATGTCGCGCCCCTTTATTCAGTTTCGACCTGTCTAACCTCAGACCTGTTCGAGTTCCACCAGGCAGCCGGTGAAATCTTTCGGGTGCAGGAATAGCACCGGTTTGCCATGGGCGCCAATTTTGGGTTCTCCCGAGCCCAGGATCCGGGCGCCCTTGGCAAGCAGATGATCGCGGGCGGTCAGGATGTCATCGACCTCATAGCAGATGTGATGAATGCCGCCAGAGGGGTTTTTCTCCAGGAAACCGGTGATCGGCGAGCCCTCCCCCAGGGGAAAGAGCAGTTCGATCTTGGTGTTGGGCAATTCGATGAACACCACGGTCACCCCATGGTCGGGTTCATCCTGTGGCGCGCCAACGCTGGCCCCCAAAGTGTCACGATATTGTGCCATCGCGGCCTCGAGGTCTGGCACCGCAATCGCCACATGGTTCAACCGGCCAATCATCATCACATCTCCTGTCTGGGCTTTTGAGGCGTTTATGCCGGCTGTCAAAGGCCGCCGCAAGGGCGCCAATGCGCCCAGTGCCGCGAATTGCACCTCAGCCGGACCATTCGCGGCGTTAACCCGGAATTAGCTTAGATTCCATAGCGTCGGGGCGTCTGCCGAAAGGAGCAAGTGTTATGGACGATTCGGACCTGTTTGCCGCCGCACACCGCCAACCCACCACCCGGCGGCCCCTATTGGGGCTGACCATTCTTGTTATTGAGGATAGCCGCTATGCCTGCGAGGCGATGCGCCTGCTGTGCCTGCGCAGTGGCGCCCGCATTCGAAGGGCTGATTGTCTCAAATCGGCCCGACGACATTTGCAGGTCTATCGCCCCTCGGTTTTGATTGTAGATCTCGGGTTGCCCGATGGGTCTGGTGTCGACCTGATCGAGGAAACGGTGACCGCCAGTCCCCGCGTCAGCGTCGTACTGGGCACCTCGGGCGATGATACTGGCCATGATGCCGCACTGGCGGCTGGAGCGGATGGGTTTCTGGCAAAACCAGTGACCTCGCTGGCCACTTTTCAACAGGCGATTCTGACCCGCCTGCCTGCGGATTTCCAACCCGTTGGCGCAGTGAATCTTCCGGATGAGGTGATCCACCCGGACCTGCTGGCCTTTCAGGATGACATGGCACATGTCGCAGACGTGCTGAATGTCTCGCAGGAAGACAAAATGCTGACCTATGTTGCCCAGTTCCTGGGCGGGGTTGCGCGCAGTGTTGGCGACAGCTCACTGGCAGACGCCGCTACCGGTTTGGCCCAGGCCCTGTCGACGGGACGTCCGGTGACCACAGAGGCTGCCCGGATCGCTGGCTTGGTACAAGAACGCCTGAACCAGAAACTCGCGATCTGACGTGCTGGAAACCGTACTGATAGCTGGCGTCACCCTGGCCATAGTCCTTTACCGGCGGGCCAGGCTCGCGGCGGGGAAAATCCGCCGCAACCGGGCTGAGAATGATCCAGATGGGTCCGGGTCATTACTGGTCCTGCCATCGGACAACTGATCCGGCTTTCTGGCGGCTGCAGCTCTGGCGGCAACCGGGTATTACCGTCGTATTTTCAGGGATCGGTGGCCCCATCGCGGATAGGCTTATCGGTATGCTCGGTCACAATAGCAGCCCCGGGTCATCGCCCATGTCGAGCCCTGGAAACACGACCTGTTCCAGCTGCGCCCGATCCACCCCAATCAGCCCACGCAGGATCCAGGCCGCCTGGGACCGCACATCCGCAGTGGGCCTCAGATCGCGCCGGTCAAACAAATCAACCTCCGCCAATCCCGGCCAGCGCCCATGAACCCGGCCACCGCGAATGGCGCCGCCCGCCAGCAGCATGGCGCCGCCGGTTCCGTGATCGGTGCCCCGAGAGCCGTTCTCGCGCACGGTGCGACCAAATTCAGTCATCGCCAGGATCGCCGTCTTGCCCCAGATCACATCGCCGACCCCGTCGCGCAGGGCCAGAATCGTATCGGACAACCGCCGGAATGCCGTCCCCAATCCCTTTGACTGATTGGCATGTGTATCCCATCCATTGATCGAAAAAGCCGCCACTCGGGTGTCGCCGCGCAACCTTTCGGCGGCAAATTCAGCTATTTTCAAATGCGACTTGCCGCGACTGGGCACCGGCATGGTCATGTCCTCAGTGCCCATGCCCGTATCCATACCCGCACTCGCGGGCTGTCCCAGCATCATCGAGCCCTGTTGCGACAGCTCCAGCGCCTCGGCCAGCGCCCTGTGGAACAGCGGATCATCCTTCATCATCTGCTGCGCCAGCAGCTTGGCTTGCGGGCTTAGGGTCAGGGCCGCATCCGGGCTCCAGTCCGAGACCTGCGCGGGCCCGTGCAGCAGCTTCATCTCGCCCTGGCCGATGGCAAATGCGGTGCGGTTTTCGACGCCGCCCATGTGTTGCAACATGCGGTTCAACCAGCCATCGCCGCCCGGTCGCAACCCCGAGGTTCCCGCCTCCAGCAGATCCTGGCCGTCAAAATGGCTGCGCCGGTTGCGGTACGGGGTCGAAACCGCCTGCACAAAGCCCAGGTGCTGCTGTTTCCACAGGGGCATCAGCGGCGCCAATCCCCGGTGCAGCGCATAAAAGCCGTCCAGATCCAGGCCGCCATGGTCAGGACCGCCCGCCAGTGTCGGCCTTAGCCCGGCATAATTGACGTCGCCATAAGGCTGCAGCATATCCAGTGCATCCAGACCGCCGCGCAAAATGATCACCACCAGCCGGCTGTCCCAGGGCGCGGCGGCAAAACTGACCGGGCTCAGCAGCGGGCTGGCGGCGGCCGAGCAGCCGAGGGCGGCGGAACGGGCCAGGAAATGACGACGGGACAATGGCATCACTTTGCCCTCCTGTTAACGGCGTTGGAAGGCGGGAGAGGACAGCACCAGTCCAATCGCCTCAGCCTGAGTTTCCGCCGCGCGCGCCGCAAATCGCACCGGCCCATCGGCATAACCGCCCAGGCTGGTCTCGACAAATATCTCGGGTGGCGGCAGTAGTTTGATCAACTGTCGTGGCGCCAGCATGGCCCAGCGCATTCGGGCGGCCAGCCCCTGAGGGGTGATCCAGGCCGCGTCCTCTTCTGGCCAGCCATCGGGACCATTTGAGCGCTCCCAGGGTTGCCCCATCAGCACCAATGGCAGCAGCAACCCTTTGGCAAGCCGTTTGGGAGCCATCCGGTTCAGATGCGCTGGCCGCACCGCCAGGGCGCGGCAGGCACTGGCGATAAAATCCAGTGGCGGCTTTACATTGCGCAGCTCCGGGCGCCAGGCGGCAGGATGTTCCAGCAGGGCTGCATAGACCTGGGCCAGATCGCCATCTGTGGCGCGAAACCGCGCCGCGACGTGATCCACCAGCGCAGGGTCAGGCCTGTCCGAAACAAAATGTACCACCAGTTTGCGGGCGATATGGTGGGCTGTCGCGGGGTGGTGCGCCAGATCCGCAAGCACCGTATGGATGGCCTCTAACTGCGCCGGATCGCCGCCATACTCCGTCCCCAACACCGTTTCAGACCCCGGCTCGGCCATGTTGGGTTTGAACTGGAACCCTGTTTTTGACTTAAAGCCAAGCCCGGTGAACAGTTCCGCAAGTTGCCGCACATCGCGCTGAGTATAAGGCCCGCCGACACCCAATGTATGAAGCTCCATCACTTCACGCGCCAGGTTTTCGTTCAACCCCTTCTGCCCGCTGGATCTTTGTGCAACCCGGCTATTGGGGCCAATAGATTTGTGCTGATCCAAATAGTGTAACATCAGCGGATGGGTGACTGCCGAAATCAACAGATCGGCAAACCGTCCAGACAGATAGGGCCGGATCGCGGTGTCCACATATGGCGCGCCCATCCGTTTCGCCAGGCCGCTTTTGCCCTGGGCGGTGAAATGGTCGCCCCAGAACAGTGCCAATCTCTCGCGAAATCCATCTTCGGTCTGGCTGTGGCGCAGAATGATTTGGCCAAACCAGCCGATGTGGTCGAAACGGGCCTCTCGTCGCATCGCTTTATACTGGGCATTCAGACCGTCATAGGAATCGGTTCCCTCGGCGAGACGCCGCTTTCGACGAAGCGCCTTGAGCGCCGTTGATTGAGGCCAGAAGCTGTCGAAATCTGCGGTCGGATGGGCAATAGCCATGTGGTCGGGACCGGCAAGCCTGTGCAGGATATCCTCGGTCGAGCCTTTGGGCCGCAGATCAGGTGACAATCCACAGCCAAACCGGATCTCTGCCAGCGCAGGTGAAAACATTCGGGCATGCTCCTAAGCAATCAACGTCCGTGCTTCAGCCGACCTGATAAACGCCGATACGGATCACTTAGGCTTATACGCGCAGTTTCCCATATTCGGCCGGTTTTTTTATGATCGGCTTATCTTTGCCCATGAAAAAGGCCCGGGAATTGCCCGGGCCTTTGGTGGTTTTGTCCATTTGGGCAGGATTACTGATCCTTTGGGATCAGCCGCAGGCCCAGTTCCATCAGCTGATCCGAGGTCGGATCGCTGGGGGCGTTCATCATCAGGTCTTCGGCGCGCTGGTTCATCGGGAACATCACCACTTCGCGGATGTTGGCCTCGTCTGCCAGCAGCATCACGATACGGTCGACACCGGCGGCACAGCCCCCGTGTGGCGGCGCACCGTACTGGAAGGCATTGACCAGGCCGCCAAAGCGTTTTTCAACTTCTTCCTTGCCGTAGCCGGCAATTTCAAACGCCTTGAACATGATTTCCGGGCGGTGGTTGCGGATCGCGCCCGACACCAGCTCGTAGCCGTTACAGGCCAGATCATACTGATAACCCAGCACCTTAAGCGGATCGCCCAGCAGTGCGTCCATGCCCCCCTGCGGCATCGAAAACGGGTTGTGCTCGAAATCGATCTTGCCGGTTTCCTCGTCCGCTTCGTAGATCGGGAAATCGACGATCCAAGCAAAGGCAAACCGGTCCTTGTCGGTCAGACCCAGCTCGTCGCCAATGGCGGTCCGGGCGCGTCCAGCTACGCTTTCAAACGCCTTTGGCTTGCCGCCCAGGAAGAAGGCCGCATCGCCGACTTCCAGACCCAGCTGCTGCCGGATCGCTTCGGTGCGCTCAGGGCCGATGTTCTTGGCCAGCGGACCTGCCGCCTCATTGCCCAGAACGATCTCGCCCGCTTTGACCATGGCGTTGACGTCTTTAACGGTGATCCCGCGCTCTTGCGCAATGGAATCCGCCGACTGCTTGCGCCAGAAGATATAGCCCATGCCCGGCAGACCTTCGCCCTGAGCGAATTTGTTCATCCGGTCACAGAACTTGCGGCTGCCGCCCTTGGGGGCCGGGATGGCGCGGATTTCGGTGCCCGCATTCTCCAGCAGGCTGGCGAAGATGGCAAAGCCAGAGCCGCGGAAGTGCTCGGATACCACCTGCATCTTGATCGGGTTGCGCAGGTCGGGCTTGTCGGTGCCATACCACAGCGCCGCGTCTTTGTACGAGATCTGCGGCCAGACATCATCGACCTTGCGGCCCTTGCCGAACTCTTCGAACACGCCCTGAAGCACCGGCTGCAGGGTGTCGAACACGTCCTGCTGGGTGACAAAGGACATCTCTAGGTCAAGCTGGTAGAAATCGGTGGGCGAGCGATCGGCGCGCGGGTCTTCGTCGCGGAAACAGGGTGCGATTTGGAAATACTTATCAAAGCCGGCAACCATCATCAGCTGTTTGAACTGCTGCGGCGCCTGTGGCAGCGCGTAGAACTTGCCCGGATGCTGGCGCGAGGGCACCAGAAAGTCGCGCGCGCCTTCGGGGCTGGATGCGGTGATGATCGGGGTTTGATACTCGCGGAAGTCTTTTGCCCACATGCGCTTGCGCATCGAGGTAACAACGTCCGAGCGCAGCTTCATGTTGTCCTGCATCGCCTCGCGGCGCAGGTCCAGATAGCGATACTTCAGGCGGGTTTCTTCCGGGTATTCCTGATCACCGAACACCATCAGCGGCAGCTCTTCGGATTTGCCGAGCACCTCGAGATCGCGAATGAACACCTCAACCTCGCCGGTTGGGATCGTCTTGTTGATCAGCTTCTCGTCGCGCGCCATCACGGTGCCGTCGATCCGGATACACCACTCCGAGCGCAGCTTTTCCAGCTCGGCAAACACCGGGCTGTCGGGGTCGGCGATGATCTGGGTGATACCGTAGTGATCGCGCAGATCGATGAACAGCAAGCCGCCATGATCGCGGACACGATGGACCCAACCGGACAGGCGAACGGTTTCGCCGACATTGGCAGCAGTCAGGGTGGCGCAGGTATGGCTGCGATAGGCGTGCATGATTTGACCTTTCGTCACTCGGGATCGGCGCTGCAAAGCGCGGAATTCGTCCGGGCCGATACACAGGGTTGCGACGCTATTGTCAAGCAAACTGGGCGAATTGACTGCACTGAGGCGCCCAAATCGCCCGGGTTGCCCCGCGTAGCGCGTTGACCAGGTAAATACTGTGGGCCTGTTGCAAATCACCAAGGGTCAAAACCGCCTCGCGCAGCCCGCCCATATTCAGCCGACTTTGCCGATAGATCCCCGGCAAACAGCCCGAGGTCAGCGGCGGCGTCAGCTGCTCACCATCTGCCGTGGTGATCACGATATTGGTGATCGTCCCCTCGCAGACCTCATCCCGCTCATTCAGCAACACTGCCTCATCTATGCCCGTCGGCAGGGCCGCCCGCGCCCGGTCAAAGACCTCGCGATGGGTGGTTTTATGGCGCCGCAGCGCATCACCCGAGTGCAGCCGGGTGGTGGCAATCACAAACCGCATCAGCGCCAGTTTGGCGGGCATCGGCGCGGTGGTCAGCTCTAGGTCCCCGGCCCGGCCCAACGTCAGCCGACAGCGCAAGCGCACATCTGAGGTGAGACCCTGCATCTGCTGCAGCACCGCGTGCCGATCAAAATCAAAGCCCAGCGCGGCAGCCGAGCCCTGCAACCGCTGAATATGCAGCGCCGTATGGGCGATGCCCTGACCGGGGCAATAGCCAAAGGTCTCGATCAGCCGAAAGTCGGCGGCGGTTGGCGGGCAAATCTGGTTTTCCATAGGGCCTCCTCATACTCGGATTCGGCGGTGCTGTCCCAGACCACGCCGCCGCCGACGTTCAGTGTGGCCTTGCCACCCTCGACCATCAGGGTGCGGATCGCCACATTGAAACAGGAGCTCCCATCCGGGGCGGCCCAGCCAATGGTGCCGCAATAGATCTCGCGCGGGTCGGGTTCCAGCGCCGCCAGGATCTGCATGGCACTGATTTTTGGCGCCCCGGTGATTGAGCCGCAGGGGAACAGCGCCGACAGGATATCGCCCAGCCCGACACCGGGCCGCAACTGCGCCCGCACCGTCGACACCATCTGATGCACCGTCGCGTAGCTCTCAATCGCAAACAGCTCGGGCACAGAGACCGACCCGACCTGTGCCAGCCGACTGATGTCATTGCGCAGCAGATCGACGATCATCAGGTTCTCGGCGCGGTTCTTTTCATCGCGCTTCAGAAAATCCCGCCGGGCGGCATCCTCAACCGGATCATCACTGCGCGGCTGGGTGCCCTTCATCGGCCGGGTTTCGATCCTGCCATCCGCCTCGGTGCGGAAAAACAGCTCGGGCGAGCGCGACAGCAGGTCTGGCAGATCGCCCTGCTCGACCAGCGCCCCATAGCCCACCGGCTGAACATCCATCAGCCCCGCATATAGGGCTTCACTGTCGCCCAAAACCACCGCATCCAGCGGAAAGGTCAGATTGGCCTGATAGATATTCCCAGCGCCGATGGCTTGCTTCACCTGCGCAAAGGCGGTGGCATAGCGGTCAAAATCCCAACGCGGCACCAGCCGCTGCACTGCCGCACGGGTCTCGGTCAACCGGCTCTGCTCCGGCGCATCATAGACTCCAAAGCACATCAAAGGCAGCCGCCGATCAGCGGGCATCAGCTCTGCCAGCTTCGGCTCCAGCGCATATCCCAGCTCGTAGCTGGCATAGCCCGCCAGCCAATGACCAGCGGCGCGCGCCGCATCCAGATCTTTCAGCGCCGCTGGCACCTGATGCGGCTGATCCGCCCTGATCAACCGCTGTGGACCCGCAAAACAAGTCCCCGGCCCCTTGGGCCCCTGATCAAAGCGGATGCGCACCTTGGCTTACTCCATGTGTCGATAATCGGCTATATAGACGTTCGCTATGCGAACAAAAGCGATTTTTGCGGCATTTCTGAACTCAGTTCCGATCCCCCTTGCACCTTTCCGCGCGGGGCCTATAACCCATGACAATTTGGCGCTTTGGGGGCGCCACGACTCGCGCACATCAAAGGAATATGGCCATGCCAAAAAGAACCGACATCCAATCGATCATGATTATTGGTGCGGGACCGATTGTTATTGGCCAGGCCTGCGAATTTGACTACTCCGGTGCACAGGCCTGCAAGGCCCTGCGCGAGGAAGGCTACCGGGTCATTCTGGTCAACTCAAACCCCGCCACAATCATGACCGATCCCAATATGGCCGATGCCACCTATATTGAGCCGATCACCCCCGAAGTGGTCGCCAAGATCATCGAGAAAGAACGCCCCGACGCGCTGCTGCCCACCATGGGCGGACAGACCGGGCTGAACACCTCGCTGGCGCTCGAAGAGATGGGCGTGCTGGAGAAATACGGCGTCGAGATGATCGGGGCCACCCGCGACTCCATTGAAATGGCAGAAGATCGCAAGCTGTTCCGCGAGGCGATGGATCGTCTGGGCATCGAAAACCCACGCGCCACAATCGTCACCGCCCCCAAGCTGGAAAACGGCAAACCCGATCTGGACGAAGGCGTCCGCATAGCGCTCGAATCGATCGAAGACATCGGCCTGCCGGCTATCATCCGCCCGGCCTTTACCATGGGCGGCACCGGCGGTGGCGTGGCCTATAACCGCGACGATTATATTCACTTCTGCCGCACCGGCATGGATGCCTCGCCGGTGCACCAGATCCTGGTCGACGAGAGTCTGCTGGGCTGGAAGGAATTTGAGATGGAGGTGGTGCGCGACAAGGCCGACAACGCCATCATCGTCTGCGCCATCGAGAACATCGACCCGATGGGCGTGCACACAGGTGATTCGATCACCGTGGCCCCGGCGCTGACCCTTACGGATAAAGAATACCAGGCCATGCGCACCGCCTCGATCAATGTTCTGCGTGAAATCGGCGTCGAGACCGGCGGCTCTAACGTGCAATGGGCGGTCAACCCCGCCGATGGCCGTATGGTGGTGATCGAGATGAACCCACGGGTCAGCCGCTCCTCGGCGCTGGCCTCCAAGGCGACCGGCTTTCCAATTGCCAAGATCGCTGCCAAGCTGGCGGTGGGCTATACGCTGGATGAGCTGGACAATGACATCACCAAGGTGACACCGGCCTCGTTTGAACCCAGCATCGACTATATCGTCACCAAGATCCCGAAGTTCGCGTTTGAGAAATTCCCCGGCGCCGAGCCCTATCTGACCACCGCGATGAAATCGGTGGGCGAGGTGATGGCGATTGGCCGCACCATCCACGAGTCGCTGCAAAAAGCCCTGGCCTCGATGGAATCCGACCTGACCGGGTTTGACGAAGTCGACATCCCCGGGGTCTCGGTTGGGCTGTGGGACGATGCCGGTGCCGACAAGGCCGCGGTGATTAAGGCGATCAGCCTGCAGACCCCTGACCGCATGCGCACCATTGCCCAGGCGATGCGGCACGGCTTGTCGGACGATGAAATCCACCGCGTCACCATGTTTGACCCCTGGTTCCTGGCCCGCATCCGCGAAATCGTCGAGGCCGAGGCCGAGATCCGCGCCAATGGCCTGCCCACCGATGAACGTGGGGTCCGCAATCTCAAGATGCTCGGCTTTACCGATGCGCGCCTGGCCAATCTGACCGGTGCAACGGAAACCTCGGTACGCAAGATGCGTCGCGCCCTCGGTGTCACCGCCGTGTTCAAACGCATCGACACCTGTGCCGCCGAGTTCGAGGCGCAGACGCCTTATATGTACTCCACCTACGAGGCGCCGATGATGGGCGAGGCGGAATGCGAAGCACGCCCGAGTGACCGCAAGAAAGTGGTCATTCTGGGCGGTGGGCCCAACCGCATCGGCCAGGGTATTGAGTTCGACTATTGCTGCTGTCACGCCTGCTATGCGCTGACCGAGGCGGGTTATGAAACCATCATGATCAACTGCAACCCCGAGACCGTCAGCACCGATTATGACACCTCGGACCGGTTGTATTTTGAGCCGCTGACCTTTGAGCACGTGATGGAGATCCTGGAAACCGAGAAGCAGAACGGCACCCTGCACGGTGTTATCGTGCAGTTCGGCGGTCAGACGCCGCTGAAACTGGCCAATGCGCTAGAGGCCGAAGGCATTCCGATCCTCGGCACCACCCCCGACGCCATTGATCTGGCCGAAGACCGCGAGCGGTTCCAGGCGCTGGTCAACGAGCTGGGCCTGAAGCAGCCGATCAACGGCATCGCCTCCACCGACGCGCAGGCGCTGGAGATTGCCAAGGACATTGGCTTCCCGCTGGTGATCCGTCCCTCCTATGTGCTGGGTGGCCGGGCGATGGAGATCGTCCGCGACATGGCGCAGCTGGAACGCTACATCGCCGAGGCGGTGGTGGTGTCCGGCGACAGCCCGGTGCTGCTCGACAGCTACCTGTCCGGCGCGGTGGAACTGGATGTGGATGCCATCTGTGATGGCAAGGACGTGCATGTGGCCGGTATCATGCAGCATATCGAAGAGGCCGGGGTGCACTCGGGCGACAGTGCCTGCTCGCTGCCACCCTACTCGCTGTCGGATGAGATCATCGCCGAGATCAAAACCCAGACCTATGCCCTCGCCAAAGGCCTGAACGTGGTCGGTCTGATGAACATCCAGTTCGCCATCAAAGACGGCGATATCTACCTGATCGAAGTCAACCCCCGCGCCAGCCGCACGGTGCCCTTTGTCGCCAAGGCCACCGACAGCGCCATCGCCGCAATCGCCGCCCGTGTGATGGCAGGTGAGCCACTCAGCAACTTCCCGCTGCGGGCGCCCTATAAGGCGGACGCCAAATACGACGACGTGTTGCCGCTGGGTGATCCGATGACGCTGGCCGATCCCAACATGCCGTGGTTCTCGGTAAAAGAGGCGGTGCTGCCCTTTGCCCGCTTCCCCGGCGTTGACACCCTGCTGGGGCCGGAAATGCGCTCCACCGGTGAGGTGATGGGCTGGGATCGCGACTTCCCGCGCGCCTTCCTCAAGGCACAGTTGGGGGCGGGCATGGTGCTGCCATCAACCGGCAAGGCCTTCATTTCGATCAAGGACGCCGACAAGGGCGCGCTGATGCTCGAGGCGGCACAGGTGCTGGTGGCACAGGGCTTTACCCTGATCGCCACCCGCGGCACCCAAAGCTGGCTGGAAGGTCACGCAGTGGCCTGTGAGCGGGTCAACAAGGTCTATGAGGGCCGCCCGCATGTGGTTGATCTGCTGAAAGACGGCCATGTGCAGCTGCTGATGAACACCACCGAGGGGGCGCAGGCGGTTGAGGACAGCAAAGAGATGCGCTCAGTGGCGCTGTATGGTCGGATCCCCTACTTCACCACCGCCGCCGGCGCCAACGCCGCCGCCCTGGCGATCAAGGTCCAGGCCGAGGGTGAGATCACGGTGAAAAGCCTGCAGGGGTAAGGCGCGCCGAACAGGCGGAGCCCCGGATGTTAGAGACAAAGAACCCCGGTCCATGTGGCCGGGGTTTTTCATTGCCTATATTCACGCCAAGACACCCAGGCAGCACCTGACCTGCGAATTTTCAGGCCAAAGCCTCAAACCTGCGGGACGCTCTCTTCTTCTTGTTAAAAATACCTCGGGGTCCGGGGCAGCGCCTCGGCCGCCTGCCCCGGCGGAACCCGCAACCGATCTTGACCTCCCCCCCTGAAAATGGCCAAATCACAGGCACCGTGAAAAACCCGGAGCCCCAGCCCATGCACACGCCCGCCATTACCGGTACCGGGGTCTTCACCCCGCCTCACATCATCACCAACGCCGAACTGGTACTGGCGTTCAACGCTTATGCCGACCTCCAAAACGCCAAAAATGCTGAGGCTATTGCCGCCGGCAAGCGTGAACCGATGGCGCATTCCTCGGTGGAATTCATCCTCAAGGCCAGCGGCATTCATCAACGCTATGTGATGGACAAGACCGGCATTCTGAACCCCGAGATCATGTACCCGCAACTGCGCCAGCGCCGCGACGATGAGCCCTCGATCATGGCCGAAATGGCGCTGGATGCGGCCCATAAGGCGCTTGCACAGGCGGGACGCAGCGCGGCAGATGTCGATCTGGTGATCTGCGCCGCCTCAAATCTGGAACGCGCCTACCCGGCGGTGGCAATCGAGATCCAGCAGTTGCTGGGCGCTCAGGGCTTTGCCTTTGACATGAATGTCGCCTGTTCCTCGGCCACATTTGGCATTCAGGCCGCCGCCGACATGGTGCGCGCGGGCTCGGTCCGCACCGCGCTGGTGGTCAATCCTGAAATCTGCTCGGGCCATCTGGAATGGCGCGACCGCGACTGCCACTTCATCTTTGGCGACGTCGCCACCGCCACCCTGATCACCCGCCAAGAGGACGCCACTGGCGCCCATTTTGAGATCCTCTCGACCCGCTGCGCCACTCAGTTCTCCAATAATATTCGCAACAACAACGGCTACCTGCGCCGCTCGCGCCCCGACGGGGTCAAGGATCGCCGCGACATGCAGTTCATGCAGAACGGCCGCAGAGTGTTCAAGGAAGTGCTGCCGATAGTCAGCCAACACATCGCGGCGCATCTGGCAGATAACGATATTGCCAACACCGATCTGAAACGGCTGTGGCTGCATCAGGCCAACAAGGCGATGAATGATTTCATCGGCAAAAAGGTGTTGGGCCGCAGCCCGGAGCCCGGCGAGCAGCCCAATATCCTGCAGGATTACGCCAATACATCCTCAGCCGGCTCGATCATTGCCTTCTCGCAACACTGTGACGATCTGGACACCGGCGACCTCGGTCTGATCTGCTCCTTCGGGGCCGGCTATTCGGTCGGCTCGGTGATCCTGCGCCGCCACCGGTAGCCGCTGCCGGGCCCCGCCGCAAAGCGGGCCGCGCGCTCAGGTCGGCGAGTTCAGGCGCTCTCTTCTTCCAGATGCAGCTTCATGTTGATCAGGACATGTTGCAAATTCACCGTTTCCCGCAGCAGCCGCTTGGCTTCATTGACGGTGATAATACCGTCCTCCATCGCAGTCTGGTATTCGCCCATCAGCATGGCGAACCGCTGGCTCAGGGCAATGACATCCGAATTGACGCCACCGCTGCTCGGCGCGTCGGTTCCGCGATTGTCATATGACAAGGCGATGTTCTTGAGATCAGCCAGCCCGGATGTCACATGCGGAAAAGATGATTCCTGCTCCAGTTTGGCCACCGCATCGACCGGCATAAACCGATCCGCATGTTCCACATTGTCCGAGTAATACCGCCCCAGTGTCGCCTTGGATTTGCCAGTGATCTGGCAGGCTGCCTCGATCCCGACATCCTTAACGAGGGCTTCAGTATGCTTTTTTAGATAAGTTCCAATATCCGCCATCAATCACGCCCCGGCTTATAGTCCGGCGTTCCATGGGGAACCACCCGATCTTTTTCCCATTATCGTCTTCTATTCGAAATGCAATACCTTTGCTATCCCTCAGGTTTCAGGGACCTTAAAGAGTATAATAGTGGAATTTTCCCATTTGGTACCCAATGGGGACTAGGAGTGAGTGAGCATCCTGATCCTTGGCCGATTTTCGGCCATAAGCGTCGCCTGTATTGTCTTTATCCATCCATCCCCAGGGCTGTTCCGCCCGGTATGGAAAAAGCAGACAGGCGGCGCTTTATTTGCCGGGTCATGGGCGGCGCAAAATTTACCGCCGCGCGGCAATAATGGTTTCCACCCTGCCCCCCAGGCGCTAAACCTCGCAAATGGCAAAACTCTACTTCAACTACTCGACCATGAACGCCGGCAAATCGACCGTGCTGCTTCAGGCCTCCCACAATTACCGCGAAAACAACATGGACACCCAGCTGTTGACCGCCCGGATTGACAACCGAGCAGGCACCGGTCGCATCGCGTCGCGCATTGGCATTGGCGCCGAGGCGGATATGTTCACGCCCTCAGACGATCTGTTCGCCATGGTCAGTAACCGTATAGCGCAGGGGAAAATCGCCTGCGTTTTTGTCGACGAGGCGCAGTTTCTGACCTCCGATCAGGTCTGGCAACTGGCCCGTGTCGTCGATGACCTGGATCTGCCGGTGCTCTGTTACGGGCTGCGGGTTGATTTTCAGGGTCAGCTGTTTCCCGGCTCGGCGGCGCTGCTGGCGCTGGCCGACGAAATGCGCGAGGTCCGCACCATCTGTCGCTGTGGCCGCAAGGCCACCATGGTGATGCGCCAGGATGAAAACGGCAAGGCCATCACCAAGGGCGCGCAGGTGCAAATCGGCGGCAATGAAACCTATGTGTCGCTGTGCCGCCGCCACTGGCGCGAATCAGTTGGCGACCGCCCCCCCAGACATGCGGCAGAATAAGCCCGCCACGCCGCCCCAAGAGACGTCATAAAAAAGCCCCAATGGGCTCTATACCCGTTCGGGCCAGATTTCTTCTTGTTGAAAATACCTCGGGGTTTGGGGCGGCGCCCCAATCCAACACCGCAATCCAACGCCCCAATCCAACATCCCAACTCGGATCAGACCGGATTGGGCAGTACCCGCCCGGCGGCAAAGGCGGCGACATTATCCAGCACCATATGCCCCATGTCGCTGCGCACCTCTTGTGTTGCGGTGCCCAGATGCGGCAACAGACTGACGTTGTCCAACGCCATCAAGGCCTGGGGCACCTCCGGTTCGAACTCATAGACATCCAGCCCGGCGCCGCCAATCTGGCCGCTCTGCAGGGCGGCAATCAGCGCAGCCTCATCGATCACCTCTCCACGGGATATATTGATCAGATGGGCGCTTGACCTCATGGCCGCCAATACCTCCACATTGATCAAATGTCGCGTTTCAGCGCCACCGGGCACCGCGACAACCAAAATATCCACCTCAGAGGCCAGCGCCATCAGGCTCTCGGCGCGGTCAGCCGCAAAATCCAGCTCTTTGGCACTGCGGGCCAGATAGCTCACCTGCATGCCAAAGCCAAAGTGGCAGCGCCGGGCAATCGCCTGGCCAATCCGCCCCATGCCGACAATGCCAACCTGTTTACCGCTCAGATGCAGGCCCAGCAATTGGGTCGGATGCCAGCCCTGCCACTGCCCCGAGCGCAGCAGCCGCTCGCCCTCGCCCGCCCGCCTTGCCGACATCAGCATCAGCGTCATGGCAATATCCGCGGTGGCATCGGTCACCGCGCCGGGGGTGTTGCTCACCTCGATCCCTTTAGCCATCGCCGCGGCCACATCGATATGGTTGATGCCAACGCCAAAATTGGCCAGCAATTTGCAGCGCGGATCAGGCACCTTTGAAAACACCCCCGCATCAAAGGCATCGCCCAGCGTTGGCATCACCACATCAAATTCAACCAAAGCCCGCTGCATTTCATCGGCAGACATCACCGCAGTGCTGCTGCGGATCTCGACATCAAATTCCGCCCGCGCCCGCGCTTCGACCTCACCCGTCAGTGGCCGTGACAATAATACCCGCATCAGTGCATCCTTCCGCCAAGTGGCACCGGACCATCAGGGCCGATCAGGCGGATCTCGCCGCTGTCATCAGGCAGCCCCAGCACCAGCACCTCAGAGATGAATTTGCCAATCTGGCGCGGCGGAAAATTCACCACCGCCATCACCTGTTTGCCCACCAGCGTCTCGGGCTGGTAATGTCCAGTGATCTGCGCCGAGGTCTTTTTCTCGCCAATCTCACCGCCAAAGTCGATCCACAGCTTGATCGCCGGCTTTCGTGCCTCCGGATAGGGCTCTGCGCGCAAAACCGTACCCACCCGCACATCCACCTTCAAAAACTCATCCATTGAAATCTCAGCCACGCGACAGCTCCTCGGATCGGTTGGTTGCAGCCCCGACAGCCCGGTTCAACAGCGCCGGAAAGCCATCACTCTCATCCATCAGCACCTCAAGCGCCGCCTGGGTGGTGCCATTGGGGCTGGTGACATTGACCCGCAACTGGCTGGGGCTGTCCTCGGATGCCTCGGCCAGTGCCCCGGCGCCGGCCACCGTGGCCTTGGCCAATTGCATCGACAGCGCGGCTGGCAGCCCCTGCGCCATGCCTGCCGCCGCAAGGGTTTCGATCAGGTGAAACACATAGGCCGGGCCAGAGCCACTGACCCCGGTCACCGCATCCATCTGTGCCTCGCTGTCCAGCCGCACCACCTGCCCCACCGCCGACAACAACAGATCCGCCGCGTCCAGATCCGCCGCAGTGGCGGTCTGATTGCCGATGATTGCGGTGATGCCACGGCGGATCGCAGCGGGGGTGTTGGGCATGGCGCGCACAATCGGCGTGCCCGCCCCCAGAATATCTTCAAAAGTGGACATCGAAGTGCCCGCAGCAACCGAGACAAACAAGGTCCTGCCACCGCCCAGCAGTTGCAGATTGGGCAGTGCTGCGCCCATCATCTGCGGCTTGACCGCGATCAGCACAATGGCCGGTGCGGCGGGCAGAGGTTGATTGATCAAAACGCCGGTGCTCTGCAGCCACTCAGACGGATAGGGATCAATCACCGAGACCGAGGCTGCAGGCAATCCGCCATCCAGCCATCCCGCCAGCATCGCCGATCCCATTTTGCCACAGCCCAGCAGCACCAGCCCCCGCGCTGCAATATCCGACATATCCATCTGCTCGCCCTTCCCTGACACTCAGTTCAGGGTCGAGTGTTACGCGCGACCATAGGCCTCTGCAATGGCCACCTGCATCGCGTCCTCGGGTGAGCGGTCGCCCCAGACCATCAGCTGAATCGCCGGATAATAGCGCTCGGCACTGCTGACGGCACAGTTGATCATGGTGTCGATCTGTTCCGGCCCTGCCATCTGGCCGCCGGTCAGCACCAAGCCATAGCGATAGACCATCAGCTTTTGCTTGGGCCAATAGGTAAAGGCGCCCGTCCAGCACTGGTCATTCATCTTGTTCAGCAGCTCATAGAGCTTGGGCAGCTTCGCCTCAGGCGGATCCATCTCAAAGCTGCACACCATGCGCAATGTCTCGTCATAGCTGGACCAGGCCAGGGTCAGCGCATAGGTCCGCCACTGGGCCTCGACAGCCATCGAGATCTGGTCATCGCCCACCCGGTCAAACTCCCAGTCATGATGCGAGGCCAGGGTCTCGACGATATCAATAGGGTGAAGATCATCGTCCAGGTGATGCTCGGAAAGGGTCACGGTGCCACCTCACAAAATCTCTAGTTGCAGAGGCCCGTTTGAACCCCATGACTAGCTGATTGCACAATTGACCGGGGAATAGCCCCCGTATCCATACCAAATATGGTGGGGCCGAAGCGGCACGGTGGCAACCTTTATTTTGGGGATAACTGCAATAAGTTGTGGATGAAAGACATCTAACCCCAAAATGCAGGGCCTGTGTCCAGATCCTTGGCGTGGTGCGCCAGATCTTCATCTTTTCTAAAATACTCAAAAAGCGACCCCGCAACCACGGGGCCACACCGGTGTGAGCAAATCGCCAGCGTCAGGGCGTTGTCAGTCTTTGGAGGATGGCTCCAGCGCCGCCAGTCGAACACTCAGCGCCTCGTTCTCTTCGCGGGCCTTTTGCGCCATCGCCCGCACCGCGTCGAACTCTTCACGGGTCACAAAGTCGCGATCAGCCAACCAGCGGTCCAGCAGACCTTTCATCGCGGTTTCGGCCTCGTCCTTGGCGCCCTGGGCCACGCCCATAGCGTTGGTCATAAGCTGAGAAATATCGTCGAGGATCTTATTTCGGGTTTGCATCATCTTCTCCATGGCTGGCTTGCACCCTATATGGGCAAGCAATTGCTCGGCGGCAAGACGTTGACTTTATATCCTCAGCACGGGCATTCAGATTTACATGTATGCAATGATCCAATTCCCCGACCTCTCGCCCGATATCTTCTCGATTTCCATTGCCGGGTTCGAGTTTGCCCTGCGCTGGTATGCGCTGGCCTATATCGCTGGCATTGTCCTGGCCTGGCGGCTGGCCATTGTCGCCCTGAAACGCCCGGCGCTCTGGCCCGGTCAGACCCCGCCCATGCGTCCCGATCAGGTCGAGGATCTGCTCACTTGGATCATTCTCGGCGTTATCCTCGGCGGGCGGCTGGGATATGTGCTGTTTTACCAACCCGGTGTCTATCTTGATGACCCGCTGCAAATCCTGCGGGTCTGGGAGGGCGGCATGGCCTTTCATGGCGGCTTGCTCGGCGTTATTGTTGCCAGCTGGATCTATGCGCGGCGCCATAACATCCCAAAACTGGGCATGGCCGATCTGGTGGCCCATACGGTTGCGCCTGGATTGCTGCTGGGCCGACTGGCCAACTTCGTCAACGCCGAGCTCTGGGGCCGTCCCACGGATCTACCCTGGGCGGTCGCCTTTCCGGGCTACGCGGCACAGGATTGCGGTCAGGCGCTGGGACAGATCTGTGGACGCCACCCCTCGCAACTCTATGAGGCGCTGCTGGAGGGCCTGTTGCTGGGCACCTTGCTAATATGGCTGGCCTATCGTCGCGGTGCCTTTCACAAACCGGGTCTGCTGCTGGGCACCTTCCTGTCAGGCTACGGCGCCGCGCGCTTCCTTGTTGAATTTGTCCGCCAGCCAGACGCTCAGTTTATCTCGGTCGGCAATCCCCTGGGACTGGCCTGGCAGATCGACGGGATCGGCCTCACCCAGGGCCAGATGCTGTCGCTGCCGATGATCATACTGGGCGTCTTCTTCATCCTGCGCGCCCAGTTCAAAGCTCAGTCAAAAGAACAGGCCAAAACACAGGCCAAGCCATGAGCCTGCGGGATCACCTGATCGCCCGCATCGACGTCGATGGGCCGCTCACGGTCGCCGACTACATGAGTGAGTGCCTGCTGAACCCAAAATACGGCTATTACACCACCCGCGACCCGCTGGGCGCGGCGGGCGATTTCATCACCGCCCCTGAAATCAGCCAGATGTTTGGCGAGATGCTGGGCCTGTCACTGGCGCAAAGCTGGCTCGATCAGGGTTCCCCAGCCCCGTTCACCCTGGCCGAGCTCGGCCCCGGACGCGGCACCCTGATGGCCGACCTGCTGCGCGCCACCAAATCTGTCCCCGGCTTTCACGCCGCCGCACAGATCATTCTGGTCGAGGCCTCCCCCACGCTGCAAGCCAAACAACACCGCGCGCTCAGCGGCTACCCGGTGCAGTGGCAGGCCACCGTGGATAGGCTGCCGGATCAACCCCTGTGGCTACTTGCCAACGAATTCTTCGACGCGCTGCCCATTCGCCAGTTCCTGCGCGAGGGCAAGCAGTGGCGGGAAAAGCGGATTGGACGCAAACAGGGTGACTTGACCTTTGGTCTGGGGCCGCTGACCGCGCAACCGGCGCTTGACCATCGGCTGGCCGACACCGACGACGGCGATCTGGTCGAGATCTGCGAGGCGGCGACCCCGATCGTGGCCTTGATCGCCCAGCGCCTCGCCAGACATGGCGGTACGGCGCTGATTGTGGACTACGGCGACTGGCGGGCCCTTGGCGATACCCTGCAAGCCCTGCGCGGCCATGAATTCGCCGATGCGCTGACCGACCCCGGGCAGCTGGATCTGACCGCACATGTAGATTTTGAGGCGCTGGCCCTGACCGCCAGAGCCGCCGGCTGCGCCTATAGCCGCGTCACCCCACAGGGGATCTTTCTCGACCGTCTTGGCATCACCGCCCGCGCCCAGACTCTGGCGGCGTCCCTGTCAGGCAGCGATCTGGACAACCTGATTGCCGCACATCAGCGCTTGACGCATCCACAGGAAATGGGAAACCTGTTCAAAGTACTGGGGCTCTACCCAGATCAGGCGACTCCGCCACCGGGACTGAACGCATGACGCTGGAAATTCTCACCTCTGACGCCCTCTCGCCGATCCGCCACGGCTTCTTCACCCGTCGCGGTGGCGCCTCGTCGGGCATATTTCAGGGGCTCAACTGCGGCACAGGCTCCTCCGATCAAACCGAGGCGGTGAGACTGAACCGCGCCCGTGTTGCTCAGGCCATGCAGGTCGAGCCATCGGCCCTGGCCGGGGTTCATCAGGTCCACTCGCCCGATGTGGTGACGATCACAGCCGCCACAACAGACCGCCCCCAGGCGGATGCCATGGTGACCAATGTCCCCGGTATCGCCCTGTCGATCCTGACCGCCGACTGCCAGCCGGTGCTGTTTGCCGATACCCAGGCCGGCGTCATCGGCGCCGCCCATGCCGGCTGGCGCGGCGCTCTGGACGGGGTGCTCGAGGCCACTCTGGATGCGATGGAGGCCCTGGGCGCCGAGCGAGCCAACACGGTTGCGGTGATCGGGCCCACCATCTCGCAACGGGCCTATGAGGTCGGCGAGGAATTCTTTGAGGATTTCATGATGCAGGACCCGGGCCACGCCCGGTTCTTTGCCAATGGAGAGGCCGGAAAATACCTATTCGACCTGCCGGGCCTGGGTTTGCAAAAGCTACGTCAGGCTGGCATTGGCCGCGCCGAATGGACCCGCCACTGCACCTACTCCGACCCAGACCGGTTCTACTCCTACCGCCGCACCACCCACGCCAAAGAAGCCGACTACGGCCGCCTAATTTCCTGCATTCGCCTGTAAGGTTCAAATCGAGGCACCCTGTTGAAACACGGCCCCAGCCCGGCACACAGATTGCGGCAGCTTTGCAAAACCAGCGCCACAATTGCCGCTGCCAGCCGCGCCAAATCACCCCTGATGCGGGAATAAATATGTGTTTTCAACGCCTGCCCGCCCAAAACCGTGACTCTCTCAACTTAATGTCAAATTTCACCTATCAGCCACATTGGCGGCGCATTGCCGCTGCATAACGGAACCAGTCACAGCAATGGGCCCTAAGCCCCCCGGCAGGAGAAGCACCATGACCGCCAAGACCAGGTTTCTGAACTCAATCATCACAGCGGCACAGGATCACCACGTCGTCATGCCCTGGACCCGTGGCCCGGCCCGGCAGGCCTCTATTGCCCGCCGCCGCAACCCGCGCGACGCCACCGCCGACACCACCACCGCAGCAGTCAAAAGCGCCTGATCTCTGTGGTTCTCTGCGGTGCGACATATTTCTGCGGATCGACCCGACAGCTAAGTCGCCAGCCGCCCGTGGCGCCAGCCAAACACCGCCCGCGCCGCGCTTACCCGATGTTAGGACATTATCGCCATATTGGCGCCAACGCGGGACGCCGTCCGGCGGTCACAGGGAACCGGAATACATGCAAAAAATATTTATGCAGTGCTTTTGAAACATTGATATAAATACCCCCCAATTTTATCATCACAGCGATTTTAAGCAGAGCATTCAGGGTTTCGGTGGGGGCCGGCCCAGATGCGCAACTGAAAAAGGTCTGACCACAATGGCGATCCCTCACTCGTTACAGCGTGCAGCCAATAACGTGGCGAAATCCAGTGCCATTCTGCAGGACCCCGCCAGCCTGCGGGCCTCCAACCGGCCCCAATTGCGACGGTTTGAGGTTGCCAGCCTGCTGCCCAATGGCAATATCGCCGAAACCCACCACATCGCGCCAGCCCTGCCGCTGTTCGAAGACGCCTTTAGCGCCTTTTGCCGCGGCTCTCTGGTGGACACCGAATCCGGCCCGATTGCGGTGGAGGATCTGTTGCCAGGGGATCGCCTGATCACCCAGGATGGCAGCCCGCAAACTTTGATGTGGAAGGGCAGTACCAGCCTGATCCCCGGCCGGGCAAGCACCCGCGGGCGCAGTCACAGGCTCACCAGTTTCATGGCCGATTGTTTTGGCCTGCAGGGGCCGATGTCCTGCGTGCTCACCGGACCTGCGGCGCGGCTGTTGCGCACCCCGCCTCACCTGCGGGCGCTCGCAGGCACAGCACCACTGCTGACCCCGGTCCATGAATTTCACGATGGCATGAGCATCGTGGAAACGGCACCGCCCACCCCCGTCGAAGTGTTCCACCTCAGCCTCGACCGTCATGCGGTGATCAAAATTGGCGGATTGGAGTTTGAAACCTATCACCCGGGACCAAAGGCGCTGCAACTGACCAGTCACGCCATCCGAACCCTGTACCTGAACATGTTCAGCCACATCGATCAGCTGGGTGATTTTGGCCCGGTGGCCCATGCGCGCGCGGGCGAAGGTCAGATCGCCGCTGTCCCATCCGAACGCTGACAGCGTAAACGGCGGCCCGCCCTTCATCTGGCCAAAAATATCCCAGGGGTGAATTGGCCGCATGGCCAAGAGGGGGCAGCACCCCCTTACGTGCGCTTTGTGCCTTTTCCTCCATCAATCAGACCTCTATCTAGGCTGCAACACCACCCCCACCAAAAGTCACATACAGGCCCTGCCATGCCCGAAACCACCCCGGACAATCCGCTGAAACGCTTTGACATCACCGCCGATCAAATCACGCAGGTGGTGAGCGTGTTTTATGCGCAGATCCGCTGCCATCCAGTTTTAGGGCCTATTTTCTCGGATCATATCGCCGCTGGTGACTGGCCCGCGCATGAGGACAAGATCAGCCGCTTCTGGCGCAACGCGATCCTGCGCGAGAAATGCTATAGCGGCAATCCAATGCGCCAGCACCTGACCCGCCCCGATATCAAAGCCGAGCATTTCCCGCTGTGGCTGGCGCTGTTTCATCAGGTGCTAAAGGCAGAATTGCCCGCCCATCTGGCGCTCAGCTGGGCGGCGCTGGCCGATCGTATCGGCGAGGGGTTTCGCGCCGGCATCGTATCAATGCGCCAGCCCAAGGACCAACCGCCAAAGCTATTTTAGGCGCCGTGCCGCCGCCCCCGTCAATCCGCCTTACCAAACAGCCCGGTCAGCGCCCGCTGGACCACTGCCCGCACCTTGGGTTTGCGCCCTTTGCCAAACGGCATCGGACGGCAGACCTCCATCGCCGCAATCCCCACACGGGCACTCAGCGCTCCGTTGATCAGCCCCTCGCCAAACCGCCGCGACAGTTTCGACAGCACCGTTCCGCCCAACACCGGCTCCAGCAAATCATCGCCCACCGCAACGGCGCCGGTGACCACCAGATGCGACAGCACCGCGCGGGTCAGCCGCCAAGAGCTAAAGAAACCGCCCCGGCCACCATAGATCTCGGCCACTTGCCGGATCATCCGCATCGACGAGACCAGCGCCGTCACCACATCCGCCAGCGCCAGCGGCACCAGCGCGGTCACCGTCGCCACCTGCCGCGCTGCCGCTTCAACCGCCCGCAGGGCTTCGCCGTCCAGCGGCAGCAACAGCTCGGCCTCGGTCAGCAGCAGCACCGCATCCGCATCCAGCAAATCGCCCCGCCGCTCGGCCAGCCGCGCCCGGCCCCAGGACAGTTCGGCACGCCCGGCATAGAACCGATCAATCCGCGCGGCAAAGGCATTTGCCGAAGTCAGATCATCGCCCACAGCCTCGGCGCTACGGCGCAACCCGTCCACCCGCCGCAGCCGCGCTAGGGCCGCCAGCTCGCGCAGGCCCATCAGCAAGGCCAGCCCCAAAGCCACCCCCAACCCAATAGTCACCGCCCAGCCCAGCAGCGGCATCCGGGCAATCAAGCCACTGGCAAAATCCCATGCGGCAACCGAGACAACGGCGCCCATCAGAACCAGCACCAGGCTCCAGAACCAGCGCGCCAGCCGCGACGGTTTTTGCGCCGCCAGCCGCGCCGCCTGTTGCATCGCCGCGCTTGGCGCCGCCTGTGTCAGCTCAGGCACCGCATCCGCTGCCGCCACATCCGGCGCCGCCTCGGTGTCCTCGATATCAAACAGCACCGGTTTATTGCTCATGCTTGGTCGCCTTCCGGGCCCGCCGCCCATTGCAGAAAAATATCAGGCAGCGATTCCTCGTTACTCGATCCATCGCTGCGGCCGATTTCGATAAACCCCTGCCGGTGGTAAAACCGCCGCGCCGCTTCGTTGGCCACAAAAGTGCGCAACACCAGACGTGGGCTGGCGCTCTTGGCATTGGCCAGCAAAGCCCGCCCATAGCCATAGCCGCGCCTATGAGACAGCAGATAGAGAGAGCAGACCTCTTGCTGATCGCGCGCCAGAAAGCCCACCACCTGGCCCTGATCCTCGGCCACAGTGACCCAGCCGCGATCAATCATGGTGCGACAAAAGCCGATCACCTGGTCCAGCCCATAGAGTTTTGGCATCCAGACCGTGTCCTGCTGAAACTGGTATACGATTTCGCCGGTGGCCTGCTCATCGCTGCTGCGGGCGGCCCGGATAATGGCGCTCACAACAGGTCTCCGATCAGAAATTCAGCGGCCCGGTCCAGCCGGATATGCGGCGGCCCATCGCCTGGCTTCAGGCTCAGCCTGGCCGGCGCAAAATTCATCGCCCGGTAGTCCCCATTCAGCCATTTGTCCGCCCCGGTCCGCGCCGGTCCCAGCAGATGCGCCGGATCATCGGGCAAGGCGCCCGGGTAAAACGCCGCCTGTTAGCCACTGTCCAGCAAGGTGCCGCGCACGCAGCCCAGATCGGCGCCATCATGGCGGCGCCTCTCTTCGGTGGTGGCCCGCAACGCTGCCAGAGCAAGCGCCGAGGTCTTCGCCCCGGCGAACCTGGCCCGGTCCTGGGCCTCGCGAGTCAAAGCCTCAATAATGGCGGTCATCTGCGGGTGCTGGCTGTGGTGCAGATGGTCTGCCTTGGTGGCCGCAAACAGAATTTTCTCAACCCGTTTGCCGCGCAGAAGCCGCGACAGCAAACCGTTGCCACCGGGGCGGAATGCGCCCAGAATATCGGCCATCGCATGGCGCAGATCCTCTAGCGCCCGGGGGCCAGAGTGGATCGCACTCAGCGCATCCACCAACACCACTTGCCGGTCAATGCGGGAAAAATGATCGCGGAAGAACGGCATCACCACCTGGCGCTTATAGGCCTCAAACCGGCGCTGCATCTCGCGGTGGAGCGAGCCGCGCTGGGATTTTCCCTGAAACGGGATCGGCGCAAAGGTCAGCACCGGCGAGCCCGCCAGATCCCCCGGCAGCAGGAACCGCCCCGGGGTGCAATCATAGAATCCATCCTGCCGCGCAGCGTTCAGATAAGATGAGAATCTCCGGGCCAGATCCTGCGCCAGGGTCTCGTCGTGGGCCGCGGTCGCGTCGACCGCAAGCGCCTGGGCCATGAATTCGCGGGCACATCTGCGGCTCCTGATCCGCGCCAGCACCTCGGCCGACCAGCCGTCATAGCTCTTGTCCAGCAGCGCCAGATCCAGCAGCCATTCGCCGGGGTAATCGACGATATCAATATGCACCGTGCGCGGCCCCTGCAGCCCCGACAGCAAGCCGACAGGCGCCACCCGCAGGCTCAGCCGCAGCTCAGAAATCGCGCGGGTACTATCGGGCCACTGTGGCTCGGGTCCGGTCAGCATCGCCAGATGGGTCTCGTAGTCGAACCGTGGCACGGTGTCATCCGGCTGCGGCTGCAGGAACGCCGCATCAATCCGGCCGTCGCGCACCGCAGCCAGCTGCACCATCCGGCCCCGATCCAGCAGATTGGCCACCAGAGCGGTGATGAACACCGTCTTGCCCGACCGCGCCAATCCGGTCACGCCCAGACGGATTGTCGGCTCGAAAAATCGCTCAGATACAGAGTCACTTAGCCGCTCAACCCCGCGCGCAACTCCGTCGGCCAATGAAGAAATCATCAAAATCACGTCCCGCCTCAACACTATATCGCAAAATATAGGTAGCCGGTGGCACTGTTACCAGCCCGAACTTTGCCGCAAAGACAGGGCTTGTGCGAGACCTCTTGTCGCGCTAGTTGCGCCGCCATGCCGCGTTATGCTTTAAAAGTCGAATATCAGGGAGCGCCGTTTGCCGGATGGCAGCGCCAGAAGGATCAGCCCTCGGTGCAGGGCGCGATCGAGCACGCCTTGGCGAGGCTGGAACCCGGCCCCCATACCATCGCCGCGGCCGGCCGCACCGATGCCGGAGTCCATGCGCTGGGTCAGGTTGCGCATTGTGATCTGAAACGCGACTGGGATCCCTTCCGCCTGTCCGAGGCGCTGAATTACCACCTGAAACCCGCACCGGTGGCCATCACCGCCTGTGTTCAGGTGGATGACAGCTGGCACGCCCGGTTTTCGGCCCTAGAGCGGCAATACCTGTTTCGCATCCTGACCCGCCGCGCCCCTGTCACCCATGAACGGGGTCAGGTCTGGCAACTCAAGAACGATCTGGATGTCTCGGCGATGCAGGCGGCCGCAGATCTGCTGATTGGCCGACACGACTTTACCACCTTCCGCTCGACGATCTGTCAGGCCGAAAGCCCGGTCAAAACCCTGGACGGGCTGCGGGTTGAGCGGGTCGATGGCTTCTCAGGCCCGGAGATCCATTTCCACGTCCGCGCCCGCAGCTTTCTGCACAATCAGGTGCGCAGCTTTGTCGGCACCCTGGAACGGGTGGGCGCCGGGTCGTGGTCACCGCAAGATGTCAGCGAGGCGCTGGCAGCCCGTGATCGCGCCGCCTGTGGCCCGGTCTGCCCCGGCCACGGATTATATCTGGCGCGGGTGATCTATCCCGAACCGCTGTTCGACTAACCGGCCCTTATCACCCGCAAGGCCCGCCCGGTTTTTGGAACCAAGCGGGCCTTTTCTAAGTGAGTTCAGCCAACAGCAGTCGCGATTGACCCCAACTACAATCTCCCGGTCAGATCTTTTCCTGAGTGTATTTCTTCAGCTCAACCCGCGCCACCTGACGCCGGTGCACCGCATCCGGACCATCGGCCAGCCGCAGGGTCCGCACATGGGTCCAGGCCCGCGCCAGCGGGGTGTCCTGCGAAATCCCCTGACCGCCAAACATCTGCACCGCCTCGTCGATCACCTTTAGCGCCATCCGCGGCGCCACCACCTTGATCTGGCTGATCCACGGCGCCGCAGCGCGGGCATCGCCCTGATCCATATACCAGGCCGCCTTCAGACACAGCAGCCGCGCCATCTCGATCTCCATCCGGCATTCGGCGATGATATCGTAATTGGCCCCCAGTTGCGCCAATGGCTTGCCAAAGGCCTCGCGCGCCAGCGCACGGCGACACATTTGCTCCAAGGCAATCTCCGCCTGACCCACCGCCCGCATACAGTGATGGATGCGACCCGGCCCCAAACGGCCCTGAGCAATCTCAAACCCGCGCCCCTCGCCCAGCAGGATACTCTCGGCCGGCACCCGGACATTGGTGAACCGAAGATGCATATGGCCATGCGGTGCGTCATCATGGCCATAGACCTGCATCGGCCGCAGCACCTCGATGCCCTCGGCGTCCGCAGGCACCACAATCATCGACTGGCGCTGGTGCTTGGGCTTCTCGTCGCCCGCCGTCTTCACCATGACAATATAGACCTTGCAGCGCGGATCACCGGCACCACTGGCCCACCATTTCTCGCCGTTCAGCACATAGCTCTCACCATCGCGCACACAGGACATCGCGATATTGGTGGCGTCTGAACTGGCCACATCCGGCTCGGTCATCAGATAGGCCGAGCGGATCTCTCCCGCCAGCAACGGCTGCAACCACTGCTGTTTCATCCCCTCCGAGCCGTAGCGCTCGAACACCTCCATATTGCCGGTGTCCGGAGCCGAGCAGTTGAAGACCTCAGCCCCCAAAGGCGTCTTGCCCATCTGTTCGGCAAAATAAGCGTATTCCACGGTGCTCAGGCCAATGCCCCGGTCACTGTCGGTCAGCCAGAAATTCCACAGGCCGGCGGCCTTGGCCTTGACCTTCAGCCCCTCCAGGATCTCGGCCTGGCGCACGGTATAAGTCCAGCGATCGCCCTTGCCGATCTCAGCGTGATATGCATCTTCCAGCGGCATCACCTCGTCCCGGATCATTGCACTCACCCGATCCAGCAAGGCGCGGGTCTCCTCCCGCATGCCAAAATTCATATCCATTGAACCTGCCTCCAAACAGCCGCTTTTTTCTCACCTGAAATCATGTCTCAGACCGACGCCCTTTGTCCAGCTGAGTGACGACACGTAACAGCAAAATTCAGCCCCAACGCGCCCCTGTTCATCTGGCCTAAAATATCCCCGCCAGAGGCCCGCCGCTTTGCCTAGGCAAAGCGGCCATAAAAACAGCGGCGGGCCCACTTGGGGCCGCCTCCATTCTTAAACCCTGATCCAGTTGGTGACGTCAGCCGATAAACTTCTGATACGCGGCCTCGTCCATATAATCATCCATCACCGACAGATCCGAGGCTTTGATCTTGAAGAACCAGGCGCCGCCCTGGGCATCCTCGTTGACCAGTCCCGGTGTGTCAGCCAGGCTCTCATTGACCTCAACAATCTCGCCGTCCAGCGGCGACAGGATATCCGAGGCGGCCTTGACCGATTCAATCACCACAACCTCCTCGTCCTTGGTCACTTCCATGCCGACCTCCGGCAATTCGAGAAACACAACGTCGCCCAGTTGCTCGGCGGCATGCGTGGTGATGCCCACGATGATCAAATCGCCCTCGGGCAGCAGCCATTCATGTTCTTCGGTGAATTTCATCTTTGGTTTCCCTTTGGCCCAAGGCGTTTACACTGCGGCAGGCTACCAATCGCGCCACCGCCGATCAAGCCGCAATCCCCCCGGGCGCCCAGACGCCCAGGCGCCCGCTGATCCGCGCTCAGTACAGATTGAAATACTCCGCCTGTTCCCACTCACTGACGGTGTTCAGGTAGCGGTTCCACTCAAAGTGCTTGAGATGCAGAAGATAGTCGACAAACTCATCGCCCAGCGACTGGCGGAACAGCTTGGAGCCCTCAAAGGCCTGCAGCGCATCCCCCAATGAGCGCGGCAGCTGCAGATCGTCACCCTCATAGGGAGACAGGGTTGGGGCGGGGGCGACACGGCCATTGGCAATGCCCTCGGCGCCGGCAATCAGCTGCGCAGCCAGCGCATAATAGGGATTGGCCGAGGTATCCGGTGCCCGGTTCTCGATCCGGCTGGCAGGATCGCCCTCTTGCAGCAAGGCCCGCAGCATGGCGCCACGATTGTCCTGCCCCCACTGGATCCGGTTTGGCGCCAGCTGGAACGGCAGATAGCGCTTGTAGCTGTTCACACTGGGCGCAATCAGCACCGAGGCGGCGCTGGCGTGTTTCAGCAACCCGGCGATCCAGCCACTGGCCTGCGGCGTCAGCCCGCCGCCCTCGTCCGGCATGAACAGGTTGCGGCCAGTGGTCAGATCTAGCAGCGACTGATGGATGTGCCAGCCATTGGCACAGGTGTTTTCCAGCCGTGGTTTGGCCATGAAACTGGCATGCAGCCCCTGCGCCGCGCAGACCTGTTTGACCATGCTGCGAAACATCACCATGGCGTCAGCCTGGGTCATCGGATCCGCCGGGTCAAAGGTAAACTCGACCTGACTGGGGCCCATTTCCACCTCAACCGAGCGCACCGCCAGCCCCAGCCCCTGCGCCGCCCGCCGCAGAGTGTCGAGGATCTCCTCCAACTCGCCATAGCGGGCCTCGGTCAGAAACTGATAGCCCTGCGCCAGATTGCGGGTCTCAACCGGGGCGCCCGGCATGCCGGACTGGTGATGGTCCCGGGCACTGTCAAGGCGCTCAAAGATGTGAAATTCAACCTCCAGCCCGATCACCGCTGCCATGCCCTGATCAGCCAGCTGGTCCATCGCAGAGCGCAGCACATGCCGCGAGCTGAACGGCACCGGGCGGCCATTGCGAAACACCACGTCACAAAAGATCCAGGCCGAATGCGGCGACCAGGGCAGCACCCGAAAAGTATCCGGACAGGGCACCAGCAGCACATCACCTGCGCCCTGCATCGGCCCGGCTTCGCTGGCACTGGCGGGGGACCACACATCAAAGGCGGTGCGGTGCGAGGTGTCTTTCAGCAGCAGGGTCGAGGGCACCGCCAGCCCGGCGCCAAACACCGAGTCAAAGGCGCTGGCAACAATGGTTTTACCGCGCAGAATGCCGTGCTGATCGACAAACAGCACCCGCACGGTTTCGATACCCTTGGCGCGCACCTGCGCCACAAGTTCTGCCGCCTTGGCCCTGTCATCGTCAGACAACAGCCCCATCTGGGCCAGTTTCCCAGCCTTAAAATCATCACGCATACTGCGCTCCCAGCGTTAGGTTGGCTTAGACAGCGGCGTCCCAGGGGCAAGCCGCACGACGTGCCGCATCGGATTCGGCTGTCGCCTTGCTCCAGTCACCATCTTTGGCAATTGCATCATTGGACACTGGGCCAAACAGGGTGGTGAGGTCCAGACCCTTATGCATCGGCAGCTCCTGATCGCGGCCCTCTTTGACCGCCGCTATGGCGGCGCGCAACATCCGGCGATTGCGTATGATGGCGATATCAGTCTTGCCAAGATGCTCCTGCGTCCGGTCCTGAATTGCCCCCAGACTCTCCACCGCCCACTGGTCGTGGACGTTGATATCCAGCCCCATGCCGGTATAGGTCTCGGTTGCCTGCTCGGCCGCATCATAGCCGTAATTATTGGCGGCATTTTTCAACGGCGCATAGTCAGGCAGGCTGTGTTCCTGCAACCGCTGCTTGCGCATCAGGTCTTTGTCCACCGGGTCGGTGTAGCTGGTGAACATCGAATACCAATAGCAGTTTTCATCATCAATCGGCACATGCCACTGGGTGATGATCATCTCACGCGACATCGGAATACTAATCGCTTGCGGGAAGATCTGGTTGGTGACACGCACATGGGTCTGGCCATTGTCCAGGTGACGCAGCGCGGTCAACCGCAGACCATAGTCGGTCTCGTCGACATTGATATCGGGGCGCGGATAGTCGCGCAGCACCTTGGTGATCGGAATGCCGCTATCCGCCGCCGTGTCGCGAAACTGCTTGCCGTAGCTGTCAGCGCTGTCTTCGTCTTGCAGGAACCGGTGCAGGAACGAGGCATGCGCCGGGTCGATGCCAACCTCCAAGGCCTGCAGCCAGTTGCATTTCCACAGGCCCTTGAAGGCAAACACATGGCTGCTGGGGGCGCGGAAACAGTCGAAATTAGGGAAAGCCGGCGGCTCACCCGGCCCCATATAGGCCCAGATAATACCGTTCTTCTCAACCACCGGATAAGACACCGATTTGATCTTCTCGTGCATGCGGCTGCCTTCGGGTTCTCCCGGTTGCTCAACACACTGGCCGTTGCGATCAAAATGCCAGCCATGAAACGGACAGCGCAGCCCGTTGTCTTCAAGTCGGCCAAAACACATATCAGCGCCGCGATGGGGGCAGTGGCGACCAATCAGCCCCAGTTCGCCTTCACTGTCCCGGAACAACACCAGATCTTCGCCCAGCAGCTTCACCGGCACCACCGGGCGGCCCTGCTGCAGTTCGTCCAGCAATGCGGCGGGCTGCCAGTAACGCCGCAGGACCTCTCCGGCGTCGCTTCCTTGACCCACCCGGGTGAGGCTATCATTCATCTCTTGGCTAATCATTGCGGGTCCTGTTCGCTGGCAAGTCGAAAATGCTGGCTTGACGTTGTTCGTATGGCGAACTATTGGTCGTACCTTACGATCAAACTGCAAGAGCATTGCAGAGCTGTCAAGCATGGTCGGACGTTTTTTACGGGGAAAGCTACGGGGACACTGATGTCGAACAACGGTCAAGATCGAAATATTTCATCCAGTTTTGCCAAAGGCTTGGCTGTACTGGCCGTTTTTGACGCTGCCAGCCCAAGCATGAGCCTGGCCGAAATAGCCCGCCGGACAGGTCAGGATCGGGCCACCGCACGGCGTGGCGCCCTGACCCTGGTGCAGGCCGGCTATCTGCGTCAGGACGGGCGGATGCTGTCGCTGACACCCAGAGTGCTGGAACTGGCAGGCGGCTTTTTGCAGGCCAATCAGTTTGGCCTGCGGGTCCAGCCGGTGCTGGATCACCGCGCCAGCAGCCTCGGCGCCGAAATCACCCTGGCGATGCTGGACAACGAACAGGTGCTGCTGCTGGCCCAGTCAACCGTGGGGCACAGCCCGGTGACCTATGGCTTTACGGCCGGCGCCCGCATCCCGCTGATCCACACCAGTCTGGGCCGAATGCTGATGGCCTGCCTGCCGTCCGAGCTGGCGGTGGCCCTGGTCAAAAAGGACCCGATTCCCGGCCACACAGATCTGTCGATCCAGGACCATGACACCATCATTGAACGGATTGATCAGGCCCGTCGGGATGGGCTGGTTGTCACCGACAGCGAATTTGAATCGGGCATCATTGGCTATGCGGTTGTGGTGTCGCGCCCCGGCGATACGCCAGTGGTTGTCGGCAGCTCGGCGCCGCGCGGGTTGGGCGACCAGCACCGACCAGAGAAAATCCTGCGTGAGCTCCAGTTATGCGCCGCCGAACTGCGCCAGGCAAAAGCCGTCGTCGGGCTGTAACCGCCTGGGCCTCATGCCCCATAGCTCTGCTCTGGGCCCTGGCTAAACTTCGCCCTCAACGCGGCACTAAGTCAGCTGCGGCTGCGGCCCATCAGGGCTGCAGCAGCCAGATACCATCGGCGTTCTTGCAGCGCCGCGTATGGATCAGCACCGGCTTGTCCTTGCCAGCCGCCATTGCCGCGTGACGCAGCGACACGCAATTGCCGCTGATCGCATCCAATGTCACCTTGCCCGAGGCGCCACTGCTGTCATTGGACCACTGCGCCACCGCCCCCACCCTGGGCGCGCCGCGCTCATACAGCCAAGCAGCATACTGCCCCATCATGTCAAAATCCTCGCTGCTCAATCCCGTTTCAGCCAGAATACGCGACAGCGGTTTGGCCTCGGCAACGCCGCTCATGGCAATCAGAATGGCACAGGCGCTCAGAATTTTTCTCATATCGGACCCTCGGAAATACAACGCCACCACGGCGGCTCTGCTTCTGCGATACACCGCGCCCTGCGTTTTGTCCAAAGCCAGCGGCGCGATATTCAAATAATTGCGAAGAATGCTATTGGCCAAGACCCTCTTTCACCCACCTGGCGACGCGCCCATAGTTACCGCAGACACACCAAAAGGATCTGCCAATGGCACAGCCCAGCTATCACACGCCTCAGGGCGGCCATCCGGGGCAGGACCAACTGCTGACCGACCGGGCGATGTTCACCGATGCCTATGCGGTGATCCCCAAAGGCACCATGCGCGACATCGTCACCTCGTTCCTGCCCGGCTGGGACGGCATGCGGATGTGGGTGATTGCCCGCCCGCTCAGCGGTTTCGCCGAGACCTTCTCGCAGTATATCGTCGAGCTGCAACCGGGCGGTGGCTCGGACAGCCCCGAGAGCGATGCAACCGCACAGGCGGGGCTGTTTGTCACCAAAGGCACCCTGCAACTGACCATCGACGGCGCCGCCCATACACTGACCCCCGGCAGCTTTGCCTATCTCCCCGCCGCCAGTGACTGGTGCATCCGCAACGCCAGCACCGACACCGCCGCCTTCCACTGGATTCGCAAACAATGGCAATCAGCCCCCGGGGTGCAAAAACCCGCAGCCTTTGTGGTCAACGAACAGGACATCGCCCCTAATGTGATGCCCGACACCGAAGGCCGCTGGTCCACCACCCGGTTTATGGACCCTGCGGACATGAACCACGACATGCATGTCACCGTGGTCAGCTTTGAACCCGGCGGCGTCATTCCCTTTCTGGAAACCCATGTGATGGAACACGGGCTCTTCGTGCTCGAGGGCAAGGCGGTCTACAAGCTGAACCAGGACTGGGTCGAGGTCGAGGCCGGCGATTTCATGTGGCTGCGCGCCTTCTGCCCTCAGGCCTGCTATGCTGGCGGGCCGGGCCGGTTCCGTTACCTGCTGTACAAGGACGTCAATCGCCACATGCCACTCGGCTAATGGAACTGGGCTAATGGGACTGGGTTAGTGGGACTGGACCGTTAGCCATTGCATGTGCCGCAACCGACGTTAGAGTTGCGGCACAGCTATTTTATGCGGAGAATTGGTATGTTGAAGCACCTGATCCTGGCCGCCACATTGGTCCTGACGATGACCCCGCTGGCACAGGCCAAAGAGACCGAGGCCAAGCAGGTCACCGTATTGGGCCGCATTTGGCTGGTGACCCCGATCGAAGACGCACCGGGGCGGTTTCGCGCCACCCGGCTGAACGAGGAGCTGCTCCCGTTCCGCCCGCCCGCCATGATCGGCTCCCGCCAGGCCAGCCGCGCCTTCAAAGCGGCCACCGGCTGCAGCGCCAATATTGATACTATGGTGAAATCCATTGATGGCTCTTACGCAGCGCAGATGATCTGCCCCCGCTAAACCCACTCAGACCCGGCGCGGCAAGGCCCGTCACTGCCTTGGCGGAGTTGAAACATTTGCCGCCCCAAAATGTGATCAAATTCCGCCTCAAGGTGGATTGAGCCAGACCCCATCCCCTGCCATAGCTATAGGATGAAAATTGCAATCAACGGATTTGGCCGCATTGGCCGCGCCATCCTGCGCCAGCTGCTCACCACGCGCCGCGGCGAAGACATCGACGTGGTGCTGATCAACGACATCGCTCCGCTGGAGATGTGCGCCTACCTGTTCCAGTACGACAGCACCTTTGGCCCCTTCCCCGCACCGGTAGAGATGGGCGACAAAACGCTGCTGGTGATGGGGCGCTCGATCCCTGTCAGCCAGTTTTCCGACCTCACCCAGGCCGATCTGAGCGGCGTTGACGTGGTGCTGGAATGCACCGGCATTGCCCGCAGCTCGGACGTGGCCGAGCGCGGCCTGGCAGCGGGGGCCGGTAAGGTGCTGATCTCAGGTCCCTCACCCGCTGCCGAGCAAACGGTGGTGCTGGGCGCCAATGACGCAGTGCTGATCGGCGCCCGGATTGTCTCAAATGCCTCCTGCACCACCAATGCACTGGCACCGCTGGTCAGTCTGGTGGACCAGATTGCAGGCATCAAGACCGCCCATATGACCACCATCCACTGCTATACTAACTCGCAGCCCATGGTCGATGCGCCGCGTGGCGATTTTGCCCGCTCACGGGGCGGCGCCTTGTCGATGGTGCCGACCTCCTCCTCGGCGACCCAGCTGATCGACTTGGTACTGCCCCATCTGACCGGCCGCATCAGCGGCTCCGCGGTGCGGGTGCCCAGCGCCTCTGTCTCCGCCGTGGACCTGGTGGTGCAGCTGTCACAGCCCACCCGCGAAAAGGAATTTCTAGCCACCTTGAAAGAGGCCGTTGCCGCCTCCCCCGTGCTGGGCTGGACCGAGATGCCACTGGTGTCATCCGACCTGCGCGCCCGCCCTGAATCCCTGGTCATCGCCGCGCCGGAAACCCGCATGGTGGGCGACCATCAGCTGCGGCTGTTCGGCTGGTACGACAATGAGTGGGGATTCTCCGCCCGCATGCTGGATGTGGCACGACGAATGGCGGCAGACTAACAACGCCCGCTTTACGCCAAAAAAAAGAGCCCCCTCCAGCAGTAGCCCCCAGTCTTCTTTTTGCCAAAATACTCCGGGGAGCGCGAGGGGCTGGCCCCTCGCACCCTCACTTTCTATTCGCCAGGCAGCGATCCTTCTCCCTGGCCCGCATGTCCACCGGACACTTCATCGGTGGCCTCCTCTGGCAGTTCCTGTGGCAGCACCAGGTTCAGCACGATCGCCAGCACCGCAGCCGGCAACAGGCCTGAGGTCATCAGGATACGCAAGCTGTCTGGCAGATGCTGAACCGCGCCGGGCTCCAGCTGCAACCCCAGACCGATCGACAGTGAGATGGCAAAGATCACCATGTTGCGGCGGTTCCAGTCCACATCCGACAGCATCGAAATACCCGCTGCAACCACCATGCCAAACATCACGATGACACCGCCGCCCAGCACCTCGATCGGGATGGTGCGGATGATAGCACCCACCTTGGGCACCAGGCCGCAGATGATCAGGAAGATGGCGCCGATGGTCACCACATGGCGGCTCATCACGCCGGTCATGGCGATCAGCCCGACGTTCTGGCTGAACGAGGTATTGGGCAACCCGCCAAACACCCCGGCAAGTGCGGTGCCAAACCCATCCGCATAGGTCGCCCCGGTGATTTCCTTGTCGGTGGCCTCACGGCCGGCGCCGCCCCGGGTGATGCCACTGACATCGCCAACGGTCTCTATCGCCGATACAAAAGCCATCAGGCAGAAGCCCAGGATCGCCGCCAGCGAAAACTCAAAACCGTATTTGAACGGCATCGGCAGCGCAAAGACAGCGGCCCGCGACCAGCTGGTGCCAATCGCCTCAACCGAGACCATGCCCATCATCAGCGCATAGCCATAGCCCACCACCAAGCCCAGCAACACCGCCGAGATCGACAGCATGCCACGGGTAAAGAACTTCAGCCCCAGAGTGACCACAATCACCACCAGTGCCGCCGACCAGTTCAGCAACGAGCCATATTCAGCCGCCCCGGACATTTTTGCCGGCACCCCACCGGCAGCATACTGGATGCCAACCTTGACCAGCATCAGCCCGATCATCGTCACCACCAGCCCGGTCACCAGTGGCGGCAGCGCAAAGCGGATCTTGCCGATCACCAGCCCCAGTGCCGCATGGAAAATCCCGCCGATGATAACACCGCCATACAGCGCCGCCAGCGCATCGACGCCGCGCCCCGCCACCAGCGGAATCATGATCGGCAAAAAGGCAAAGCTGGTGCCCTGCACAATCGGCAGCGCCGCCCCCACCGGGCCAATAGTCACCGTCTGCAACAGCGTCGCGACACCGGCAAACAGCATCGACATCTGGATCATATACAGCAGCTCGGGGAAATCGGGCGAGTTGGAGCCAAAGCCAAAGCCCGCCGCCCCGGCGACGATAATGGCCGGGGTGATGTTTGATACAAACATTGCCAGCACATGCTGGATGCCCAGCGGGATCGCCCGCGACAGGGCGGGGGTGTAATTGGGGTCGCGCAATTGCTGCGGCGTCCCGATGCTTCCATAACTCATGTCTTTGTCCCTATTGTTGATTTTAATGTTATTGAGCCACCTCTTTGGCGGGCGGCTTTGGTGTTAAATACGTGATACGGTAAATGGAGTCTCGAACCAGTGTTCTTCCAGATTCATGCCGGGGCCAATCCGGTCGACAACGGCAAACAATCCCGGCGCCTGCAGCGGCGTCAGCACCCCGTGCCAGATGCCTCTTGCCAGGTTGATCGCCTGGCCCGGTGCGGTCTCAAACGCCAGCGGCCTGCCCGGCTTGCCACTCTCATCCGGCGCCACAATGACCAGAAAGCGGCTCTGCGACATCGGAATAAACGCCTGGCTGCCGTCAGGGTGACGTTCAACCATCTCCAGCTTATACGGCAGGCTGCGCGGCTGGGCATCAAACAGCGAGATCCCGGCACGCCCCCCCGAGAACGCCAGCGCCGCCAGATCGTGATGACGCCCGCAAAGCCCCTGATTGATCAGCTTGTCGGGCTGCGCTTTCAGCTCCAGCACCTCGCCAAAGGCAGCAAATTTTTCGGCACTCAGCGGTTGGATGATTATTTGGCTCATGACGGCAACACATCGCGCAGGCGGAATTCGGCAATCCGCTCCACCTGTTTGCAGGCCTCGGAAAATTCCACCTCACGGCTGTTGTTGATGCGGATGTGAAACGCCGCCAGAATGCTGGCTTTGTCGTAGTCGCGCACCGCAATGATAAAAGGAAATCCGTGTTTTTCAACGTATTCTCCGTTCATCCGGGTAAACCTCTCACGCTCATCGTCGGTCAGCAGGTCCAGCCCCGCCGCCGCCTGCTCGCCCGTGCTTTCCGCCGTCAGCCGCCCCGCCGCCGCCAGCTTTCCGGCCAGATCCGGGTGCGCCATCAACACGGCCAACCGCTCTGCCTCACTGGCCGAGCGGAACATCCGAGCCAGCGCATTGTGCAGCCCGCCGGCCGTGTCATGCGCGGGGCCCAGCTCCAGCTCAAAAGCCCGCTCGGCAATCCAGGGCGAATGCTCAAAGATCGAGCCGTAATTGGCGACAAATGTCGCGCGGTCCATCCGGGCGGGGCGCGCGTAGCGCTGATGCGGATGAGTCTTGGCCCAGTGCTGCGCAATATCAATGCGACGCGGACACCAGACCCCGTCAAAGCCCTGAATATAGTCAATGAACCGCTTCAGCCCGGCGATCTTTCCGGGACGGCCGATCAATCGGCAATGCAGCCCGATCGACATCATCTTGGCGGCCCCGGCCTCGCCCTCGGCATATAAAACATCAAAGGCGTCCTTCAGATATGAGAAGAACTGCTCGCCGGTGGTATAGCCCGGCGCGGTGGCAAAGCGCATGTCATTGGCTTCCAGCGTATACGGGATGATCAGCTGATCGCGCTCGCCCTGTTCACGCCAATAGGGCAGATCGTCGTCATAGGTGTCCGAGATATAATCAAACCCGCCCGCCTCGCTCACCAGCCGCACCGTGTTGACACTGCAGCGTCCGGTGTACCAGCCGCGCGGACGGCTGCCGACCACCTCGGTATGCAGACGCACCGCCTCGGCGATTGCGGCGCGTTCTTCATCCTCACCCATGCCCTTGTGCTCGACCCATTTCAAGCCGTGACTGGCGATCTCCCAATCTGCCGATTTCATCGCCGCCAGCTGATCAGGGCAGCGCGCCAATGCACTGGCAACCCCGTAGATGGTGACCGGGATCTCCGCCCCGGTGAACAACCGGTGCAGCCGCCAGAACCCGGCCCGCGCGCCGTATTCATAGATCGATTCCATGTTCCAGTGCCGCTGCCCCGGCCAGGGCGCCGCGCCGGGAATATCGGACAGAAAGGCCTCGGAGGCGGCGTCGCCATGCAGGATATTGTTCTCGCCACCCTCCTCGAAGTTCAGCACAAACTGCACCGCCACCTTGGCGCCGCCGGGCCACTGCGCATTTGGTGGTGTGGCGCCGTATCCAATCATGTCGCGCGGATATCTGGTCATAGTGCCTGGCCTTTCAACCTATTGGGTCATCCCTTACTATGGCAGAAGATGAGAGCGGTTTTTCAAATTTTCCCGAAGACACTGTCAAAGCCGCCACGTTTGCAACTGCAGCCGCTCTGCGTCAGGGGTTGGGTCAGGCAAAAGGAGACCCCAAGATGACCGGTTATCTGACCACTCATGTTCTGGATACCGCCCAGGGCTGCCCGGCAGCAGGGCTGAAAATCACGCTCTATCGCATTGAGGGCGACAGCCGCAGCCTGCTGGCTGAGATGCAGACCAACAGCGACGGGCGCACCAACACGCCGATCCTGCCGCAAGACGGGTTTGCCATCGGCACCTATGAGCTGGTGTTCCAGGCCGGAGACTACCTGCGCAATAGCCCTCAATCTCTGCCCGAGCCGCTGTTCCTGGATCAGGTCCCCATCCGCTTTGGCATCAGCGACGCCAGCGCCCACTACCATGTGCCGCTGTTGCTGTCGGCCTTTGGCTACTCCACCTACCGCGGCAGCTGACCCGCAAACCAGCGGTGCTCTCCCGCCCGGCAGAGCCGCATCAAAGATGCAACCCTGCCCGTTGGGCGTGGCACCTGCGGTGCCCGAATCTAACGTACCTGCGGTGCCCCAAACTAATGCACCTGCGGTTCCAGAAGCTAAATGCACCTGCGGTGCCTGAAACTGCAGCTCCTGCGATGGGCGCAACCCTGGCAACCTGTCCACAGCGCGCGGCACGCGCGCTGCCACGCCCAACCCGGCAGGGGCGGGAGCCCCCCCTTTGGCCTATCCATCTGCCAACACCCACCGGCAATCACCCGTCTTCAGTCAGTCATCACCCACCAGTCATCACGGGTGCGGCTTTCATCACCGAGCCCAGCTCTGCTGCGGCCAACCCGCAGGACCGGAGCAGCCCCTGGATCAGAAAATCCCCTGACAAATCACCATGACCACAACACTGGCCAGCCAATAGCCGGCATCCACTCCGCGCGCATATCGGCTGTTGTTGCGAAACATCCCGCCGGCATAGCCCATCACGGAAAACGCACCCACAGCCAGAATAATGGTCGCCAAGGCCTCCGAGACAGCGGTGACCCCAACCAGCCAGCTGACCAGAAACAGGCCCAGAAGCTGGACCCCCATAGCGGCTTTGGGCATCTCATCTGCCGCGCCCATCCGGACCCCGACACCTTCGGCCCATTTCTCTCCAAACAGCTTCGGCGAATACCACAGCCAGCCCAGCAGGAACGCCGCAATAGCCCCTGAAATAACCCCCGCCCAGCTCACACCGTCAAAAAGCTCTGCCATAAATCATCCCCTTTTTTGTCACACCAAAATGCCGCGCTGATCGCACCGTCCCATAATTAACCACACCGTTAACAATGCAGTCAACGAATAGTTCAGCCCGCCAAACGCCTCGCCCTGCAGTCCAATGACCGCAACAGAGTACCCACGTCACAGGATCTTGCACCGTCCCGCAGCGCGCCTGCGCGGTGCCATGCCCAAACCCTGCACTGGGCCGTCAGGCACCGTCAGGGGCGGGAGATCACCTTTGCAACGCGCGCCTCGGCCTCGCGAATGGTGCGCGCCATATGCTCGGTCATGAAATCCATGAACAGGCGGGTTTTGGGATCCTGGTGGCGACGGTGGGTATAGAGGCAGGCCATCTGGGCAGGCACCGGCGGAGTCTGGGTCGCCACCGGGATCAGCCGCCCCTCACAGAGATGATCCGCCACCTCGAACACCGGCTTCAGCGCAATGCCCTGGCCGCTCAGCGCCCAGTCGGTCAGAACATCGCCATCATCACATTCATACCGCCCCGAAACGGCATAGCGCTTTGGACCCTCTGGCGTTTCCAGCATCCACTGAAATTCCGCCGCGCCGGGAAATCTCAGGTTCAGACAGACATGGCTGCCGCCGACCAGATCTGCGCCATTTTTTGGCATGCCCAGCCGCGCCAGATAGTCCGGCGAGGCACAAAGCATACGCTGACAATCGGTGATCTTGCGGATCCGCAGGTTGCTGTCCTCGGGCTGACCCAGGAAAAAGGCCAGATCCAGCCCCTCGGTGGTCAGATCCACCGACCGGTCCGTCAATCGCAGCCGAATGCTCATTTCGGAATATTCGGCCAGGAATTTCGGCACCTGAGGCGCCAGCAATCGTCGCCCCACCCCCAAAGGAGCCGCCACAAACAACGACCCACGCGGCACCTCGGTCAGATGCATCACCTTGGCCTCGGCGGCGTCCACACTTTCCAGCACCGTCACCGCGCCACTATAGAACGCCTTGCCCTGCTCGGTTGCGGTCAGATTGCGGGTGGTGCGCTGAAACAGACGCACCCCAAGATAATCCTCAAGCTGCGAAATCCGCGCCGAGGTCACCGCCGGCGAAATCCGCAGATCCCGGCCGGCCGCAGACATCGAGCCCAGCTCATAGACCCTTACAAAGGTCCGAATGTTGTCAAGATAAGACATTGTTCCATTTTTTTTGATACAGTTTGATAATATGCGGGAATACCGAATAATGCAGGTCTTGCCTAGTGTGCAGACAAACAACAATGACGGGGCCTCCAATGTTTGAACTTCTGATGATGTGGGATTGGCTGGGCTTAGCCCTGCGCTGGCTGCATGTGATTACCGCCATCGCCTGGATCGGCTCCTCGTTCTACTTCATTGCCCTGGACCTTGGCTTGCGCCAGGCGGCGGATCTGCCGGCCGGTGCCCACGGTGAGGAATGGCAGGTGCATGGCGGTGGGTTTTACCACGTGCGCAAATATCTGGTGGCGCCATCTGAGATGCCCGAACACCTGACCTGGTTCAAATGGGAGAGCTATTCGACCTGGCTCAGCGGGGCGGCGCTGCTGATGGTGGTCTATTGGGCGGGCGGAGAGCTGTTCCTGATTGATCAGTCCAAGGCGGACCTGATGCTGTGGCAGGGCATTGCCATCTCGGCGGCCTCGCTGTCGGTGGGCTGGCTGATCTATGACCGCCTGTGCAAATCCGGCCTAGCCGAGCGCCCGACCCTGCTGATGGTGCTGCTGTTTGTGCTGCTGGTGGTGATGGGTTGGGGTTTGAATCAGGTGTTCACCGGCCGCGCCATGATGCTGCATCTGGGGGCCTTTACCGCCACCATCATGACCGCCAATGTGTTCTTCATCATCATGCCAAACCAGCGCATCGTGGTGGCAGACCTGCAGGCGGGGCGCATCCCGGATGCCAAATACGGCAAGATTGCCAAGCTGCGCTCGACCCATAACAACTACCTCACCCTGCCGGTGATCTTCCTGATGCTGTCGAACCATTACCCACTGGCCTTTGCCAGCCAGTACAACTGGTTGATTGCGGCGCTGGTGTTCCTGATGGGGGTGAGCATCCGGCATTATTTCAACACCCGCCACGCCCGCAAAGGCAACCCGACCTGGACCTGGCTGGTCACCGCCCTGCTGTTCCTCGGCATCATCATCCTGTCTACCCTTGGGCAGGAAAATGACGGCGACGCCGAGGACCAGGCGGCGCTGCGCGGCACCGCCCTGGTGATGGCGCAGGCCGATGGTTTTGAGGAGGTCCACGAGCTGGTGCTGGGCCGCTGTTCCATGTGCCACGCCCGCGAACCGTTCTGGGACGGTATCCGCCGCGCGCCCAAAGGCGTGCTGCTGGAAAGCGAGGCCGATGTCGCCCGACAGGCGCATGCCATCTATCTGCACGCCGGGGTCACCGATGCGATGCCCCCCGCCAATGTCACCTTCATGGAGCCCGAAGACCGCGCCGCCATCCGCCGCTGGTACCGCGCAGCGCAGATGTAACCGGCCCATCATGCGATTTCTCGCCTTCTACCGCTTCCGCTGCTGTGTTAACCGTTATGCCACCGCATAATCTCTGATATTTACCAGAGAGGCTTGATTTTACAGGCAGCCCCGGAGCCCGCCGATGTATTTATTTTGTTATCCGCGTCACGTTCTTAACGCCCTGCTGATCTGTCTCGGCGGTTTTGGCCTTGCTGTGCCCGATATGGCACAGGCCGCCAGCACCAGCCTCACCGCTCCGGGCGCCGATGAAGACCTGACGGACCGGTTGCGCAGCGCCTCGGCGGTTCTGTCAGTGCAACCGGATATTGATGTGCAGGGGCTGCTGGCCGCCGCCCTGTCGGACTACCGCAGCTTGGTGCAGGTTCTTTACGACACCGGGCATTTCTCGCCGCAGGTGCATATCCGGCTCGACGGCCGTGAAGCCGCCTCTATCCAGCCGCTGTATCCGCCGCGCTCCATCACCGCCATCACCATTACCGTCACTCCGGGGCCAAAATTCACCTTTGGCAGTGCCAGCGTCACCCCGATGCCCGATCCCAGCGAAGTGGATATTCCAGACAGTTTTGCCCCCGATCGACCTGCCAGCACCGGCGCGATCCGCGATGCCAGAATGGCTGGCCTAAAGGCCTGGCGCCAGGCTGGCCACGCCAAGGTGGCGCTGCAGTCTCAGGACATCACCGCCAACCATGTGCAGGCCCGCATCAACGCCGCGATCCACCTGACCCCCGGCCCGCATCTGCGCTTTGGCCAGCTGCATCAAACCGGCGAAACGGCGGTGAAACCCGAGGCCATCCGCCGGATCGCCGGCTTTCCCAGTGGTGAGCCCTATCACCCGGAGGATCTTGCCAAAGCCGCAACCCGGTTGCGCCGCACCGGCACCTTCTCCTCGGTCTCGCTGATCGAGGCCCCGCAGGCCAACCCCGATGGCACCCTGGATTTCACCGCCAATTTCGAAGACCAGCCCCTGCGTCGCCTAACCTTCGGGGCCGAGCTGAGTTCCAGCGACGGGTTAGAGCTGACCGGCACCTGGATGCACCGCAACCTGTTTGGCAATGCCGAAAAGCTGCGCTTTGAAACCCGTCTCAGCGGCATTGGCAGCAGCAGTGATCTGGACGGCCGTATCAGCCTGCGCCTGGACCGCCCCGCCACTCTCGGTCCCGACGACAATACCTATTACCTGCTCGAGGCCGAGCGGCTGGACGAAGAACACTATACCGCCACCCACGGATTGGGCGCCATCGGGGTGCGGCGGGTGTTCTCGGATACGCTGTTTGCCGAGGGTTCAATCGGGTTTGACTCGATCCTTGCGACAGACGTGTTTGGCAAACGCCGGTTCAAATATGCCCTGGCCAACCTGCGGGTCGAAAAAGACGCGCGCAACAACCGGGTCAGCGCCACCGACGGATACTACCTGAATGCACGCCTGCTGCCCTTTGCCGGCCTCGGCGGCAGTAAATCCGGCGCCCAGATCAAACTGGACGGGCGCATCTATTACAGTCTGGGTCGCAGCGACACGGTGGTGCTGGCGGCGCGGCTGCAACTGGGGTCGGTCATTGGTCCTGACCTCAGCGAGGTCTCCCCGACGATGTTGTTCTTCTCAGGCGGCGCTGGTTCGGTGCGCGGACACGAATACCAATCACTGGGGGTTCCGGTCACAGGTGGCACTGCCGGCGGTAAAGGATACCTGGCCCTGTCCGGCGAGATCCGCGGCAGAGTGAGCGACAAGATCTCGCTGGTGGGGTTCTATGATCTGGGGCTGGTGGACGAAAGCAGCCTGGTGTCTGGATCATCGCAACGCCACGCAGGCGCCGGGCTGGGCCTGCGCTATGATGTGGCCGGGATTGGCCCGCTCAGGTTGGATCTGGCCTATCCCGTCGACGGCGACAGCAGTGACGGGCTGCAGTTTTACATCGGCATAGGACAAGCATTTTGAACCGGCTTTTCACATATATCCTGGCCGGGACGCTGGTTGCGGCTCCGCTGGTTGCGCAGGACCAGGACAGTCAAGAGGCCGGCGGATTTCTGGTCGGATTTATTGAGGACAGCCTGTCAGGCGACAACCGCCAGATCAGTGTGATCGGCATGCAGGGCGCCCTGTCATCCCAAGCCACCATCAGGCAGATCACCGTATCAGACGATGACGGCATCTGGCTGACCATCGACAACGCAGTGCTGGACTGGAACCGGCTGGCGCTGATCCAGGGCAGGTTTTCGGTCAACGCGCTGACCGCCGAAACCGTGCGTATTGAGCGCCGCCCCACAGCCACACCACCAGACCCCGAGCTGCCAATCCCCGAGGCCACCCCGTTTCAATTGCCCGAGCTTCCGGTGGCGGTAGAACTGGGCGAAATCCGGGTGGGCCGGATCGAGTTGGGCAAAGATCTGCTGGGCACCGCCGCCAGCCTGTCGCTGAATGGCGCGCTGCAACTCTCCGCAGGCGCTCTGGATCTCGACCTTTCGGTGGCACGGCTGGACAAACCCGGAGATCTGCTGCGGCTGGATGCGTCCTTTGTCAATGAAACCAGCGTGATAACGCTGGATCTGGCGCTCGAGGAAGCGGCCAATGGGCTGGTCACCTCGCTGCTGGATCTGCCCGGCCGCCCAACGGTGCGATTGTCTGTGATGGGCACCGGTCCGGTCAATGACTTCAACGCCAATCTGGAGCTCGACACCAATGGCACCCGGCGTCTGGGCGGCCAGCTGGTGCTGGCGGCCCTGCCTTCAGGCGACTCTGAAACCCCGAACAACCTGTCTTTTACGGCGGATCTGAGCGGCGATATCGACCCACTGCTGCCGCCACCCTACCGGCCGTTCTTTGGCGCTGGCCTGCGCGCCAACCTGCAGGGTCACAGCGACCCGGACGGCCGCCTCACCCTGGACAATCTGGTGTTGCGCAGCCGGGCGCTGCAGCTGACCGGCGCCCTGGCGCTGGCCCCCGGCGGCGTGTTTGAGAGCGCCAATATCAAGGCCGCAATCACCCCGCCCAAGGGTCAGGCAGCGGTTCTGCTGCCCATTGCCGGCGGTGCGACCACATTGGCCGGGATCGAACTCACGGCGCAGAAAACCGCCGCTGGGGACTGGCAGGTCAAGGCGCTGCTCGATCGGCTGAGCCATCCGGGCCTGTCCTTGTCACGGGCTGACCTGACCGCTGTAGGGACGCTGGATCAAAGCGATGGATTTGCCATCAGTGGATATATCGAGGCGGCGCTCTCCGGCCTTAAACCCGCCGATCCAGGCCTGGCGCAGGCGCTTGGCGACCAGGTCAGTTTTGCCGGCACTCTGGCGACGCAGGGCGACCTTGGGTTGACGATACGCAACATGGCCCTGCGCGGCAGCGACTATCACGCCAGCGGCGAGGCCCGGATCGAGGGACTGGACAGTGGCTTGAAAATCACCACCGATCTGCATCTGGAGGCCGCCGATCTGGCGCGCTTCTCGGGGCTGGCGGGGCACCCCCTCGGCGGCGCTGTCACCGCTGAGCTCAACGGGTTCGCAGCGCCGCTGTCAGGTAGTTTCGACCTCGGCCTGGCGGTTCGGGCCGACCAGTTGACCACCGGCCTTGCCCAGATTGACCCGCTGATATCCGGTATCACCAGCCTGACCCTGCAGGCTGCGCGCGGCACTGATGGGCTGCGTATCGACCAGTTTGAGCTGTCCAACCCGGCGCTGTCGGCGCAGGCGCAGGGGCGGTTGGACAGCAATACTGGGTCGCTGACCCTGACCGCCCGCCTGAACGACACTGGACCGCTGTTGCCGCAGACCTCGGGGCCGCTCGAACTGAGCGCCGATGTCACCCGTGACGGCGACACCCTGTCCGGCACCGCGCAGCTGCTGGGGCCAAATGCCTCACAGGCCGTGCTAGAGGGATCCATTGACCGCAGCGGCACAGCCGAGCTGACCTTCGATGCAACCCTGATGGATCTTCAACGATTCCTGCCGGAATTGGCGGGCCAACTGGCGGCACAGGGCAGCGCCAGCCGTCGCGATGGTCTCTGGCGGATCGACAGCAATGTCACTGGCCCGGCCGGCATCGACGCCTCCATCACCGGCAGCTGGAACGAGACCCTGGCCAGCGCCGACCTGCGCGCCAATGGCCAGTTGCGTCTGGATGCCGCCAATCTGTTCATCAAGCCCAACTCGGTCCGGGGGCTGGCGAAATTCGACATGACGCTGAAGGGCCCACCAGCCCTTAGCTCGCTCAGTGGCAGCATTTCAACCAGTGGCACCACATTGGCCATTCCGGCGGCCAAGCAACAGATCGAGGCGATCTCCGCCACCATCTCGGTGGCGCAGTCCAGCGCCCATATCCAGATCTCGGCGCAGCCCCGTGCCGGCGGTGCTATTCGCATATCCGGCCCGGTCTCGCTGACCGCTCCTTTTGACGGCAACATACAGCTGGCGCTGGACAGCGTGGTGCTGACCGACAACCTGATCTACAACACGGTGCTGACCGGCGCGCTTGGCTATAGCGGCCCGCTGGCTGGCAATGGGCGACTGGCCGGGCATATCAATGTCGGCGAGACCAATATCAACCTGGCCGCTGCCGGCGGGTCGGTGACCTCAGCGCCGATCCCGCCGATCCGCCATCTGAACGAGCCCGCCGCCTCGCGCAGCACCCGCGCCCGCGCCGGGCTGATAAATCAGGCCCCAGCCGGCAGCGGCCCCGACATCGCGCTGGATATCCTGATCAACGCCCCCGGCCATATCTTTGCCCGTGGCCGCGGATTGCAGGCGGAACTGGGCGGTCAGATCCATGTCCGAGGCAGCACAGCTAATCTGGCCCCCTCAGGCCAAATCGACCTGATCCGGGGCCATTTCAACCTGCTGGGTCGCAAATTGGAGCTCGATGAAGGCAGGGTCACCCTGCAGGGAAATCTGGTGCCCTATCTTGACTTCAAATCCACCGCCAACACATCCGAGGGGTCGGCCACCCTGGAAATTTCCGGCTTGATAGATGCACCGGTGATCAAGGTCCACTCGGACCCTGCCCGTCCCAGCGAAGAGGCATTGGCGCTGCTGCTGTTCGGCGAGAATATCGAAGATCTGTCACCGCTGGCACTGGCCCGCATGGCTGGATCATTGCGTGAGCTCAGCGGGCGTGGCGGCAATACCGAAGGCGCGCTGCGCGATGGAACCGGCGCCGACGAGGCAGCGCTGAGCCTCGATGGTCTGGGTCTGGGCGGCTATGTCGCCGACAATGTCTACACCGATTTCAACGTCAACACCCGGGGCGACAGCGAGTTGAACATCAACCTGGATATCTCCAGCAACGTGACGGTCACCGGTACTGTCGAAAGCGACGGCGACACCGGTGTTGGGCTGTTTTTCAAAAAGGATTATTAGCGCCGAGCCCCGCCACCAGAACCGGCTTAAGTCAGCCAGAGTTGGGAATGTCAGCCTGCGGTCAGGCCCCCACCGCCTCCAGGGCCACCCGTGCCGAGCCGCTGACACCGGCGGCATCGTCGGTGATTACCCACAGCGGGATCTGTCGGCACT
>JABSSD010000133.1 GCA_013214575.1 Paracoccaceae bacterium | reverse complement strand
GGCCGCTCCAAGAGACACGTCGGGATACCCTCCAAGCCCCAAGTTCCTTCTGTTTGAATCGATCGTGTAGCGCAGGATCCATGAGCGTGCACCGGAAGGTGTCAATTGCAACAAGAGCCCCGAAACTCCGCCGACTGCGAACGTGACATTGCGACCTACACCAGGATGGCATAGACGTTTTACATCCAGCGGCGTTAGCTCTTTGGCTTTCTTTGGCATAGCGATATTTCACCTCGCAAAAAGGGAATTCTCGTACTGGCCTTCATACCTGCCTAAAAGTTTGACATTGCGTGCTACACATTGCAACTGGAATTGTCACAACTGTCACCTTACTGACTGATAATAAACGAGATATGTGACGCCTTGCTACTGCACGATACTGTATTGGGGCGGCCTGTCTCTCCGCCATTATATCCAGTAAGCTATTTTATTGACAGAGTAATTTTTACTCCATTTAATTCAGACCCACACTGAAAGGTCTCTGTCTTTGATGGAGGCATAATTTGCCCATCTATGCGAAGTTGAAAAATCCCCTGCACAGCTACTGAGCTGTCAGCTCCCGATCACGTGTCAGTAATTAGAATTCTTTTTCACCTACAGAGGAGCCAAGGGGGAAATCGGATAGTGTGGCAGGTACGTTATATGTTTGCTCCCACATTTTTCAAAAAATTTCATGGTGAAAATTCTGATACCTTTTTTCTGGTGGCTAAATGTATATGCTGGTCGACCGTTTCGGCGTGAAGGCATCCTTTGCTGGTAGGATAGCAATGGCAGAATTGGAGCCAGAAACTGGCGTCAAGTGCGCTGACCGGACTGCCATTTTCCATCAAGGCTAGATGAAGGAGAATTCGTCGGTGCCAGCGAAAGGGACCTCGTGGCTTATTGCTGGTGAGAATGTGTCTTGCCCATAGATAGCATAGACCTCTCCAGCTTGTTCATTTCCGTTCGGGTCAGCCTCCCGCGCTCCGATCAACAAGTCGTCGTATCCATCCCCGTTGATGTCGCCCACTCCACTCACGGAGGCACCAGACATATCACCCGCGTTAACTCCATTGACGGTGAACCCGTTGTCGCCATTGAGGTTAGCCAGTTCGAGGTTTGCGTCAAAACCGCCGCTAGTACCAAAGACGACGTAGGTTTCGCCGGCATCGGAAACACCGTTGGGATCGGCGAAACGGGCCACTATGGCGATGTCATCGATGCCATCTCCATTGATGTCGCCAGCATTGGTTACACGGTAGGGATTTACGCAGCAATGTCCCGAGAGGAGAACGATTTATCGCAGTCTCTATGTTCAAACTCGTGGGGTTTTGAAGAAGGAATTGCAGGACTGCCTGCTTGGCCTGTGCGCCATCCGACGGTCCAGGCACACCGGGAAAAAGGGCCCTAAATTGCACAAAATCAAAGATGCAATTCCGATCGGTGAACGCCCACCTGAGGTCGAGGATCGCGCTGTTCCAGGCCATCATTGCCGGCAGGGCATGCGCAGCATTGGTACGACAGGCAGAAGTGTCTTTGGTCGTGTTCGAGGCGATGGGTTTCTATCACCGGCTACTTGCAACGGGACTCGCAACGCAGGGCGCTCCCCTTGCGCGGGTCAATCTGCGCCAAGCCCGGCGGTTTGCAGAGCTGTTTCAAGCGGCCCAATCGGCTGGATACATCGATAAAGCGCTTGATCCGAAAGTGCTCGCCCGTCGATATCAGTCTGATCTTTTGGGACTGCGCGTGTCAGCGGAACGCGAAGGTGTCGAGGGGCCGAGTTGCCCGAGGAGATAGCCGACTGGTCGCTGACCAGCCTACAAACCCGGCTGATCAAGATCGGTGCAAGGGTCGTTCGACAGGCCCGTGCCATTACCTTCCAGCTTGCTGAAGTTGCGATCAGTGGAGATTTGTTCAATCGCATCTTGGCGGCGATCCAGCGCTGCGTGCACCGCCGGTTCCCGCATGACTGCGCCACCGATAAAACCTGAGCGAAAGCGGCTCCACAGGTCTGACCAAACGGGTGTCGAACAGACCAAAACCGGATCAATCCCGCCTCCGGGACCAGAAGTCATCCTCAAGTCACGTGGCAAGTGCCCTTATCACGGCACAGCAGGCCCCGCAGGCTTGATTTGGGCACAATATAATGACAAAATGCAAGGAAGGTATTCTACTTGAGAAATTTCGGATAAAACTATGGATTTAAATCGAATTGGAATTGTCACAGTCTGCTATCGCAGCATGGCAGTTCTCCCGCAGATGCTCGCATCGGTTCCGAATGGGGTACAGGTGGTTTTGGTCGACAATGCCGGCGAAGACGATGGCGGAGAGCTGGCTACTCTTGCGGCGAAGTACAGCGCCAAATTGATCTCTAATGACCAAAACAAAGGCTTTGGTGTTGCCTGCAACCAAGGTGCCGCAGAACTCGATACCGAATTTCTACTTTTTCTCAATCCGGATACAGCCTTAGCCGCTGACACTTTGACCCGCCTTTTGGCCGCGGCGGACACCTACAAAGGCGCTTCAGCATTCAATCCACAGATTACATCTCCGAATGGCGGGCAGCTTTTTAAGCGGAACAGTCATCTGTTTCCACGCTCCGACAAGATGCCACGCGGCTGGCCCGAGCAAGACAGAGAAGTCACCGTTTTGTCTGGTGCTGCACTACTTATTCGGCGAGCTGCTTTTGAGCATGTTTCAGGCTTTGACGAGAATATTTTTCTGTATCACGAAGATGATGATATTGCGCTACGCCTTAAAAAAAACGCTGGCAAGTTGATGTTTGTGCGTGATGCGATTGTGACTCACTTGGAAGGGCGGTCTTCTGTCCGTTCACCGGAAATCGCCGCTCTAAAAGCCTGGCATATGGCGCGATCGCGTGTTTATGCAACCCGCAAACACGGCCGCTCTGTTCCGTTTGCCAGAGCATTGAACTCCGCTTTACGACATCTACTTTCAGTCACTGTTTTGTTTTCGGAACGCAAGCGTTCTAAACAGGTCGCATATCTATGCGGCGTTCTAAGCACGTTCCGGGATGGCGGCGCAACGCGTGAGGCCAATAAATGACCAAGCTGACCAGGAAGGTTTGGCTCGCCGCGCATCACCTCGTTCATGGAGATCGATTTTCGGTACATGGTGTCAAGGTAACCGTTCCACAGAATGTTGACCCCGAAATCCGCTACATGCTGGCACGTAAACGCCCATACGAGGTTCCTGAAGCCAAATTTGTGCAGACATATTTGTCCGCTGGAACTAATGTTGTTGAACTAGGCGGGTCGATTGGCGTCATCTCAACCCTCGTCAGGCACCAAATTGGACCGGAAGCACTGCATATAATTGTAGAAGCCAACCCTGAACTGGCCGCAGTCTGTAAACATAATGCAAGCGCCGAAGCGAAACCAAACTGCGTCGATGTGATTGAAGCGGCGGTGGATTATTCCGGCGCAGCGCAGGTGATGTTCGACTTTGGCCACAATGCACACACCGGACGGGTATCGTTACAGGGACACCCAGTTCCGACAACCACGCTGGCCCAGGTGTCCAACCGCCTCCCAGATGGCCCAGCCGCACTTATTTGTGATATCGAAGGCGCAGAATTCGATCTTATCGTTGCCGAAACCGAGGCCCTGAAACGGTTTGAATTGATAATTCTTGAAACCCATCCGCATGCCTACACAGACGGCCCGGAGAGCTTGGAAACAATGCTAAGCCTCTTAGCCAGTTATGGGTTTGTCCAAACCGAAGACGCGGATGATGTCGTTGTGTTTACACGTGTTAATCGATGAAAATTCCAGGTTACTACATCAATCTAGATCGTGCTAAGAAACGTTCAGAGCATATGTTATCGGAGGTAAGTAGGTTAAACCTACCGCTGACCCGATTGCCTGCTGTTGACGGCACAAACTTAAGTCGAGAACAGATTGACGCTTTGCATCAGCCAGAGAAAGGCATGCACCGTTTATCCGGGCCAGAGGTTGGCTGCTTCCTGAGCCATCGCGCGGCGTGGGGAAAAATCGCGGCAGGCCAGCACAAATTTGGCGCTGTTTTTGAGGATGACCTAAAATTCGCCGATGATTCGAAAATCTTGCTAAACGATGATTCCTGGCTGCCGAGTGACGCTGATATAATTAAGATCGAGACCTACCAGCGCAAAGCGGTTGTTTCCCCCCCTTTTGTTGACGTTGGTAAGACCAGACAACTCGGCCGCCTTAAGTCGCGGCATCTAGGGGCTGGGGGCTATATCCTTTCGCGAAGCATCGCCAACCGGCTCGTTGAACGCACCCAGAGGTTCAAAATTCCGGTAGACTACCTCATGTTTGATGCGAAATATGCGATATTCCCCGAGATCACACCATGGCAGTTGTTTCCTGCGATCTGCGTTCAGCAAGTGCGCACACACCAGTCATTTTTGCCCGAAGGTGCTGAGAGATCCAGCTTGGACAGCGCCCGTAAAGTTCTCAAACTTAGAGGGTGGGCAAAGGTGCAACGGGAGCTTTCGCGCCCTTTTACAAATCTAAGCCGTGAATTTCCCTCCCGCTTGCACGCTCGGCAAGCGGGAGGAAAGTGGATGTTCATTAGGTACGAAGAGTGAAACTTTTACAAAAAGTTTAACCCGGCGCTTTGGTCTTGCGCAGATATGGAAAGATCGTCTCAAACGCGCCAAATTTCGCCTTGGCATCTTCATTCGACACCGTCGGCGGAATGAGCACATCCTCACCCGGCAGCCAGTTGGCCGGTGCAGCGACGCCTTTTCCGGACAGCTGCAGCTGCTTGTCCGGCCCAATGATGAACAGCGACCGCACGGTGGCGCTATGCGCCCATCGGGCATATAGGCCTCGGCGGGCGGCCCATTCGTCTGCCAGCTGCGCCACCGCTGAAAACTCGGTGGTGCAGACAGATTTGCAGGGTGAATTTTAGCCCGTCAAAGCCACTATGCAGGATCTCGGCGTCCATTTACGCTGACCTTCGCTTTGGTATTCGTGGAGGGGGGGGGTAATCCCCCCCGAAACTAAGGGGATGCGAAAGTAGGATTTTCTCGGCAAGAATGACTGAGGAGATTTTGATGAAGAAGACGAGATATAGCGAACCCCAAATTCTGGCGATCCTGCGCCAAGCCGAAAGCGGTGTGCCGGTGTCGGAGCTGTGCCGCGAGCACGGCATGCAATGTCCGAGAGGGAGCAACGCGTCGTTTTACAAATGGCGATCAAAGTACGGTGGTATGCCCTCTCGGTGATGCAAGCATCGCTTGCCGGGTGATAGACGCGTCAATGATCAGCCAGATGAAGGCGGTTGAGGACGAGAACCGCGGCTGAAGAAGATCTATGCCGAGATGAGCATGCAAGCCGAATTGCTGAAGGAAGCCCTTGGAAAAAAGTGATCCGGCCATCTATTACCCGGCAGGTGAATGCACGCATTCACTGATAGGGCCTGCGTCGGGGTCTGGCCGAGAAAGCGGTGGCGCGACACGGTGTCAGCATTGCGCTGGCCTGTCCCGCTGCCCGGCAGTGCATGCCTACATGCACGGGAGGGGGCTTTTGGCGTGAGTGAGACGTGCTATCGCTACAGCCCGCTTCTGAGTGACGAGAACGAGCACATCGCTGATCTTCTGGTTGGGCTGACCACTGCCTGACAGGGCATTGAAAATGCCCGAGAGGGGGACGCCAGGAAGACCTGGGGGTTTGGGCTATGCTTTTGCACCTGCGGAACGTGAAGGGCCATCCGTGGAACCACAAACGCGTTTATTCCACTGGCTGACAGGTGAATGTGAAGCAATCACAGAGAAGCGCATCTACTGCGAATTGGAACTGAACGCCCCTAGATTTGTAGACGCTTTGCTTGGTGATTTTGGAACCAAGGAGAGACGTACATGAGTAAGGGAATGCGGTTTACGGACGAGTTCAAACGGGATGCTGTGGTGCAGGTCGTTGAGCGCGGTTACGCGGTCAGTGAAGTGGCTGAACGGCTGGGGACTCCGTTGGCCGGTGGACCAACTAGAGCATTCAACCGTTCCGCATTTTCTTCCGCTGCCCGGTTCACCGGATCATTTGCCAAATGCGCGTAACGCATGGTGGTCTGAATTTGAGTATGGCCAAGAAGCCGCCCGACCATTTGGATCG
>JABSSD010000132.1 GCA_013214575.1 Paracoccaceae bacterium | reverse complement strand
GTTGACCAGTAGCGGCACCTTGTGGCCAAGGGTTTGCCAGTCGTCATTGGTCAGCTCGATCTTCAGATGTTTGGCAATGGCGTTCAGGTGGATTGGCGCGTTGGTGGAACCGCCGATGGCCGAGTTGACCACAATGGCGTTCTCGAACGCCTCGCGGGTCATGATGTCAGAGGGTTTCAGATCCTCGTGCACCATGTCGACAATACGCTGACCGGTGTGATAGCTGATCTGACCGCGATGACGGTAAGCCGCCGGGATTGCGGCTGAGCCGGGCAGTTGCATGCCCAGGGCCTCGGCCAGGGAATTCATAGTGCTGGCGGTGCCCATGGTGTTGCAGAACCCAACCGAGGTGGCCGAGGAGGCGACCAGTTCCAGGAAACCATCATCGTCGATATCGCCAGCAGCCAGCAACTCGCGGGCTTTCCAAACAATGGTACCGGACCCTGTGCGCTCGCCACGGAACCAACCATTCAGCATCGGGCCAACGGACAGAGCAATCGCCGGGATGTTCACCGTAGCAGCAGCCATCAGCAGGGCCGGGGTGGTCTTGTCGCAGCCGATGTTCAGCACAACGCCATCAATCGGATAGCCGAACAGCGTTTCCACCAGGCTGAGATAGGCCAGGTTACGGTCCAGCATCGCGGTGGGGCGCTTGCCGGTCTCCTGGATCGGATGCACCGGGATTTCGATCGGAGTGCCGCCATTGGCGATAATGCCGTCGCGGACCCGCTTGGTAAGCTCGATGTGGTGGCGGTTACAGGGGCTCAAATCCGAGCCCGTCTGGGCAATGCCGATGATCGGCTTGCCAGACTGCAACTCTTCGCGGGTTAGACCGTAGTTCAGATAACGCTCAAGATAGAGCGCTGTCATCTCTGGGTCGTCGGGGTTGTTGAACCATTTCTGCGAGCGCAGTTGGGATTTTGTGCCGGACATTTTGGCACTCCTTTGGTTTTGTCGTTTCGTTAGCCGGACCAGCCGCCGTCAATGACGTGCGGTTGACCAGTGATAAAGGCGCTGTCGTCCGAGGCCAGATAGACTACGAGGGCAGCAATTTCTTCGGAAGAGGCAATGCGGCCCATGGGCTGGCGGGCGACAAAGGCTTTCAGCGCTGTGTCGTAATCGCCGGTGGCCCGCAGTCGCGCGTGCATTGAGGGGCTGTCGACAGTGCCGGGGCAGATTGCGTTGCAGCGGATGCCCTTGGTGATATATTCGATGGCCACCGATTTGGTCAATCCCAGCACCGCCGCCTTGGAGGTGCCATAGACAAATCGGTTTGGCGCGCCGATTACGGACGAGCAGGCCGACGACATATTGATGATCGAACCGGCACCGCGTTCAAGCATCACCGGCAGCGCTGCACGGATGGTGCGGAACATGGATTTGACATTCAGGTCCATGGCAAAATCAATGTCTGCTTCGACGGCTTCCTGGATGGATCCATTGTGCACAATACCGGCGCAATTGAACAGGATGTCTGGTGCCGCACGGGTGATACCTTCGTTCACCGAGGCAACGTCCAGAACATCCATGCGGAAGGCTTCCAGCTGGCCTTCGGCCTCGTCCTGCAGCGATGCCAGGGCCTCGACGTTTACGTCGGTGGCAAAGACATGCGCGCCTTCCTTGGCCATTGCGAGGGCGGTGGCCCGGCCAATGCCCTGACCTGCTGCGGTGATAACCGCGCGTTTACCCTTAAGTCTTCCGTCTGTCATTGTTTGACCTTCCCCAAATTATTTCTAAAATCGATTTGCACTTTCATCGCACGATGACGGTCTCCTGCAAGCTCAAAGGCGTCGACGGCCTGATCAATTGGAACCCGAGCGGTCAGCAAGGGTGCCAGATTCAGCGTACCGGCGTTGATCATAGCGACCGCATCGGCGAATTCTTCATGAAACCGGAAGGCACCGCGGATGTCGATTTCTTTGGCAACAACCGTATTTTGTGAAATCACCACATCGCCGCCGAGTCCCAGCTGAACCAGAACGGAGCGAGGCCGCAGGACTTCGAGGCCGGCAGTGAGCGCAGATTGCTGCCCCGAGGCCTCGAACATGATATCAAAGTAGCCCTTGTTGGCACTGTATTGTGCGGTCCAGCCCTTGTTGTCCCCAACATTGATGGTTTTGTCAGCCCCAATTTGGGTCGCGATATCTAGGACGTTGTCGATCACATCGGTGATGACAATCTCGGCGGCACCTGCCGCGCGGGCGGCCAGGACGCAGAGCGCACCAATGGGCCCGCAGCCGGTGATCAACACCCGTTTTCCGGACAGATTTCCGGCTCGTTTTACGCCGTGCAAAACCACCGACAACGGCTCGGCGAAGGCGCCAAATTCAGCACGAATTTCGGGCGAAATCAGGTGGCATTGCGAGGCGTCAGCGACTAGATTTTCGCGGAACGCACCTTGAATGTGTGGTATCGGCATGGCACTGCCGTAGAACCGCATATTCAAGCAGTGACTGAATTTATTCTCGTCACAATACAAGCAGTTACCGCAGGGCCTGCTGGGGGAGACCGCAACTACGTCGCCGATTTTCAGGTCACCGGCATCCCCGCATGTTTCGGTGATCCGGCCAGAGATTTCATGACCCAGAATCATCGGCTCCCGAACACGGATTTGTCCAAATCCACCGTGCTGGTAATAGTGCAAATCTGAACCACATATTCCACCGGCTTCGACCTGGACTCTGACTTGGCCCGTTTTCAGATCTTTCAGGGGGCGGGTTTCGATGCGCAGATCTTTGGCGGCATGGATGACAATGACCTTCATTTTCTCTCCCGGATGGGTATTTTTGACCCTTTTCAGTAATGGCTATTCCAAAGTGAACTAAAATACTAGAGTGCTAATGAGGCAGATGACCACTCAACAAGGCAGAGGATGGGGCGATGAAACAGGGATTTTTTAACTTAACTGGTAAGCGTGCTTTGATCACCGGATCAAGCCTTGGAATCGGTCGGGCTCTGGCCGAGGGGCTGGCGGGATATGGCGCGACTGTGGTGCTGAACGCCCGCAATATCGACCGCCTTGAAGGCGAGGCTGAAACTCTGCGAGGTAAGGGTTTTAATGTCGAGGTCGAAGCGTTTGACGTGACCGATAGCGCGGCTGTGAATGCAGGCGTCGCCAATATCGAGGCGCAAAACGGGCCGATCGATATTTTGATTAACAATGCCGGAATGCAGTTTCGAGCCCCCTTGGAGGACTATCCCGAAGATAAGTGGGATCAACTGTTCAACACCAATGTGAAAAGCGCGTTTTTGGTTGGCAAGGCGGTGGCGAAGCGGATGATTTCCCGCAAATCGGGAAAAATCATCAATATTGCTTCGGTCCAAAGCGAGCTCGCCCGGCCAGGTATCGCACCCTATACGGCGACCAAAGGGGCCATTCGGAACCTGACCAAAGGGATGGCCACAGACTGGGCACGCCATGGGTTGCAAGTGAATGCAATTGCGCCTGGGTATTTCAAGACGCCGCTCAATCAGGCGTTGGTGGATGATTCGAAATTTACTGGTTGGCTGGAGAACCGCACCCCTGCCGGACGCTGGGGTGATGTAGAAGAATTGGTCGGCGCCGCTGTATTCTTGTCGGGCAGTGGATCGTCGTTTGTGAATGGGCACACATTGTATGTTGACGGCGGAATGACAGCTTCAATTTGATAGGACGTGAAATGACTAAGCCAACAATTGCTTTTCTGGGGACGGGCCTGATGGGGGCGCCAATGGTGCGCAACTTACTGGCCGCGGGACACCCGGTTCAGGTGTGGAACCGCAGTATTGCCAAGGCCGCGGCGCTGGCAGGTGACGGCGCCGCTGTTTGTGCCTCACCGCAGGCGGTCGTTACTGGTGCAGATTTTGTTATAACCATGCTGAGCGACGGGACCGCGACGGCGTCAATTGTGGCAGATCCTGGCGTTGAAGGAGCTTTGATGACGGGCGCGACCTGGATCGAAATGAGCTCGATCAAACCGACCGAGGCGCGTGCGCAACGGGATCATCTCAACGGGCAGGGAGTGTTGCATCTGGACGCACCGGTGTCTGGTGGCACCAAGGGCGCCGAGGCTGGCAGTCTAGCCATTATGGTTGGCGGCGAGGCGGACGTGTTCGAGGCTGCGCAATCTGTTTTGCAGGCGATGGGCCGCCCGGTTCTGGTGGGGCCGTCGGGGTCGGGGCAATTGTCGAAGCTGGCCAACCAGGCGATAGTTGCCGTGACCATTGGCGCCGTGGCCGAGGCCATGTTATTGCTGGAAGAGGGTGGTGCCGATCCGGCAGCGGTTCGGCAGGCTTTGAAGGGTGGCTTTGCAGATAGCATCATTCTGCAACAGCATGGAACGCGGATGACCGAGCGCAATTTTGTGGCTGGCGGACCCTCAAAATTTCAGGTCAAAGACATGGACAACCTGCTTGAAGAGGCAAGTTTGCTTGGTCTGGACATGCCGGTCTCGCAGCACATTCGTGACAGGTTTGCCTATTTCTGTGACGAAATGGATGGCGGGGATCGTGACCATTCGGGTCTGTATCTGGAACTGCGCAAGCACAACAAAATGAAGGACGTTGGGTGATGACCAAGATTTTGATCATCGGTGGCGGTGGTATGATTGGCCAGAAGTTGGCGCATCATCTGGCCAGTGAAGGCTGGAACGGGCAGCCGGCGGATGTCACCTTGTATGACGTCGGATTTCCCGAAAATTGTGCTGTGGCAAACCGCCGGATCGTTGGCAACCTGACAGAACAGGTCGCTGCCACCGGGATGGCAGCGACCCGTCCTGACATCGTGTTTCAACTGGCTGCCATTGTGTCCGGTGAGGCCGAGCAGGATTTCGACAAGGGCTGGCAGGTGAACATGTTCGCCGGCTGGGCTTTGCTGGAGGCGCTGCGCAGCGAGCATGAGGCCAGTGGTGGCACCTATCGCCCACGGGTGGTGTTCTCGTCCTCTATTGCTGTTTTTGGGGCTCCGTTCCCGGATAAGATCGGCGATGAATTCCTGGTGGCTCCGCTGACCTCTTATGGGGCGCAAAAGGCGATCTGCGAATTGATGCTGAGTGATTTCAGCCGCAAAGGTTTTGTCGACGGTGTCTCGATCCGGTTACCAACAATATGTGTGCGGCCCGGCAAGGCGAACAAGGCGGCATCGTCGTTTTTCTCAGGCATCATTCGCGAACCGTTGAATGGCAAAGAGGCCATCCTGCCAGTGTCTGATAGCGTGCGGCATAGTCATGCGTCACCCAAATCGGCTGTTGGGTTCCTGCGCCATGCCGCAGCACTGGATTCGTCCCTTCTAGAGGGGCGTCTGAGCCTGAACATGCCGGGAGTTTCTTGCACCGTGGCAGAGCAGATCGAGGCTCTGGGCGACATCGCCGGTGCCGACACGGTTGCTCTGATCCGCCCTGTAGCAGACCCTGAGGTTGCCAAAATTGTCAGCGGCTGGCCGCAGGATTTTCACAGTGCAAGGGCCACCGCGCTGGGCTTTACGTCGGAATCTAGCTTTCGGGACATTATCCAGACCTACATCGACGAGGATCTAGGGCAAAGCTGACCTCTTGGCTGGATTGTACGCCTTAAGGCGTGATCAAATTTCTGCTCAGGTGGTCATAGATCGCCTGTTTGCATTCAACGGCGTCGCCCGATAGGGCGGCGTCGACAATGCGCTGGTGTTCGTCAACATTGCGATCGAAAAAGCCAAAATTGCTGCCGTGCGTCGCCTGTTGCTGGCGAAACTGATCATAGATCGACTTGAAAACCTCACGCAGGATGGGCGATTCGGAGGCCGATAGCAGGGTTTCGTGAAATTCCCATTCTGCAGCGCCCCAGGGCACCAGAATAGGCTCGATATTATCGGATCGTTTGATTTGCGATTCAATATAGGACAGTTTGTGGTGCGCAGCCGTCAGGCGTGCCTCCCATTCGATGCCGCCGTTCTGAATGGACTGAACCGTGCCCTGTTGTTCGAGAGTGATTCGAAAGCGGGTCAGATCATGGAGGCGCTGGCGAGATGCCGGGCGGGCACGAAACCCGCGCTGGTCCTCGGAAACGACCAAGCCAACGGTGGCCAATCGAAACAGAGTTTCGCGGATCGTATTGATGGAACAGCCATAAAACTCGGTTAGGTCGGATGGCTTCAGCTTGATGCCCTGTGGGAAATGTCCGGCCATCAGCTTAGTCCGAAGGTCGTCGTAAATGTCGGGTGTGCTGGTTTTCTGCGGCATAAAACTCGTATCTCGGTTCCATAAAGTAATTTCGACTTTATCGAGTAATTTCAAAATTTAAAAGATTAAAGATTTTTGTTGTCGCACAAAGGGGTGCTTGCTAGGCTCTCCCAGAGTGGCGGCCAAGCGCTGAATTTAATGTCGCGGTTAGCCACCCTATTAAAAGTCTGGGAGGACATGATGAAGAATTTGGCGAAGATGGCTTCTGTCGTTGGTGTGGCTGCACTGATGGCTGCTACCGCAATGACGGCTTCCGCAGAAACAACAAAACTGCGTATTCAGACCCACCACGGTCCTGAGGCCGTATCGGGCAAGCTGGCTGCGGAATACATCGCAAATATCGAAGCTATGTCAAACGGCGAAATCCAGGTCGAGATGTTCTACTCGTCTTCGGTTGTCAAATCGGTCGAAACATTTGACGCGGCTGCCACGGGCATTCTGGATTGTGACTTTACCGGCGGTGGTTACCAGACAGGTAAGAACCCGGCATTCCAGTTTGTTGGCGACATCATGGGCGGCTATGCCACACCATACCAGCAGCTGAGCTGGTTGTACTACGGTGGCGGTCTTGAGGCTGCACAAGAACTGTATAACAAATACGACATGGAGCTTGTCGGCTGGTGGGTTGGCGGTCAGGAAAGCCTGGCGTCGAACCGCCCGATCCGCAATGCGGATGACTTCAAGGATTGGAAATTCCGCTCGCCCCCCGGCATGGAAACCAAGATTTTTGCCAAAATGGGTGCCAGCCCAATCGTGATGGATTTCACCGAAATCTTTACCGCGCTTGAAACCGGTATCATCGACGGTGCCGACGCCTCGTCGCTGGCCAACAACCTGGGCATGGGTCTGTATGACATCTCCAAGCACGCCACGTTCCCAGGCTTCCACTCGATGCCATCGGATCACCTGGCCTGTAACAAAAACGTTTGGGACGGAATGCCGGAACATCACCGCGCAATCATGTCGATTGCCATGGAAAGCCTGGCGCTGCGTACTGCACTGACCGTGGAAAAGGCAAATGCTGAAGCTGCAGCTGAGCTGAAGGCAAATGGTGTCACGCTGCATGCCTGGGCCGATGAAGACATGGCTGCTTTCCGTGCTGCTGCGCAGGCCACATGGCCCGAGTTTGCGACCACGCCAGAAGCCAAGGCTCTGGTGGCTAGCCACATCGAGTATCTGACCCAGTTGGGACTGGTTGCCGAGTAAGCAACCCACAAGGGCAGGCAGAACCGCGTTAGGATCTGCCTGCCCTTATTTTGCCTGCTATTCCAATTTTCTGAACGGACAATCACATGGTCGAACATGAACGAAGAGGTCCAGTTGATCTGGTCACCTGGGGGTTCAGCCGCGTTGCGATGTGGCTTCCTGCGGTGATCGTTGCGATCATGGTTTACGAAGTTATCATGCGCTATTTGTTTGGCAAGCCGACGTTATGGGTGAACGAGGCATCGCTTTGGATGGCTGGCATGGTATACATGTTTTCTGGCCTCTACTCGATGCAACAACGCAGCCACATCCGGATCTTCATTCTGTATGACGTGGTTTCGCGCCCCATCCGTCGAACCTTTGATGTGATCTCTACCCTTTTCATTACGTTGTTTTGTATCGCGGTGATCTGGGGCGGTTTCGGCGAAGCCTATGCCAAATTCATGCGGTGGGAGCGGTTCGGAACCGCTTGGGATCCACCCATTCCGGCGACGATGAAGCCTCTGATCCTGATCACCCTTGTCATTGTGACGATCCAGGCGATTTCCAACTTGATCATGGATTGGAATGATGACCCGGAATCACACAATGTGATGGATGATATCGATCTCGATATCGAAGAAGTAAAACGCGCGCAGGCCGCCGCAGCCGCTAAGGCAAAATAAAAAGACTTAAAGGAGCAGGTCATGGATATCGGAACAATTTCTCTTGTTCTGTTGTTGGGGATGTTGGCGTTATTGGCCATCGGCATGCCGCTTGGGTTCGCCTCGGGGTTTCTGGCAGTTGTTGTTTTGGTGATGAAATTCGGGCCCGAATTGCTGTTTGGCAATTTTGGCACTGGACCATTGAATATTCTGGCACAGCGCATATATGGGCTGACATCTGACTATGTATTGGTCTCGGTGCCGTTATTCATATTAATGGCGACGTTACTGGAGCGATCCGGCATCGCCCGCGACATGTATACCACGCTGTCGATGTGGATGCACCGGACCCGGGGCGGTATCGCGCTGGTCACATCGGTGATGGCGGTGGTGATGGCGGCGATGTCAGGGATCATCGGCGGCGAAGTGGTGCTGCTGGGGCTGATTGCACTGCCGCAGATGTTGCGTCTGGGCTATGACCAGAACTTGGCGGTCGGCACGATCTGTGCCTCGGGGGCGCTGGGAACAATGATCCCGCCGTCGATCGTTTTGATCTTCTACGGGCTGATCACCGAGACCTCGATTCACGCACTGTTCAAAGGCGCCTTTATACCGGGCTTTATCCTCGCCGGGCTCTATATGCTGTATATCATCGTGCGCACCCGGATGAATCCCAGCCTGGCGCCGCTGCCCGAGCCAACCCCGGATGACATGACCAGTCCGCAAAAACGGATCTATGGCGCCGCTTTGCTGTCAATGCTGGCGATTATTGGACTGGGGGCGACACTGCTGCGCTCCGGGTTTCTGATCTTCTTTGACCGGGTAAATGACTATACTATCGCTCTGACACAGGGCCAGGTGCTGACCCGCATTGCGATCATCGCGGCGCTGCTGGGCATTTTGGTCTTTGTCATTCGTCCGGCCCGAGTTGTCCTGGCCTGGCACGCGGGCAAGGGCATGGTCGCCCCACTGCTGGTGGTCGGGGTCGTTCTGGGCTCGATCTATGGCGGTATCACTGGAATTACCGAAGCGGCCGGAATGGGCTGCGTGGCGGTTCTGCTGCTGATCGTTTTGCGGGGAGAATTCTCGATCACCTTGGTGCGCGAAGCGCTGATGCGCACATTCAAATCCACCGGTACAATCATCTGGGTCACCATTGGCGCCACCGCGCTGGCCGGGGCCTATACCATCGTCGGAGGGCCGACCTATGTGGCGAATCTGATCACCAGCTATGACCTGCCGACCCTTGGTGTGCTGGCGATGATGATGCTGATCTTCCTGTTCATGGGCGCGTTCATGGATTGGGTCGGGATTGTACTGCTGGTGATGCCGGTGTTCCTGCCAATTGTGATGAAACTGCCGATCGAGGAAATCGGAGTGTTCTCGCCGTTGGTCGATAACCCAAGGTTCCTAGCAACCTGGTTTGGTATCTTGTTCTGTGTGAACATGCAGGTGTCTTTCCTGTCGCCGCCCTTCGGGCCTGCTGCGTTCTACCTGAAATCGGTGGCACCGCCGCATATTTCCTTGCCGGATATCTTCCGTGGCTTCCTGCCGTTCATCGGTATTCAGCTGTTCGTTTTGATGCTGATCCTGTTCTTCCCCGAACTGACGATGTTCTTCAGCTAACCGAAATAAAAGCCCCGGCAGCCTTGCGTTCAAACAGGCAAGGCTGCCGGAGACTGAGAAAGAGAACTGATGCGTATTGTTGTTGCAGGTGGCGGGCTGATCGGAGCGCGCCATATTGCGCATGTAGCTGATCATCCGGATTTCGACCTGGTCGGGGTGATCGACCCAGACCCAAAAGTCAGGGCGGCGGCTCCGGTGGCCGGTTTTGTCTCGATTGACGCAGTGGATGTGCCGGTTGACGGCATCATCATTGCCACTCCCACAGATTTGCATGCGGATCACGCCGAAGCTGCCGCAGCGCGCGGCTGGCATATGCTGATCGAAAAGCCGGTGGCGGGAACCCTGGAGCAAGCCGATAGGGTGGTCGCCGCTGTTGAGCGCGCAGGCGTGACGGCCCTGGTGGGGCATCACCGGCGCTATCACCCCAAGGTCCGCGCGCTGAAAAAGCTGTTGGACATAGGACAGATTGGCTCCGTTGTGTTGGCCTCGATGATCTGGGCCGTGCGCAAGCCGGATGCATACTTTGATGTGCCTTGGCGGGCAGGTCGTGCTGGGTCGCCGATCATGATCAATCTGGTGCATGAGTTGGATTTGCTGCGGTTCCTGTTTGGCGATGTGGTCCATGTCTCGGGCTTTGGCTCACGCGCTGTGCGGGGACAGGACCGGATCGAGAGTGGCGGTGTCACCCTGGGGTTTGCCAACGGTCGGGTGGCAACGCTTGCCTTCGCTGACACCAGCCCTTCGCCCTGGGGTTTCGAGGCGGGCACCGGCGAAAATCCGAACATTGGCACTACACAGCAGGACATGTTGTGGATCACCGGCACCAAAGGCTCGATCAGCTTCCCGTCGTTGACGCTGTGGGGCGGGGCGGATGACTGGTCACAGGCTGTGCAGCCCAGAGACGTCCCTTGCGAAGAGGGGGTGCCTCTGGTGGCGCAGCTGGAACATTTTGCGGAGGTTGTTGCAGGGCGGGCAAAGCCGTTGATTGATGCACAGGACGCGGCCAAGACACTTGCGGTGACATTGCAGATTGAGGCCGCGTTGATGGGAGAACAGACGCAATGAAAACCCTACGCTGTGGATTGATCGGAGATCACATCAGTCAGACCCGGCTGTCGGCCGCACTGGACTTGATGTGTCGAGAGCACGGGATCGACCTGACTTTCGAGCTGATTGACACATCCGAGCATACGAATTTCGACTTTGACCGTTGCGTTGCTGGATTGCGGCAAAAGGGCTGGGATGGAGTGACCGTGACGCATCCCTATAAACAAGCCGCAGCCGACTATGCTGGCGATGGTCTGCCATCTGAACTGCGGCGGCTGGGTGCGTCAAATACACTGGTGTTTGGGGGCAATCTAACCGGGTTCAACACTGACTATTCCGGCTTTCTGGCGGCATGGGCGGCGCAGATGTCCAGCTTGTCCGTGGGCGTGGTTGCATTGGCCGGTGCAGGCGGTGTAGCGCGTGCTCTGGGACCCGCTTTGATCGAGCTTGGCGCCCGCGAGATCCGAATATTTGACACCTCGGCTGACCGTGCCAGGGATTTGGCTGATCGTATTGGGCCCTGTGCCAGGGTGGTGTTGCAGGATCAATGGCCCGATGCCATCAAATCCGCCGATGGATTGGTCAATGCCACGCCGTTGGGTATGGGGTATAATCCCGGCACAGCCTTTGCTGCCGACCTGATCGAGACGCAGGCCTGGGCTTTTGACGCGGTGTATACCCCAACGGATACTCAGTTCCTGAATGATTGCAGCCGCGCCAAGGTGGCCATCCTAACTGGGTTCGATCTATTTCAGCACATGGCGATACGCAGTTTTCAAGCTTATACTGGAGTAACGCCTGAGCCGGACGTGACGCTGTCCAAATTGGCTACCTTGCGCCCGGATTAACGCCATTGCTGGTAATTTCCCCTGGGGCAGATGGCTCGAAACCTCTGACATTTCTATTGAGAGAGTGAAACAATGACAAAACCAACTATTGGATTTATTGGCCTGGGTTTGATGGGCGCTGCCATGGTGGGGCGATTGCAGTCCCTTGGCTATTCGTTGACCGTGATGGGCAATGTGTCCCGCCCTCGCATTGATGCGGCCGTGGCTGCAGGAGCTGTCGAGGCTGAAAATGCCCGCGTGTTGGCGGCTGCCAGTGATATCGTCATGCTGTGCATGGACACATCGGATTCAGTCGAGAGCCGGTTACGGGGCGCGGATGGCGTGATTGCTGGGCTGAAACCGGGTGCCGTTGTGATCGATTTTGGCACATCGCTGCCGGGCTCGACTAAGCTGCTGGGCGAAGAGGTCGCCGCAGCCGGAGGCACCTATCTGGATGCTCCGCTGGGCAGGACACCAGCACATGCCGTGGATGGCCTGCTGAACATTATGTGTTCAGGCGACAAAGAGGCCTTTGAAAAGGTTCGTCCCGTCCTTGAGGATCAGGGTGAAAATGTATTCCACCTGGGCGAGCTGGGATCGGGTCACACAATCAAGCTGATCAACAATTTCTTTGGAATGACCATGGCAAATGCGATGGCCGAAGCCTTTGCCATGGCAGATCAGGCCGGTGTGTCGCGTCAGGGTCTGTATGATGTGATGTCGGCTGGTCCGTTGCGCTCGGGCATGATGGATTTCGTCAAGGGCTATGCCGTGGATGGAGATTCCAGCCAATTGGCGTTTTCGATCCGCAATGCGTCCAAGGACGTTGGCTACTACCGTAAAATGGCTGATGATTTGGGGGCCAAGACGATCATGTCAGCCGGGGCTGACACAGCGCTGACCGGGGCCATTGCCGATGGCCAGGGTGACAACATGGTGTCGGAAATGGTCGATTTCTTTGCCAAGCGGTTTTCGGACTGAAGACGGCACTGACCGTCAGGTGTGATTTCCCGGGGCATATGTAACGATGTGCCGGGATGCTCGTCTCAATTTTGATGCGTAGCAAAAGCGGATGGCTTGCATCCGAAGCAAGGCTGGGTCTTGATGGTGTCCAGAAAAATGGAGCCCGAGACCAATGGAACATGCTGGTTTTGAAGGTTCTGTCGCAAGTTTTTGGTAAATTGAGGATTCACGCATTGCGCTGGACACAGTTATCCAGCGAGCGCCGCGAATTGCTGGAATGCTGATTGGCCCGTCGCCTCGAATTGTCGCTTGTGGGTCATATGCGCGACTTCGATGCCTTCCAATGTTGCAGAGGCTGAATTGAAAGATTTGAAACCCTTCATTTGTCGCGTCAGTTTTTTGATGAACCGGTGGTCCTGCTCAATGATGTTGTTTAAATACTTGACCTGGAGGATTTCGATCAACCAGAACCAACCGTTCAAAATCAGCTGGATCTTCATATTCTGCAGCCCAGCGAGATTTGCCCCGCTTTTGTCGAATACCATCCTGTCGGGGAATCCGTTGTTCCCGATTGCACGGGCGAAGAATGCGGTTGCCGCTGCTTCATTTTGGTGCTCTGACAACATGAAATCAAGGGTTTTGCCGAATTTGTCGATAGCTCTGTAATAGTAGGCCCACTTGCCTTTCACCTTGATGTAAGTTTCGTCCATCCGCCAGGATACGGCTGTCATATGTTTCCGTTTGTGTGCTTCCATCGCAATCAACGGCGCATATTTCACGACCCACCGGTTCAGGGTCGCATGGTCGATTCCGACCCCGCGCGCCGCCATGATCGCCTCCAGATCGCGGTAGGAAACCGCATATCAAACATAGAAAATACCGCGTACAGGATGACGTCTTTCGGATAGTGGCTGCCTTCTCTATCGCGGCCTATGTCAAGAGTGGGTCGATCATGTCATGTTATGTTCCTTTAAGCTATTGATCTGCCTTGCCGATGTGCCGTCACGGAGCTCGTGCTTCTCTTCGAGGTCGGCGTG
>JABSSD010000131.1 GCA_013214575.1 Paracoccaceae bacterium | reverse complement strand
CCCCCCCCCCCCCCCCCCCCCCCCCCCCCCCCCCCCCCCCCCCCCCCCCCCCCCCCCGTCGGCCGCCTGAGCGGCGATCTCGGCGGCAAACGCCCAGGCCAGCCAGGGCAGCATGGCCTGAATGTCCGAGGTCTCAACCGTACCGCCACACCAGATCCGCAGACCGGCAGGCGCATCGCGGTACGCACCGATGTCCAGCGCGATATTTTCCGCTTCCAGCCGTTTGGCCACCGCCGTGGCAAAACCAGCGCCGTCCTGAATGCGGTTATCGGTGAACCTCAGGCAGACCGAGGTGTTTGAGCGGGTCGCGTCGTCTTCGGCCAGATTGGCAATCCAAGTGTTGGCGTCGCAGAACTCAAACACCATCTGGGCGTTGGCGTCGGCGCGGGCGATCATCCCCTGCAGGCCACCGACCGAGCGGGCCCAATCCAGCGCCAACAGGTAGTCTTCGACCGCCAGCATGGAGGGCGTGTTGATGGTGGCACCGGTAAAGATGCCCTCGATCAGCTTACCGCCTTTGGTCAGGCGAAAGATCTTGGGCAGCGGCCAGGCCGGGGTGTAGCTTTCCAGACGGGCAACAGCGCGGGGGCTCAGTATAATCATGCCGTGCGCGGCTTCGCCGCCCAGAACCTTTTGCCAGCTGAAGGTGGTCACATCCAGCTTGTCCCAGGGCAGCTCCATCGCAAAGGCGGCCGAGGTCGCATCACAGATGGTCAGGCCCGCGCGACCGGCGTCGATCCAGTCACCATTGGGCACCCGCACACCCGAGGTGGTGCCGTTCCAGGTGAATACAACGTCATTGGCAAAATCCACCGTGGCCAGATCAACGATCTGACCGTAGTCAGCGATCTTGGCTTCGGCGTCGATCTTCAGCTGTTTGACCACATCGGTGATCCAGCCGGCGCCAAAGCTTTCCCAGGCCAGCATTTCAACTTTGCGCTCACCCAGCAGCGACCACAGAGCCATTTCAACCGCACCGGTGTCCGAGGCCGGAACAATACCGATGCGATAATCAGCCGGGATGCCCAAGATCTCGCGGGTGTCTTCGATGGCCTGCTTCAGCTTGGCCTTGCCAACAGCTGCGCGGTGACTGCGACCCAAGGCGGCACCAGCCAGTTTGGACAGTTCGAATGTGGGGGGTTTGGCACAGGGGCCCGAGGAAAAACGCGGATTGGCCGGCCGCGTGGCCGGTTGCTGAGTAGCCATTGATGCTATCCTTACAGATAAGTGCCCTTCGTTGGGGAAGGGTGTCCCACTGCGGCACCTATAAAATTCCCACAGAATCATCAAGTAAAAAAGACACTTGCCATGCGGTTTGCGACACCATCACACAGAACATTGCGGGAACTCGCACTAAGAAGTGGCACAAAATTGACACAGGCGGTTCTGGTTTCGTTCCCGTCTTCGCAAAGAAAAACGCCGCGCCCTCGGTAAAGGGCAACGGCGCTAACTCACATAAGAAAGCGGCTAACTTTCCCGTACATACTACCCCGACAAAGCGTAAAAACGCAATGTCAGAGTTCGCCAAGGATAGGCACAAGCGGATTGCCAAAAACTTGGGCTGTGTACTCACTATGGGCACCGAGTCGGCATGGCATGAGTTGACGATCATTCTGATGGCTCGCTTGACTGAGGCCGAACGCGCATCGCTGGCCTTTGCCACCCTCAACAGCCTGTCAGAAGATCACGCTTACATGACGGCTTCTGCTGCCCTGTTCGGCACCCTGCATGGGGAGGCCGTGGCATGAGTTTCCACCGTCGCACTTTCACCCCTCGCGCAACACCGGATGAGATTGAACGTCTGATCTACCACATGCCGACTGTGGCCGGTCTTGCAGAGACTGACTTTGCCAAGGGCTTTGCTCAGTCGATGATGAAGCAGTCCCGCCGCAGGGGCTGGAAACCTTCACTGAAACAACTGCCGATCATGCGCGAGCTGGTTTCTGACCTATTCACCCATGACCCAGATCAGGGGGGCGATAACCAACTGTTCGAGTAACCGCCCAGCCCTGCGCCTGACCGCGTGGGGCCAAACCACATGCAAGGTTTATGCGCGATTTTTCCTGATCAGCATCGCAATGATGGATGACGAAAGAGCCGTACCACGGTTTACCGCCTTCCCGTGCCAAAGGCGGACATGCTCCGGGGATCTCACCCGGCCCGGTCGGGAACCGGCTCCTACTAGGCCCGACCACAAGCGCGACTACTACAACCCACCGGCACAGACCGGGGGCCGTACCGGCGCAAGGCTGCAAAGGGCGGGGCTGGAGCAAACCCAGCGGGGAAGCGGTTGGCCTCCGACATCGGGCATCGCGTGGATACGGAGCAGAGAGCGTAGGGCCTTCCCTTGTTTATCGGGGGGAAGGAGCGGGTGGCGGAGTTGTGTTTAATTGAAAGGCTGGCAACAGATTGATGATGAGTAACGCGAGTGTGCTGGAAACAGCCAAATCAGACAACCGAAAGTAATAGATAGATGACGCAGGCTCGAAAACGATCGAATATCGTCCCCATTTCTGTTGATCCCAGATCACGGAACGCTCTGAAGTATCGCGGCAAGGAACACTGTGATCTGATCAAATCCATGGCCCGACAGGGAGAATTTCCGGAACAGTGGTGCGCTAAGATGGACGTCGCTTTGGCCACCATGTTCAATTGGGCCACCCGTTACCCAGATTTCGACGAAGCCTGCCGCGTGGCCTGGACGGCGCTGTCGGCCTATTGGACCAGAGAATTAATGAAAGCTGCGCAGGGCGGAGGCTGCGACCAGAAACTTCTCCTCGAACTCCTGCGTCGACGTTTCCCAGATACTTGGGGTGAAGCGGCCAGAAACACCGAAGCCCATTTCGTCTTAAGTGTGAATGCGGCGCGCTCGACGGCACTAGACGCGAAAGAAATCCACGATATCACAGTCGATGAATTGTTGCAGGAGCTAGAGCTTCTGCGAAGGCGCAATGGCCCGATTGTGTCAGGCTAACTTCCCTGGAACAGCGGAACAAGTAATAGGTATCTTAAAGTAAAGTCCGCGATAAATCTTCCACAAGTCCCGGCCAACTTCGTGAAAAGTCCGCGATATAGCCGCCACTGGTGCCATTTGTTTTAGAGGAAAATACGTAGGTTTTTCTTGTGAATATCCTGTTACATTTTTCCGACAAATCCTGAAATCAACGACCCGTCCGTCTATTTGGTGGCGCCTAGCTGAGCCTCCAACTGAACCTCGGCTAGTGTTTCTCGGCCGCACGCCGCCCAAGCTGAGTGTTTTTCTCGAAGGAGGCGCAAGGTTGAAAGAGCTTGGCCGATATCCCCCAAGTAGAATACCTTCTCCTGCACGTTGTGGCTGTTTTTAGCTTCCAATCAAATCTCTTGCGCAAGTGTACCGTAGTTCGGACATCTGTTGTGCTAGTCGAGCCCTTAATTTGGTCTCGGTGGTAAGATTGACCCAGCTTTGGGTCTGGCGACACCCGTTTGGACAGCTCCAACAAGACGCTTTTCTTCAGGTTTTTCCGTTGACACCGTCACGTCTGAACTGGCGACACGCTCAGCCGATGGATGGTCATGAGGATGGCCCGCAGGCTGGACCTGGTCGGCAGCCGTTCACCTTGACGTTTTTTTGCAGTCTGGTTGCCCAGGCAAAAGATAAGGGGGAATACTTTTTGAAAATTTAATTTATGCCTCCCAATGGGCCGGTACGAAGCAGCACTTTAAGAAAAATCCAGAAGTCATGGGCAAACTTCTTTGACAAAATCCGGAGTACAAAATGACCTCCTTTGATCGGAATGACCGACCAATTGGCCAGTGCGAAATGGAGATACGTGAACAACAGAGGGCCGAGGAAAACCGTCGGAACGAACTGCTGTCACGCGACGATATTGAACGCGACTATAGAGGTATAACTCGTCGCTGGTTGGAATTGGCTGCGCTGAGTGGGAACGGCCCACCAATGATCAAAATCAGCCCGCGCATGGTTCGCTATCAACGCGGTATATTTGAGGACTGGCTCAGCGCTAGAACCGTGCGCAGCACATCTGAACAAATGGCATCCTCCGCCTAAGCGAAACCAGTGCCCAAAAAGCACACGCTGGGAACAGTTCGTTCAGGCGAAAGTAGATAGTCTTGAATGTAACTGTTTGCGCTCTTGTACATGCAGCGAGGCAGACAATGACAACTGAAATCAACGACAATGCAAACACTGCACATGCACTACAAAACACTGAGCGGGTCGTCAGTGGTCATAACAATGAATCGTGGGAAGCAATGCTGCGCTACGCCAAGGATGCACACAAGCGGACAACCAAAGTTGTTGGCTATGCGCCTGACCTGGCTGAGTGGGTGCTGAGGGCTGGGGCAGGTGAAACATCAGGCCAAACACCAAATGAGGCGTCACCAGTGCGCCCAGGCAGGGAAAGAAAATGAGCCATGCAATGATCAATCAAGCGCGCCCTGGGCGCGCAGATCTGGACGCAGATCCCGCCAAGCCGCTCAAGGCTGAGGGCTGATTTCATGGGGGCGGATCCAATCAAAGGCGCTGTGATAGGGAGTAAAGCAAGCGCCATGCGCGCGTTCAAGATGCGGCAGGGATCGTTAAAAAGTCAAACATGAACTTTGACCCAATGAGCTGGGCAACCACAGTTGGAATTGAGTTGAACTTGCCCCCCTATGAGCGGCTCATGCTTT
>JABSSD010000130.1 GCA_013214575.1 Paracoccaceae bacterium | reverse complement strand
GTTGACCAGTAGCGGCACCTTGTGGCCAAGGGTTTGCCAGTCGTCATTGGTCAGCTCGATCTTCAGATGTTTGGCAATGGCGTTCAGGTGGATTGGCGCGTTGGTGGAACCGCCGATGGCCGAGTTGACCACAATGGCGTTTTCAAACGCCTCGCGGGTCATGATATCGGTGGGCTTCAGATCCTCATGCACCATGTCGACGATGCGCCGTCCGGTGTGATAGCTGATCTGGCCGCGATGGCGATAGGCCGCCGGGATTGCGGCTGAGCCGGGCAATTGCATGCCCAGGGCCTCGGCCAGCGAGTTCATCGTGCTGGCGGTGCCCATGGTGTTGCAAAAGCCAACAGAGGTGGCCGAGGAGGCAACCAGTTCCAGAAAGCCGTCATCGTCGATATCGCCGGCCGCCAGCAATTCGCGGGCCTTCCAGACGATGGTGCCCGAGCCGGTGCGCTCGCCGCGGAACCAGCCGTTCAGCATCGGGCCAACCGACAGGGCAATCGCCGGGATGTTGACAGTGGCCGCCGCCATCAGCAGCGCCGGGGTGGTTTTGTCACAGCCGATGTTCAGCACAACGCCGTCGATCGGATAGCCAAACAGAGTTTCCACCAGACTGAGATAGGCCAGGTTGCGGTCCAGCATCGCGGTGGGGCGCTTGCCGGTTTCCTGGATTGGATGCACCGGGATTTCGATCGGAGTGCCGCCATTGGCGATGATGCCGTCGCGCACCCGCTTGGTCAGCTCGATGTGGTGACGGTTGCAGGGGCTCAGGTCCGATCCGGTCTGGGCAATGCCGATGATCGGCTTGCCGGACTGCAATTCCTCGCGGGTCAGCCCGTAATTCAGATAGCGCTCAAGATAGAGCGCCGTCATCTCTGGGTCGTCGGGGTTGTTGAACCATTTCTGCGAGCGCAGTTGGGATTTTGTGCCGGACATGTGGCACTCCTTTGGTTTTGAATGTTACGTTAGCCGGATCAATGGCGGTGATTGGTTTTAAGGTAATAAGGCCGGTTGCCACAGGAACGCGCTGGGCGAGACGGCGACCTGAATTTCCCCTCCGTTGCCGTTATGGCTATTTCAAAGTGAACTAAAATACTAGAGTGCTAATGGGGTGAGTGATCGCGGGATCACGCCAGGCGACCACTCGCGGCCTGTAGGCTGCGGCGGACTAAGGATTTCAATTTGACAGGAGAGACTATGACAAAGCCTAGGGTTGGCTTGCTGGGGACAGGGCTGATGGGGGCGCCAATGGCGCGCAATTTGCTGGCGGCCGGATACCCGGTTCAGGTCTGGAACCGCAGCGCCGCAAAGGCGGAAGCACTGGTCGCGGATGGCGCCATGTTCTGTGGCTCTCTGCGGCAGGTGGTAACGGGCGCTGATTTTATCATCAGCATGCTAAGCGACGGTTCGGTGACGGCTGCAATTGTCGCGGACCCGGATGTAGCATCGGCCTTGCGCCGGGGCGCTATCTGGCTGGAAATGAGCTCGGTCAAGCCAGATGAGGCGCGGGCGCAGCGGGATCACCTGATTGGGCTGGGGGTGAAACATCTGGACGCTCCGGTATCGGGCGGTACCAAGGGCGCCGAGGCGGCAACCCTGGCCATTATGGTTGGCGGCGACCGGGCGGTGTTTGACGCCGCGACAGAGGTTTTGCAGGCGATGGGGCGACCGGTCTATGTGGGGCCATCGGGCGCCGGGCAACTGGCCAAGCTGGCCAATCAGGGGATTGTCGCCAGCGCAATTGGCGCAGTGGCCGAGGCCATGCTGCTGCTGGAAGAGGGCGGCGCTGATCCGGCGGCGGTGCGCGATGCGCTAAAGGGTGGCTTTGCCGATAGCACGATCCTGCAGCAACACGGGGAACGGATGACGACGCGTAACTTTGCGCCGGGTGGTCTGTCGCGAATTCAGCTCAAGGATCTGGATAACCTGCTGGAACAGGCAGCCTTGCTGGATCTGGATCTGCCGATGTCGCAGGCCATGCGCGACAGGTTCGCCCATCTCTGCGAGGACATGGGCGGCGGTGATCTCGATCATTCGGGGCTGTATCTGGAACTTTGCAAGCACAACAACAGAAAGGGTATTGATCAATGACCAAGATTTTGATCATCGGTGGCGGTGGCATGATTGGCCAGAAACTGGCGCGCCAACTGGCTGCGGACGGCTGGCAGGGGCAGGCGGCCGAGGTCACTCTGTATGATCTGGGCTTTCCATCAAACTGTGCCGAGGCACATCGGCGGATTGTTGGCGATCTGGGCGGCAATGGCGCCGCAACCGGGCTGGCGGCGACCCGGCCTGACATCGTGTTCCATCTGGCCGCAATTGTCTCGGGCGAGGCCGAGCAGGATTTCGACAAGGGCTGGCAGATGAATATGTTTGCCGGCTGGTCGCTGCTTGAGGCGCTGCGCGGCGAACATGAGGCCAGCGGTGGCAGCTATCACCCGCGGGTTGTCTTTTCGTCCTCGATTGCGGTGTTCGGGGCGCCGTTCCCGGATCAGATTGGCGATGACTTCCTGACCGCCCCGCTGACCTCATACGGCGCCCAGAAAGCGATCTTTGAGTTGATGCTGAGCGACTTTAGCCGCAAGGGCTATGTTGACGGGGTCTCGATCCGGTTGCCGACGATCTGTGTGCGGCCCGGCAAGGCGAACAAGGCGGCCTCGTCGTTTTTCTCCAGCATCATCCGCGAGCCTCTGAATGGCCGCAAGGTCATCCTGCAGGTACCTGACAGCCTGCGCCACTATCATGCCTCGCCGCGGTCGGCGGTTGGTTTCCTGAGCCATGCGGCGGCGCTGGACACCGGCCTGCTAGAGGGGCGGTTGAGCCTGAATATGCCGGGGCTGTCCTGCACCGTTGCGGAGCAAATCGAAGCTCTGGGTGACATTGCCGGCGCTGGCACTGTTGATTTGATCCGGTCTGTTGAAGACCCGGAGATTGCTGGAATCGTCGGCGGCTGGCCGCAGGATTTTGACAGTGCCCGCGCCACCGCGCTGGGCTTTCGCTCGGAGGCCAGCTTTCGCGACATCATCCAGACTTACATCGACGACGATCTGGGCCACAGCTGAGAGGTGGCGGCCGCGCAGGGCAGCGGCGCAGATCATGATCTGC
>JABSSD010000013.1 GCA_013214575.1 Paracoccaceae bacterium | reverse complement strand
CACAGATTTGTCGATACATAGTCAAGCAAAGCTGAGTGCCGTCGCAAGACAGCTCAATGAACGACCTCGAAAAACGCTAGGATATGAGACACCAGCCGAGCGTTTCAATGCATGTGTTGCGTCGACCCGTTGAAACCGCCATGCATAGCCGCCGTTGGCGCGACGCGCAGCGAACGCCTCCTTACCGCCCTTTGTGCCGAAATGTGCTTGGTGCAGCAATCAGGCCACTTCCCTCTCCCCTCACGGTCACTAACGGCCCAATGCGGACCTTGGCTACCAGATAAAGATACTGCGGCGCGGCACTTTATTGCGGTCATTCATTAATAACGCAGCATTTCTGCGCTTCAGATGACTGCAACGCGGACCGATCCAAATTCAGGAAAGGCTCAACAATCGCCAGTTTTTAAACTCGCAGGCAATCACCTGCGCAAAACATTCGTACCTGCATTATGGGTTAAGTCACATCTGTAGCTGTCGTGCCCTGACGCCATTCTTTTCGGAGAGTCAATCAATGTACAGGGGCGAAGCAGGTCTCAAGCAAGATGTGTTCGGAAATGTGCCAGCGTCCGCTCCCAAGACAAATTCGCCATCACCTCGTCGTAGCGCGGCGTGCTGTCGTTGTGAAAACCATGGTTGGCGCCTTCGTAGAAATGCGCTTTATAGGCTTTTTCGTTTGCTTTCAATGCGGCTTCATATTCTGGCCAGCCGGCATTCACTCGCTCATCCAGCGCACCGTAATGTAAAAGCAGAGGTGCTTGAATTTTCGGTACATCCTCGGCGGCAGCTTGACGGCCGTAATAGGGTACAGCGGCCCTGAGTTCTGGATAGGCGACCGCGGCTGCGTTTGCCACGCCGCCACCATAACAGAACCCGGTAATCCCAATGTTACCGGTCGAGCCATCGTGGCTCACCATGAATTCCACCGCTGCGAAAAAATCATTCATCAGCTTTCTGCGGTCGACCGACTTTTGCATCGCCCGTCCTTCTGCGTCATTGCCGGGATAACCTCCAACAGACGTAAGCCCATCCGGCGCCAACGCCATGAAACCGGCTTTGGCAAGGCGGCGGGCGACATCCTCAATATAGGGATTCAGACCGCGATTTTCGTGGACCACGACGACGGCTGGCAATTTACTCTCAACACCTGCTGGCCGCACCAAATAGCCGCGCACTTCTCCATGGCCATTGGGCGAAGGATACATGATGTATTCAGGAACAATATCAGGGTCGTTGAACGATACTTGTTCTGCCAAAGCATAATTCGGGGACATCATCCCCAGAATCGCCGAGGCCGTCATGCTCGCCACAGAAAATTTCGCGGCCCCATCCAGAAACTGCCGTTTCGTAATCATTCCATGGGCATAAAAGTCGTAAAGTTCTAGAAGCTTAGGGTCGAAGTCCTTTGCGGTTAACCGATCCATCACCTTATCTCCTGCGAGTGAACATAGGCTACATTAGCATATCTTGCAGGATTTTCCGGCGTTTCGTGACCGCAGCGAACTTCCGCTTTCCGCCCTTCTTGTCGATATGTGCATGCTGCAGCAATTGGGCCGCTTCACGGGCCCATAAATGTAGCGAACGGCCCACTGCCGCCGTTCGTGTCCACTGCAGCGGATGGCAGGTTAGAGCCCACTTTGACAAATGCTGCGGGGCGAACGAAGGTCGGCCTTGCGCTGGGTCAGCGCTGTAGATCGTTAAATGGGCAGACATCATCCTCAAATGGCACATGTCGCCGTCGGAACGGCGCGCCATTGATGGATTCTGGTTTGTTGATCCGATCCATGCGAAAATGCCGGAAATCTTCACGAGCAGGGTCCCAGGCCACCAAATACCACAATGGCGACAGGATTAGCATGGCTTGAGGTTCTACCTCGCGGCGCGTTTCGACTCCTTTTGCGTCGCGGTATTGAAACCGTAGGTGGAGCTTCTGTAGAAACGCCGTCTCGAACGCAGGGAGAAGTGCGGGATCAATCGGCCCGATGTCTGATATATCCTGCCGCGGCGACAGCTGACCAATATGCAGACAGTCAAGGAACCGGCGCAGATCGCGTACTTTGTCTGACGGAAGGGCCTTCTCGATCTTGATAAGCCCGGCATCTGCGAGATCAGAAAATGGCAAATTCTGAGCCGCTCGCATAGTCGCGACGCTGATGAGAAGTGCGAACACCTCGGCCACTGACAATCGCGCGGTGGTCTGTACCGATTGCGGGTCAAGCTGCACACCGCCACCGCGCCCGCTTTCGGAATGGATAACAAAGCCCTGATCGCGCAGCGCGCAGATATCGCGCAGAACCGTTCGCCTCGATGCCCCGACCTCCTCGGCCAAATCATCGATCGTCGAAGTTCCGTTGCGGCGAAGGGTGCGCACAATCGCATCATGGCGGAGACGAATATTCATTTCTTCACATTAGCGCTTTTGGTGACAAAAACTGGCACCAATTAATTCTAAGCAGTTGGCATGCACTTCAACAAGGAGAATATTAAAATGAAACGTACACCTGTAAACCCTTGGGACTGGTCCTTGAAGTTTGGCTACAATCAGGCAGAGATCATCACTGACACATCGCGCCAGTTGATCTGTGCTGGTCAAACTGCTGTCGACTGCGCAGGTAACCCGCAGCATCCCGGCGACATGCGCGGCCAAATCAGCTTGGCGCTGGACAATCTCGAGGCAGTGCTGGCTGACGCGGATATGAACTTAAGCAATATCATCCGTCTTGGCGTTTTTGCGACCGACGTGGATGAGGCGCTGAAGAACTTCGACCTACTCGGCATACGTTTTGGGCCGGTCCAGTGCGCTCCGCCGATGACGTTGCTTGGCGTGACCCGACTCGCAATCCCGGGCTTGCTGTTCGAAATCGAAGCCACCGCCGCAGCATAATGCGCTCCGCGAGATGAAGCGGCCATTCAGAGCACCAATCTGAATAACCGTTTTGTCCGCTTGGCAGACATTGGCGCGAGGTGCAGCGAAGGGCGGCTGTCCGCCCTTAGTGTCGGATGCTGCACTATGCACCAAGGTCGCGAAAGTGCAGTTAGCTGACATTGTGGAGATGTATCCAACAAACCCCCGTCAGACGGCGGCTATGCAGCGCCTTGCGGTCATTCACGGTTACTGACTCAACGGTCACTAACGGCCCTAAACGGACCTTCGAACGGCCTGCGGTGAATGGCCGGTTAAAGCCCACCTTGTCTCATGCCGTTGGGGCAGAAACTTGGCTGCTAGATACTTACACGACCCCTACATGGGGTCAGATCAGTCTTCGAGAGCTTCCGGGCGATGGCCTCAATGCTCCCATGAGTATGCCAATAGTTACTGACACTACATGGGTTGTATAGGTAGAAATTTGTAGGAATATCAATTGTGATATGAGAGATGTCTGAATGTTATCAATGCATTAGACTTCAGTACTTTTCAAATCCCTTGTGAGAAGGGTGGTATATCTGACGTACCAGTCCGGACAGTAAATACTAAACCGCCGTTTCGTTCCTGCTTCACATAGCTTTCCCAACGAACCAGAAGCAAGGAACCAAAATAAACATCCAACTATACCCACCTCGACGGGCGAGGCTCTGCCTCAAAGCCCCAGGCGGTCGAGCAAACTGTATCGGGCCACAGTAGCGCCGACAGCCAGTTTGTGGAGGCCATGAAACGGGATAGGCTGTACTTGCGAGACTGGAAAGTCCAATGCCTGTTCCGGGACGCCCGTTGCCCAGTCAGCCATCACCTTGCCCATAGCCGTTGCCATGGCGACACCACGCCCATTGTAACCTAAACCTGCAAGGATGCCGGAGCCCAGCAGATTGAGACGCGGGTAGTGATCCGCAGTAACCGCAACAAAGCCGCCCCACGCGTGCTGCCAGGTAACATCGCCGATCTGGGGAAACATCTGTCGCGTCACCTTACGCAGCGCTTCGTACTGACGCTTAGTGCCACGATCACCATATGCCCCGCGCCCGCCCATGATGAACCGACCATGCGCGTCCATTCGGTAATAATGCAGCAATCGGCGCATGTCCGAGGGTGCCTGGAGCTTCGGCAGGATAGAGGCTCGGGCGCTGTCGCTGAGCGGCGAAGTCGCCACTTGGATTGACCGTATTGGGACGATAGTTTGAGCCAGTTGAGGTACGAGACCATCTGTATAGCCGTTGGTGCAGAGCAGCACCTTGCCCGCTTGCAACACGCCGCCAGATGTCTCAACCTTGTAACCCTCACCGGCTTTCTCCAATCGGATGGCGCGGCTGTGTCCATGAAGCACCGAACCTGCTCGTTTCGCCGCCACCGCCAGGCCAAGCGCATAGTTCAGGGGGTGTAAATTGCCGCCGCGATGATCGAGCAGCCCACCGATGTAGACTTCAGTGCCTATCAGGCCTGCGATTTCATCGGCATCCAACACTTGAAGCGGCGCTCCTCGCTTTTGCCATTGCGCCGCAATGGCCTTTATCTCTCTTAATGCCTTCTTGTTGTGCGCGGCCCGGATCCAACCAACTGGCCTAGCATCGCACTGGATATTGTGGCGTTCGATCAGCGAGAACACCAATTGCCCTGCCGCTCCGGAATAGTTCACCATGCGTCGACCGATCTCAGTTCCGAACCGCGCCTCAATGGCGTCGGGACTATCCTTGAGGCCCGGGTTGACCTGCCCACCATTGCGCCCCGATGCCCCCCATCCGATCGTTTCCGCTTCCAGGACTGTTACGTGCTGCCCCGCTTCGGCAAGGTGCAGAGCGGCGGAAAGCCCGGTGTAACCGCCGCCGATCACGGCCACATCGGTTTCAACCTTGCCGACCAGAGGCAGGCAATTGGGGGCAGGATTGGCAGTCGCGTCCCACAGGCTGTCCGCAATCACCGGGTTCTCGTTTTTGATCATCATGATCTCTGGGTACCTTTGTTAGCGGGATTTTTGACCACGATACTTCAATGGGGAAAATGGATTCTACATCAAAGAGGGGAATTGATCTCTCCAGAACCACTAATCCGCAAATCCAGAAATTGGGCCGAAAGTTCACATGGTCGGCGACTAAGAGGCCATGAAAACTGTTGTTTTAACTACCTTTCCAAGGGCCCTGCGGCAGGGCATCCAGATAATCACCCAATCGCTATCAATAATAGTGCCCGACGCTGCTATCCGCGCCCAAATTCCGTAGTCCGCAAAAAATCGGCGCGTGGGGGAGTGCCGGTAAACCAGTGAAGTGGTCATAGACGTCAATGCAGAATCTCGGTTGGGTTTTCACTCGGATCGAAGCGCTCGGCGGAGAGTTTCCGTCTCTGCCTTGTCATAGGCCCGACCTGTTTCATCTAACAGGTCGTGGAACCAAACGGAGCGATCAGCAGTGCCACCATGAGCCGCGACAAGTTCAGAGGGCCACGGCAAATTTGTTTGGGTTCGCCCCTTCACAAGGCCCCATTGGAAACAGCCCACATTGCTGTCTTGATAGACCTCAAGCTGATCTTCTATGCGGCTGCCAACGGGACGCGCCATCCATTCGGTGCAGAGTATCGGGCGATCGAACTGGGCAAGATGGTCGATAAAACCCAGAACATGGTCTTTGTCCCAATAGGCATGGAATGTGACTATATCAGACAATTCAAGCGCAGTTTGATCGATCTGCGTTTGGTAAGGAGCATCTTGTGATCCAGGCAACGGTGTGGCCCATGCGCCGACTGTCGCTGGCTGCACGGGAGCCTCGGTACGGCACCACTCGAAACAAGCCTTCATCAGCGCCAAACTGGCCTCCGAGAAATCCGGCTCGTAGCTGCGCGATCCGGTTGCCTCGAACACCATCCGGTTGCCCGGTTCGTTGTAAAGGTCCCAAAACAAGATCCGTCTGTCGGCGCGGAATGTTCGAATAACATCCCGCAGATAGCCTTCAAATTGCGGCCACTGGTCCTGATCAAGCAACGCCGCCCGCCCCGGACTTGCGACAGCCCGGCTGTTGTGAACATTTGGTACGGGATCTGATTGAGGACCGTATTCAGGTTCGGACCCCTCAAAGCCGCAATCGTCAAAGAGACATGGGACAACCTTCAGGCCAAGCCCATCGGCAACGTCCATCAGCCAATTGAGGCGTTCCATCAAGCCGTCGCGATCGTGCTTCCAGATCAAATAATGCAAATTCACCCGTAAGGCATTGAATCCCAGGTCAGCGGCCCAACCTAATTCACGTCGTATTGTCTTGCGGTCAAAACTGTCTTTGTGCCACATCTCAAGGAAATTGACGGCGCTGGATGGTAGGAAATTGAACCCGCAGATCCATCGCTGGTCTGCCCACCAATTATTCGCTCGTTCTGCGCTCCAACGTTCCACGTAATGTCCTCGTTCTAAGAGATTTGGGTGCCTCTGGCCCCGCCTTTGGGCCAGAGGCGATTGGTCGGCTTAGCGGTCCAGCAGATCCTGAATTTCAGCCTCGGCATCGGCCAAAGCCACGTCGGCCTTTTTGCCAGTCAGCCAAATTGCCTGAAGTTCACGGTTCAAGACGTCCTGGATTGCGCCGTAGCGCTTGGATGGCGGTGTATCGCGTGCAATTCCAGCGGTGCCGGTGTATTCGGAGCGGTGTGGCAGAGCCGCGTATTCATCACTTTCCAACACAGAAGTGCGCACTGCCATATGCCCAGTGCGGGCCCAATCGATGTTGTGGTCGTTGATGAAGGCCAGCACCTTCAACGCGGCCTGATACTTTTCTTCATCGGCCTGAAGCGAAGCAGGGATCGCCCACATATGGCTGTCGGCCCATGTGGCGCCGGTGTCGAACAGCGTCGGGAAGTCCGCAACATAGTAGTTGTCCAAGCCCACTTCTTCCTTGGCAGCTTCGGCAGAGTAGAAATCAACGACCCAAGTGCCGTTTACAAGGATTGCCGCTTCACCATTGAGGAATGCCTGCTGACTGTCCGCATAGTTCAACTGCGGGTCGGCAAGACCAGCGTCGAATAGCTGTGTCATAGCGGCAACCGCTGCCTTTGCCTCATCAGTATTGAGGGAAGCAGTTACACCGTCGGAAATATTTGAACCCTGCTGCCAGATCAGTGCCAGAACCAGACGAACGCCTAGTGGGAACTGGGCAAAGTCAGCCGCGAGGTAATTCTGTCCGGTAGCGGCCTTCACCATCTGGGCATGTTTCAGCAGTTCTTCCGGCGAGGACGGCAGGATGGGTTTGCCGTTCTCAACAAGACCAGCGGCCTCCATCAAGTCCATGTTTACATGCCAAAGGTTGGCGTGGAAATCCATTGGAACACCGTAGATCCCATCTTCGTAGCTGACTGCCGCTAGAGCGTTCTCAGACCAGTCTGACCGGTCAATGCCCGCAGCTTCAAGATCATCCGAGATGTCAGCCAATGCGCCAAGACCCGCGAACTCCGGGATACGGTGGCGATGCATGACATGCACGTCTGGAGGAGTGCCGCCCGCATAGGACGCCTTGATCTGGTCGTAATAGTTGCCCCAGTCTGTCGGCAGGGTCGTGATGCTTACGCCCTCAATCTCGGCATCTGCCGCATTGATGATCGACTGGATGATACAGGCTTCACCGGAGCTGGCTTTGGTATCGGTGCCTGCATCCTCGCAAGCCCCAAAGAACCTGCCAAGAGTGATTTCTTGTGCTGTAGCCCCAGTGAAAACAGTGGCGGCAACAACGGCGCCAATGATGAGATGTTTCATATCTCTTCTCCCGGAATGGGGCATCCGCCCCGGTTTATCCTTTGCTTCCGCCGACGGTCATGGCTTGCACCACATACCGCTGGAAGATCAGGAACATGATCACAACAGGAAGCGAGGCGATTACCCCCGAGGCCATGACACGGCCTAGCCCTTCCGATTGCGCGAAATTCGATTGGATGCTGGCAAGGCCCAGGGTGATCGTGAAGAACTCTTGCCGTTGGGCCGACACAAGTGGCCACAGGTAGTCGTTCCAGGCATAGAGAACCGTCAGGATTGCCAGTGTCATCATTGCCGGACGCGCGAGCGGCAGCATGACGTACCAAAATATCTGCAGCCACGTGACACCATCCAGCCGGGCGGCTTCTTCGATGTCATCGGGGATCGCCTTAAAGAACTGCATCATAAGAAAGACACCGATTGGCACAGCCAGGCGCGGCAGGATCAGCGCCTGGTAGCTGTTGTGCCATCCAAGATCGGCGAACATCGTATAGAGTGGAATAAATACCGCCTGTTCCGGCACCATCAGGCCAATCAGGCAAATGATCGTGAGGGATTTCTTGAACGGAAAGTCCAGCCGCGCGAGCGCGTATCCCGACGTCGTGGAGACCAAAAGGACACCAAGCGCCATACCAGCAGCCACAATCAGTGAGTTCAGAAACCACAGGGGGGTCTGACCGAAAGAAAAAAGGGCTACATAGTTTTCAATGGTGAAAGGCAGCGGGATCAGACCAAACGCCGTCGTGGATGTTGTGCGGGCAAGGACTTCGTTTGGCTGAAACGAAAGCGAAACCATCCAGATCGTTGGAATCAACCAAAGAAAGGCGGGAACCGCTAAGGCTGTGATGAGCCAGTAATAGCCACGGTTCAGCATCAGTCTTCCTCCCTCCCAAGCACGAATTGAAGGACAGAAAACGCGCCCATGATCACAAAGAGAAATACCGCCATAGCCGAGGCACGACCCAGGTCACTGTCACGGAAGGCCGTTTGATAGATGTAGCGCACCAGCACTTGTGTGGAGTCGTTAGGGCCACCACGAGTCATCAAATGCGCTTGGCCAAAAACCTGAAATTGCAAGATGACCTGCAGCACGATCACCAGCGTTATTGTCCGCTTCAGGTTCGGCAGGGTAATGTGCCAGAACGCTTTGGCTCCTGTTGCGTTGTCGAGAGCCGCGGCCTCATAAAGGTCTTTGGAAATATCCTGAAGCCCTGCGAGAAACAGGATCATTGCAATCCCCAGAGACCACCAGATTGTTGTGATGACAATCGCCGCCATCGCAAGATGCTCGTCGGTCAGCCACACGATGGGCGAGCCACCAAAGGTTTCAGTAATGTTGGCAATCAGCCCTTGGCGCGGTGAAAACATGATCTGCCAGATCAGTGTCACGACGGTAACCGACATAATTTGACTGAGAAAAAAGAGCGTGCGAAAGGCCGACATCGCCCGTGTCTCGCGATTTACTGCGGCTGCAAGTAGCAGCGCCGACACCACGACACCCGGCACTGTGAGGCCCACGAAAATCAGAGTATTACCCACCGTGGGCCAGAACCGGCGATCATACCACCGGCCTCCTTCGGCGGGATGAAAACCGGGGAGGACAAAGAGCAATATCGCAGCAACTCCCAAAGCAACCGCTGTAACTTTGCTCACCCAACCTATCCGGTGGAGGAAAATTGACAACCCGAAGCCCAGCACCCCAATGACCTGTTGGACGGGGCTGATCAACGCGCCCCAAGTGATGTCTTTGCCCCACATAACGCGCTCGTAGTTGTGAAGGCCTACAAACTCCTTTGCGTCGGGATTGAAGGCCACAGCCATCAGGTTCCAGTCATGCAAGGAAATCCAGATGCCTCGAAAGAAGGGGTAGACAAGAAACAACGCATAGGTCGCCAGAAACGGGAGCAGCAAGACAAGCGCCGCCTGACTTTCCGTCATCCGTCTCCCTGATGTGTGCTTCTCGGGCATTCTTTCTCCCCGTGTTGATTCTTTAAGGCTAATATTTATTAGCAATATTTATTAGCGAACCGCAACCGTGTAGAAACTAACCATGTCAAAGAAGTCCCAGCTCCAGGCAACCCGCATCACGATGAAAGACATCGCCTTTCATGCGGGTGTGTCTCAATCCACCGTTTCTTTCGTTCTAAACGGGCAGGAAGACATGCGTATCAGCTCTGATACGCGCAAACGTGTGCTGGATGCAGTGGCAGAGCTCGGCTACCGCCCGCGCGGCGCAGGACGGCCGCCAAAAGAGGTCGGCCTGCGGGTGATCGGCCTAATGTTCGATGAAATAGCCACCAGCCCCTTCGCTGCTATCTCTATAGAAGGGTTGCAGGAAGAAGCGTGGAAACAGAATGTCTTGGTCGAAGTTGTCATGACAGGTGGCGACAAGAACTATGAGAACGCCATACTGCGAAAATGGGCAACTGATCGGGTGGAGGGGGTTGTATATAGCTCTATTCTAACGCGCAAAGTAACGCCCCCAGATGCGTTGTCCAAGCACAAAGCTGTGCTGCTGAACTGCTATGATGCCGATGGACGGTTCGCATCCGTTGTCCCAGCGGAGCGGCGCGGGGGAGAGGCCGGGGCGGCAATGTTGATTGAGACCGGTCATCGCAAGATCGCATTTATTTCAGGCGAAAACTGGATGGAAGCCGCAGACCAGCGATTGGAAGGATACGAACGTGCTTTGCGGGCTGCGGGACTTTCAGTTGACCCCAGTCTCATCATCGAGGGCAATTTTCTGCCAAGTGGCGGTCGCAGCGCTACCCTTCGATTGCTGGATGGTCCGACCAGACCAGACGCAATCTTTTGTGCAAATGACTTGATGGCTGTCGGCTGTTATGAGGCCCTGAAAGAACGCGGTGAGCGCATTGGGGAAACAATTGCCGTAATGGGATATGACGATCAGGAAATAGCCCAACACCTTTCACCAACGCTTACGACCGTGCTGTTGCCGCACCGCGAGATGGCAAGCTGGTGCGCACAATTTCTGCTGTCAGAAGGAGATGTTAAAACCACCCAACAGCGTTTGGAATGCCCCGTCATCATCAGGAACTCGCATGTGCTTGCCTAGCTTATGCTGGCGGATTCTAAGCACTGATGTGAGCAAACCGGTCCTTAGTGTGGCTGCGCCGAAAGCTCACTTTGCCCGGCAGTGCGGTCGTTCACACTTAGCGCAGCGAATGACCGGAATCCGCCCTTAGTGACGAAATGTGCAGGGTGCAGCAATCAGGTCACTTCACTCACCCATAAATGTAGCGAACGGCCCTCAACGGCCATTCGTACCAAGCCCGTCTAACGGCAGCTTGCAGCCCTTTTAAGACCTTGGTGCGCGGTGCAGCATGACGCGGTATATCGAGCACAAAGGGCGGAAAGCAGACTTTCGCTGCAATCCGATCAAACAGCAACTATGCGGACTTTGCTGACCTTAATGTGATTTGGCACAATCAGCGTTCGCAGCCCTTTCCATAAAAAAGTCACCAATAGTTGCGAAAGATCCGCCGCTGATGGGCTGGACGTTCCAAGCCTATTACGTCTACGAAACTGAGGTAACACCGACTTCAGTTCTACACAAACTCGTTTGATCGGTGATGTCTCAGTTCAATCGCAGGTTCAGACTACCTCTATTTCTTGTAAGGCAAGCTTTTGCCTGAGCATGCTCACGAGTATAAAGAACTTACTTAAGACCGATTTCTCGATATGTCTTGCCCCAGATTGTTTGATTTCGATGATGCTTTCTCTCAAACCATCAATCGAGGACGCCATCGCTTTTGTTCTTTCTATTTTCCGCTGATATACAAAACACCAGTCATCCACTTTCAGGTTTGATCGCGCGTAGAAATGGTCTCTGTCACCGGGCCGGACAATTTTTCCTCCTAATCTTCGGAAATCAGAAACCGTAATGCATCCTCCGCAATAATACCAGGGCCACCTATTTCCGTGGTTAAAACAAGTATTGAATGGAATTATATCGGAATCGATAGCAAAGGTAACACCGTCTTCTGACAAGGACATTGAAGCCATACTGGATTTCGGGGGAAAGTCGCTTTCAGTTCGATAGTCACGCCGGTGTAAGAGTTCGATTCCGTGCCTGATGAATGTTTCGCCTTGGTTAATATAGAAATACTCCAGTGTTCGGTGTAAAACGTCTTTTTGGGGAGCCGACCCTCCAGTATCTATAAATGCCTTTCCCAGTTCCTCCTCTAAGTTAATGGGGTTATCGGCGTGATTGAGGAAAACCCTATATGCATTCATGATGCCTTTGAAAACATCGACTTTCTTAGCCCTGCTCATTTGTTGCAGCAACGCTCCGTTATGGTGTCCTCTGTTCCAGTCGGCATGCGTTGGATGCCAGTCTCCAGCAGATTTTCCACACTCAAGGCATAAATAAAAAGTGAATAGGTCCAGGAATTTTTCAAATTTGTTTTCTGTTTCATCAAATATGACGGGACGCCTTCGCCTCACGAAACTACTTTCCTGACGGAACTCATGATAAGCGTGCTGATATGATTTTGCTCGCTTCTTTATGGTCTCAATCACTTTCACTGCTTTCACCCCTTTTTGGCATTTGCCGTTAAAAACGGTTTAGTGTGTCGCCCCCCGACTGTACAACCAACTTTCGAAATGAGATGTTTCACGAGTGAAGAGACGTGGCCAAATCTAAACGCGCCGTGCAGTTTTTGGATTTCCTGATTGAATGTCTTAAATGGGCGGCGGTTTCAACGGGTCGACGCAACACATGCATTGAAACGCTCGGCTGGTGTCTCATATCCTAGCGTTTTTCGAGGTCGTTCATTGAGCTGTCTTGCGACGGCACTCAGCTTTGCTTGACTATGTATCGACAAAT
>JABSSD010000129.1 GCA_013214575.1 Paracoccaceae bacterium | reverse complement strand
AACGCGCAGGCACCAGTCGAATCTCATGACCCGCGAGCATTGCTTCACGGCCCCAGTGATGCGCTGACGCACACGCTTCCATAGCAACAATGCTGCTTGGTTCTTCGTGCAGAAATTTGAAGAACTGAGCACGACTGAGCTTTTTACGATATTCGACTTCGCCTGTCGTATCCGCACCGTGAACTTGAAAAACGCGCTTCGCCAAGTCGACACCGATGATAGATACTTCTGACATCTGTTCCTCCTGCAATACCTCCGAACCGGAGTGGTTCGGACCGTTCCATTATGAACCAGCAGGAGGGGCATCCAATCCATCAGTTTAGAATGTACCACCGAGCCCCGACCGCCTCATTGAGCAGGGCCCGCGCAATCCGCGGTGGCCTGCTACCATCATTGACCGAGCCCCGACTCGGCAAGGGTTCAGTCAGCGCACCACCCGCGCTGCGCCGATGCGCAGCGCCACGCCCAACGGGAGCCAAGCATCGCGCAGATGCCTGGCGACGGGCGGGAGATTTTGCTGTCATGCGGTACCTTCACCGTGATCGATCAGCGCCAGCAGCACCGTCACCACACAGTGACAATAGTCCGCATCGTCAAACGTTGGTTCATCCGCCAGCGGATAGCTCCGCGCCGCCGCCATCAGCGAGCCATTGCCATAGGCGCGGTGCAGGCACCCATATCGCTGCACATGGGCCTCAGCCAGATCAGCCTGCGCCAAGATCTGCGCACAGCGGGCCCGGCGTTTGCCGGCCCTGAGCGGCAACAGCGCCCGCGCCACCGAGATCACATCGCCATGCAGAACCGGTCGCATCACGCGAGACTGATCCGCCCAGCCAATCCAGCGCCATAGCGGGCCGAGATCTGCGCCACCTCGAGCTGATCTCCGGCACTCGCACCATCTGCCAGTTGCGCACCGGTGCCATAGGTCCAGCCCGGGCTGCTCACCTGATACTCCCCCAGCAAGGTGCCGCCGCGCAGAACCCGGATTCGGTAGCCTTCGGTCTCTTCTCCCAGTGCCACCTCGGGCAGATCCCAGCTGTCGCCCTCGATCCGGGTGCGCCGTATCCACCGGATCACCACCTCAGTGCCCAGCGCGCCGCTTTGAGACAGGTGCACCGGGCTATAGGGGCGCAATCCGTTGCCGTCAAAACCCGCCACCAGATGCAGGTAAGACGGATCATCATAGCTGCGCCGGGCCGGGCCAATGCGGTAATGACGCGCGATGCGGCGCTGCATTGGGGTCAGCTCTGGCTGCACCGCCGCGCCATCCAGCAGCACCAGCCAGCTGCCCGCAGGCCAGATGGCCGGCATCAGCGCATCGCTGCCCAGCTGGCCGCGCAACCGGTTCCGCAGCAGATAGCGGTCAGGCGCGATCAGCTCAGCCTCCTGAAACTGCATCAGCTCCCAATTGTCCGGGCTGCCATCGCCCAGTGCCACCAGATTGGCGCCACTCAGCACTGCGCCAGCGTCGCGGCTTTGCAGGTTGCCGGATATCATGGTGACCTGCAGGTCACTGCCCAGATCCCAACGCCCCGCCGGGGCCGCCAGCAGCGCGGTCTGGGTCACCCCGATAGATGATGCCGCCGCGATGATCTGATCCAGCACATAGCTGTCATCCGAACCCGAGGCATACAGCGCCACAGTGCCCGGCCAGGGCTGCGCGGTGACGGCCAGATGCGGCGCATGGGGCACCTCGTCGCCGCCCATCAGCGGCAGGTCCATGAACAACGGCAGCACCGGCACCGGCGCCACAAAAAAGGCGCTTTGCCCCGGCAGTTCTTCGGCCATCTCGGAGGGGGTATAGACCTCGGGCTCGATCCGCACCGCCTCGGCCAGCTGCAGTTCGGTCTGTTCCAGCTGGTCGATCCGATACAGTGTCCCTGTTCCACTGCTATCCGGCAACCGCACCACATCGCCAGCGCCCAGCGCCAGCGCCGAGGGCGGCAGCGCGAATTTCACCGTATCACGCGCCACCCGAGATTCTATCAGCCAGCGCTCAATAACCTGACGTCCCTCAGTACGGGTCAGCGCCATCGCCAACTCGGTTTGGCTCACCGCATGGGTGGCATGGTCCGGCAGCACCGACTCTTCGGCCACCACCTGATGATCGCCCCCCGCCAGCACAAAGCGCAGCCTGACCCGGCCGGCCAGCTCAGCCTCGCTGTCGCGGCTCTGTTCGATGTCACCGTCCAGCTGGTCACTGATCGCCAGCAGATCCGGGTCCAGATCCACCGCCGCCAAGCCGCTGCGCAGCTGAAACATCAACACGCCGTCGCGTTCAATCGCATCAAAACCGTGCCGCAGCATCAGCGGTTGCAACGCCGCACGGGCCTCGCCCACATCTGTCACCCCATAGCCGCGCACCACACCGTGCAGCTGCGATACATCATAGCTACCGGCCTCCAGCCCAGCGCGCTGACAGATCTCTGCCACCACCGAGGCCAGGGTCCGTTGTCCGACCCTGCCGTTCAGCCAATGGCCACGGCTGTAATTGTCGCCATCGCTCCACAGCTCCAGCGCATTGGGGAACACCGGATAGGGGCGGGTGTCCCAGGCCCAGACATAGGCATTGGCCATATCCAGCATCGGCGCGCCGTAGATATCCGAGATCGGGTTGTTACCCGCCTGCCCCCAGTGCCCCAACACAGTGCGCAGATATTGGATCTGGATCAGGTCATCGCGCAGCCCGGTTGAGGCCCGGGGCAATTGTGATTCTGAGCTTTTGGGGTCGAGAAACTTGTTCGGCTGATTGCTGCCCTTGTCGATGGCCGCACAGCCCAGCTCGGTGAACCAGATCGGCTTGCTCTGTGGCTCCCATGCGGTGGCAATGGGCTGCCGCACCCCGTTGATACGCTCATGGTGATCATTACCCCACCAATTGCGCAGATCCTTGACCCGCCAGATCCAGTGTTCACCGTGGGCCGTGTCCTCAATCGCAGTGCGGATCTGTGCCGCCTCACCCTCGGGTGAGTGGTAGTACCAGTCATAGCCCTCGCCGCCCTGCACATTGGCGTCCAGATAGGCCGGGTCATAGATGCTGGGCACACCTGCTTGCGCATCCAGATGGTCCTCGCCCTCGCGCCAGTCCGACAGCGGCATGTAATTGTCGATGCCGATGAAATCAATGTTGTCATCCGCCCATAGCGGGTCGAGATGAAACAGCCGGTCGCCCTCGGGGGTAATATAGCCAAAATACTCGGACCAGTCCGCCGCATAGCTGATCTTGGTCTCGGCCCCCAACAGGCTGCGCACCTGTGCTGCCAGCGCAATCAGCGCCTGCACGGTGGGAAAGCCGCTGGCACCGCGGATCTGGCTTAGCCCGCGCAGTTCCGAGCCGATGCAAAAGGCCTCAACCCCTCCCGCTGCCGCGCAGAGCGCCGCGTAATGCAGGATGAACCGCGACAGCGTCCACTCATCGGGACCGCTATAGCTCACCGTGCCATCGCCTGGGGTGAAATCCGCAGCCGTCACCGTGCCGATAAAGCTGGCAACCTCGGCATCGGCCTGCGCGGTGCCATCCGGAGAGCCACCCCGCCCCGGAGCCGTCGACAGGGTGATCCGGCCACGCCAGGGCAGATGAGGCTGATCACTGGCCTCGCTCCACGGATCAGCCAGCCCATTGGCCGCCTGCTGGTCCATCAGGATAAACGGATAGAACATCACCCGCCGTCCCTGATCGCGCATATGCCGGATTGCCTCTACCACCGAGGCATCCGCAGGGGTGCCCCCATAGAGCGGCCGATCCTCGACCTGCGCCACGGCGAGTGCAGCACTGCGGCTCTGGCCGGACACGCTCCAGGGCATATTGGCGCCGTCACTGTCGGCCTGTTCCACCTTGGGCCGCAGGCTACAGCTGCCACAGCGCAGATCATTGCCAAACCAGGACACAATCAGCGAGGCCGCATCACAGGCGGGCAGCTCGTCGCCCAGCGCTGCCATCGAGGTGATAAAATCACTTTGCCCCGAGGGCGCATGACTGTTGGCCGGTTGCGCCTGTCCCGGCCCGTGGTCGTAATGCACCGCAGTGGTGGCCAACGCATATTCGCCGGTGCCCGGCATCAGCGCCACGCCGCGGATCAACTGTCCCAGATCCGATGGGTAACTGGCACTGTCGGGCTGCTCAGCCCGCACCACCTCAAACGAGAACTGCGGCACCCGGTTGCCAAAAGGCGCAAGCTGCAGATCCTCAAACACCACATAGGCGGTGCCGCGATAGGCGGACACCTGATCGGCGCCCTCAATGGCCGAGATCACCGGGTCCGGCTGCTGATCCCAGCTGCCGGGGTACAGGCTTATGTTCAGATCCGACAGCACCAGCTGTTCGCCGTCTGCCCAGATCCGGGGCATGGCAGTGATCTCGCCCTCGCAGAGCGCAATCGCCAGCGACACCGAGTAACTGTAGCTGGTGGTCTGCGGCTGCGCGGGCGTACCCTTGCCGCCGCCACTGGTGGTCTTGCTCTCTAGGAACTGCGTCGCCCAGATCACCTGACCGCCAACCCGCATTCGGCCATAGACCTGCGGAATGGGCGCACCTTCGCTGGCATCGGTCAGCCGGAACCGCTCGACCCTGCCGGTTTCCACCGCAGCCGAGCCGGACCCCAACAGCCGCGCATCAATCGCCCGGCCCAGTGGCGCCCCCACCGCCCGGCCAATCACCACCGAGGACAGCCCGGCAAAGGTGCCTCCGAGCGATCCCCCCAATGCAGCGCCTGCTGCGGACAAAAGAATAGTTGCCATCAGACTGTCTCCTCAGGAAATTGAAACCGCGCCACGATGCGCCGCTGCCAAGGCGCGCTCAGCGGGCTTTCGACCACCCCGTGACCGCTGTAGGCATGGATAAACTTTGCATCTGCCCTCTGCGCTATGGCGCCAACGCTAGACTGCACCCCAAGGTGCTTGGCCACCGCGCCAGAGCGCATGCGAAACAGGATAACATCGCCCAGCGCTGGCTGATCCAGCGGTTTGACCAGCAGATGCCGCAGAGCCGCCTGCCACAGGCGTTCCTCGCCGGTGGGTTCCGACCAATCCATGGTATAGGCCGGCACCTGTTCCGGCTCAGCTCCGTGAAGCTCACACCAGATGCCGCGCAGCAACCCGAGACAGTCGCAGCCCGCCCCCCGGCAGGCGGCCTGATGCACATAAGGCGTGCCGATCCATTCACGCGCCAAAGCGGCGATCCTGTCGCCCTGTGGTTTTATCTGGGCTGTCATCGTCGACTGCCGCCAGTGTTGGTACCGCTTTGCTTGGGCACCGACATCACCCAGTCCTCGCCGGGGATATCGGCAAAGCCCTGATTGTTGATCAAATTGTTGAACTTCAGCCGACAGGTCTGCATCCGTTTGTCACAGCCCGCCTGCAGCCGCAGCATATCTCCCGGCAGCACCTCGGCCCGTATCGGCTGCCACAGCTCGATCACCCGGCCCTGCGCATCGCTGCGGTCCTGTTTGATCACCCCGCGCAAGCCCTGCGCCGCGCCGGACAGCACCTCCAGCTGGCCACGGGCAAACCAGCCCGGCTCAAACCCCGCCAGATCCTGCCAGCGATAGTCTTGCCCGCGCGCAACCTGCTCGGCTGGCACCTCCTCGCGGTAGCCGGGGGTATCCAGCGCAAAGCGGCAGGCACCGTCGCCCAGCACCGCGGTGCAGGGTTTCTGATACACCCGCCCCAGAGGCCGGTTCAGCGCCTCGCTTAAGCCCCGCAGTTCAGCATGAAAGGCACCACCAGCGCGACGCAGTTGACCGATGGAGCCGCGAAACATCAGCCAGCGCACCGAGACATCCGCCCAGTTCACCTGCCAACAGCGCACCTCAGCCCCATCAAACCGCCCCACCTCTATGTCGGCCTCGCGCACCGAGACATCGCTGAGACCGCCAATCGCCTCGCTGTTGTCCACCGACAAGCCGGTGCTCTGTTGCAGCGCCAGCGCGGTCAAGCCGGTGCCCGCCTTGAAACTATAGCCGTCAAAAGCCAGCGACTGATCATGATCGGTAAAGCCAAACACCAGGCCGTCGGCGCGGGTGATGGCCCAGGTCCGGCACAGGGTGGTCAGCCCGCCCTGCACATGCGCCTGAAACGTCGGCGACAGATCCACCATCAGACCCGCACCTCGACCACCGGCACATTGGGCACCTCACCCGCCTGAAAGCTGGCGACGCTGGTCAGAATGCGGTCGGTGTCGAAGCGCACCGGCACGTCGAATTCAAAGCCGGCCACAATGGTCATGCCCTCACCGGGCGGATGCGCAAATGTCACCTGCCCCAGAGCATCGTCCAGAGTGAAATCCACCCCGACGCGCAGCTCATCCTGCTCAATACCGAGCCGCATCGATCCGGCCACCGGTTTGGCAATCGGCCGCTGATAGCTGAAACTGCCGGACCGGTAGGTTTTGCACAGCTGAAACAGCACCGTACTGCCATCGCCAGTGGCAATCACCTGATCACCAAACGCCACCTCAGCCGAGGCGCGGGCGGATTTGTAGTCGGACCAGTCCTTCCAGCGAAAGCCAAACATCTGGCCACGGCGGGCCTCGAAAAAGGCAATCAGCACTTCGATATCATCCAGCGACCGCAAGCCCAGCCCGGCGTCATAGCGCCTGCGTGAATGGGCCCAGGGGGTGTTGCGCTCCTCGAACCCATTGGCCAGCGTCACCACATCGGTGCGCCGCTCCGGTCCGCCAATCGAGCCGAAGCTGAGACTGGCGGGAAATCTTACCTCGTGGAAATTCATTGCTGCTGTCTCCAATCGTAACTCTAGCCCGGCAAAGCCGGGTCGCGCCTGACCTTCCCCCCGGGAAGGCGCTTTGCACCTCCCCAAGGTCAGGCGCGACCCTATGGTATTGAATTGCTACCGGTTCCGGTTGCCACGCCCCAGGGCGCGGCTCATCTGTGCGGCGATCTGGCCCTGACTGCGGGCAAAGCTCTGCACATCCGGAGTGGTGACATTCATCACCACCTTGACCGCACCGACGCCGCCGCCACTGCGCACGCCCAATGATCCATCCGGCCCCCGCGCCAGCGGCAGGATCGCCTCGGGGCCAGCCTCGCCCATCAGCCCTGTGCCGCCGCGTATCGGGAAACTGGTGGCACCACTGACCACACCGCCGCGGGCAAAGGGCATCACCCGACCTTGCGAAAAGGCGGCGCCATCGGCAAAGGGCAGCAAGCCGCTGACCAGTTGGCTCACCCCATCGGCCAGCACTCCGCCCAGTTGATTTGTCACCGGTTTGATGGCCGCGTTATAGGTGGTCTGGATCATCGAGCGGGCGACGGTTTCCAGCGCATCCAACAGTTTCATGCCGTCAAAGACCACCCCGTCAAAGGCCCGCCGCAACCCCTTGGACATGCCGCGTTCCAGCGTCGCGGCATCGCGGCTGGTGGCCGCAAAGGCTTCGCGGACCCGGCGCAACTCGTTGTCGAAACTTGCTGCCATGTCGGCCGCATTGCCCAATGCGTCCCCCAGACCTTCGCTTTGCAGCTCAAGATCGCCCATTGCCTCGTGGTCACTCATCGCAGTCTCCTGTCTTGTCGGGGTAGGCGCGCATCAGCGCATCCAACCCGGCACGCCCCATCGCAGAGCCACCGGCATCCTGCCCCAGCATCAAACCCAGCTCCGCCGGGGTCAGCCGCCAGAAATCTCGCGGCGCCAGGCGCAGCCCCAGCATCCCGGCCCGCATCATGGCCGGCCAATCCAGCGTGCTCATGGTGGCTCCGGGGCCATAAAGGCCCGCGCCAGCAGTTCCGCCGCCGCCCGAGCCGCCGCCATCGGGCCGCCGTCAATCTCGGCCTGCGCCAGATCAGCGCGCGCCATCGGATTGCCACCACCGCGCAACCCGGCGCCAATCAGCGCCAGCACATCCAGTGCCGAAAACCCACCGTTTTCAAACCGTTGCACCAGTTCGACCAGCGACCCCACGGCCAGCGCCTGTTCCAGCTCAGCCAGCGCACCCAGGGTCAGCTTCATCACCCACGGGGTGCCGTCGATCACCAGCGCCACTTCACCTGTCCATGGATTGGCCATAGCTAAACGGCCGTAAAGCTAAGCAGGCCGGCACTGGCCAGCGACAGCTCATAAGTCGCCTCGCCATTGTGGCTGCCGGCATATTCCAGCGCAGTGACCTGAAACGCCCCCGCCACAATGCCAAAATCCGGGATGATCACCTGAAAATCCGGGGTTTCACCGTCAAAGAACAATTGCCGCGCCCGCTCATCCGATCCGGCATCGCGAAACACCCCTGAGCCCGAGATCGCGGCAGAGCGCACCCCGGCCCCCGACAGCAGCTCGCGCCAGCCGCCCTGGCTTTCCAGACTGGTGACATCCACCGTTTCCGCATTGAAGCTGACTCGGGTGGCCCGCAGCCCTGCCAAGGTTTCGAACTGGCCGTCACCGGTCATGTCCACTTTGACCAACAGGTCTTTGCCGTTTTGGGCTGTCATTTTGATTTCTCCAATAATTTCAGCGTGCTTGAAACGCTTACGCGTGAACCGAGAGGGTGCGCCTGACCTTGGGGAGGCAAACTTGGTCGATCCTAGTCATCCTCGACCCGAGCACGGAACCGCAGGTCGATCCTGCGGCTACCATCGCTCATCCGGCGCGCCCGGGCGCGGTCAAACCAAAGCCCAACCAGATGCCCCCGCGACAGCACCAGCGGCGCATTGATCAGCCCATCACACAGGGTTGCCGCAAGCTGTTTTGCGGATGAAAAACCGGCGCTATCCGAATGAATGGACACATTAAACCGATGCGAGGCCCCGCCGCCCGACACATCCGAGCGATCGCGCACCTGCTCAGCCCCCAGCAACACATAAGTCTGTGGCACGGTGCCCGAGGGCAAGGCGTCATGGATGGCGATACCCGCCAGATCGGGATCACTGCTCAGATGTTGGAACACCGCCGATTGCAGCGCCGCAGACAGGGCGTAACTCATGCCGAGATCTCCTCTTGCACAAAACAGGTCAGGTAGCGCCCACTGTCATCAGCCTCGGCCACCGCATCGATCAGGAACAGTCGCGCGCCCTCGCGGAACCGCTGATCCGGACGCGGCCGGCTGGCAGATCCAACCGGCGTTGCCCGCACGGTGATCCGGTACCGTTGCAGCGACAGATCAACCCCGCCCTGGACTTTGCTTCGACCGGTAAGCGAATGAATTTCTGCCCAGATCTCCCCCATGCCCTGCCATGCCTCAACATGACCGCCACTGCCATCACTGGCGCGGGTCGGATCCTCCAGGGTCAGTTTGCGGGACAGAACCGGCGCCCTCATTGCAGCCGCCCCAGGCCAAGCCGCACCACGCGGTAGCGTTCGATCAGGCTGGTAACGCCAAAGGGCATGCAGCCGCCCGACAGCCCGGTGTCATCGCGGTAGTGATAATAATGCGCCGCCAGCATCAGCACCGCCTGCGCCAGATCGGCGGGCAGATCGCCCCAATCGGCAGCCATGCCGGCGGTCAATGTGATGCGCAGCGCACCTCCAGTCGCCACCGTTGGCAGCAGGCTACCGCTGGGGCAAAGCTGCGGATGCTGGCTGTCCTGGATCAGCTGATAGCGATCTGCCGCCAGGATCTCTTCGCCGCCTGCGGCATCGATCAGCACCACAGTGGCAATCGCGGTGACAGGCACCAGGGGCAGCGCCTGTGCCGAAGGGTCACGCCATTGATGCATATTCAGCTCAAACTGGCGCGACATCAGCACCTTACCGGTGCGCGCCTCGATCGCCGCAACGGAAGCACGCAGAAAACTGATCAGAACTTCGTCCTGCAGGCTGTCTTCACCAAACCCGGTTCCCAGCTGCAAATGTGCCTTGAACGGCGCCAGCGGCAGCGCGGCCTCGGGCACCGGCGTCTGTTCGGTCAACATCATCACATTTCTCCGGAAACTTGCGTCCGCTTGGGACAGATTGGATGTAGCAGGCGCGCATCATCCTGTGCCGCTCGGACGGAGGGGAGCAGCTGGACGACACAGAGATATGGGACACGCGCCTGCCGACGCCACCGGGTTGCCGGCCGCGTCATCGGTCAGACCGGTTAGGTCAGGCCGAATTTCAGCAGCTTGACGGCTGCAAAATCGCTGACATCACCACCAACACGTTTGGTGGCATAAAACAGCACATGTGGCTTGGCGCTGAAGGGATCGCGCAGCACCCGCAGGTCGGGACGTTCGGCGATGGTGTAACCAGCCGAGAAATCCCCAAAGGCAATCGAGTAGCTGTCGCTGGCGACTCCGGGCATGTCTTCGGCCACCAGCACCGGATAGCCCATCAGCCGCGCCGGTTCACCCGCCGCCAGACCATCGGACCACAGGAACCGTCCATCACCATCTTTCAACTTGCGGATCAGCCCGGCAGTCTTTGAATTCATTACAAAAACACCATTGGCACGATATTCAGCCCCCAGCGCATAAACCAGATCGACAATGGCGTCGCCGCTGCCAATACCGCCATCGCTGCCGGTGACAACATAGCCGATATGGCCCCAGCTCCAGCTGTCGTTTTCGACCACGGCATGGGTCAGAATGCCGGTGGGTTTGTCGATGCCATCGCCGTTCAGAAACGCCGCCGCCTCGGCCCGTGAGAACTTGTCGGCAATGCGCCCGGCCAGCCAGGACTCGATATCAAAGGCACTGTCGTCCAGCAGCCGTTGCGAGGCCTTGGGCAGTGCGCTCAGCTCATGCAGAGGAATGCTGATCCGGTCGATCACCGGAGTGCCGCTCTCGGATGTGGGATCGGTTTCCGTGGCCCAGCCCGCCCCCACATCGGTGTGGTCGATCAGCACATCGTACGAGGTTGCCTCGACGGTGACCACGGCGGCAATAGAGCGGATCGAGGCGGTCGCCTGCAGCACCGATGTCACCGTCTCGGAGGTCACCGGATCGACCAGATAACCGCCGTCGCTGTTCACCGCCGTCGACAGGGATTTCCCCTCCAGCTGCAAGCCCCGCAGCCCATCGTCATCACCGGATCGCAGATAGGTCATAAAGGCCTTTTGATGCGGCGCGCCGATATCATTGGCGGCAGACAACTGCGGACGCGCCGCGATTAGAGTTTTTCGATCCAGCATGGTTACTCGCTCTTCGGTCAGTTTCAGTTTTGCCTTAATGTCATCCCGGAACCCTTTGAATTCTTCCACAAATCCAACCATTGATTGGGTTACATCCTGGATCAAGGGGGCTGCATCTGCAGGGGCAGAGGTCGGTAGGTTGTTGCTCATCTGTGTGTCCTCTATGAGTGTTGTCGCGCCCGGATCAGCGCTTAGCGATTTCACTGCGGGCCTCGGTCAGAACCGCGGCCATATCGCGCAACGCCGCAGCGACCGGATCCTGTGCCCCTTTGCCCGTCACCCGCGCCGTCGGCAGCATCGGGAATGTCACCAGCGACACCTCCCACAGCTCCACCTCACTCAGGCGGCGTTCGCCGTTGTCGCCTTTGCTGGCGCATTTGGTGCGATAGCCAATCGACAGCCCGTCGATGGCGCCGGCAGCAATCAGCGCTGCGGCCTCGCTGCCACGGCGGGTTTCCAGCAGCAAACGCCCCTTGACCCAGAGCCCGTGACTGTCTTCGCGGACCTCGTCCCAGATCCCGATGGGTTGGGCCGGATCATGTTGCCACAGCATCTTGACCTTGCTGCCCCGCGCCGCCAGCGCCGCCAGCGAGTTGCCATAGGCCCCCGGCAACACCACATCGCCACATTGATCGACCTCGCCAAACCGGCTGGCATAGCCTTCGATCACCTGGCCCTCGGTCAGGCTCAACCCCGATTTAGTGGCCATGAATTTATGTTCCAGATGGGTTTCAATTTGCATGAAAAACCTCCTCTAACATTATGTATATAAAAACTATTACAACAACATCAGCGACCGGACCGTCTGCCCCAGAATGACCGCGGCGACGCCGTAGACTGTGAACCACAAACGCCGATCCAAGCGCTCCATCATCTGCTCCAGCCGGTCCAGCCGCCGGTTCAGATGCTCCTGTTGCAGCTGCATCAGCCGCTCATGCGCCGCCAGACGCAACCCGGGGGCGCAGTCAAAGGCAGGCGGGTATCCATCACCCATCGCCCGACCCTCCATCTTCGGGCGGCAGCCCCAACAGGCGGCGCTTTTCGGCGCGGCTCAGGAACTCTGCCTTGGCCACCCGCGCCCATTGCGCATCCCGCTCGGCAGACAGCGCCGCCACCTGATCCAGATCCGGCTTCAGCGTCAGCATGGCGCCGTCAAATCCCGACAGCCAGTCCACCAGCGCCGCCGCCACACGGGCAACCAGCGGCACCACGGTAAGCCGGTAAAAGGCGCGATTGGCCTCCTGATAATTGGCGTAGGTGGCATCTCCCTGGATCCCCAACAGCATCGGCGGCACCCCAAATGCCAGGGCGATTTCACGCGCGGCCGCCTCCTTGGTCTGCTGGAACTCCATATCACTGGGCGAAAACCCCATCGGTTTCCAATCCAGCCCGCCTTCCAGCACCATCGGCCGGCCGGCATTGCGCGCACCCTGGAAATTCGCCTCAATTTCCTCGCTCAACCGGCGGAACTGATCGTCCCCCATCACCCCCTGGCCATCGCTGCCCTTCCAGACCAGCGCCCCCGAGGGACGGGCAGCATTGTCCAGCAGCGCCTTGGACCAGCGCGAGGCGCTATTGTGCACATCCACCGCCATCGCCGCCGCCTGTAACGGCGACAGGCCATAATGATCATCCTGCGGGTGGAAACTCTTGATATGACAGATCGCAGCGCGGCCAGTGACTGCCGCAAAGTGATGCTTGCGGCCCGCCACCTTATACTCGTAGCCCACCGGCCAGCCATCACCACCCGGCACCACAGACATCCGCTCCGAGCGTAAAATATGCAGCTCCAGCGGCAGCCCCTGATCCCCCGCCACCGCCTCGACATAGGCATTGCCGGTCAGCAGCAATTGGCCAAACAGCGCCTCAAACAGCTCCGCCCGGCCCTGCGCCATATTTGGCCGCGCCAGCAGCCCCAGAAGGGGATGCTGCTCAAACCGCTGCACCTGGTCCTGCAACAGCAGCGGCAATGCGGCGGCGGCCTCAGCGATCAGTTTGACACAGCGAAAGCCAACCGGATTGCCAATAAAGCCGCTGCGGATCAGCGATTGACTGTCGCGCGGGCTCCAGGCGGCCCGCCCCGCACCTTGCCAGGACACCACGCGGGCGACGGCGCTTGCCTTCTGCTCGATAGGCGGTTGTTTGCGCCGCAACACGTCAAAGACCATGACCATTCCTCATTTTCACCTACGGGGCCACTGTTGCCCCTTTGCTGAGACCCTTATCCGCCAAGCGCCTGAAGATTTCCGGTGCAGCCCGCCCGCTCCCTGCGCAACACCCGCCACCGCCCAGCCTTCTTTTTGCTGAAAATACTCAAAAAAACCGCCTGCCAATCCAGCAGACGGTCAAGCTTACAGCACCCGCAGCCGCGGCCTGAGCAGCCCCGAGGCGGGCTGGATGATCAGGTCGTGCAGCGCCCAGACCAAAGCATCCAGCCGATCCGGAGAGCCACTGCCATGATAGCCCTGCGGAGTCATCTGGCTCATCTGCTGCTCCAATGCCGCCAGACCCGGCAGGTGGTAGACCCGGCCCTGTTCATACAGCGCCGCCACCGGCTCGGCACGGGCAGATTTACCGCGACTGGCGTGCAGCGGCTTATAGGGCACCAGCGGGTCGACCTGACGCAGGACCGTCTCGACCAATGCGCCGCCCTGGTTGACCTCGGCCACCAAGCGGTCGGCGCCGTAATCCTGCATCGCCGCAATTGCCGCCTGGGCCCAGGCCAATGGCCCAACCCCCTGCACCGTGCGATCCGCCAGCACATAGGCGCGCCAGTCCTGCGGCGGTCCCTGCAGACAGGCCCCCACCACCACGATACCGCAGGCATCCGAATCTTTGCCAGCGCTGACCGCCGGATCAACGGCGACAACAATGCGGTCCATCTCCGGGGCCCGGTCCCGCAGCGCCGCCTGCAGCATTTTGCCGGACCAGAGCGCCCCCTCGATATCCGCCAGCAACATCCCGTCCATTTCCTGTTGCCCCAGCCGGGTGCCGGCATAACGTCTGCGCACCTCACGCAGAAACGACGGCGCCAGATTGGCGCGGTTGGCCTCGGTTGGGGCGTGGCTTTGTACGGTGGATGACAGACCAAGGATCTCGCGCAGCACTGGTACATTGCGCGGCGTGGTGGTGACACAGATCCGCGGGTCCGGCCCCAGCCGCAGGGCAAACTGCAACATGTCCCAGCTGGAACGCGCCTTTTTCCACTTGGCCAGCTCATCCGCCCAGGCGGCGTCAAACTGTGGCCCGCGCAGCGCCTCGGGATCATGCGCCGAGAACGCCTGCGCGGTGGCCCCATTGGGCCAGATCAGCTTGCGCTCAGTTGCCTTCCAGGTGGGACGACGGTCGGGGGGTGAGCAGGCCAGGATGCCGCTGTCGCCCATGATCATCACATCGCGCACCTGATCATAGGTCTCCCCCAGCAGCGCCACGCGGCGCGCGACACCTGCATCCATCGGCAGGCTGCCTTCGACCTGTGCCCGCACCCATTCGGCGCCGGCGCGGGTTTTGCCGGCCCCGCGCCCGCCCAGAATGATCCAAGAGCGCCAGTCGCCACCGGGGGGGCGCTGATGCGGCAGCGCCCAGTGGTCGAACAGATAGGGCAGCGCAATCAGCAGCTCATCCGGCAGTTCCTGCAGAAACATCTCGCTCATCACAGCAGGCACGCAGGGTAGCAAGTCGGCGGCGCAGATCGGCGCGCAGGGCATCGAGGTCAAGGCAGGGGCCAGTTTCGGCAAGGGATGTGAATTGGCTGCTTTGTGCGACAAGGGTTTTCTCCACTTTCTGGCAGTCCCGGATAAGCCCCTCAAGCTTGGCGAGTTGTGGTTTTGAGATGTCGCCGCCCACCTCTTGGTCGGCCTCCAGCTGCTCACGCAGGGCCTCGGCCTCGTGGCGCAATCTCAGTATGGAATCCTGTAGCGACCGAAGCAGGTCGGCGGTTTTTTCGATTTGCGGAGTCAGGGGATTTTGCACCATGACTTGGGTTTCCTCATGCGATGCGATCCGCATGACAGACGCAAAAACAGCCAGCGGGAATTAGTCCGAGGCTGTCCTGATGTCTTCCAACTGCAATGCAACCTATACGTGATTAGCGCGCAAAAGTCAAGGTTTGGGTGACGGGGAGCGTACGGTGGGTCGGCAACGGGACGGGCAACGGGACGGGCAAAAATGGCCCCGAAAGGGCATGAGCCAGATTGCCTAGATCGGCATAGAGGTGGTTCTCTGGCCTGCCGATCCAGATGGTTGGGCGGCTTTTAGGGCACAGCCAAATTCAGACCACCATGCGTTACCCGCATCTGGCGGATGATCCGGTGCGCCGCGCAGCCGAAAGGTCGAAAGGTCGAAAGGTCGAAAGGCGCTGATAATGATTTGAAGAAAAACAATAAACAGTAACCTCCAGCGGGATTTACTGTTGTTTTTACTGTTTCTGATTTGTGCCAGAGCCAAAGCATCGAAGCATAACTGGAGCGAACCGATGCACGAAATGGTTCCCGCGTCACCGGCCTCACCGACGCTGGACCTCTCCGGCCGGGACACCTCCCAGCTGTGGCGGTTCGAATTGCGCATGGGCTCCAAGCAGCTCCGCAACAAGTTTGAAATGCGCGACTGGCAAGACCTGCGCGATATTATCGGAGGCGCCTTCACAGACACCCTAAGCCGCGTCCGCTACACGACACCATAACCCTCTTGGACCTCCTGGTCAGCTCCGCCGCCCTAGCAGGGGGAGAAGCCGATGGGTTCGAGGATTTCCTGGAAAGCCAGATTTGGGCCTTGCTGCGGTGGAGCGACAGGCACCCGGTGCCGCAGGTGGAACGCCTGGAGAAGGCGAAAGGAAGGTATGGCGGGAAGCAGCCGTTTGCTGCGTTTTGCGTTAAGGGCCGCTAAGCGCAGTTAGCGTATTCTGCAAGAGTCGGGCGGCCCCGGAATGCTGACATTGCAGCGCAGTGCAGTAAAGACTCCCTCCGAGCCAATTTTTCATCAAAAAAAAGCCGCGTGAACGCCGCATTCGACCATTTCTCTTGCGTAACCTGGAATTCCAGTTTCATCGTAAACTTGATGTATTGAAGATGAAGAAGAAATCTGCGAGCAGCAAAGGGGCTTCAGTTGAATTGGTAACAATCATCCGCCGCGAGATTTGGCGCAGGTATTCAGCTGAAGAAAATATACACACTATGTTGTCGGGTATGCCGGGCGAAGAAAGTATCCCAGCCTTGTGCCGTCGCGAAGGCAAAGCCGAAATCCTGTATCGCAGAGGGTTAAAGACGTTGGAAAAAAAGGCAAAACACTGCCCGACCGTCGGTCTGGCTCGGCAAGCGACGTCGCTTGAGGTTGGACGGGAAAAGACAGTTATAATTTCTGCGGTAACGCGAATGCGACCGCTGATGTTTTACACCCTGCTAAAGAGCCTAGAAAAATTACATGTGCCACCTGGAACCGAATTGCAGTTTTGCTTTGTGGAAAATGGTGACTCGCTGTCGATTGACGGGAGAGTGAAAGAATTTTGTCAAATCACTGGCTTCAAAGCGGTTGCGATATGTGAACCTAGGCTTGGTATTCCCTTCGCGCGCAATGCCGCCCTTAATTGGGCTCTCGATAACGAGGCCGATTTTTTGGCGTTTATCGATGACGATGAGGTCGCAAAAAAGGACTGGATGGAAAAGTTGTACGCGGCCATTGAAGCGCGCGGTTTGGACCTAGTTGGCGGCCCTGTTTGCCCGGTCGCGCCTGATCAAAACTTGGGGAATGGAAGGCTGTCGACAATTGAGGCTACAGTTTTCCGCGGTTGCGAGGTGCGGGCGCATAGGATGGCGCGCAGAAACAGCCATCGAAGCCGCGCGGACACCGACCATCAGGTTACCATTGTGACCAATAACTGGCTTTGCCGATTGGATTTTCTGAGGCAAAACAATGTAAAGTTCGATGAGGGTTTGGGATACTCTGGCGGGTCGGATGCGGCATTTTTTCGTGCCGCCAAGAAAGCAAAAGCGCGCACAGGATGGGTGCCTGATGCTGTTGTCATGGAAGAAGTTCCGGTAAGTCGCCTGACTTTAGGCTATCACTTTATGCGCGGGAGGGATCAGGCGATTTCTTCATACGTAATAAAGTTTTCCCAAAACCAGCCCTCAAGTCCCTTCGTCTCTTCTTTGTTGTTTGTCGTGAGCAAGTTGCTTCTTGGGATGGCCCGTCTCATTGCGGCCCTGTTTGATCGTGGCAGGAGCGTTGTTCTTGCAATGCGCGCTTTCGGTTTTGCTTGGGGGCGTATTTTAGCGGTGTTTGGATACAGCAGCAGCCATTATAAAAATGTCCACGGGTCTTAGCAGGCGCTTTCCCAGCCAGAGTCGTCTCCGAGGTTTCTGGTTCTGTGACCCCAAACCTTCACCACTCAACCCTAAGTAGGCATGCGCCGTTTTCGGTGAACGAAAGCGGATAAAAATTCATCAGTATGCCTGTTCGAAAAACGGTTTAACCACCTGAAAGGATGGAATACTCAAGCTTGTTCGGATAGCAGTGAGCTATTATTTCTTCGGAAGGTGAAACCCGTTTTGCTCAGTACTATTATCGTCTCACCACGCGAACGTTTCAGTTCGCTGCCAGAATCTTTGCAGTCACTGTTTTTGACCATTCCAAAGGATCAGCCAGTCATTGTAGTCGAGGGGGCCACCCCACCTGATATTCGGGTCGAACTCGAAGACCTGCAAAAAAGGCGGCCCTTTACCCTTGTGTCATTGCCGTATCCTGTCACGCCAAACGAGGCCCGTAACCGAGGGGTGAAGCTTGCCAAGACTGCCTATGTGGTCTTTTGTGATAACGATATCGCATATGAGGCTGGGTGGTTGAGAGCGCTTGAAAAAACCGCAGTTGCGGAACAAGCGGATGCCGTTGCTCCGCTTATATTTATTGGTCCATCTACACCCAAAAGAATACATCATGCTGGCGGCTCTCTCATTGCCGAAAAAAATACCTCAAGCGTGATTTTGAAAGAAAAACATCGGCTGATGAACCAAGATTGGCCTGAGGTGAAAGATCGCATTGATGAACTTGCGCCCGTAGCGAACGAAGTATGCGAGTTTCATTGCGCGATGGTCAAAAGGTCCTTTCTGCAAGCTGTCGGCGGGTTAGATGAACGCCTGATAACACGCGAACAAATGGATTTTGCCCTGCAAGCAAAGGCACGGAACGGGCGGGTCGTATTTTCAAGAGCAGCGCACGTAACCTATCGCGCATTTGACCCCATTACCCGCCTCGATGATCTTCACTATTTTTTGTTTCGCTGGAGCGATGAAAAGGTGGTTCAATCACTGAACGCTTTTGAGAAGAACTGGTCAGTAAGTTCAGAGCGTGACAGAGTGCGATTTGGCTGGACCCGTCGTCACAGACGCAGTGCCGTTGCATCGTATCACAAAAAAATATCCAAAGTTCTGGGATCAAAACTTACGGGAAGGATCCTGCTGCCGATGGAAGAGCTTCGTGCTAAATCGCGCTTCAGGACGTCCCTTACGCAACACGAAGCTGCCCCAAGGACAGAACCCCGAACGACCATCGTTGCCGAAGAATTATTCGACTTTAAGGTTCAAGGGGCTGCATCATGATTGTTGCTGGCATGTCTACAATACCGTCGCGCGCGCATACGTCTCCGTTGGCAATTGCCTCTTTGCTGCCGCAGGTCGATCGCCTTTGGTTGTCGCTGGACGGATATGAAGCGATCCCAGCCTTTGCAAAACATCCAAAGATCATTTGCCAATTCGGACAGCAGCACGGTGGGCTGAAGGCTGAAGGCAAGTTTCTTGGGCTTGCACTGGATGATGATGCGCAGATTTACGTCAGCGCCGATGACGACATGCTGTACCCCAAGGGATTCGTGCGGCATCTCGCGCGAATGTGCATTTTGCACCCAAAACCTGTTGCGGTTGGCACTCATGGAAGCGTGTTTAAAAAGGATATTCGCAGCTATGTAAGTGACAGAAAAGTTACCATGTCGCGACACTCTCAGATCAGGCCGTGGAGAAAGGTTGATGTGCTTGCTACCAATGGCACAGTTCACCTTGTTAAAGATCTAAAATTTGATTGTCGCAATTGGATATACCGCAACCAGGTCGATCTTAACTTCCTGGAGGAGGCTTCGAAACAAGACGTCGGCTTAGTCACAGCAATGCGCCGTCGAAGTTGGACAAGGCCTTTGGAAACACGTCAAAGCAACAGCATCTACGCAAATCTTTTGAAGGATGATTCCGTTCAGACTTCTAGGATCTGTAAGATTTTAGGCCGCTAGTGGGCTTTGTTGATGGCGGCGCAAAGGTCTGCCAATGGGGCGGAGCAAAAATGGGCCCGTTTGACATGCGCGCCATGAAGCGAGCGGCTCTCTCATATAGCAAGCACACTCCAAGGGGCATTGACCGACGACAGGTCAATTCAGTGGGGCTTTTTGGGGAGTGGCGAGACGGATGCGCCTTTGGCTAAGACGAAAACTTTCGCCGTTGATCCACCAGGATGGAGAAATAGCCGGAAGTTGGTGATCGGCCAGAAGCGCCCCAGTCACCCGTTTCCTGAATGCCACACCCGATTTTTGCTGTCCCGTTTGCCTCCACAGTGCTTCCAGCTCTGCAGTTCGAACGCAAACAGTCCCGCCGAAGCGGGGTGTAACGTGTTGTTATCTTGTGGTTAATTTGGTTGCGGGAGTAGGATTTGAACCTACGACCTTCAGGTTATGAGCCTGACGAGCTACCGGGCTGCTCCATCCCGCGACAGTTTT
>JABSSD010000128.1 GCA_013214575.1 Paracoccaceae bacterium | reverse complement strand
GCGGGGGGCCACGCCCAAGACCGCAAGCCTGTCGGCATTGGCCGGCGGGGCTGGCGGCCGCGGGAGCCGCTGATCTGGGTGGCGAGTGTCGAGAAAGCCGCCGGGGGCGTGCTAATCGGGCTTGCGCTAGCCGGGCCTGCGGGCGTTGATAGGGCGACCAAGATGGAGCCCGAGATATGTGCAATTCTGCCCCTGAGACGACCTCTGAGACCGCCGTGGATCTTTTGCTGAAGGCGCCTGAGGATGCGGCGGCGCGCCGGGCTGTGGCACCGGTGATCTGCTACCCGAATGACAGTCTGCCGCCGGTGGATCTGGCCCTGTATCACCGGGCGCGGGCCAGCGCGGTCAAACGGGATGAGGTGCTGATCCCGGCGCGCGATGCGGCATGTTTTGAGGTGCCGGCCGGGCATTTTTTCCGCATTAGCTCGGTTGAGGGGGCGCAGGTGGGCGATTTGAACCTGTGGAACCGCACGGATCTGGGTGAGCGGTTTTATTCCGGCAAGACGCGTGCCCTGCATGGGACACATATCACCGCCGGAGAGCGGATGTGGAGCAGTTTTCCCTACCTGCGGCCGATGGCGACGCTCACCGATGATACGCTGGGCTGGTATGGTATCGACGAATACGGTGGCTCGGTTCACGATGTGATTGGCACCCGCTGTGACCCCTACACCGGCAATCTGCTGGCCGGCAGCCAATATCATCACTGTTGCCATTCCAACCTGACCCGGGCGCTGGCGGATCATTTGGACCTGTCGCTGGGTGAGGCCGAACCGCATGTGCATGACGTGTTGAATGTCTTTATGTGTACCGGCTTTAGCCGCGACACCGGGCAATATTTCATGAAGGCCTCGCCGGTGCGCCCCGGTGATCATCTGGAATTCTTTGCCGAGATTGACCTGCTGGGGGCGCTCAGCGCCTGTCCGGGTGGCGATTGCAGCGCGGAGCATTCCAGTGATACCGCCGCCTGCCACCCAATGTTGGTCGAAGTGTTTGCGCCGGCGGCTGGCGCATTGGAGGGCTGGGTCGGCCCTCAGGTCAATGGATATGACGGCAGCCACGGGCGCTAGCCGCTCCGGTTTAGCAGCTGCATTAGGGTTATGATCTCCTCCGGAGCCAGTTGCGGCCCGAAGAACTGGGTGATCACCGGCTGGTAGATCTGCCACATCTGTTGACGCAGCCGGAGCCCGGCGGCTGTGGGGACCAGCCGAAAGCCACGCTTGTCGTCGGCGCAGGGCAAACGGGTGAGTAGGTCTTGTTTGATCATCTGACTGGTCAGCCGAGAAATGCCATGTTGCGGCAGCAGCACCGCCTGCTCCAGCTCGAATGGCCGCAGCCCCTGTGGTAAGGCCTGTTCCAGCGCCCACAGCACATCATAGTGCTCCAGAGGCGGCAATTCGGCGGATTTCAGGGCAAGATCAATGGCGGCACGGGCCCGTTTCTGGGCGCGGAACAGGGCGATCCAGGTGGCGTCCGGGGAGGTGATGGCGTGACTCATGGGGTAAATGTAGATGCATGTGCATTGACATGCAATATGGAAAAACTATATCGCTGCAAATGCATCTACTAGGAGTTCCTGATGTCCGACTTTCATTTGATCAGTCATGATTTGTGTCCGTATGTGCAGCGTGCTGTTATCGTGCTGCTGGAGAAAAATATTCCGCATCGCCGAAGCTACATCGATCTTGGGGATAGGCCTGATTGGTTTCAGAAAATGTCGCCACTGGGCCGGGTGCCGCTGTTGCAGACTGGAGATCATGTGCTGTTTGAAAGCCAGGTTATTGCCGAGTATCTGGATGAGATCACCCCGGGATCGCTGCATCCCAGCGATCCGCTGGACAAGGCGCGGCACCGCGCCTGGATCGAGTTCGGGTCAGAGGTCCTGAAATCAATTGGCGTGTTCTACAACGCGCCGGATGGTGCCAGCTTTGCCACCGCACGGGCGGCGCTGCGGCGCCAGTTGGCGCGGGTCGAGGTGGAAGTGTCCGGGCCGTTCTTTCAGGGCGGTCAGTTTCATATGGTCGACGCTGTCTGGGGCACAATCTTTCGGTATTTTGACACGATGGACCCCATCCTGGATCAGGATCTATTGCAGGATCTGCCTGGGTTGGCTGCCTGGCGCGGTGTTCTGGCCGACCGACCGTCGATCAAAAATGCCGTGCCGGAAGGGTATCCGGCACGGCTGAGGGTATTTTTGGCCCGTCGGTCCGGCCCAATGGGGGCGCAGGCGCGGGCTGGGGTCGGGATCAGCTAAAGGCAGCCTCGAGGGCGATTTCCACCATATCCCCAAAGCTCCGCTCGCGTTGGTCGGATGACAGCGACTCGCCGGTTTTCAGATGGTCCGAAACCGTGAGCACCGCCAAAGCCCGGCGTCCATGTCGGGCCGCCAGATTATACAGTTCGGCGGCTTCCATCTCGACACCCAGGATGCCGTGGCGCATCATTTGTTCATTCAGATCGGGGCGTTCGTCGTAGAATACATCCGCTGAATAAATGCCGCCAACATGGGTTGTGGTGCCCTTGGCCTCGGCGGCCTGCACCGCTGCGCGCAGCAGGCTCCAGTCGGCACAGGGCGCAAAGTTGAGCTCCCTGAAAATGCCGCTCGACGGGGTGCTGAGACTGCTGGCAGTCATGGCCACGATAACGTCGCGCAGCTTGACCTGATCCTGCATGCCGCCACAGGATCCGATGCGGATCAATGTTTGGGCATCAAAATCGCGAATCAGCTCGTTGACGTAGATCGACAGCGAGGGCATCCCCATGCCGCTGCCCTGGATGGTGACACGATGTCCCTTCCAGGTGCCAGTGAACCCAAGCATGCCACGGACCTCATTGACCAGGCGCACGTCCTGAAGAAATGTTTCGGCCGCCCATTTGGCGCGATAGGGATCGCCTGGCAAAAGGACGGTTTCCGCAATATCTTCTTTTGCGGCACCAATATGAATGGTCATTGAAGCGCTCTCCGTTTCTGGATCAGATTTCCAGATCAGAGATATCAGCGCCCGATGTCAAGGCCGTGTGGATCCAATGTGGTTTGCGACCGCGGCCAGTCCAGGTTTCTTCTGGGTTTGCCGGATTTCTGTATTTCGGAGCTGCCTTTGAGCGTTTGCCGATTGAACGGCCGCCATTGGCAATTTCCTCAAGCGAAAAACCGAATTGTGCGGCGGCTTGCTCGGCTGCCTTAAGCGCCTCGAGACGTTCACGTTGTTCGGCTGACTTCAGCGCCTCATCAACGTCCGTCTTGAGTTGCAGAAGATCTTTACGCGACATTTCCGCAAGGTTGAGGGTCATTTTAGTCTCCAGTTTTTAGTGCCTAACGCTTTCCAATTAGCGCGTAACTGCTTTTGGCCCAATTGTCAGATGGTTTTAAGCATCTTTTTTGCATTTTTCGCGGTTGTGGCTATTGTTTATTATTAACTTTCAACTTTTTGGGGTGATGCAAGGGTTGCAATTTCGCTCATGATTGAATTGAGCTCAAAATCTTTTGGGGTGTAAACGCGGGAGACCCCCATTTGTCGCAGGGCCCTGGCGTCGTCATCCGGAATGATTCCCCCAACGATCACCGGAATATGCCCAAGGCCGGCGCCGCGCATGCGGTCCATTGTTTCCTGGACCAGTGGCAAATGGCTGCCCGAGAGGATCGACAGGCCAACCACATGGGCCGCCTCCTCCAGCGCTGTCGCGACCAGTTCCGCCGGGGTAAGACGGATACCGTCGTAGGTGATATCCATGCCGCAGTCACGGGCGCGAAAGGCGATCTGTTCGGCGCCGTTTGAATGGCCATCCAACCCGGGTTTGCCGACCAGAAGTTTCAACCGACGGCCCAACCGGTCGCTGACCGCATCGACCTGGCGGCGCAGGTCCTCCAGCCCTTCGGTCTTGTTGGACACCAAGCCGGACACCCCGGTGGGGCCGCGGTAGGTGCCGTGGACCTGACGCATCACTTCGGCCCATTCGCCGGTGGTGACCCCGGCCTTGGCGGCGGCGATGGAGGCGGGCATGATATTGTCGCCGCTGGTCGCCGCCTGCCGCAGCGCTGCGAGCGCCGCCTGAACCTGGCCAGTGTCGCGATCGCGGCGCCAGTCATTGAGGCGGCCCACCTGGTGCTGCTCGACCGCCGGATCCACCACCAGGATACCACCGTCTTTGGTCTGCAGCGGCGAGACTTCGCCCTCGGTCCAGCGGTTGACGCCGACAACGATGGTTTCATTTCGTTCAATCCGGCCCAGGCGTTCGGCATTTGAATCCACCAGCCGTGATTTCATGTACTCAATCGAGGCCACAGCACCGCCCATGCCGTCAAGATTGTTCAATTCGGCGCGGGCGCCGGTTTTCAGCTCTTCCACCTTGCGGTCCACTGCCGGGTTGCCCTCGAACAGATCATCAAATTCCAACAGATCGGTTTCATAGGCCAGGATTTGCTGCATCCGCATCGACCATTGCTGATCCCAGGGCCGTGGCAGCCCGAGGGCCTCGTTCCAGGCGGGCAGCTGCACAGCGCGGGCGCGGGCCTTTTTGCTGAGGGTCACCGCCAGCATCTCGATCAGGATACGGTAGACGTTGTTCTCCGGCTGCTGTTCGGTCAGCCCCAGAGAGTTCACCTGAACGCCGTAACGGAAGCGGCGGAACTTGGGGTCGGTGACGCCATAACGGGTCTCGCAGATCTCATCCCACAGATCGACAAAGGCGCGCATCTTGCACATCTCGGTGACAAAACGGATGCCGGCGTTGACGAAGAATGAAATCCGACCGACCAGCGCTGGGAAATCCTCGGCGGGGACTCTTGGCCTGAGCTCATCTAAGACTGCTTGGCCGGTGGCGAGGGCAAAGGCAAGCTCTTGCTCAGGTGTCGCACCGGCCTCTTGCAGGTGGTAGGAACAGACGTTCATCGGGTTCCATTTGGGCACATTGGTATAGCAATACTCGGCCACGTCGGCGATCATTTTCAGGCTCGGCTTGGGCGGGCAGATATAGGTGCCCCGGCTGAGGTATTCTTTGATCAGGTCATTTTGCACGGTGCCCTGCAGGCTGCGGACATCGGCGCCCTGCTCCTCGGCCACTGCGATATACAGCGACAGCAACCAAGGGGCGGTGGCGTTGATGGTCATCGAGGTGTTCATCTGATCCAGAGGGATCTGCTCGAACAGCGCCCGCATGTCGCCGAGGTGGCACACCGGCACCCCAACCTTGCCCACTTCGCCGCGGGCCAGAGTGTGGTCACTGTCGTATCCGGTCTGGGTTGGCAGATCAAACGCCACCGACAGCCCGGTCTGACCCTTGGCCAGATTGCTGCGGTACAGCGCGTTTGAGGCACTGGCGGTCGAGTGGCCGGCATAGGTGCGGATCAGCCAGGGGCGGTCTTTCTGCGTCATCGGAGCCTCGTAAGTGATGTGGTAATTTTATTTCGTCACTGGCTTGATACGGGAAATATTGTGGCGCTGTCAATTCGCTGCGTTGCGGCGAAGCTGCGGCGGCGCGGCAAAAAGCGCGCCGGACCAGTGGTCGGCGCGCTTGCTGTTGGTCCGCGCAACCGCGATCGTCAATTATAGGTATATGAGCCAATCTCGCAGATGTTGACACCTTTTCGGATCAGCTCGTCGCCATCATCGAAGATCGCCTTGAAGTCGAATTTGCAATAGCCGGTGCCATCGTCAAAATCGATCCTCACGGATTGTCCCGAGCGCAGCACATCGGGGCCCAGAATGTCTTCCTCCCAAGAGGTGGAGCCCTTGTTAGAGCCATAGAATTCAACCAGCACATAGCCGGTGTCATTTATAATTCTGACCCGCCGGTCCAGGGCAAAAGCAGGAACTGCGGTGGTTGCGGTGACGGCCAGAACGGCCATTGCGGTCACGATGTGTCGTCTGGAAAGCATGATATTCTTTCTTTGCAAATTGATATTTGTGTTGCACACAAGGGCGTCAACGGGCTGAGCGAGTGGGTCACATCCTTGCAGAATAGTATAAAAATTGTGTGGGGCAACAATCTCTTGTTACAGCGGGATGGCGGGCGCAATATTTTTGAAATGATAGCCGGTCATTTCTGAGGTGGGATTTGCTGCCAGTCCTGATGAAATTCCGCAACCGGTGACCTGCCGTTTCTGGGGCTGATTGAGCTGCGGGTTAGCAAAACTGCGGCGTCGATCAGCGTGACCTTCTGAACGATTACGCTAACTTTATCCGGCAGCGGGTTGCCACCGTGGATGCCACGGTGATTTCTGCGCCTGTTCAGTGCTTTCTGCACTTGCGAGGTTATAAAGTTACAAAATATTACGAAATCCGGTTGCTTTATTGCTGGGCCGTTTTTATTCCGTAGGGAGCGTCGCGATTCTGCACTGCGGCGAAAAGAGACAAAATGGAGGCTGTTATGGCTTTGGACACCAATCCTGACGTGTTGTCGTATGAGGCACCCGAAAAAGACCTGTATGAAATGGGTGAGATGCCACCGATGGGCTATGTGCCCAAGCAGATGTATGCCTGGGCCATCCGCAGAGAGCGCCACGGTGATCCCGACAGCGCGATGTTGCAGGAAGTTGTCGATGTGCCCAGCGTGGACAGCCATGATGTGCTGGTTCTGGTGATGGCGGCCGGCATCAATTACAATGGTGTTTGGGCCGCCCTGGGGACGCCGATCAGCCCCTTTGATGGACATAAGCAGCCCTATCACATCGCCGGTTCCGACGCCGCAGGCATTGTTTGGGCGATTGGTGACAAGGTCAAAAAGTGGAAGATCGGCGACGAGGTGGTTATCCACTGCAATCAGGATGACGGTGAAGACGAAGAATGTAACGGTGGCGATCCGATGTTTTCCACCAGCCAGCGGATCTGGGGATATGAAACCCCGGATGGGTCGTTTGGCCAGTTCACCCGGGTGCAGTCGCAACAATTGATGCAACGTCCCAAGCACCTGACCTGGGAGGAAAGTGCCTGTTACACTCTGACCCTCGCGACGGCCTATCGGATGTTGTTCGGGCACCACCCGCACGAATTGAAGCCGGGGCAGAACGTGCTGGTCTGGGGCGCCTCGGGAGGGCTGGGATCTTATGCCATCCAGTTGATCAATACTGCGGGTGCCAATGCCATCGGGGTGATCTCGGACGAAGGCAAACGCGCGTTTGTGATGGGGCTGGGGGCCAAGGGGGTGCTGAACCGCAAGGACTTTGACTGCTGGGGCCAGATGCCAACGGTGAACACGCCCGAATATGCCACCTGGTTCAAAGAGGCGCGCAAGTTTGGCGCCGCAATCTGGCAGATCACCGGCAAGGGCAATAACGTCGACATCGTGTTTGAGCACCCCGGTGAAGCGACCTTCCCGGTGTCCACCTTTGTCTGTAAAAAGGGCGGCATGGTGGTGATCTGTGCGGGCACCACCGGGTTCAACCTGACTCTGGACGTGCGCTATATGTGGATGCACCAGAAACGCCTGCAGGGCAGCCACTTTGCCCATCTCAAGCAGGCAGCCTCGGCCAACAAGCTGATGCTGGAACGCCGTCTGGATCCCTGCATGTCCGAAGTGTTCGCGTGGAGTGACCTGCCACAGGCGCATATGAAAATGCTGCGGAACGAGCATAAGCCGGGCAATATGTCGGTGCTGGTGCAGGCCCCGACAACCGGTCTGAGGACCCTCGAAGACGTGCTTGAAGCCGGCTAGTTCGGCTGGTTGCATCCCATCAGGGGTGGTTTCCGGCCCGACCGGAACCGCCTCGGGCAGTCACCCGCGAATCATTAACAATGGTTCGCGGGTTTTTCCCTTTTACGGCCCCCGTGTTTGGTTTCAGAGGCTTGCAAAATTCACCCTCGCTGTTTTGGGGGAGGGCGAAATAGCGAGTTTTTGCCATTGTGTTCGTATGTTAATCATTTCTGGCGCGGTTTTTGTAAAAGAGGCACTTCAATGACTCAATCGCACTGGATGCTGGACGTTCTCGTTGACCTTCGGTCATATGCTGCGGCAAATGACATGGGGACATTGGCTGACCACCTGAGCGAAACGCTTGAGGTGGCAAGGTCTGAAATGGCTTCGATGGACGAAAAAGCTGGTGCGCAAAAGAATGGCGAACAGAATCAACCTGGACAGGATACTGAAGATACTGGAGGCCACCAGTACTCTTGAAGGTATTCAGGACGTCATTGAAAAGGTCCGGGATCTCTTTGAAATTGATCACATCGTCTATCACTGGGTGGACAGTGCCGGAGATCAATACGGCTGCGGGACATATTCGGATGACTGGGTTCAGCGCTACCTGGATCAGGAATACTTGCGCACAGATCCCGTTATCATCGGCTGCTATCAACGGTTTCACCCGGTGGACTGGAAGCGGTTGGACTGGTCCAGCAAGTCAGCGCGCATATTTCTGGCCGACGCGCAGGCGCACGGGGTTGGCAATCAGGGATATTCCATTCCGATTCGCGGTCCCAATGGCCAATTTGCGTTGTTTTCCGTTAGTCATAATTGCGATGATGCGACCTGGGAGAAATTCACCGAAAAATACAGCCGTGATCTAATTTTACTGGCACATTATTTCAACCGCAAGGCGCTGGATTTTGAACCCAACCGGGCGCCGGAACAATCGCGTACCCTGTCGCCGCGTGAAGTGGACGTCATGACCTTGCTGGCTATGGGTTATAGCCGAGCCCAGGTGGCTGAGACATTGGCGATATCCGAGCACACATTGCGGGTCTACATCGAAAGTGCCCGGTTCAAACTTGGCGCGCTTAATACTACACATGCCATTGCACGTGCAATGAGCAGAGGGCTAATTGTCGTTTAACAATTTGTTTCCAATTATTAACAAAAAACTAATTATACGTTAACCATTTTAGTCGTAAGTTTTACTGTCTTTTTACGAAATGGAGATAGCAATGCTTCGATACATTTATGCAAACGACCTTCACAAGTTTTCCGATCTGGCGCATTCAATGTTCGTGGACCGGGCCGACCAGTTCAAAACCCGGTTGGGGTGGGACGTCACCCTTAATTCATCCGGCGAAGAGCGCGATGAATATGACGGGCTCAACCCGCTCTATGTCATCTGGGAGCAAGCCGATGGCAGCCATGGCGGCTCGATGCGGTTTCTGCCCACAACCGGGCGGGTGATGGTGAATGACATCTTTGGCCATCTGACCGGCGGGGTGGCGATCTACAGTCCTTTCATCTGGGAATGCACCAGGTTCTGCCTGTCGCGCGATGCCAGCAGCAAAGTGGCCGCCGCCCTGATGCTGGCTGGCGGTGAAATTATGCGCAATTTCCATATTGATCACTTTGTTGGGGTGTTTGACCGACGGATGATCCGTATCTACCGCGCCATCGGCTCCTCGCCCGAGGTGCTGGGCAGTGAGGGTGAGGGCCGCGATCAGATCAATGTCGGCCTGTGGGAGTTCACCCCGGACAGCTATGATATGGTGGCTCAGAAATCGGGTATTGCACCGGAAGTGTCACGCATGTGGTTCGACCGGTCATTTGGCGGAGCCATCGATCAGCCCATGGCAATGAGCGCTTGAAAACACATTCGAAACGCAGGGCGGGCTCTGGTGAAGCCAGCCCTGCGCCTATAGGGTCAGGGGATGACAACACCTCCCATCCAGTTCTCTGAAGACCAAGCCGCTGCCTTTGACAGGGTCACTGAAATGCTGCGCCAGGCCGGGGTCAATCTTGATGACAGTCTGTTGCAACAGCCAAAAGGCGAAAGCGGCGTGATGGCGCTGATGGGCAAGGCTGGATCAGGCAAGACACTGTTGCTGGCCGAGCTGTACAAAGCGCTGGAGCAGGCCGGCGTGGATGTGGTGTCCGGCGATTACGAGAGCCGCAAAAAGGGCGATCGCCGCACCCTGGCGATTCTGGCTCCGACCAACAAGGCGGCGTCGGTTCTGCGTCTGCGCGGGGTGCCGGCCACCACCATTCACCGCATTCTGTATACGCCGATGTATGATCCCGAGTACGAAAAGCTGGCCGAGTGGCTGGCTGGCAAAGGCGAGCCGCCGGAGATCGAGGGGCTGACCGAAGAGGCGCTGGCGCGGGCTGCGGCGTTTTACCAGCGGAACAAGTCGATTCCGGGCGCCATGGCCTCGGCGGGCCTGCGCGGCTCTGATTTCATCACCGGCTGGAAGCGGCGAGAAGAGCCGCTGGATATTGGCTTTGTTGACGAATCCTCAATGCTGGATGACCGCCAGTTCAATGATTTGAAAGATATATTTCCCAGCCTGGTGCTGTTTGGCGATCCGGCGCAGTTGGCACCGGTGAACCAATCCGGGGCGATGATATTTGACTCGGTGCCCGAGGACCGCAAACTGGAATTGCACCGCATTCACCGGCAAGACGCGGACAATCCGATTCTGGATCTGGCCCATGCGCTGGCCGATCCGCAACTGACGTTCCAGGACTTTGAACGGATGATCGAGGAGGCCTCGAAGCGCGATGACCGGGTTGTCTGGGGGCAACGGGTTGAGGTCGACCTGATGGCGCGCTCGCCGGTTCTGGTCTGGCGCAATGCGACCCGAATCAAATTGATCAATGCCTTTCGCACGGTTCACGGCGCCCCCGAAGATGCGCTGATGGAGGGGGAGCCGCTGATCTGCGATGGCATCGAGTTGCCGATGAAGCATCGTAAGAAACGATTGGATCTGGAGGCGCGCGGGTTGATCAAGGGAGCGCAGGTGGTCTATCTTGGGCCGGGCCGCAAACCGGGGTTTTCACGGCTGCACGTGCTCGGCGCCGAGGATCCTCAGGTCAGTGCGGCCTCGATTGTGAAAATCGAAAAGCCGGATGAGGAAGAGCCGTTTATTCCCTTTGCGGCGCGGATGGGGGCGACCTTCCTGCATGGCGCCGCGGTGACCATCCACAAGGCGCAGGGGTCGCAATGGGGCACCACTCAGGTCTTTGCCCCGGATCTATTCGTGGCGGCGCGGATGGGGCGGGTTGAGGCGGGTCAACCGCTGTGGAAACGGCTGGCCTATGTGGCCATCACCCGGGCGCAGGAGCGTTTGATCTGGGTGGTCCGCAACCGATTGTCCAAACCCAGCGCACCGCTGCGGGTGGACGATCTGCGCGCCGCTCCGGCTGCGACGTTGAAACTGGAGTCCGAGGGCCAAGAGGGGCCCTGACGCCAGATCGTCGGCCAGAGGCCCGGTCATCGGTGTGCCGGATCAGTTATTGCGCAGCAGACGGAACGCAGCGGACGCGCCCCAACCGGCGGCGATGGCAATCGCCAGAGACATCAGCCCGTATAGGAACGGCTGCTCCCGCGACATCACATAGAGAAACCGCTCCAGCCCCACTTTGCGCACTTCGATGGGGGTTTCATATTGCGACACCACTATGCCGTTGCGGGTCAGAAAGATGCGGGCGGTATAGCGGCCCTCGGTCAGGTCGGCAGGCATATCGATGGCGGTTCGGAACAAGGTCTGCTGGTCGACCGCAACGGTACTTTCGCGCACCGAGTATAGCTGTCTATTTTCGCGGATCCGCACCACGGCGTCGGCAAAATCCTGAGCCCCACGAATGTGCATCGCGGCCCCAACCGAGCGGATCGCCCGATTGATCGAGATGCGATAGCGCAGATCCTCGACGTCGGTCAAAATCTCTGACAGCGGGGCGCTGGTGGCCACGGCATAGAAGGTCGGCGCCGAATCAACCAGTACCGAATCGGTGTTGACCCAAATGCCCAGCTTGCGTTCCTTGCGCCGCACCAGCACCGGCAGGTCGGGGCCTGAAACGGTCACGATAACCTGCAGTTGCTCGGTGTCGGGGATTGGGGTTTCCCGCTTTACCGCGCCAAAGATCAAGATCTCCGAGCCGTCAAAAGTCGCGGTGATGGCAACACGATCCTGGCTGAGCCCCAGCACCACCTCTTCTTGTGCGGCGGCCTGCAGGGGCAGGGCAAACAGCAACAGGGTGGCAAGCAGCAGATTGCGCATGGTCAATGTCCTCCGCCGGTGCCAAGCGAGAACAGCTCGGATGGGGTTAGCAACAGATCCAGGGCCAGCTTGCCGCAGACGATCATCACCATCAGGGCCAGCAGAATGCGCAACTGTTCGGCCTTCATATAGACACCAATGCGGGTGCCGATCTGGGCACCGATGACGCCGCCGATCAGCAGCAGAACGGCCAGTACAATATCCACCGTATAGTTGGTGGTGGCATGCAGCATGGTGGTAAAGGCGGTCACGGTGATGATCTGGAACAGCGAGGTTCCGATCACAACCTTTGTGGGCATGCCCAAGATGTAGATCATCGCGGGCACCATGATGAAACCGCCGCCGACGCCCATAATGGCGGCCAGGATGCCAACGCAGATACCAACCAGAATAGGTGGGATGACGGATATATACAGGCCGGAGGTGCGAAACCGGACCTTGAATGGCAGTGCGTGAATCCAGTTGCGCTGGCGGCGGGCAGGGGCGGCGCCGCCGGATTTCTTGGATTTCCAGATGGCGTTCAGGCTTTCGATGAACATCAGCGTGCCGACGACACCAAGAAAAACAACGTAGCAAAGCATGACCAGCAAATCGACCTGACCCAGCGCTTTGAGGTAGTTGAACACCAGAACACCCAAGGCGGCCCCGACCAATCCGCCGGCCTGCAGCACCAATCCCATTTTGATGTCGACTGTTTGCCTTCGAAAATGGGCCAGGACGCCCGAAAAGGAGGAGGCCACGATCTGATTCGCCTCGGTGGCGACGGCAACGGCAGGTGGTATGCCGATAAAGAACAGCAGCGGCGTCATCAAAAAGCCGCCGCCAACCCCGAACATGCCTGATAAGACCCCGACCATGCCACCTAATCCCAGCAACAAGAAGGCATTGACCGAGACTTCGGCGATAGGAAGATAAACTTGCATTATCTTTGTTAGACCGGGCGGATAGCCAAAATCAACCACCGATGCCGCTGTGCAGAACTTAGGACTGCGGAGATTGGAAAACTGGACCTATAAAACGGCTGCGTTTCCCTGCTCGGTGAGCTCCCGCCTCTACAGGGTGCACCGGCAAGGCCGATAAACCCTGAGCTGACTTGGGCGTGGC
>JABSSD010000127.1 GCA_013214575.1 Paracoccaceae bacterium | reverse complement strand
TTCCCTTTTGAGAGCGGTTTTGGTTTTTTCGCGGGGTTGCAGATCTCGAACCTGTTCTTCCAGCCACCGCCGCAAGAGTTCGGAGGTGGTCAAGACCGCGTTTCCATCCTCTTGGAGTTCGAACATGCGGCCTAGCCAATCGTCAAGCTGCGCGCGATCTATGAAGGCTGGATGCGAACCTGCGGGAGCCTTGTCGGCGGGCAGGGTGACTTGGGACAAGATGTAATTGATCGTTAGCCCATCTTCTCGAACGCAATCATTCCATGGCACCAAACAGTTTCGACCAAATTGAACCATCAGCTCAACAGTTTCTTGGCCTGAGTTCGGGCCTCTTCCGCGGTCAAGACACCGTGGGGGCCGATTGTGTAACGGCGCGTGCGTTTGCCGCTGCGATATTGGATCAGGTATTTCTTCTTGCCGGACGGATACACCCGCAGGCCAAATCCGACTACATCACTATCCCATTCAAGATAATCTTTGTCTTTGATTTCGAGCGCCTCAACGGTGCGTTTTGTCAGTTTCAAGTGTTGGCCTCCTTTCGGCGCTTTCTGGCGCTGCTACCGGAAGCAATACGGAAGCATCATGCAGCAGAACTTGGCGCTAGTGATGAAAGAGAAGCGTAGTCGAGATCAACGTAAATCTATGATTCTAATGCGTTTTTGTTCGTGTGGCGGTGGTCGGAGAAATGTGGAGAAATGGGTCTTAATCGGTTTGTAATCAGTAGGTCCGCGGTTCGAGTCCGTGTGGGGGCACCACAAAATCAATGACTTAGATGGTCTTCGCTTCGTTAATTTGTTGTTCGGGTACCGCTGCGGGTACCAAACCGCAGCTCAATGACCGGACTCCGGCGCAGGTCGAAAGTTTCTGACGTATTCAGGGCCGTATCTACATACCACGCCCCCCTGCGCCCCCCATGGCCCTCAACTATGCACCAGTTAAACACTGCTCAGAAAATATTGGCGAATTTCTGGAAATGGTCGGTTAAGGTGTAGTCTTGTGAATTTACTCTTGTTTGGGGGTATTTGCGGTGCGCATCTGGCTCATAACCTGAAGGTCGTAGGTTCAAATCCTACTCCCGCAACCAAAATATAACTTTACATATCAACGCGTTACCAGCCACCCTCGGGTGGCTTTTTGCGTTGGAACTCAGGCGCTGGAAGCGCTGTGGAAGCATCAGGAGGCAGTTCGCAGCGTGGTATTCCTGCAACGCTGCCGATCCTGCGGGAGAGCTAACTATCAGGGCATCTCCGGAACGTAGGGCGAAACAACCGGACATTTGAAATGGATAAACTGGGAAAATCGCTAAGAAAACTACATAGTTGCTGGGCACCAGCAAGCTAGTCTCGGAACTTTATCTACTTCTGATCATTCCGGTACGACTTTCTACGTTCAACGAAAGAGATATCACCTTCATTTCTCACATTGACCAAGGCCGACGAAACCCAAATGCGCTTTCCGTTCGACAATTCACGCTCGTGCGCGCGCCGAAGATGTGGGATGGGGCTAGCATGGCCGCAGCCGCTCGCGGAGCTGTTTCCAACCGAACGCAGCGCGGTGATATAATCTGCTGCATCGACATCATAGTGTCCGGGTATCGGGAATTTGCCCTGCCGCTTGCGTTTCGCGTTAATAATGCTTGGCGCGCGCTTCAAATCAACACGGCATCCACGTGTATTCAGCATTGCGATTGCGAGTGGATAGAGTGATGTCAGTGTGTGGTCTTCCCGGTTTCTTTCTATCTGGTCGGCGTTTCTAGCTTTCACCGTCGTCCCGCTTGGGGTGTGTTCGAATATGAAATGACTAATAAGTCGCAAATATCTCGGCATCGCAATGTACTGGTTAACAAATGCCGAGCCATTTTTCTGTGGCCAGACAACGTCTACGAACGTTATAGCGGCGGCCTCACCATCTTGCTGGGCCGTCGAAAGACTAATTACATATGCCCAAGGATGCATCCCGAAGGGCTGGCCCACATGATCCTTGAGGCCCTCTACCACGTCGATTACGCGCCCGTGCAGTTGGTCGGCATTGTCAAATTGGCCCAACGCGAAAATGCGCCCTTCGTCATTGACCCCCTGTGGGATCGCACGCTGGTTTGAGAGCTTCGATAAGTGTTCAAAAATGCGTTGTAACTTCATGCCCTCTTTTTACCTTGAGGTTGCAGACGATAAAAGGGTGTCCTTCTGTATTCACGCATGGTCACGGGCGACATGAGTGGCTTCGCCACCTTTGCTTCGCGGCCTTTAGCTGCCCTTCGTGCCAAACACGTCTAACGGCAGCTTCCAGCCCTTCTACGACATTCGTGCCAGGTGCAGCATGACGCGGCATAAGGGGTACTAAGGGCGGACAGCCGCCATTCGCTGGGCATCGCACCAAGGACCGCTTCGCGGCATGACCCTCTGCGCAGGGAGATCTGAAACAACGAGAGTTCGGGTCACATTCCTGGTGCGAAATAGAAATGTTAGATCTTAATCCGCTAATAATGCTGATTGTTTTACTGGACAGATGTGTCAAGTTGGCGGCGAAGCAATACTACTACAGGAACGAACATGACCGAAATTAGTGTCCCACTGGAGACTTCACCCGAATCCAATCCATCGACTACCGGCCGCTACTGGCGCGCTCCGGTGCTCTTGCTGATGGCGCTGTCACAATCCGCTTGTGTTGCGACGGTCATTGGAACTGGTATGGCAGATCCGTTTTACGACGCTATCGACAGCAAGGCGCAACAACAGGTTGAAGAGCAATATCGCCTAAAATATCCGGGTGTTGACATCAACGACGAGTATGAATTGCAACGGGCCATTTTCGAAGAAGCCAAACGCGAAAACCCGGACCAGTTGCGAGACCTAAAATTTCCCAGCCGCCCCGCCTGGGAAGCAAATAACGCCAAAAGCTCAAACGGAGCAGCGGCTTCAGCAGGGCGCAGCAGCGCGGCAACGTCGGCATCAACTGCTTCGCCGAACCAGAGCGCTCAGGATCAGGCCTTGCTGAAAAACCGCAGTACACCTTGGGTTGTAGTCTCCAAAACCTGGCCCTACGACGCGCTGAATTTTTCCTCCGTGGCTCCTTACACCTGTGGGTTCAGCCGCTTGCAGTATTCGGTCAATGGCGGTGAAATGACGTCCCAAGCATTCACCCCATGTTTGGCCAGTGCTCCAGCACCCAACCCGCCCTATTTGACATTCCCACAAGGTTCAATTGAGACAGTCAAAATCACAATGACCTTTGCCGATGGTTCCCGTCAGACACGGAACTTTCAGCGCGACGATATATTTCAACGCTGAGGTCGTCGGCCGTCTCTATTCTACTTAGGGAATGTCGGATTAGTGATGCGCGGTGGTCAAATTCACGTTCCGACACTGTTAAGAGCGGCCATTCACTAAGATCTAAACGAAGGGCGGGTGCCCGAACAGCACTTTCAGCGTTAAACAAGCTTGGATCGCAGCGTCGCTATAGGCTTGCTGCCGCCCCGGCTTGCCTGAAGGCTTGGC
>JABSSD010000126.1 GCA_013214575.1 Paracoccaceae bacterium | reverse complement strand
GGTGCCGCAGGATCGACCGCTGATTGTGGCCGCCCAGGTGTCGCCGATCAACATTGATGAGGTCTATGTTGGCCAATCGGTGACGCTGCGGTTTTCGGCGCTGGATCAGCGCGAGACCCCGGAACTGTTTGGCACCGTTACGCTGCTGTCGGCGGATTCCTTTGAGGACGAGGTCAGCCGGCAACCCTATTACCGGGCTGAAATTGAGCTGCAAGAGGGCGAGCTGGACAAGCTGCCAGAGGGCGTGGTGCTGATCCCCGGCATGCCGGTGGAAAGCTTTATCCGCACCGCCGACCACTCGCCGCTGTCCTATCTGATCAAGCCGCTGGCCGACTATTTCAACAAAGCCTTCCGCGAGAGCTGAGGCCCGCCTGATCCCCAGCCTGCGTTTTTCCCTTTCCGCTGTATTGCTTCGCGGTTAGCGTCGCCGACGAAACACTTGTTGGAGGATAGATGTCATGGGTTTTGAGGCGAAACTGAAAGAGCTGGGCGTGACACTGCCGGATGCTCCGGCTCCGGCGGCCAATTATGTGCCCTATGTTGTGGCCGGGGACATGGTCTATGTCTCGGGGCAGATCTCGGCGGATAGCACCGGCCTGATCACCGGCACCTTGGGCGCGGATATGGATGTCGAGGCGGGCGCCGCGGCGGCTAAAACCTGTGCCATCTCTTTGCTAGCGCAAGTGAAGGCGGCCTGTGGCGGCGATCTGGATCGTCTGGTGAGGGTGGTCAAGCTGGGCGCCTTTGTGAATTCCACCGATGACTTCACCCAGCAGCCAATGGTGGTCAACGGAGCCTCTGATTTTCTGGTTGCGGCGCTGGGTGATGTCGGCCGCCATGCGCGCTCGGCTGTCAGTGCCCCCTCGCTGCCACTGGGTGTTGCGGTTGAGATCGACGGCGTATTTCAGATCAAATGACGCCAGCACTCCCCGCCGATTTTCTAAGGCTGCCAATTGCCCACCGGGCCCTGCATGATAGGGCGGATGGGCGTCCAGAGAACAGTCGTGCGGCCATCCGCGCGGCGATTGCGGCGGGTTACGGTATCGAAATCGACCTGCAGTTGAGCGCCGATGGCCAGGCGATGGTGTTCCATGATTTCAATCTGGAGCGGCTGGCAGAGGCGCACGGGCCGATCAATCAGCTGACCCGGGAACAGGCCCGGGCGGTTCCCTTGCTAGGGGGCGACGGTGAAGGCATCCCGGATCTGGCTGAGGTGCTGGATCTGGTTGCCGGCCAAGTGCCGTTGCTGATTGAGATCAAGGATCAGGATGGTCAGCGGGGCCCGAATATCGGCACGCTTGAAGCGGCGGCTGTTGCGGATTTGCAGGGCTACTCTGGCCCGCTGGCGCTGATGTCGTTCAACCCGCACTCTGTTGCCGAACTGGCCCGGCTGGCGCCGCAGCTGCCCCGCGGTATCGTCACCAGTGGCTACGTTTTAGAGGATTTACCGGAATTGACAGAGGCGATTTGCGATCGGCTTCGGGAAATACCGGACCTTGACCGGGTCGGCGCCAGCTTCATCAGTCACCGGGCCAGTGATCTGGCGCGGCCCCGGGTGCAGCGCCTGCGCGATGACGGTTTTCCGGTGCTGTGCTGGACAATCAGGTCGCCGGTTGAGGAGCGCGCGGCGCGGGTCTTTGCTGATAATGTGACCTTTGAGGGCTATCTTTCTGCTTTGCCGGCTTGATAGCCGGTTGTCGCTGCCCAAGTATCGCAGACGCAAGGGGGGCCTATGGATCAGGCGCAAATCGAAATACAATTGCTGGGCTCATTGGCGCAGATAGCGGCGGATGAGTGGGACGCTTGCGCCTGCCCCGAGGCTGCGGACGGTGGCCGCTCGAACGATCCCTTCACCACCCACCGGTTTCTGTCTGCGCTGGAAGACAGCGGCTCGGTGGGGCCCGGCACCGGTTGGCAACCGCAGTATCTGACCGCCTATCTGGACGGCGCGCTGATCGGCTGTGCGCCGATGTATGCCAAGTCGCACAGTCAGGGTGAGTATATTTTTGACCACAACTGGGCGCAGGCGTTTGAGCAGGCGGGCGGGCGCTATTACCCCAAGCTGCAAATGGCGGTGCCGTTTACCCCGGTCACCGGGCGGCGATTGCTGGTGCGCCCCGGATACCAGGCCGTCGGCCAATCGGCGCTGCTGCAGGGGGCGGTGCAACTGGCGGCGAATAATAAGCTGTCGTCGCTGCATGTGACCTTTTGCACCGAAGAGGAGGCCCGCGCGGGTGAGCAAATGGGGCTGATGCCGCGGCTGACGCAGCAGTTTCACTGGCTCAATCAGGATTATCAGGATTTTGACGGCTTTCTGGCCAGCCTGTCGTCGCGCAAACGCAAGAATATCCGCAAGGAGCGGGCGCAGGCGCAGGGCTTTGGCGGTGAAATTGAAGTGTTCAGTGGCGCTGACCTGCGGCCTGAGCATTGGGATGCCTTCTGGCAGTTTTATCAGGATACTGGCGCCCGAAAATGGGGCACGCCCTATTTGACCCGCGCCTTCTTTGACATTGCCCAGGACAGCCTGGCGGATGACATGGCACTGATTCTCGCCCGGCGCGATGGGCGCTATGTGGCCGGGGCGCTGAATTTCATTGGCCGTGACACGCTTTATGGCCGATATTGGGGTTGCAGCGAACAGCATCCCTGCCTTCATTTCGAACTGTGCTATTATCAGGCTATGGATCTGGCCATCGCCATGGGGCTGGCTCGGATCGAGGCCGGGGCGCAGGGCGAGCATAAGCTGGCACGCGGATATTTGCCGACCCAGACACATTCCTTGCATTGGCTGGGGGATCCCGGCTTTGCTGATGCGGTGGCCCGGTATCTGGAGGCAGAACGCGTCGCAATCGAGGAAGAGATTGAGATCCTGACGGACTATGGCCCGTTCAAAAAGCTAGAGGTGGAGGAACAGCAATGACCGAGAAACTGTCAGAGGCAACCCGCGGACCGCTGTTGGATCCGTTGTTCCAGACCGGCTGGACCCTGCTGGAGGATCGCGACGCGATCACCAAGACCTACAAGTTCAACAATTTTGTCGACGCCTTTGGCTGGATGACCCGGGCCGCGATCTGGGCTGAGAAATGGAATCACCATCCGGAGTGGAGCAATGTCTACAACAAGGTGACGGTGGTGCTGACGACGCATGACGTGGGCGGGATCAGTTCCCAGGATGCCAAGCTGGCGCGCAAATTTGATAGTCTGATCTAGGGTGAAAAGCCCCGGAGCGGCCGGGGCTTTGGTCTGTTTGGACTGTTTGGTCTGGGATCAGCCCATCGCCTCCAGCAGGCCTTCACCGGCGGTCAGTTCGCAGACGCCGGGGCCTTTTTCCATCTGCAGGATCTTCACTTCGCCGTCCTCGACCAGCATCGCATAGCGTAGCGAGCGGGCCAGCAGGCCGGCCGCGGCGGCATCAAAACGCATGCCCATCGCCTCGGTCAGGCTGCAATCGGCATCGGCCAGCATGGTTATCCCGGCCTCGGTGGCGCCGGTCTCTTTGCCCCAGGCCGCCATCACAAAGGGATCGTTGACCGAAATGCAGATGATCTCGTCCACGCCTTTGGCGATCAATTGGTCCCTGGTGCGGATAAAGCTGGGCACATGGGCGGCGCTGCAGGTCGGGGTATAGGCGCCCGGCACGGCAAAGATCGCCACTTTGCGGCCCCTGATCTTATCACCAATGGCAACCGGTTCCGGGCCCTTGGCGCCGATCTGCACCAATGTTGCCTCTGGTAGCTGTTCACCTACTGAAATCATCTTTGCCTCGTCACTTCTAATTGCGTTTTGGTTCGGCCCGCATATAGGGTCCGGCAGAACGTGACCACATCAGAGCAGGGAGGCAAGGGCAACATGAGCCACATCGTCGTGATAGGGGCTGGGCAGGCGGGATCGTCGCTGGTGGCCAAGCTGCGCAAGGACGGGTTTGACGGTGCGATCACCCTGATTGGGGCCGAAACCGCATTGCCCTATCAGCGCCCGCCCCTGTCCAAGGGCTATCTGCTGGGCGATATGGCGCTGGAGCGGTTGTTTCTGCGGCCTGAGAAGTTTTATGCCGACAACAACATCACCCTGAAGCTGGGCCAGCCGGTCAGTGCCATTGATGCAGCCGCCAAGACGGTCAGTATTGGCGATGAGGTGATTGGCTATGATCATCTGGTGCTGACCACCGGATCAGACCCGCGTCACTTGCCAGCGGCAATTGGCGGCGATCTGGAGGGGGTGTTTGTGGTGCGCGGATTGGCGGATGTCGACGCCATGGCGCCCTCGGTGCGTGAGGGTGCCCGGACGCTGATTGTTGGCGGCGGCTATATCGGCCTGGAGGCGGCGGCGGTCTGTGCCAAACGCGGTGTGAAGGTGGTGCTGGTCGAGATGGCGGAGCGTATCCTGCAACGGGTGGCGGCGCCCGAAACATCGGATTATTTCCGCACCCTGCATGGCGCGCATGGGGTGGATATCCGCGAAGGGGTTGGGCTGGAGCGGCTGCTGGTCGGTGACGGCAAGCTCACCGGCGCGGTGCTCAGCGACGGCTCTACGCTGGCGTTGGATTTTGTGGTTGTTGGTGTTGGCATCACACCCGCCACGCGGCTGGCCGAGATGGCCGGTGTGACCTTGAACAATGGCATTGAGACCGACGCGCAGGGCCGCACCTCGGATGGGTCAATCTGGGCGGCCGGCGATTGTGCCTCGTTTCCCTATCAGGGCGGCCGCATCCGGCTGGAGAGCGTGCCCAACGCAATTGATCAGTCCGAGATCGTGGCGCAGAATATCATGGGGGCGGCTAAGGAGTATACCGCCAAGCCGTGGTTCTGGTCTGATCAATATGACGTCAAGCTGCAGATCGCCGGGCTGAACACCGGCTATACCCAGGTGGTCACCCGCCCCGGCACCGGTGCCTCGGTGTCGTTCTGGTATTTCAGGGATGACCAGTTGCTGGCGGTGGATGCGATGAACGACCCGCGCGCCTATATGGTGGGAAAGCGGTTGATTGATGCGGGCAAGAGCTGCGATCCCAAGGTTGTAGCTGATCCCGAGACCGACCTGAAATCGCTGTTGAAAGCATGAGGATCATTGCCGGGGATTTTCGCGGCCGGGCGCTGGCTGCGGTGGGCAAGGGCGACGCAGGCGCGCATCTGCGCCCTACCACCGACCGGGTGCGCGAAAGCCTGTTCAATGTGCTGACCAACACCGGCGTTATTCCGGGTGCCCGGGTTCTGGACCTGTTTGCCGGCACTGGTGCGCTGGGGCTGGAATCCCTGTCACGGGGCGCGTCCTGGGTCACCTTTGTTGACAGTGGGCGGGTGTCCTCGGGGCTGATCCGGCAGAATATCGACATCACTCGCAGTCAGGACAGCACCCGTCTGATAACGCGGGATGCGCTGAAGCTGACCCGCAACCCGGATGCGCCCTATGATCTGATCTTTCTCGATCCGCCCTACGGCAAAGGCCTGGGCGAAAAGGCCTTGGCTGTGGCGGCCGAGGCAGGCTGGATCGATGACGAAGCGCTGGTGGTCTGGGAGGAAAGCAGCCCGATGGCGGCGCCAGAGGGCTATCAGCTGCGGGATAGTCGTAAATATGGCGACACTCATATCACTCTGATGTGGCGAGATGTTTCGGAGTGATTAGCAGGCCTTTGCGCATTGATTTGATTATTATCTGAAGTCAGGAACGATTTTATGCCTAAGACCCATCCGACCCCAAAGCTGGTGATTTTTGATTGTGATGGCGTGCTTGTCGACAGCGAGGTGATTTCAAACCAGGTGCTGGTCGAGAACCTGGCGCAGTACGGGCTACAGCTGGACCTGGCCGACTGTATGGACCTGTTTGTCGGCGGCACGATGGCTGGCGTGAAAGGTGAGGCCCAGAAACTGGGTGCGGATCTACCGCTGAACTGGGTTGATGAGGTCTATCAAGAGACTTACGCAAGGCTGAAAGATGGCGTGCCGCTTGTTTCTGGTATTGCCGAACTTTTGGCGTTGCTTGATCGCGAGAATATTCCCTGTTGTGTGGCCTCTAACGGCAGCGAGGACAAGATGCGGATCACTTTGGGCCAGAGTGATTTGTGGCAACGGTTTCACCCCAACGCGATGTTCTCGGCCCATACGCTGGGCGTTGCCAAACCGGAACCGGGGCTGTTTCTGGCAGCTGCCAGCCATTTTGACATTCAGGCGCGCGACTGTTTGGTGATTGAGGACAGCGCCACCGGGGCCAAGGCTGCATTGCGGGCGGGAATGCGCTGTCTGGGCTATGCCCCAGAGGGCATTGGTGCAAAACTGGCCGACCAGGGGGCCGAGGTGTTTGGTGCTATGGCGCAGGTGCCAGCGCTGATTGGCTTGACTGACGCCGGGGCGTAGCCGGAAATCTTTACCCTAAAGTAAGGGGGGCGCTGCCCCCCTCTTGCCGCTGGGGCGGCAATTCACCCCCTGGGATATTTTTGGCCAGATGAAAGCGGATCCTTGTCGGTCTGCGGCCGCGGGCTTGGGTTATTCATAGGTGAAGCTGGCCAGTATCCGTCCGCCCAGGGTGTCGGGCAATTGCTCGGGGCCGTTGATCGGCACCAGGTTGCGGCTGATATTGTGCAGGATGAAATAGCTCTCGGCGCGGTCCGGGTGGGGAATGGCGACCAGTTGCAGCACCATCGGGCCATTGGATGGGTCGGTATAGCGGCCCAGCAGTTCGACCGCGCGCATGCCATTGACGGATATTTCGCGGGTGCTGATGATTTTGGCGTTGGTAAATCCCTGGACCGCAGAGGGATAGGCCGATTGTGTCAGCGCCTTGGCGGCGCTGCGCAGCCGGATTGGCATCGGGTCGTCGCTGTCTTGTGGGATGGGAAAGCTGGCGTCTATCACATGGAAGTTCTCAATGAACCTGCGCCCGGAGGGATCTTTGGTGGCGAAGGTGAATTTGACAATGCCGCCGCTGGGGCGGCCATCGGCGATCAGCTCGACATCATTGCGGATCGGGACCTGTAGCGCAAAGGGCACTTTGATCGGGATGTTGTATTTGGCGGTATAGGCCGCATTGAACCGAAAAATGCGGTTGAGATAGGCGCCTTGGTAACTGAACAGATTGAAGGATAGGCTGGCGGCTGGCGACGGTTCGGTTTGGGCCTGTGCGGTTTGGGCCTGGGACTGAGACTGTGCGGCGGCGGCGAGGCCCAGCAGCGCAAATGCTGTCATGACGGCTTTAATTCTCATAATAAATCACCCTGTTAACACTGGGATCAACTTAGAGCATAGTTCGGTTTCGTCAAATATCCAAAGCTGACACTGGGTATCGCCGGTTGGCTGCTGCACATCGCCCGATCTGGATCAGGCGATGTGGGGCTCAAACGGTGAGAGCTCAGCCGTAGGTTGGGTGGAACTTATCACCGGGCGACAGGGTGAAAATCTCAAACCCGTCGGCGGTGACCCCAATTGAATGCTCGAACTGGGCTGACAGCGATTTATCGCGGGTCACGGCGGTCCAATCATCTTCGAGGACTACGGTTTCGGGGCGACCGAAGTTCAACATGGGCTCGATGGTAAAGAACATGCCCTGCTCAAGCACTGCACCAGTGCCGGGACGACCATAGTGCAACACGTTGGGCGGCGAGTGAAAGACCAGACCCAATCCGTGGCCGCAAAAATCACGGACCACGCTCATCCGCTGGCTTTCGGCATAGGTCTGGATGGCATGACCGATGTCGCCAAATGTATTGCCGGGTTTTACCGCCTCGATGCCCTTCATCAGCGCGTCATGGGTAACCTGAATCAGATGCTTTGCTTTCTTTTGCAAGTTGCCGGCCACAAACATGCGGGAGGTGTCGCCGAACCAGCCATCGACAATCACCGTGACATCAATATTTAGAATGTCGCCGGCTTTAAGGCTGTCATCTGAGCGGCGCTTCTCCAACTTCTTCGAAATTGTCTCACTACCGCTCAAAGGGATTGGTGCCCCGGGGATGCCGTGGCAGACCACGTGGTTTACCGAAATGCAGCTGGCGTGCTGATAGCCTTTGTAGCCGATGGTGGCGGAGGTGGCGCCCGCATCGTCGACCATTTTGGTGATCAACCGGTCGATCTCGCCGGTGGTCTGGCCAACAAAGATATGCGCCGCAATATCGTCGAGAATACGCGCCGCCAGTTTGCCGGCCACATGCATGCCGGCAAAATCGGCCTGTTGGTAAATGCGAATGCCGTCCTTGGTTGTCCGGCCATCGTTTTGTCTCATCTAGATGGGCTCCATCGCTGCAATCCTAGACTGCTATCTAAGGGTATTGGCGCCAAAGGGCCATAGTCTGTGATACAGGGTGACTTAGCTTGCCGGGAGGGCTGGGCCAAGGGTGATCTCATCAGGTGAAATATGGGTTGCGTAGACCAGTCTTTCAACGCCTGCGCTCCGGGCCTGGGCAAAGGCCGCCGCATAGGTCGGATCAATATCGGCGGCCAGTTGAAAGCGCTGGCAATCGGTGCGCTGCACCAGATAGAGCATCACCGCCCGGTGACCCAGCTGTACCATATGGGTCAATTCTCCCAGATGTTTGGTGCCGCGTTTGGTGACGCTGTCGGGGAATTCGGCCAAACCGGGCTGGTGGCACAGGGTGGCGCTTTTGACCTCAACATAGCAGTCCGGCAGGCCCGGCTGGGTGAGCAGAAAGTCGATGCGGCTGGCCTTGCCGTAGTTCACCTCGGGGCGGATGGTGTGATAGGCGGCCAGTTCGGCAATTTCGCCGCTCTCCAGCGAGGCACGCAGGGCGCGGTTGGGCACCGAGGTGTCAACGCCGGTGAAATGGCCGTTTTCATGCTCAACCAGCCGCCAGCCGTAGTTCAGCTTTTTCTCATTCTTTGGAAGGTAAAGTTGACTGACTGACCGAGCGGTCTTGTATTTATAACTCAAAGCTCATTCTGAATGTCGGAACTCTAATGGCTTCAAATTTGTGACATTCGAGTGTCCCGAAATGGGGTCCGGAATGTCAATTTTTTACCATGACTTTCCCCATTACGCAAATACGCAGCAACGATCCGTACCTTCGCACATTCGGCCACCGCCGAAACTCAGCACTGGGCTGGAGAAGCCCTATCGCTTGCGAGAGAAAAGTGGCGTAAACGAGATCCTGGAGCCGGCACAAAAACGGGACAGGTCACCCTCTCTAATTGAGCCCTGCTGAACTCAATCACTCTTGCTTCAGCAGAACGACTTCGTCCAAGGATACCCACTCTTTATCAACAATGTAGTCGGACCCTGCTTGCGGATTTTCGCTGTAAACAACAAGGGCAAGGCTTTCTTCTGCTCGTGTACAGGTGACGTACAGCAATCTTCGGGTCCGTTCGAAAGTCGTCTCTTTGCCCTCCTGCATTTTCTTAAGATCCTCCTTTGATGCTGGCTTGGTACCAAGTAGCTTCTCATAAGAGGCTAGCCCTTTAAAGCGCGTGGACCCATCGTCAGCGAGAGCCATAACTCTGGGGATTTCCAACCCCTTCACGCCCTGATGTGTTCCATAAGGGCTGAGTTCTAAGACGTATTCTCGGTATTTTGAGACCTCTGAAAACTGAGCCTGGAGAGCGACGGCCCAAGCATCGTGGCGTTCATCGTCAGTCTTTTCGACATCCTCGTTGCCACTAAAGTCGCCAGCAGAAAAAGGTTGAAGCACTTCCGGTATTTTAAGGTGGTTCTACATTTTCGACCAGTTTTCAGCCCTATTAAGGTGGATCAGGGTTTCATTTAGGCTGCCATTCTCATGGGTTCGTTTTTGTTTGCATGGACCTCATCGGGGGTCGAGATGCCATGTGTGGAGTGCGGTCGTTCGGCGTTATAGTAGGCGATCCATTTTCTGATACCAGCCTTTGTCTCTGGGCCCGTCTCAAAGGCGTGCAGATAGACGCACTCATATTTCAGCGAGCGCCATAGACGCTCGATCATGCGGTTGTCCGCTGCCCGGCAGTCGCTGCTTGCAGCGATGAGAGGGGATCCAGCGGCCTTTGCCATCCATGCTGATCTTGATGTCGGCATCGCTTAGGACCTCAATCCAGCCCGCGCTAGTGAACTGGCTACCTTGGTCGGTATTGAAAATCTCTGGCTTGCCGTGCGTGGCCATCGCCTCCCTCAAAGCATCGACGCAGAAGTCCGCGTCCAGCGTGTTTGATAGCCGCCAGGCCAACACCCTACGGCTATACCAGTCCATGACGGCCACGAGGTACAGGAACCCCCGCCGCATCCATTGCCCGGCAGGCGATTGCAAAGCAATCTGCCGAGAGGGGG
>JABSSD010000125.1 GCA_013214575.1 Paracoccaceae bacterium | reverse complement strand
GTCGAGCGGGCAGCCAAGGACGTTTTCCGGTAGGGTTTCCGGTCAGGGCTAGTCCACTCTTAAGCCGCTTTGAAGGCACCTGAAACTTACCACCCCTAGAACAAATTGGACCAACAGCGAAACGGATCTACCTTACCCGCAAAGCATTGATGCTTGGGGAAAGCCGCTTGAAATTCCAAAGCTGGCTGCAAAAACGTCGATAAATTTATCAGGGAGATGGGTTATGCTTTCCAATTCGCTTAAGGCTGCAATTATCACCGCGATTGCAACAACTTCGGCTGCAACCCAAACTGTCGCGGGTGATCTGGGCTCTGCACTTGTTGGAGGAATTATTGGTGGAGTAATAGTGAACGAAGTCAATAAAAACAGGCGGCGGACCGTCGATAGGCAGCCGACTGTCCGCTACGGCACATATTCGGTCGCGCGTCAGCAAAACCGGGAGACGCAGACGTCACTGAATTACTTTGGATTTCCCGCAGGGCCGTCAGATGGAATCATGGGGCGGCGGTCCAGATCTGCGATCTCGCAATATCAGGCCTTCTTGGGGTTCCCCGCCACCGGCAGCCTGACGCCATATGGGCAAGACTTGCTGGTAACGTCCTACCGCAGGGCTCAGATTGGCGGACCACAAGTGGTTAAGGCCATGCAGAAGGCAGCCGGAGTGCGTGGTCTCCTGCTGACGTGGCGTGATGAAGCCGCTGGGATGCGCTCCGCCTCCACCGGCTATAGAGGGCTCCCCATCGAGGTCAGCGAAGCGATTGATGAAATTGCTGCCAGCTCCGACCCGAGTGCCGACCAGTTACTGCAACGATCTGGTTTCTTGCATTTGGCGGATCTGAATGGGGACGGCAAGAACGACTATATGATCGACACCTCTGTCTCAGGCAGTTCGTACTGGTGCGGGGCATCGAATTGCAGCGTGATGGTCTTTGCCTCGACACCGCAGGGATATCAGCGAAACGACTTCTTGGCGCGTGATGTCACCCCGGCAAGTTTCTCCTGCCACCAGGGCGTGTGCCGGTTGAACGATAGCCAGTCCCTTGCCGGGACATCGATTCCAGCCCCTCAGCCGCAGCAGCAACCCCAAACGGAAATGGCATCTGTCGCCTCGACCAACCCGCTGGAGGCAATCCAACTTTTTGACCAGCCAGCCCAGGCCACATCCACAGGTTCATTGGCGAGCTATTGCAACAAGGTCAGCCTTCTGACCAGTTCGAATGGAGGCTATGTGACCCAAGCCAAGATGCAGGATCCAGAACTGGCCCTTGGTGAACAGTTCTGTCTGGCACGCACCTATGCGATGGGCACAGGCGAAGAACTGGCATCTATGGTTCAGGGAGTGAGCCAAGTGCAGATGGATACCCAATGTGACGTTTTTGGCCCGGCGGTGAAGCCGTTCCTGGCAAAACTGGGCAACAGCAGCAGCGAAGTGGTCATTTCTGAGGTGCAAAAGTTTGTATTGCAGTCGAACATATCGCTAGAGCAGCTTGCCAATACATCTGGCATCTGCATGTTCTCAGGCTACCGCCGCGACAATATGGAAGTGGCCATGGGAGCGGCGCTTGTCATGGTTAGCATTGGGCAACGTCCTTACGGCGAATTGATTGGCCACCATCTTGCACTGGGCGTTGGTGCCAATAAGTCGATTGAACACGCACAGGATTGGTACTTTTTGGCCGTCGCCGCGCTAGAGGCAGGGGCCGAACACGTCTTTGCACCTGGTCAGCCAGAACGGGTTGGCCTGATCAAAGCGGCTGCCGCGGGACTGGGTGGTGACGCAGTTGCAATCCCGGTTACCGGGTCGGCTGATGCGTTTCCAACATTCTCGACGGATTGAAGTACTGGGACAGATATTTGGTGATCGACGTCGATAATCCGTGACTCTCAACCGATGAGGTAGCCGCTATGAGAATCTTGAATTCTTTGGGCGATCCGCGTTCGCCTGGAAATCGCGGACAAACATCGCGACCTGGCGCTTTTCAACCTGGCCATCGACAGTAAACTTCGAGGCTGTGATCTGGTTTGCCTGAAAGTCGCAGACGTACTTGCGGCTGGACTAGTCAAAGAGCGTGCGTCAATTATTCAGAGTAAAACCCAACAGCCAGTCCGATTTGAGATCACCGAGGCAACACGAAAGTCGCTCCTACGCTGGATAGGCAAACCATTGATGACAGGCTCCGAGCATTTGTGGCCGGGGGCGGTTCCACGCGCGTCAGCACATCTCGGCACGCCGATATGCGCGGCTGGTTGGTGAATGGGTCAAATCCATTGGGCTTGAGGCAAACGCCTATGGGACGCATTCGATGCGCCGAACCAAGGTTGCGCAGATCTACAAGAAGACCGGCAACCTAACTGCCGTTCAACTCTTGCTTGGCCACACAAAAATGGACAGCACAGTCTGATACTTCGGTGTTGAACTGGAAGATGCTCTGGCAATCTCTGAATCAGTTGAAATCTAGTATGTTGGGCCGATCTCATGGTCGGCCCGACAGGACCATCATGTAAGCCGCAGTGAACTACCGCATTGAGCTACGTTTGAGATCAATGCTGCACCCTGCACATTTGGTCACAAAGGGCGGAAAGCGGAAGTTCGCTGCAACTGCGCGGTAGTTGGGCATTTCACAAAACGCGGACATCCACCCGACAGAGGGTCGAAGCGTGATGCTACATCAGCGCATGGCGTCTCCGAACCCGAAGCGGACTCAGTGGGCGTCAGCTTTCTTCGGTGCAATACCTCAGGGTGTATACCAAATGGGTGACGTGTATGCCCGGTCTTGAAGGGTCGGTGGTACGCTTTCCGGGAGTGGGATTCCGTAAAACGCCGCGTCGTATGTCGTCCACCGAGGCTTTGGGATTTCGATCACTCGAACGTAGTAAAACGCATTGTTCGTCGCGTCGAACTCCGGGTCCTGCCAGTAGCCAGCCAGCGTCGCCGAGCCAATCGAATTGCTGTAGGTCGCGTTTTCGATATCTACCGTCGATCCGACCGGTTCATGCGCCCGGCCGTCCTCACCAATCTCACGATTGCCGGACACGGCCACATCAAACACCCGTTCGTGCGTTTCACCGGCAGCATCGATCCATCCCTTGATGATCTGCACCCGGTCAAGATTGGCTCCATCCGGATCGCGCATGGCGCGAACCAGAAATCGTGGTGCGGCACTATCGGGCGCGTTGACAAGATCGCTGCCCATTGGAACACCATTCTGGTAGCCGTTGGAAACGAAATCAGGAGCCTGAAGGTCGGACTCTTCAAAGTCCCAGCCACCAAATACCCTTACGCGGATGCGGCTGCCAGTCGTCGCATAGGCCTCCTTGCGGGTGATCGCACCAAATACTTCCTTACGGGTGTTTTCGCGGGCCCAGACGGCGGTGAGGCCGGACGCAGATTCCTGGGCGGTCAGGATCCTCAACGCCGGATCATCGGTGGGGATCACGTCCAAATTGTGCCGGTTGGCGGATGGTTCCGTGTGCTGGTACTTCCCAAAGTAATTGTCCTCACGCGTCGTGGGAAGAGCGGTGTGCGTGTCCGTGTTTCCGTAAAGCCCGAATTTGTAAGGGTTCACTCCGATATCTCGCTCAATCTCCAGCCCCACCTTTAGTGCAGACCGGGCGTACTCGTATTTCAGCATTTCCGGTGTTTTGGGTGCACTCCCTGCAAGGTTGGAAACATCCCAGCGTTCGAATCCTGCAAACTCGTCATCCGGCGACAAAAGCGGATGGGTTTCTTCATCGCCTTTAATCTGGGTCACCTCATGCATCGGCTCCCAGCGAATACGCTTGGCCGCATATTCTGCATCCATGGCCGAACCGTCGAACTTGTTCCTGTTGAACATCAGCCCATTCGACACATTCCCGTTATGCGGCACGGCGATGGCCTGCCCGCCGATAGTGGCCTCGTAGTCGGCCAGATAGTCCCAGAGCATTTCCGGGTCTGGCGCTAGGAAAAACGGCAAGGGGCGGGTCTGGCTGGTTTTCTCGGCACCATCGCCAAAGATGATCACGCGATGCAGGTTGTCGCCCTTGGGTGTGAAGGTCCATTCGAACCCGCTCAGCGCGGTAAAGGTACCCGGGTCATTGTATTGGTCCACTGTCTGGACAATATCGAGCCAGATATCACCATCGAGATTGAGGCCTTCAGTCGGGTCAATTCCCTGCACCGTTGCCAGGTCAATGATCTCCGAAAATGCAGCCATCCGGCCTTGCTGCCCTTCTCCAAACTGGTCGTAAATACGTCTACCCCAGTCGTCCTGCAACAGGCTCGGGTTTGACGTGCGGATCGCTGTGGAAAGGCCCAGCATCTCTGCGTGCTCCGTAATTGCCAAAAAATCGAGCGGCCGAATAAGCTGTATCGGCTGGCCAGTATTCGACATGATTTTTTCGCCACGTGCCACGCGGAATGCGTCGTGGATATTTAAAGAGGTACCAATCAAACCCGCATCAAATGAAATCTCAGTATGAAAATGCAAATCTCCGAACAGAACCTGATCAGGATAAGACCGATGGACGAAAGGCGAGTAGTTCTCGGTGCCGTCTACTGTTTCCGTCGATACGACGCCTTCAAACGCGTGCACATCCAAAGCCATCAGTGACAGCGCAACCACGCTTGCACAAAGTATAGGGCGCTCTGCTCGAAAAAACGTTCCAAAAAAGTTCATTTCGATCTCCTGTTAAAAACCGACAGTCAGCTAAATCAGACACAACCGGCATTACCCAAATAAATCACCTTAATCTGCATGTTGCCGCTGTTTATGAGCCCCCAATCAAGCGTCTTGGACAAGCGGTGCCATGATCCGGCCATCTGAGGCATGACCTAAGCAGCCGGGAAGGCGAACGGTAGTACAGACCGCTCTGCCGTCAATGCCCAGTTGGAAATGCTGCGCTCCGAAACAACGGCCGCAATGACAGGCCGCACCGCAGCAATCCGAACCTATGGTCAAAGTCGGCTCAGGGCCGTTTGTACCCGTTGGGCTTATCCGAAGGCCCGAACCACGGTACAACTTGCACAAGAGGCTTGATTGGGCTCCCAAACAGCTACAGCATGCAGGGGAAGGCATTCTCCTTGGGGAATGTCGGTTGATGGTTGTCGAGCGCAGAGAAATGACTGAGGAAATCACATTGTTCACCAAAG
>JABSSD010000124.1 GCA_013214575.1 Paracoccaceae bacterium | reverse complement strand
TGCACTGCGTCAAATTGCTGGGAGAGGGCATTATGGCGCGGGAGTTCAATCGTCAGGTCACCGAGCTACAAGTTCGGGCCGCCGTGCTCAACGGCTTCACCGCGCTTGGCATTCCCCAAACCCATCCCGTAGGATAAGTCCATCTGGGGAAAGGGGCAGCACGCCTTCAGGCTGAGTTGTGCAACAGAGCCGTAATAGGGATAAGGTCCAGGTATTCGGTCTTTCTTTGTGATTGGCTTTCTTAAACGATCAAGAACGTCACAAACCTCTCCGAGCGGCTTAACCTCCCACGCCGCCTTCACAGCATTCCCCTGATCTGCGCCAGTATCGCTGCCGTCTCAGCGTCCCGGGCCACCATGTCTTCGATGATCTCAACGGGCGTGCGCAGCGGCGCTTCTTCCGGTGCAAACGAGTTTCTGACGGACATATCAACTGTCTCGGTGTCGATATCCTCACGCGCGATGGTCCAGCTTTTAGCGCTGTCGGCTTTGGTTTTTTGTAACTCAACAAACTCGACCAGTTCATCGTCGCGCAGAGGGGATGATTTACCCAAGGACCGTTCCGGGTCCAGCGCGTAGAACCACGTTTTATGTGTCTTGCGGCCCTTTTCAAAGAAAAGCACCACGGTTTTCAAGCCCGCGCCCTGAAACACCTTGCCGGGGCAATCAAGCACCGTGTGCAGGTTGCAGGTTTCAAGCAGTTCACGAGGTAGGGCGGCGGCGTCACCATTGCTTAGAAACGTGTTCTTGATAACAATTGCTGCGCGCCCGCCCGCCTTTAGCTTGCGGATAAAGTGCTGGATGAACAGATAGCCCATCTCGCCCGATTTGATCGGAAAGTTTTGCTGCACCTCGGCCCGTTCGCCCGAGCCAAACGGTGGATTGGCCAGGATCACATCGTGGCGGTCCTTTTCCTGAATATCCATGACGTTTTCAGTCAGGGTATTGGTGCGCCGGATATTGGGGGCGGTGATCCCGTGTAGGATCATGTTCATGATGGCGATGAAATAGGCGAGCGATTTCTTTTCCTGCCCATAGAAGGTCTTGGTTTGCAGCGTTCCAAAGTCGGTGGCGGAGATGTCCGGCGTCAGCATCTGCGCATAAGCCTCGCACAGGTACCCCGCCGAGCCGCAAGCGCCGTCATAGATCGTTTCGCCGATCTTGGGGTCCGTCACCTTGATCATGGCGCGGATCAGCGGACGCGGTGTGTAGTATTCGCCGCCATTGCGACCGGCATTGCCCATCCGCTTGATGCGGCTCTCATAGAGGTCGGACAGCTCGTGCTTGACCTCTTGAGTGTTGAGCTGCAACCCGTCGACGATTTCCAGCACGTCACGCAGGGAATAGCCCGAGCGGAATTTATTGGTGATCTCGGAAAAGATCTCGCCGATTTTATATTCGATGGTGTCGGGACTGGTGGCGTTTTCGCGGTATTTTTTGAGGGTCGGGAAAAGTGTGATGTTGATAAAGGTGATCAGATCTTCACCGGTCAGCACATCCTTGCGGTCCGTACCATCTTCATTCTTGGCCGACGCCCAGTTTTTCCAGCGCATTGCAGTTGGCAAGGTCGGGGCATAGTCCCTGCCCTCTAGCTCGGCCTCGTCCTGGCGTTCCTGTTCGATGTCATCGAGATATTTCAGGAACAAAATCTACGAGGTCTGTTCCGCATAATCCAGCTCAGATGCCAACCCCTCTTCGTTACGCAATTCACGGTCGATACTGGTAAAGGCGTTTTCAAACACGGGCGGTCCTTTTATTTTTCGGCAAGGTAGGTTGTGGTGACGTCAGGAACAACGGCTAATCAGCCAATGCCCGGCGCTTTTATCAACTCTGCCTGGCGCTCCATCGAAACTGGACAGTATGCGCTTACGGTTGTGACGACATTTGAATGGCCGATGTTCTGCGAAAAGGCTTTGAACGCTTCGCGGGTCGGGTAGCGAATGTCGGCCTATTTCACCAGTGTTTTGCGGAACGCGTGGGGCGTGAAGGGTGATAGATCGGCGCGGGTGAAGGCCTCTTTGATCGCCGACCTTATGGCATTGGCGTTTTTGTAAGTCTCGCGTTCAAGGCCAACCACCTTGAACTCGCCTTCCACTGGCTTGATCTTTGCAGGCGGAAAAAGCGGATCGTCGGGCCCGAACAGCTTGTCGCGATTTAGATACGTCACCCACTGCTTGAAGCAGGTCAGGTATTCGGGATCGACCGGCAAAAAGTAGGTCGTGAAGGTTTTGGAGTTCTTAGTCTTAACGTCGCGGGCGTCCTGATAGACGCAACCGTCAATCATGTTGATATGTTTGAGGCGAAGGGATGCAACGGCCCCGTCCCGTGCACCAGTGAGCATTAGAAAGGCAAAGAGCGCCTTGTTACGTCGTTCAATTTCGGAAATCACCGGCATGTAGTTGAACGCATGTCGTGCCATTTCCATTGACGGATAAGGCGTTTCGCGTGTGGCGCTTGCGACCGGCTTTGATGATGCACGAAGTCGTACGACCAGACATGATTACGGTACTCGGGACGCAGCCGGACACATGATCCATCCACTGCCCGGCAGGGCATTGCGCAGCAATGTCCCGAGAGGGGGTCAACCACAGTCGCCCATTTTTGGGTTGTTTCATAGGCACTTTAAGCCCCTCAGTTTTCCACAAACGCTCAACACGTTTGTCCCTCAGCAAGGCAGCCACCCGGCGGTAGCCATATCGACCGTACTGACGCGTCAGTTCGGTCAGGTCTGCGACCAGATGTCAACGCCAATGCAAATTTCCCCAGAAATGCCGAAGTAAAATTCCCCAGTTTTCTGGTTCGGTGATCAGCCGTATGGTTTGACCGTGATCTCCTTTTTTGCAGGGCGTCCGCGCCGTTTTGACGGCGGCGGCGGTGAGATTGGTGCGTTGGCGCGGATATGCTCCGGGATCAGATCGGTGTGGTGTCGTAGCCGGTAGCTGGCCCCTTCAATTTGAACGACAACAGCATGATGCAATAGCCGGTCCAGCAGTGCCGTGGCCACGACAGGGTCGCCAAAAACCTCGCCCCATTCGGCAAAACCAAGATTGGATGTCAGGATCATTGCACCCTTTTCGTAGCGGGCGTTGACCAATTGGAAGAACAGGTTTGCGCCACCATTGCTGATGGGCAGGTAACCAATTTCATCCCTTGCCCGGCAGGCGATTGCACAGCAATCTGCCGTAAGGGGACGACCAGCAAAGCGGCACGGGTGTAGAACCGCAGTTTTTCTACCAGGCGTCCTTCGCGCTCAGCCTTGAGCAACGCTTCGATCAGCTCAGCTAAGGTCGCGCGGTAAACGCTCTTGCCCGCTTTGAAGCAGGCCACGCCAAGCGCTGTCGCCAAATGGCTTTTGCCGGTGCCAGGCGGACCCAGGAAGTGAACGGTTTCCGCGCGCCTGACAAAATCCAGCTGCGCCAATGCCACGATACGGCTTTTGTCCAAAGACGGTTGGAACGAGAAGTCGAAGCTTTCAATCGTTTTGACGGGCAGCAGCTTGGCGGTCATCAGTGCCATGGTCACACGGCGGGTTTCGCGGTTGATAAATTCCTCAGACAACAGCGCATCAATCGCCTCAATGGCTGTAATCTCGCCTTGTTCGATCCGTTGCATGGTGTGGTCCAGCGCTTCCAGCGCGCGGGGCATTTTCAAACCCACAAGGCTGGCGCGGATGTTATCCAGCACCGAGGTCATCGTGCGTCTCCCTGCGCCGCCAGGCGGTCTCCCACGGCCCCGTAAAAGGCCAGAGACCTTTGCGGCACGTCGACCCGCGGATGGGCGGTCTCGTTTGCCGGGGGGCTTTACGGCGGGCTGGATCGACGCAGCGCTCCACCATCAGGACGGCATTGCAGGGAACCAACGGCAACGCGCTCAAAGACGGTTGTCCACTGACAAAAGCCTCCTCCACAATCCGGCCGGTGGTGGCGTGGACGCGCGGATCGGCAATCTGAGTGCGCCAGTCTTCAAACTGCGCGTTCAGATCCCCTATGTTGCGAAAGGTCCGGGCCAAAAAGAAATCCTGCCGGATATAGCGGAAGGGGCGCTCCACTTTGCCTTTGGTTTTGGCGCGGTATGGTTTGCAGGCGCGCGGCACGGCGCCATAATGGTTCAACAGCGCCACCAGCGAACGGTTGTAAGTGACGGTGCCATCGCCATCTTCGCCGATGACAGCCGTCTTCATGCGATCATAGAGTACTTCTGAGGGCACTCCATCTATGGCATCAAAGGCAGCAATATGGCTCCGCAGAACCGTCTGCAAATTTTGGTTGGAACAAAACCGTCCCCAAGGCCAGCGGCTATGACCCAATACCATTGAAAACAGCCAAACCTTGCGAACGACACCAGGCTCATCCATTGCCTGGCAGGCGATGCCTGCATCGCCGAGAGGGCGTGAACACGGTTTGGAACTCGGCAAAATCCACCTGTGCCTGGCAGCCCGGCGGTGTTTCAAAACGGCGCTCGAAACCGGTGAACTCCGCTGGGCGCACGTCGCGCAGATAATCCGTCACGGAGGAATAGCCGCCCTCCAGACAGGCCGGGATATTGCAGCACCCGTTCTCGCAGATACTCGCAAAACGGATCAATCACGCGAGGCTGTGCGGCGCGTGGACCATAAGCCGGGGCCTCAAGCCCAGTCTTCAAATACTTGCGAATTGTCTTTCTGTCGGCCCCCAGTTTGCGCGCAATCGCACTGACGCTCAGGCCCTGTCTTTTTAAGTCGTGGATCAAAACGATCTCCCTCAATCTTACCACCTGAACTCCCTTCATCTCCAATGGGACCATTCAGGTGGATACATTTTACCGACGCCATGATTTTGGGGATGCATCCCCTAGAATCATGGCTCCCCGGCGCTCAAAACTGGGGAATTTTCAATTGGCACTTTTGGGGAGTATTCATCTGGCACTGACACCAGACATTCTTCGTCAGCTCGCCCCTGTGACACTCGACGTTGCGTGGACCGGTGCTGGCCCAAGACACGACAAACACGTCGCTCAGAAACCTTCATCTGGCTGCGCACATGATCAATGCAGGCCCCCTCTTGTCTTACAAAGACACAGGCTCCCGTGTGATTGTGGAGCCACTGCCCGGCACGTCATTTATGACGGGCAGTGGCGGGGGTCGGACCGTTCCGCTCTTGGTCGTTGTGGGCCGTCGCTGAGTCTGGTCGCCCC
>JABSSD010000123.1 GCA_013214575.1 Paracoccaceae bacterium | reverse complement strand
GTCGATCTCGTCGTAGGCTTTGAACTCGCCAAAATACTTGGTGATCGCTGCGGTCAGCGTGGTTTTGCCGTGGTCAACGTGGCCGATGGTGCCGATGTTGACGTGTGGTTTGTTACGTTCGAACTTTTCCTTAGCCATGATGGCCTCCTATTTGTTTGAGGCGGGCGCGCGCCGATCGCGCACCCGCTAAATATCTGACGCTTAAGCGAATTTCGCCTGGATCTCTTCCGAGATCGCATTCGGAACCGGATCATAGTGATCAAACTGCATCGAGAAGTTGGCCCGGCCTGAGCTCATTGAACGCAGGGTGTTGATGTAGCCAAACATGTTGGCCAGCGGCACAAAGCAATCGATGGCAATAGCATTGCCACGCGCCTCTTGGCCGGTCACCTGGCCCCGACGCGATGTCAGGTCGCCAATGATACCACCGGTATAGTCTTCCGGCGTGATCACTTCGACTTTCATGATCGGTTCCAACATCTTGGCGCCAGCCAGACGCATGCCTTCACGCATGCACATACGGCCTGCGATTTCAAAGGCCAGAATGCTGGAGTCAACATCGTGGAACTTACCGTCAAGCAGGGTCACCTTGAAGTCGATCACCGGGAAGCCAGCCAGAGGGCCGCTATCCATGACAGACTTGATGCCTTTTTCAACACCAGGGATGTATTCCTTGGGAACCGACCCACCAACGACCTTAGTTTCGAACGAATAGCCTTCGCCCGGCTCTGTTGGTGTGATGAGCAGCTTCACTTCGGCATACTGACCCGAACCACCCGACTGTTTCTTGTGGGTGTAGATGTGCTCAACTTCGTGACCGATGGTCTCGCGGTAAGCAACCTGAGGGGCACCAATGTTGGCCTCGACACCAAATTCACGACGCAGACGGTCCACCAGGATATCCAGGTGAAGTTCGCCCATGCCCCGCATGATGGTTTGACCCGATTCAAAATCGGTTTCAACACGGAACGAAGGATCTTCTGCCGACAGGCGCTGAAGGCCCAATGACATCTTTTCCTGGTCGCCCTTGGTCTTGGGCTCAATGGCAATCTCGATCACCGGATCGGGGAAGTTCATTGTTTCCAGGATAACCGGATGAGCGGTCGCGCAGAGAGTGTCACCGGTAGTGGTGTCTTTCAGACCGCCCAGAGCAATGATGTCACCAGAGAAAGCTTCGCTGATTTCATCACGGTCGTTGGAGTGCATGATCATCATGCGGCCAACGCGCTCTTTTTTGCCTTTGGTCGAGTTCAGGAATGAATCGCCCTTTTCCAGCTTACCGGAGTAAATGCGGGTAAAGGTCAGCGAACCCACAAAGGGGTCATTCCAGATCTTGAACGCCAGAGCGGAGAACGGCAGGTCATCGTCTGCACGCCGCGCAATGTTACGCACTTCGTCGTCATCACCAGGCAGGAAGCCCATGTAATCAGCAACATCCACCGGGCTCGGCAGATAGTCGATCACAGCGTTCAACAGCGGCTGAACACCTTTGTTCTTGAACGCGGAGCCACACAGAACCGGCACGAAAGCCATCGCCAGCGTACCCTTACGGATCAGCGCGCGCAGCACCTCAACCGAGGGTTCTTCACCTTCGAGATAGGCCTCCATGGCATCGTCGTCCATTTCGACGGCCAATTCGATCATATCTGCGCGCATCAGTTCGCACTGATCCTTGAGAGATTCGCGAATATCGCGCAGTTCCCAGGACGCGCCCAGATCTTCACCTTCCCAGACCCATTCTTGCATGGTGACCAGGTCAACCAAGCCTTCAAGTTCTGTCTCAGCGCCAATCGGGCACTGAATTGGCATCGGTACGGCACCGGTGCGGTCGGCGATCATTTCAACGCAATTGTTGAAATCGGCGCCGATCTTGTCCATCTTGTTGACGAACACGATACGCGGAACCTTGTAGCGGTCAGCCTGACGCCACACGGTTTCGGTCTGAGGTTCAACACCAGCATTGGCGTCAAGCAGTGCAACTGCACCATCAAGCACCGCCAGCGACCGTTCAACTTCAATTGTGAAGTCAACGTGGCCGGGGGTGTCGATGATGTTCATCCGGTGCTTGGCAGAATTCTTGGTCTCACCGTCGTCAGTGCGTTCCCAGAATGTGGTGGTCGCAGCCGAAGTAATGGTGATGCCACGTTCCTGCTCCTGCTCCATGTGATCCATGGTCGCAGCGCCGTCGTGAACTTCGCCGATGTTGTGCGACTTACCAGTGTAAAACAGGATGCGCTCGGAGCAGGTAGTTTTACCTGCATCGATATGCGCCATGATCCCGAAGTTACGGTAGCGGTCGAGGGGATATTCGCGAGCCATTGTTCTCGTCCTAATCCTTTAGAGGTTACCAGCGATAATGGCTGAACGCTTTGTTTGCGTCGGCCATCTTATGGGTGTCTTCGCGCTTTTTAACGGCGGAACCACGGGACTGGACAGCGTCCATAAGCTCGCCTGCAAGGCGCTCTTCCATGGTGTTCTCGTTGCGGGCACGGGAGGCGTTGATCAACCAACGAATGGCCAGGGCTTCGCGACGCTCGGGGCGCACTTCGACCGGAACCTGATAGGTTGCACCACCCACACGGCGCGAACGAACTTCGACCGAAGGCTTGATGTTGTCGAGGGCTTCATGGAAGACTTCGACGGGCGAACGTTTGATCTTGCTCTCAACGCGATCCATTGCGTTGTAGACGATCCGCTCTGCGATCGACTTCTTACCGTCGATCATCAGATTGTTCATGAATTTGCTCAATACGCGATCACCAAATTTGGCGTCGGGCAGAATTTCGCGCTTCTCAGCGGCGTGACGACGTGACATCGAATATTCCTCTTACTTAGGACGCTTCGCGCCGTACTTCGAACGACGTTGCTTACGGTCTTTGACGCCCTGGGTATCCAGAACACCGCGAAGGATGTGGTAACGCACACCGGGAAGATCCTTTACCCGGCCGCCACGGATCAGAACCACAGAGTGTTCCTGAAGGTTGTGACTTTCACCTGGGATATAGGAGATCACTTCAAAACCGTTGGTCAGGCGAACCTTAGCAACTTTCCGCATCGCGGAGTTTGGTTTCTTAGGAGTGGTCGTGTACACACGTGTGCAGACGCCGCGCTTTTGCGGACAGCCTTGCATATGCATGGACTTCGATCGTTTTACTTTAGGCTGCCGCGGCTTGCGGATCAGCTGTTGAATCGTTGGCATTCCGGTTCATTCCCCGTTTTGCAACTCATGGTCATGCACGCTGTTGCGTGCGGCTCAGTCTCTCACGCTATGATAACACAAGCGCAAAAACCGCAATCGCTCCCATTCCGAGGTGAGCGACGCGGTGGGTTTACAGAGGATCCAAGCGATAGGTGCTTGAATCTTGGTCCACTACAGTTTTGATATCGGCTTATGAGGAGACCTCAAATGCCGGATATCGCGCGTATATGGGGAGTCGCAGATGATGTCAACAGGAGCTAAGGCGACCACATCCGCCGACAGCATTCCCTGCCGAACCAAGCCACCGTGAAACTTGATCACGGCCATTTGGCGGGCCATAGTGCGGTATACATAGTCAGTTTATAATCAGGGTCAATTTTCATGCAAATCATTGGGCTGTGCCGGTTCTCGTACCCCGCCTTGGGTGGGTTTCAGGTTGAACATGAAACAGTCGCAGACCGGATTGCCTATCTTTATAGTGAGCCGCGGCTGGAAGAGAGGTTTCGGCTGATGGAAACCGTCGCCCTGCCCTGCCTGAAGGCACAGACCGATCCGGATTTTGAGCTGATCATTGTGGTGGGCGACAGCCTGCCCAAACGCCATTTTGACCGGCTGCAGGATCTCTGCGCAGATATTCCCCAGATCCGCATCCATGCGGAACCGCCGCGCAAACAGCGGCCGGTGATGAAGGAAATCCTGAACGCGGCGCGGCGGCATCCGGCGCAGCCCTGCCTGCAGTTCCGCCATGACGACGACGATGCGGTTTCGGTGGATTTCATCGAACGGCTGCGGGCCTCGGTGTCCGACTGCTCGGGGCTGATTGCCAACAACCGAACCGTCGCCTTTGACTTCAACCGTGGCTTTGTGGCGGAAGTCGGCGCCAGTGGCATCGCCGCGAGTGAGGTCCACCGGCCCTATTATGTCGCCGCCATGGGTCTCTATGTGCAAGGCAACTGTCCGCTGACCATCATGAACTTCGCGCATGAGAAAATTCATCGCTTCATGCCAACCGTGACAATCACCGACGCGCCGATGTTTGTGCGCACTATCAATAGATTTAACGACTCCCGCCAAAAAGCGGCAAAACCCGTCGCGGTCGAGGCTCTTACCCCGGCACAGGAAGGCGAGTTCATCGCCCGCTTCGCACTGGACGCCGATCACATTCGGCAGGTGTTTTCAGCCGCCTGAAACCTTTCGTTCACGGTACAGTGTAAACAGGCCAGTCGCGACCACAATCACCGCCCCCAGCAATGTCAGTGCATCGGGCCACTCGCCGAACACCAGCCACCCCAACAGCAAAGCCCAAAGCAACCCGGTGTAGCGAAACGGTGAAATAAAGGCGACGTCACCAACCCGCATTGTCATCACCGAGCACAGATAGCCGACAAAAATGAACAGGGCGGCGCCGGTAATTGCGGCCAGACTACTGCCGGAAACCGGCACCCATGTCACTTGGGTAGAGGCCAGCACCGCAAATAGCAAAACCGACAGCGAGGCCATCAGTGTGACCACCATCGATGGCACTTCGCTCGACATTCGCCGGGTCAGCAGGTCACGGGCGGTAATTGCCAGAACCGCAGCCAGAGCATAAAGCGTTCCCTCGCCAAAGCCATCCACATCGGGGCGGACAATCAGCACAATACCGCAGAACCCAACCAGAATGGCCGCCATCCGGCGCCAGCCGACAGGTTCACCCAAAAACACCGCCGCACCCAGGGTGATGGTCAGCGGCAGGCTCTGCAGGATCGCCGTCAGATTGGCCAGTGGTGTCACCATCAGCGCGGTCAGGAAAAGATAGGTGGCACAGAGCTCGGCCAGACAGCGGGCAGCGATCATAGCCCAATCGCGCCGCGGCAGGTTCCACCGCAATGTGCCCAACCGCCGCGCCAGCGCATAGATCAATATGGTGGCAACCAGGCCACGCAGAGTCAGGATCTGCGACAGCGGCATCGCACCGCCGACGGTTTTCACCAAAGCATCATTAAAGGTGAACCCCGCCATACTGCCCATCATCAGCAGCGCGCCAAGTTGATTACCGGTCACTGTAGCAACTCCTGCAAGGCATCCACCGACAGGTCAAAATGCTGCTGCAACCCAGCCTCGATCCGCTCCTCGCCCCATTTTCGGGTCAGTCCCATCTGGGTTGGATCGGATTTGTTGTCGCCATGAATGGTGCGCACAAAGGCAGGCACCGAAATGTCGGAAAACATATTGAAGTGCTGGCCGAATTTCCGGTGATTGTAGCGGTAGGGATTGGCGCCATGGCCAACCGGAGCCACCAATGCGGTGCCGATCGACAAAGGCGCTTTTTCGCAGGCGTCATACACCTCAACCCCGTGCTCCGTTTTCTGCGCATAAAAGCCACGGTTATTGGCCAGGACAAAAGGCGTATCGCCGCCCTGAAGAGGGATCAACCCCCGGGCCAGATGTTTGGTGCGGCGCACAAAGTTGATATCCACCGCATCGTCGTCATCCAGCCGGAACAGGATCTGATGGCTGGCATCGTCCAGCGGCACCGCGGCGTAAGCCCGTTTCAGCAGCCGATAATGAATGCCGGTGCCCACCGGGCGACAGACCACATTCGGTAGCGGATCGAGCAGGTCAAGAAGACGGGTCAGATAGGCGGCGGGCAGGGTTTTGGCGGTCAGCACCACCAGCGTAAAGTCCATATCGCTTTGCCGCATCAGGGACGGCAGGCACAGGGATTCGAAAATCCGAAACCGCAACTCCAGCCGCTCGGGCGAGAACAGATGCGCCGCGGTTTCGTCCAATGTCCTGAAGCGCTCTGAATAATAGGTCGGGCTGAGCACCGAAAAGCGCAACAGCCCAACCATTTTAACCCTCAGATCCATAGATCGCCCCGGTGCCAAATTTCACGTCTCCTGACCCAACCACCTGAGGCCGGGAAAGGGAAGAGGCGAGTTCGACAAGACGACGGCGGCAAACAAAAAGGCCCCCGCAGATTTCTCTGCGGGGGCCTCTCTAAATTATCGGATCAAGCGATCAATCGCGACTTTCCGGAGTATCCACCAGATTGTTGAACACGTCGCCGCCAATGATATCCTCGTCCATCACCGGAGCCGCCAAGGCTGCTGCGGCTTCGGCCTCTACGCGGCGCGCTTCGAGCACCACATTGTCGCGGTCTTGGGCGATGTTGCGCATACGATCGGTGGCCCGACCGGTGCCCGCCGGGATCAGGCGGCCAACGATGACGTTCTCTTTCAGGCCGACCAGTTTGTCGCGCTTACCCTGCACCGATGCCTCGGTCAGAACCCGCGTGGTTTCCTGGAACGATGCCGCCGAGATGAACGACCGGGTCTGCAGCGAAGCCTTGGTGATCCCAAGCAGGATCGGTTCACCACGGGCCGGACGGCCATTTTTGGACTCGGCCTTTTCACAGGCCAGATCGAACTCGTGCTTATCGACGTGTTCTCCCTTGAGCAGGGTGGTGTCACCACTGTCCAGAACTTCCAACTTCTGCAACATCTGACGTACGATAACCTCGATGTGCTTATCGTTGATCTTCACGCCCTGCAGACGATAGACGTCCTGCACTTCGTCAACCATGTAGTTGGCCAATGCTTCGACCCCCATAACCGCAAGAATATCATGCGGTGCCGGGTTGCCGTCCATCAGGTATTCACCCTTGGCGATGAAGTCACCTTCCTGAACCGGGATGTGCTTGCCCTTGGGCACCATGTATTCCACGGTTTCCATTGACTCATCAGCTGGCTCAATCGAGATCCGGCGCTTGTTCTTGTAGTCGCGACCAAAGCGCACGTAGCCATCGATTTCAGCGATGATTGCGTGATCCTTGGGACGACGGGCTTCGAACAGTTCCGCAACCCGTGGCAGACCACCGGTGATGTCCTTGGTCTTGGCGCCTTCACGCGGGATACGCGCAATAACGTCACCGGCCTGAACATCGTCCCCGTCCTCGATCGACAGAACCGCGTCAACCGACATGCCATAGTGAACCGGGTGCCCCAACTCATTGCGCACTGGCTCGCCATCTTTGTCGACCAGAATAAGTTCCGGCTTCAGCTCGCCGCCTTTGGGAGCTGTCCGCCAATCGACAACGATCTTCTGTGTCATACCGGTGGCTTCATCGGTTTCTTCGCGCAGAGCGATACCGTTGATCAGGTCCACATACTTAACCGTACCCGCTTTTTCAGCGAGGATCGGCAGTGTGTAGGGATCCCATTCGTACAGTTTGAGACCGCGGGCCACTTGCTGACCCTGGGACACGAACAGTTTGGAACCATAGGCCAGTTTGTGAGTAGCCCGATCTTCACCGTGCTCATCCTGGACGATCAGCTTCATGCTGCGACCCAGAACCATGACTTCGCCACTGGCGTTGGTCAGGGTCTGCGCGTTCTCAAAGACGATGGTACCATCGACAGTTGCTTCCTGGAACGACTGCTGACCAGCCTGCGCAACGCCGCCAATGTGGAAGGTCCGCATAGTCAGCTGTGTGCCAGGTTCCCCAATCGACTGCGCCGCGATGATGCCGACGGCTTCGCCGGTGTTCACCATGGTGCCGCGGGCCAGATCACGACCGTAGCACATGACACAGACGCCTTCTTCGGCCTCACAGGTCAGCGGGCTACGCAGGCGAATGGAACGAACACCCGCCTCTTCGATAGTATCGGCCATACGTTCGTCGATCAGCGTGCCAAGAGCCACAAGCACATCTTCGGTGCCTGGCTTCTTGATGTCTTCAGCTGCAACACGACCCAGAACACGTTCGCCCAGAGTTGCGACAACTTCACCATCGTTGACAGCCGCCACAGCGGTGATTGACAGGTCGGTGCCACAGTCATGATCACGAATGATACAATCCTGTGCCACGTCAACCAGACGACGGGTCAGATAGCCCGAGTTCGCTGTCTTCAAAGCCGTATCCGACAGACCCTTACGGGCACCGTGGGTAGAGTTGAAGTACTCCAACACGGACAGACCTTCTTTAAAGTTCGAGATGATCGGAGTTTCGATGATGTCGCCGTTTGGCTTTGCCATCAACCCGCGCATACCGCCCAGCTGTTTCATCTGAGTGACCGAGCCACGCGCCCCGGAGTGCGCCATCATATAGACCGAGTTCAGTTCCATCTCAGAACCGTTCTCGTCATATTTGGCAGCCGAGATGGCCCCCATCATCGCGTCGGTGACCTTGTCGTTACACTTGGACCAGGCATCGACAACTTTGTTGTACTTTTCACCCTGAGTGATCAGGCCATCCATGTACTGCTGTTCAAAGCCTTTCACCTGATCGCGGGTTTCATTCACCAGCGGCCATTTGGTGTCCGGGATCAGCATGTCGTCCTTACCGAAGGAAATACCGGCTTTGAACGATTCACGGAACCCCATGGTCATGATCTGATCGCAGAAGATGACCGATTCTTTCTGACCACAATACCGGTAGACGGTATCGATGACCTGCTGCACTTCTTTCTTACGCAGCAGACGGTTGACCAGTGCGAACGGCGCCTTGGCATTCTTGGGCAGCAAATCGCCCAGCAACATCCGACCCGGAGTGGTTTCCAAGCGCTCGAACACTTCGTTACCTTCTTCGTCGATCTGCGTCACCCGTGCGGTGATCCTGCTGTGCAGGTGCACCACTTTAGCGTCCAGAGCGTGCTGAACTTCTTCCAGCGAGGCAAACACCATGCCTTCGCCTGGCATGCCTTTGCGGTCCAGCGTCACATAGTACAGACCCAGGATCATATCCTGCGACGGAACAATGATCGGAGCGCCGTTGGCTGGCGACAGAACGTTGTTGGTCGACATCATCAACACGCGGGCTTCCAGCTGGGCCTCAAGGCTCAGCGGCACGTGAACCGCCATCTGGTCACCGTCAAAGTCAGCGTTGAACGCCGAGCAGACCAGCGGGTGCAGCTGGATCGCCTTACCTTCGATCAGGATCGGTTCAAACGCCTGGATACCAAGACGGTGCAATGTTGGCGCCCGGTTCAGCATGACCGGGTGTTCGCGGATCACTTCGTCCAGGATATCCCAGACTTCGGGACGCTCTTTTTCGACCAGCTTCTTGGCTTGCTTCACAGTGGAAGACAGGCCTTTGGCCTCAAGCCGCGAGTAGATGAACGGCTTGAACAGTTCCAGCGCCATCTTTTTGGGCAGACCACATTGGTGCAGCTTCAATTCCGGGCCGGTCACAATGACCGAACGACCCGAGAAGTCGACGCGCTTGCCCAAAAGGTTCTGACGGAAGCGACCCTGCTTACCCTTCAGCATGTCGGACAGCGATTTCAGCGGACGCTTGTTGGCGCCGGTGATAACGCGGCCGCGACGGCCGTTGTCAAACAGCGCATCAACCGATTCCTGCAACATCCGCTTTTCGTTACGAACGATGATGTCAGGCGCGCGCAGCTCGATCAGACGCTTCAGGCGGTTGTTCCGGTTGATCACCCGGCGATACAGATCGTTCAGATCCGAGGTCGCAAAGCGGCCACCATCCAGCGGCACCAGGGGGCGCAGCTCTGGTGGGATCACCGGAATAACAGTCAGAACCATCCACTCGGGACGGTTGCCCGACTCGAGGAAGGACTCGACAACCTTCAGACGTTTGATGATCTTCTTGGGCTTCAGCTCACCAGTGGCTTCGGCCAGATCGGCACGCAGCCGCTCAGCTTCGGATTCCAGATCAATCGCCGCCAGCATTTCACGGATCGCTTCGGCGCCGATATTGGCGGTGAAAGCATCCATGCCATAGGCATCCTGGGCGTCCATGAACTCTTCTTCGGTCATCATCTGGCCATAGGTCAGATCGGTCAGACCGGGTTCGATCACCACGTAGTTCTCAAAGTAGAGAACCCGCTCCAGATCACGCAGGGTCATGTCCAGCATCAGGCCGATGCGCGACGGCAGCGACTTGAGGAACCAGATATGCGCCACTGGCGAGGCCAGCTCGATATGGCCCATCCGCTCGCGGCGGACCTTCTGCAGTGTCACTTCAACACCACATTTTTCGCAGACAACGCCGCGATATTTCATGCGCTTATATTTGCCGCACAGGCATTCATAGTCTTTGATCGGGCCAAAGATACGTGCGCAGAACAGGCCGTCACGCTCGGGCTTGAACGTGCGGTAGTTGATGGTCTCTGGCTTTTTGATTTCGCCATACGACCACGACAGGATCCGCTCTGGCGAGGCCAGCGAGACTTTGATCTCGTCGAACACCTTGGGGGGTGTCAGCGGATTGAACGGGTTGTTCGTCAGTTCCTGGTTCATTTTGCGTCCTTACAAATTGGGATGGGATGAGTGTGGGGCGAGACCGCCCCTACTCTTCCTCCGCATCCAGGAGTTCCATATTCAGGCCAAGGCCACGAACTTCTTTCACCAGAACGTTGAACGATTCTGGGACGCCTGCTTCGTAGTTGTCCTCACCCTTGACGATGCTTTCATAGACCTTGGTCCGGCCTGCCACGTCATCCGACTTGACTGTCAGCATTTCCTGCAGGGTATAGGCGGCGCCATAAGCTTCGAGAGCCCAGACTTCCATTTCCCCAAAGCGCTGACCACCAAACTGTGCCTTACCACCCAGCGGCTGCTGAGTAACCAGCGAGTATGGACCGGTTGAGCGGGCGTGGATTTTGTCATCCACCAGGTGGTGCAGTTTCAGCAGATACTTCATGCCGACGGTCACCGGGCGGGCAAACTGCTCGCCTGTGCGGCCATCAAACAGGATCGACTGACCCGAGGTGTCGAAACCGGCACGCACCAGCGCATCGTTGACGTCAGCCTCTTTGGCGCCGTCAAACACCGGTGTGGCAATTGGCACACCGCCGGTGACATTGCCGGCCGCTTCGACCAACTCGTCCTCGGTCATGTCGACGATACCATCGGTATAAACCCGGTCACCATAGGCCAGCTTCATCGCGTCACGCACCGGGGTCAGATCGCCGGACCGGCGGTACTCACCCAGAGCTTCGTCGATCTTGATACCCAGACCGCGTGCGGCCCAACCCATGTGGGTTTCAAGGATCTGACCAACGTTCATACGCGACGGCACACCCAGTGGGTTCAGACAGAAGTCAACCGGGGTCCCATCAGCCAGGAACGGCATGTCTTCCATCGGTACAACCTTGGAAATAACACCTTTGTTGCCGTGACGACCGGCCATTTTATCACCCGGCTGCAGCTTACGCTTCACCGCGATGAACACTTTGACCATCTTCATCACACCTGGTGGCAGATCGTCACCGCGACGGACTTTCTCGACCTTGTCTTCAAAGCGCGCGTCCAGGGCGCGTTTCTGGATGCCGTATTGCTCGTTCAGAGCCTCGACAGCCTGAGCGCCCTTCTCGTCTTCCAGCGCCAGCATCCACCACTGGCTGCGGATCATCGAGGTCAACATTTCCTCAGTGATCACAGTGCCACCGCGAATACCGCGGGGGCCTTTGACAGCGGTTTGATCCAACACCATGCCCTTTAGACGGGAGTAGATGTTGCGATCCAGGATTGTCATCTCATCGTCACGGTCACGGGCCAGGCGTTCAACTTCTTCACGCTCGATCTGGATCGCACGTTCGTCTTTTTCCACACCGTGGCGGTTAAAGACGCGCACTTCGACAACCGTACCAAAGTCACCCGGCTTAACACGCAGCGAGGTGTCGCGAACGTCCGAGGCTTTTTCACCAAAGATGGCGCGCAGCAGTTTTTCTTCTGGCGTCATCGGGCTTTCGCCCTTGGGGGTGATCTTGCCAACCAGAATGTCGCCCGGCTCTACATCGGCGCCGATGTAGACAATACCCGCTTCGTCGAGGTTGCGCAGGGCTTCCTCGCCGACGTTGGGAATATCACGGGTGATTTCTTCTGGACCAAGCTTGGTGTCACGGGCGGCGACTTCGAATTCTTCGATATGCACCGAAGTGAACACGTCGTCGCGCGCAATACGCTCAGAGATCAGGATGGAGTCTTCGTAGTTGTAACCGTTCCAAGGCATAAACGCGACAACCACGTTTTTACCCAAGGCCAGTTCGCCCAGATCCGTCGACGGACCATCGGCGATGACTTCGCCCTTGATCACTGTGTCGCCCACCTTCACCAGCGGACGCTGGTTGATACAGGTGTTCTGGTTTGAGCGCTGGAACTTGCGCATGCGATAGATATCAACGCCTGCGTCGCCCAGTTCCAGATCCGCAGTGGCGCGGATCACGATACGCTGGGCATCAACCTGATCCACCACACCAGCGCGTTTCGCCATATAGGCAGCGCCGGAATCCCGGGCAACAACTTCTTCGATACCGGTGCCAACCAGTGGCGCCTCGGCCCGCAGCAGCGGCACCGCCTGGCGCATCATGTTCGAGCCCATCAGGGCCCGGTTCGCATCGTCGTTCTCCAGGAACGGGATCAGCGAGGCCGCAACCGAGACCAACTGCTTGGGCGACACGTCGATAAGGTCAACGTTTTCGCGCGGCGCCAGCGTATAGTCGCCGGACTGACGGGTCGACACCAGTTCGTTGGTGAAGTTGCCGTTCTCATCCAGCGAGGCGTTGGCCTGCGCCACAGTGTGACGCATTTCCTCGGTGGCCGACATATAGTGAACTTCGTCGGTCACATGGCCGTCTTTGACAACCCGGTAAGGGGTTTCGATAAAGCCATATTTGTTGACGCGGGCATAGGTCGCCAGCGAGTTGATCAGACCAATGTTCGGACCTTCGGGCGTTTCAATCGGGCACATCCGACCATAGTGGGTCGGGTGAACGTCACGCACCTCAAAGCCAGCCCGCTCGCGGGTCAAACCGCCAGGTCCAAGCGCCGAGAGACGGCGTTTGTGGGTCACTTCGGACAGGGGGTTGGTTTGGTCCATGAACTGCGACAGCTGCGACGAGCCAAAGAACTCACGCACAGCGGCAGCAGCCGGTTTGGCGTTGATCAGATCCTGCGGCATCACAGTGTCGATTTCGACCGATGACATACGTTCCTTGATGGCGCGCTCCATACGCAGCAGGCCAACACGGTACTGGTTTTCCATCAGCTCGCCAACGGAGCGCACACGACGGTTGCCCAGGTGGTCAATGTCGTCAACGCCGCCGCGACCATCGCGCAGGTCAACCAGCGCTTTGATACAGGAGATGATGTCTTCTTTGCGCAATGTCCGCTGAGTGTCGTCCGCATCCAGAGCCAGACGCATGTTCATTTTCACCCGGCCAACAGCCGACAGATCATAGCGTTCGCTATCAAAGAACAAGGTGTTGAACAGGTTGCTTGCCGCTTCGACGGTGGGTGGCTCGCCCGGACGCATGACGCGGTAGATGTCCATGAGCGCGGTGTCGCGGCCCATGTTCTTGTCCATCGCCATCGTGTTGCGCATGTAGGGACCGACATTGATATTGTCGATGTCCAGCACCGGAATCTCGGTGATGCCCGCATCCATCAGGTCCTTGAGGGACCCACCAATGAGTTCGCCGGACTTGTCATGCTCCAGGGTCAGCTCATCGCCGGCCTCGACATAGATAGCGCCGGTTTCTTCGTTGATCATGTCCTTGGCGACATATTTTCCAAGAATGTGATCGAATGGAACCAGCAGATCGGCAATAGCCGCGTCGTCGATCAGCTTCTTGGCTGCGCGCGGAGTGATTTTCTTGCCGGATTCAGCAATGATTTCGCCGGTCTTGGCGTCGACCAGATCATAGGTCGGACGGGTGCCACGTACACGCTCGGGGAAGAACGGGGTAACCCAACCGCGGCCCGGCTCAAGAGTGTAGCTGACGGTTTTGTAATAGGCATCCATGATGCCTTCCTGGTCCAGGCCCAGAGCATAAAGCAGGGTGGTGACAGGCAGCTTGCGACGACGGTCGATACGGGCAAAGACGATGTCCTTGGCGTCAAACTCAAAGTCCAGCCATGAGCCGCGATACGGGATGATGCGGCAGGCAAACAGCAGCTTACCCGAGGAGTGGGTTTTGCCTTTGTCATGGTCAAAGAACACGCCAGGAGAGCGGTGCATCTGCGAGACGATCACCCGCTCGGTGCCATTGACCACAAAGGTACCATTGGGTGTCATCAGGGGCATATCGCCCATGAACACATCCTGTTCCTTGATGTCTTTGACCGATTTCGCACCGGTGTCTTCGTCGAAATCAAACACGATCAGACGCAGGGTGACCTTCAGCGGAGCCGCGTAGGTCATGTCGCGCTGCATGCATTCTTCGACGTCGTACTTGGGCTTCTCCAGATCGTATTTCACGAACTCCAGAACGGAGGTTTCGTTGAAATCCTTGATCGGAAAGACCGACTGGAACACGCCGTTGATGCCTTCACCTTCCATCGGCTGGGGTTCATCACCCGAGCGGAGGAAAAGATCATAAGAAGATTTCTGCACCTCAATGAGGTTCGGCATCTCCAGCACTTCGCGGATTTTGCCGTAGTATGTACGAAGACGTTTCTGGCCAAGGAACGATTGAGCCATGTCAGATGTCACCTTTTCAAATTCTCACCGGTCAAGGATGCCGCCGGGTTCCGGCACCTTGCCCATACGAGACAGCGTGGTCGGATCAATTCATGGCCACCGTCCCGAATGGCGGCCTCCCGATCCATATAACCTCGCCTTAGAAAAGACCCGTAGCCCCGGGTCCTTACTAAGACAGGTTCGGCTGGACCCGGAGTTTCCGGGCCCAGCCAAATTTCCGAGAGTGTGAGCCGGATCCCCCGAGGAGAATACCGACCCAAGCCCCCTGAAGCGGTTGCTTAGACCACTTCAGCTTCGGCGCCAGCTGCTTCCAGCTTGGCTTTAACGTCTTCAGCTTCGTCCTTGGACACAGCTTCTTTGACTTTGCCGTTTGCTTCGACCAGAGTCTTAGCTTCTTTCAGGCCCAGACCGGTGATCGCGCGAACTTCTTTGATCACAGCGATTTTCGATGCGCCGGCGCTCTTCAGCACGACGTCGAATTCGGTCTTTTCTTCTTCGGCTGCACCAGCGTCGCCAGCTGCAGCCATAACAACGGCGCCACCAGCGGCGGGCTCGATGCCGTACTCATCCTTGAGGATGGTTTTCAGTTCTTGTGCTTCCAGCAGGGTCAGGCCCACGATGCTTTCTGCGAGTGCTTTCAGATCAGCCATGTTATCAGCTCTTTCCGTTATCAGTGTGTTTTTTCCAACGCCGGGGCAGATGCCCCACATCGGTCATTCAGTGCCAACCGCTTACGCAGCTTCCGCCTTCTCTTCGATGGTCGAAAGGATGCTTGCGATATTGCTTGCAGGTGCGCCAATTGCGCCAGCGATGTTGGAAGCAGGTGCGCCGATACAGCTTGCGATCTGAGCAATAAGCTCGTCGCGCGAAGGCATTTTCGACACGGCTTCAACGCCGGCAACGTCCAGAGCATTCTCACCCATTGCACCGCCAAGGATAACAAAGTTCTTGTTATCTTTAGCGTACCCTTGGGCCACCTTAGCTGCTGCTACGGGGTCCTCGGAATAGGTCAGAACGGTCATCCCTGTCAGCAGGTCAGAAATGCTTGCACATGACTTTCCCTCGAGGGCGATTTTGGCGAGCCTGTTTTTGGCAACACGCACAGCTCCACCCGCTTCGGTTGCCCGGGCGCGCAGATCTTGCATATCAGCAACTGTCAGACCGACGTAGTGTGATACCACAACAACGCCAGAGCTTTCGAAGATCTGGCCGAGTTCGTCGACCAATTTCTCTTTCTGGGCTCTATCCACAGTTCTCTCCAAATTTGGGATGTCAGACATCCCGGCTCAAGTTTGCCAGGCTCATAGAGCCCAGCGTTCGGGTCCGTATTTACGGGGTGAGCCAAAAATCGCCCGAGGGGTTTAAAGTCCTCGATCTTTTTTGTCTTTCCCGTCTCAGGAGGGAAATTAAGACCCCAGTTAAGGGTCACCCACCATCTTGGACGAAACGAAGTGAAGCGTGCGACGAATCGCACGCTCCATTTCAACACCGTTCCTAAGAGGATTTTAGGTATAATCCAAGTGCAAAATTCGATCCCGGCGGGTTGCAAACTCATAATCCTCACCGGGCCTCACCACAGCAGCAAAAAGGGCCCGGAATCGCATCAGCAATTCCGGGCCCAAATCTTGTCGCGTCACCCGAATTATTGGGCAGCAGCGTTATCCACCTCAACAGTGACGCTCGGACCCATGGTCGAGGACAGTGCGATTTTCATCATGTAAGCACCCTTGGCACCCGACGGGCGAGCCTTGGCCACAGCCGCCACAAATGCGCGGATGTTTTCAACCAGCTTGGCTTCGTCAAATGACGCTTTGCCAATACCAGCGTGCACAACGCCACCTTTTTCAGCTTTGAACTGAACTTCGCCACCTTTGGCTGCTTCCACGGCTGCTTTCACATCCATGGTCACAGTGCCGACTTTGGGGTTCGGCATCAGGTTGCGTGGGCCCAGGACCTTACCCAGACGGCCAACGATGGGCATCATGTCAGGGGTGGCAATGCAACGATCGAAATCGATTTTGCCGCCCTGGATCGCTTCCATCAGGTCTTCGGCGCCAATGATATCTGCACCAGCAGCCTTGGCTTCATCAGCCTTGGCGCCACGGGCAAAAACAGCAACGCGCATGGATTTACCGGTGCCATTTGGCAGGCCGATAACACCGCGAACCATCTGGTCAGCGTGACGTGTATCAACGCCGAGGTTCATGGCGATTTCGATGGTCTCATCGAATTTAGCCTTGGCATTGCCCTTAACCAGAGCAACAGCTTCTTCCACCGACACGTTCATTTTGCCAGCGAAAGCTTCGCGCGATGCGCGGGTACGTTTTCCAAGCTTAGCCATCTTACTTCACCTCGATGCCCATAGAACGGGCAGAGCCCAGGATGATCTGCATGGCGCCTTCGATGTCGTTGGCGTTCAGATCTTTCATCTTGGCTTCGGCGATTTCTTTCACCTGAGCCGCAGTCACGGTACCAACCACTTCACGCGATGGTGTTTTAGCACCGGATTTGACGCCAGCCGCCTTTTTCAGGAAGTAAGACGCAGGCGACGTCTTGATGTCCATAGTGAAGGACTTGTCCTGGTAGTAGGTGATCACAGTCGGGCACGGCGCACCGGGCTCCAGATCTGCAGTCTTGGCGTTGAACGCCTTGCAGAATTCCATGATGTTAATGCCGCGTTGACCCAGTGCCGGACCAACTGGTGGCGACGGGTTTGCCTTACCGGCGGGAACTTGCAGCTTCATTTTGCCTGCGAGCTTCTTGGCCATAAGCCTTCTCCTTTATCATCGGTGCGTGCTAGCACACACCCTACGCATCCAGAACGCGTTCCGGTGCATTGGTAAGCGTGGTACAGATCCGACGCGCGCGCCATCACCTCCCACGAATGAACCCGGTCACCCGGGCGTAGGGTGCGTGCTAGCACGCACCGCCCACTCAGACCTGCTTGGTAACCTGAGTGAATTCCAACTCAACCGGGGTTTCCCGGCCAAAGATCGACACCGTCACCTTAAGGCGCTGGTTGTCTTCATCAACTTCCTCGACCATGCCATCGAAGTCCTCAAACGGACCCTCGTTGACCTTGACCCGCTCACCGATCTCATAATGGATCAGAGTACGTGGCGATTCTTCGCCTTCCTGAACCCGGTTCAGGATCTGGTTTACCTCAGCATCACGCATTGGCATCGGGCGACCCTGCGGCCCCAGAAAGCCGGTGACCCGGTTGATCGAGCTAATCAGGTGATAGCCGTGATCACTCATCTCCATGTGCACCAGAACATAGCCCGGCATAAACCGGCGCTCGGTGGTCACTTTCTTACCGCGACGCACCTCGATCACCTCTTCGGTGGGCACCAGAACTTCGTCGATGTCGCCATCCAGACCAGTTTCAGCAGCCGTCGTGCGGATCTGTTCTGCGATTTTCTTCTCATAGTTCGAGAGCACGCTGACCGTATACCACCGTTTCGCCATGAACCTGATCGTCCTTGTTCTGCCGGGTTGGCACCATTGCCTTGCCGTCGCTTGAATTTCTTTGCAGCACGGGCTGCGTCTTAACCAAAATTAGCGCGCAACACGAATCGCCGCACGCCCTTGTCAAAGACATGGCCCACCTACCCGCCAATCGAGACGAGATCAAGAGGTGCGCCACCTTTTCGGCAGGGCGTCACCGCCCCCGTCAGTCTGGCTTACTTGAACATATCCAGCACGCCAGCCAGCCCAAAGCGGATGAGCACATCGACTAGAGCAAAAAACACCGCCGTCAATGAGGCCATGATAAACACCATAACGGTGGTCAGCAGGACTTCGCGGCGGGTCGGCCAGACAATTTTGGAGACCTCGGCACGAACCTGCTGGATGAACTGAACGGGGTTGATAGTGGCCATTTGACTGGTTCTCTCTGCTAACAATCAGCGTTGGACTTAGCTTGTGACCCCGCCGAATTCAAGCCCTGTTCGCGAACCGGCCCGGCTATCAGCTTCAGCCTCGGTCACATTTAGGCGCCGATCGCAATTCAGTCAATTCAATCTTAATTATGCAAACTGATAATTGTGGCAGTTTCCAGCACGGCGGCGCGGGCCGGTAAACCGGGCAACCCATGATATATGAGAAAGAATTCCTTGATCGTCGCCAAATATTTGAGCGCAGCCAAGCGGCGGGAACCCACCGATACCCTCGAGGCCTCCGCCGAAATTTATCGCGACATTCTGGCCCAATTTCGCAAGAATACCAAAGTCCTCAGGTTGCCTTAGGCGCTGACCCTGCGCATTCAACAGGCCTCCGAACCACCAATGGATGTTCAGCAGAGGCTGACCCGCGACTTGAAAACCGGCCACTTTTGTCCTTTTGATGCTCGGGAGAGCTTGGGGATATACCACCGTCAAAGATTATGTGCGCGACCAGAAGCGCGGTTCTCGCGAGATGTTTGTGCCTCTGAGCCATCCGCCCGCTGCCCGGCAGAACAGGCATAACATGTGTCACCGGGGACATGCGCAGGCTGATTCTGCTGAGACTGGTCGTCATCGGAGGCCTTGACCAAAAGGCCTGCTTCTTTGCGCTGGATCTACCGCAGAGCGATGCCTGTTATATCCGGGCGTATCCGGCTGCGAACACCGAGTCCTGGCCCCCTTCTTGGCAGATTGCTGCGCAATCGCCTGCCGGGCAGTGGATGAGGTGGGCCGGGCCGATGTGGCCTTTGCCGCCGCGGATGCCAATGGCCTGCCGATCACCACAATCAGCGGCACGGCCAACGGCCCTGCCCTGACCGCCGCTGTCGATCCTGGCGAAAACGTCAAAATCCGGATCAAGGCAGTCGACAAGTCTTGTGCCGCAGGTGAGCCGGCTGAGCCGACCAAAGAAAAGCTGCCGAACTGCCGGACGGTGCTGTGTCCGAGGCGGCCTCGCCAGCCGAGATCATCGATTTGTCTAAATCTGAGAAGGCCGATGCCCTGGGCAAAGCTGTTGCAGATCTGTCCGAAGAGGCATTCAAAGCCGACGGCAAAATTCGTGCCCAAGCCATGCGGTCCACCTTTGAGGATATCTCTCTCAACCCGGACGGCAAGCCCGTCTAGTTGCCGCAAGACAACCCGATTGTCACCTCGATGCTCGACAGCAAACTGCGGCGCCCCGTTTAGACCAAGGCAATGGCAAAACCGCAGCCAAAGCCCCGAAAGGAGAGAGATAAGTCCTATTATGGCGTTGAGGTCATTGAAGACATGCTGGACGAAGGGGGGATTGCGGCTCTGTACCAGCTTCAGACGCCCTCTGGCTGGCTGCGTAAGAAAGGATTTACCCCATGTTACGCCACGGACAGAGCACCGACGTTGAAGTCTATCTTGCAGATAAATCTGCTCCTGGGCATCGCCAGCGCCTGCAACATTCCAGAGCTGGAAACCAGCCAGCTTGAGCACCGGACCCTCGGCTCGGTTGGTGTTCCCAAGCTGCCCCGGCGCGGGTTGTCGGCGCTGGAAGGCAGTATCAAGCTGGGCTTTCCAGAGCCTGAATTGGTGGCGCTGTGTTCCAAGCCGCGCAAGGCAGTGTCGTTTCAGGTGCATCAGAAGCTGGATATCTTCAAAAGCTTTTGCCTGGACGAGGATGGCGAGGGTGAGACCTCGGGAAACGCGCTGCACTGAGCACGCCCCTTGACCATGTCCATCTTGTCGACTGCGGCTGGGATCATGACCAGCTGATGGAGATGCCAGAGAGAGCGTTCTGTTTTTGGCGCGATCAGCGGGCCGAATATGATCGCCAAACCGCGCGGCTGCGATATCCAGTGCGGCCGTGAGGCGCAGCGGTATTCTGGGCACCGGCCAGGCGGCTCTGCTGGCGGGAGGCATGTTTGCCGCCTACAGCGCATCTGCCTTGTTGGCAGTCAGCAGATTTTTGGGGCCTGCGCGCCAGTTTGAGAAATTTCCTCGCGCTCTTCTAAACCCAGCGCGTGACGGTGCCTTTGCCGGCGGCGAGGTTGAATACCGCCATAATATTGCAAATATGAAAAACTGTCGCTGATGGCTTCTCGATCGCGCGCGCAATATCGGCCAACGGCGCGCCGCGTTCCCAGTCAAGCCAAATGATCGACGTCTTCTGATCGTCCATTGGTAGCGGTTTTTGCATCAACACAGTCTCCCAAATACTTTGATACGAACTGTGTGTTGCGCTGACCGGCTGAATCCATCGCCCAATGCGGTCATTCGTGACGAGCGCATTGAATGGCTGGCCAGAGCCCAATGTGTCAAATTCTGTACTAAGCGCCAATGCCTGTTATCGGTTTCGGTACATGTAAACTCGAACGATGAGGTGATTGAGACATGATGAAGGCGCAGGCTAGTTTGTTTTCACTCTTAGTATTTTCACTTCTACCAGCTGGGGAGGCCATCAGCTTATGGATGGGGGTCTCATCCCGTTCGAGGCAGAGAACATTGATGCACGCGTATCTATTTATGCCAATTATGAGGGTATAGTTGATTCACTGCCACCTACGGAGGGCGACGTTATTGGAGTTCTGCGATCATTCCACGATGGGACAACACTCAGACTGACTACGTTGCTTTGTCCGAGCTACCATCAAATTAATTCAGCTCAATTGGCTGACCTGCTGGACTGCTATGGTGATGGGGCGTGCCAGTAAATCTGATCTGAGGTTCGTGCATCAAATAGAAAACTGCGTCCGCCGTTAACGCTCGCACAGGCATTCACAAAGAATGCGGCCATATTTTCATTTGGATTGGAAGGTGGCTTTGTCCGCTCGCCAGTCGTTGGTGTTCGACGCAGCGAACGACCGGAAACCTGAAGGTTTTTCGTTGCGGGCCTCTGCGTGCTGTTTGCCGCTGGGCCGGTGTTGACCAGTTTGATGCGCATCTCATCATGCGGCGCTCCCTTGGAGGGGCACGGCATTGGGGTTTCTGGCCACGGCGGAAGGTTTCAAGGATGCGCATTGGTCCGCGGCAGTCCGGGCAAGGCTCTCGTCATGTGAGCGGGATGATCTCGGCGCATGGCGGATCGTCGGGCTTCGCGATTTCCGCCCCGAGAAAGGTGCGGATCTTCGCGAGATTGGCCTTGCGGGGCGCGCTGGCCAACAGGCCGAAATGCCGGATGCGGTGGAAGCCGTCCATTGCCCGACAGGCGATTGCAGGGCAATCTGCCGAGTATCCGTATTGGTCAGGCCCGTGTTTCGGTCCATTTTGACCGTCACGTAATAACGCTTCCAGTGTCCTTGTTGGCAACCTTCACCAACATGACATATCTTGATTAGCGCTCCACGAGTGTCGCGATATAGCTGTTCTTTGATCCACCAATCAGGCCCCCTTCCCATGTGTGGATACCCCGTTTGATGCAAGGGTTTTCTTGAACGGTTTGAACATGTGATCGGGTACGATTCTCTGTTCGCGGCATAGTCAAGAGCCGGATGGCGCAGTCCTTCAGGATCATGGTTCTCTCCGAGGTCGGCCGCGGCCGCCTCACTATGGCGTTCGGGACTGATTGTCTCCAAATGTCATGTGCGGGGTCATCAGGCGGTTAGCTGTCAGCCCCAACCGCACCCACGAGATCAATCTGGCTCCGTCCCTTTGGGACCTTGCTCCCGGCCTCTTCCTCAGGCGGGATTTCGTCGTATCATATCAGGTCGTAGTGTTTCCTTTCCAACAGAATTCGGTTTCATTTTTCCAATGCGTCAGCATTAGCACAGCCATTTTTCGGGCTGTTGCGACTGCGGCCTTTTTGAAGCCTTTTCGGGCGGCAAGCCGCACAGCCCATGGCTTCAAGGGCGAGAACCGTTTAACCAGCCGGATCAGGCAGGTCGCGACCTCAAACAAAAGTCCACGCATCTGAACATCTCCACATTTCGAGATCCGCCCGGAATATTCGATTTCGCCAGATTGGTACCGCCGGGGCGTTAACCCAAGGAAGGCGCCGACATCCGCTGGCTTTCGAAATCTGCTCGCATCATCGACGAGAGCGGTGAAGCTGAGCGCGACAATGGGGCCGACGCCCGGGATCGTCATCAACCGCCGACACAGGGCACTTTCGCGAGCGACACAGAGCAAGTCCTTTTTCAGGGCTCCGGCAGCTGCGCACAGTGTCTCGTGGATCACAATGAAACCGTCTGCGATAATTGCCAGGACTGGGTCGGTTTGCCCCGCGACTGCCAGTTGGTCCCGGAAACCTTGTCGTAATCGCCCTTTGTTAACTCCGATCATTCGGACGCCAAAGGTCTTCAATACTCCCCGAACGTGCCCCTCAAGATCCTTGCGCAGCCGGATAAGCCGGTCACGGGCACCCAGCAGAACGCGCATGCGCTCCGCGGTCTCACTGCGAAGATGAACTTTCGTGAACCAGCCCGTGCGAGCAAGTTGTGCCAAACCTTCGGCATCGGATGCATCTGATTTGTTAAGGCGCGCTGACAATGCTTTGTGCGCTTTGCGGGCGTCAATGCAAATTGCAGGCAGGCCGAGGCGTGCAAAACCCCTTTGAAGCCAGATCGATAACGGCCCACTTTCATGAACGACCAACTCCGGACAGAGCTTTTTCCCGGCAAAGAAGACCGCAACCGCCTCAGGATCGGCAGGCGTCGATCCGCGCGTTATAACTTTTCCGTCTCTATCAACGACGCAAATCGAAATCTCTTTCAGGGAAACATCCAACCCGGCAAACTGTTTCATTGTTTTTCTCCTCGCAGATTTTTCTGATGAGGCCAGTCTAACGAGCCTCAGGCGACCTGGGAGAGCAACCGCCGCGAACACACCATGTCATGTGTCCGTTGACCGGCAGCTGATGTAAAACAATCACCGAGGGGGCGCCTCAGTTTGCGGCGCATCGCCATGCCGCGGGCCGGTATGGCGATGCGAAGGTCGGGTTTTCCGAACCTCGATCTCGTCGATCATTTGTCCTTACTGTCTCAATGTCCTTCTCACATCATACCGAGCGTTGCAGTCTACGCTGCCGCAGCCGGATCTCAATAATCCTCGTGTTTTGTCATCATCGCCCAGATCGTCCGAGCGGTTTTGTTGGCCAAGGCTATTGCCACCAGCAGGCGCGGCTTGCGGTCCAACATCTATTCCGCCAGCGTCTTCACAAAGTTCCGGCCCGGTGGAGCGATGATGCCATATTCCATCAGATGACCCCGCAGCGCGTTGATCAGTTGATTGCGCTGCCCAATCAAAAGATCACGGGTCTTAAACACCACTGATCGGGATTGCTGTACGGCAGTCTTTACGGGCACAAACCGCATCATGGGCCGGACTGCCGCTTCCGTTATAGCCTCTGCATCATTCGCATCGTTTTGCTGCCGCTTCACAAAAGATTTTACGTAAATCGGCGGGATCAGGCGGACATCCTGCCCCAGTTTCAAAATCTCACGGCCCCAATAGCGCGAAGAGGCACATGCCTCCATCGCCACTACACAGGTCGGCTGCTCGCTCAGAAACTTCAAGACCTGCCGGGAGACAACGTCTTTTGGAACACAGGTTCTCCAAATGCCGTCGCACCGCGGACCTGGAAACCGACTTTGCGCCCCCTCTTGTCTTACAAAGACACAGGCTCCCGTGTGATTGTGGAGCCACTGCCCGGCACGTCATTTATGACGGGCAGTGGCGGGGGTCGGACCGTTCCGCTCTTGGTCGTTGTGGGCCGTCGCTGAGTCTGGTCGCCCC
>JABSSD010000122.1 GCA_013214575.1 Paracoccaceae bacterium | reverse complement strand
ATTTCGCCGCTGGTGATTTTGGCGAGAAAAATTGCAGCCTGACAAGCAGCTTGCAGTTATCAAGTGACTCGATGAACACTCGATCAACGCCCGCTTTCGGTTAGCTGCACCGTAGCGTAGCGACCCTCTGCCAATGTCCGGTTTGGGCCGTTCGCCCCGGATCAGTGGCATCGGCAACCCGACTTTGCAAAGCCCGCAATCTGCGCATAGCTGCCGTTGAACCTCGGCGCAGCGAATGCACACTTTCAGCCCGAAGCGGTCGTAGTGCAAAAGCCTAGTGCAATGATAGCGGACCTTCACGGCAACATGGGTGAAACTCAAAATCAAAAAGTCATTATTTTGAGGGTATTCTGCGCATTTTCCGAGCCTTGAGAGCCGCTATATAGTCCCGCAATAAAGATACGCGCCGGGGACGAAAGCTTTCACCACTTTGCGCATAGCCTTCAATTCGAGTGACGTGAAACATACGAAAATCTGCGCGCAGGCAACACCATGCCAATAGCATCACAGCCCTGTCGTGGTACGAAATCGCCAAGGGAAAGATGCGCCGTTGAGTAGAGATGTCGTCTCGGTCTTTGTAGCCAATATCAAGCGCCTCTTCAGTCCACATCGCCTCGCGCAATAGCGTCATATCAATCGTGGGAGCCACAGGAGTGCTAAACCGGTGTACAAGGTTTACGGCATGCATCGCCTGGCGCTGTTGGCGTTCTGGCAAAGTAGCAAGAATTTTGGTCAACGCATCCTTGGCAGCCTGTGCCAAGTCAACGTCCCCGCGTTGGCTGACGTCTGACAGACCAAGAGTGAGCGCTTCGATCTCAATTTGCGTAAACGTCTGCGGCGGCAATGCAGGATCTTCGATCATGGTATAGCCAAGTCCTGCTTCGCCATCGATCCGCGCACCTGCTGCCCGTAGGCTGTCGATGTCACGATAGATAGTGCGCACGGAGACCTCCATTGCAGCTGCCAGCCGTGCAGCAGTCACCGGAGGAGTAAGTCCCCGAATAAGATGGAGTAGGCGAAAAAGGCGATCTGATTTGGCCATGAGGTACCCTACGCAAAACATCCTGACAGAAATTGGCAGGATCATAGTGGCATAGGTGCCCCACCAACAACAGTCAGGTTTTGAAAGGCCTCTTGAAATGCCAACTCTTTATCATTCTCCGCACACACGATCCTCTCGGGTCATTTCCCAGCTCATGCTGATGGGGAAACTCGACCAGGTCAAAGTGGTCATTGTTGATGTCGTCAAAGACGATGGCAACGGTCGCAGAGATCCAAACAACGCCCATCCCGAAGGTAAAGTGCCGTTCCTGGTGACCGATGAAGGCGAGACCATTCGCGAAAGCGCAGCCATCATGATGTATCTCGACGAGCTTTTTGGACACCCCTTCAGTATCAAACCTGGTGATGCGGGACGCGGTTCTTTCCTGTCCTGGATGAGCTACTATTGTGGCGTTCTGGAGCCTGCAATGGTGGTACATTTTGCGAAACTGGATCATCCAATTCTCAAAAGCACCTTCCGCACAATGATCGAGGTTGGCGAGCAGATTACGTCTGGCTTGGGCGACAAACCCTTCCTTGTTGGCGATAAGCTGACTATCGCGGATATCATCATGGCCTCTGCGTTTCAGTGGGCACCACATCTCACACCTGAGGCCCCTACAGTCAAAGCCTGGATCAAACGGGTTGAGGGTGCGCAAGATGGTGCTGGGTTGGAGGTTTTTGAAACACAAGCTTTTGCAGCCCTTAAGCTGTAAGCCTAAGTGGGACAGCGAAACTTTTACACCGACCCGACACGTTGAACCCATCACTTGTCGTCGGATCTGTGCAGCCCAATCAGAAAGACGTTGAAAGCAAATAGGTCAGTTTGGCCTCCACCTGTTCTCCCAAAAAACTACCCCTGGCATATTAGCCAGGGCCTTTCTGGTTGGATCCGGTGCGACTTATGCCAGAATGTGTTGTGAACGTCATGCCAGGTCAGCGAATAGGAGCGGTCAGGTCGTCGACATTTTGGGCTCTGACTGGCGGACTGAGCGTCTGCTTTGCGACATTCATCGAACTTAGCAAAGGTTGATATCTGCACCAAGGGTATAGGTGCGTGGGACGCGAGCTTAGCGAATTTGTGGAGCGAGCCCAAATCATACCTTAGCCTCCAAGCATTGCGGCACTGTGACATTGCAGAGGTTCTTTCAGATGAAATCGGGTCGTATTGGAGTTGTGATCCCGCGACTTACGGCCCGGCTAAAAACGGCGCACTCATTTGCGGCGCATTGGATGTCGCATTTTTGTTAGTCAGAGATGTCTCAGGTCCGATAAGAAAATCGAAATACTGCGGGAGCGAATGGTGCCCCGATATTTGTCCTGGTGTCTCAGTAGATAGCTGACACCGAAGACTGAGTAAGTAACGCTGTCAATTCCACGGGGCCCCAAATGGCACATTTCATCTCTCCCTCTCGTCGTGTGCGCGACACACCATTTACGCAGGGCGTCGAGGCTGCCGGCGTAAAGGCCTATACCGTCTATAATCGTATGCTGCTACCGACCGTTTTTGAGAACGTCGAGTTCGATTACCATCATCTTAAAGCCCACGTGCAGGTCTGGGATGTTTCGGTTGAGCGCCAAGTAGAGCTTAACGGTCCCGATGCCGCAAAGCTGATGCAACTGTTAACGCCTCGTGATCTGCGGAAAATGCAGTCGGATCAATGCTACTATATGCCAATTGTCGACAACGAAGGTAAGATGCTGAATGATCCGTTGGCGATTAAGCACAGCGACACGCGCTGGTGGATCTCAATCGCTGACAGTGACCTTTTGTTCTGGGTCAAGGGACTGGCTTATGGCCTTGGCTTAGAGGTAAACGTGTTTGAACCAGACGTGTCGCCACTGGCTGTGCAAGGCCCCAAATCTGATGAGCTCATGGAACGTGTCTTTGGTAGCAGCGTACGTGACATTCGTTTCTTCCGGCAAAAACGTCTGGCTTTCGCTGACACATCTTTCATCGTTGCCCGCTCAGGATACTCTAAACAGGGTGGCTTTGAAATTTATGTCGAGGATGGTCAGTACGGTATGGCACTCTGGGACGCCCTCTTCAAAGCCGGAGAAGGCCTGAACGTGCGTCCCGGCTGTCCGAACCTGATTGAGCGGATCGAAGGTGGCCTTTTGAGCTATGGAAATGACATGACGATGGAGAACACTCCACTTGAGTGTGGCCTTGGAAAGTTCTGCAAACCGGCGGAAGGGCTCGATCATATCGGTAAAGAGGCACTTGACCTGGAAGCGAGCAAAGGCTCCGCGCGTCAGATCCGTGCAATTTCAATTCATGGGGCCCCACTCACACCAGTACGGACGAGTTGGCCATTGATGAGAAACGGTTTGCAGGTAGGGCAGATAACCTCAGCGGCCTGGTCACCAGATTTTGGCACCAATGTATCGATCGGAATGGTCGATGCCGGTCATTGGGAGGCGGGAACAGAGCTGAGTGTTGAAACGCCTGAAGGCCCGCGTGAAGCCCGTATTGAGGAAGGTTTCTGGATATAAGGCCCCTGTGCTTTGATTTGCGACTGTGGGGACAGCAGTGGCAGATCAGGTGGAATGAGGGAAATCTTCTCCTTTGTTAGGCGAGCGGCTGATGCCAACACAATGGCATTGGATTGTTTTGCCATTGAGCGAAAAACCAAGGCTCAGGTGAAAAGTGTTTAATCGATATTCGCTTTATAAGGATCTGCATCTCGTGACAGATGTTAACAACTTGAACCATGAAAGGGGGTATCGCTTGCCATCTCGTGAAGTGTCCCTTGGTAATGAACCAGAAGCCCTTTCGTGAGTGGAGCAAACAACTTTACGTCGAACCGAAACTCATCGTTGCTCACGTATTCGCGCGCCTCAGAAATCGGCAGAAGCCAGCGCGGTAGCGGCACAGGTCCTAACCTTCCAGAGACAACGGGATAGTGCAGCGCGTTGTCATGCTGTTTCAGCCCCAAAAGGAACGTGAAAGGACCGAAGCTCTCTGTCATCCCCGCTGATGTCGCGACGAGGCGTGAGCGGAAACTGCGATGGCCAAAGCGACGCAGCCAAGTCTCCCCTTTGGGTGTGACGGTCTTGATGACTGTGACCGCAATTTCATCGGCGGCCTCAGGAAAGCCAAAGACCCGCCCAAGAAAACGGCTCCACAGCCCATCTCCGCGATGCACTTTGGCTCGCCCTTTCCAGCGGCTGCAATCGGCAGTCAAATGCGTCGCGCGGATCTGGGCGGGCAAAGCGGCGAAATCGGACCCGAGCACCCGTGGGAAGATCGGATCAAGCGGCTCGCTTGCATGTTCGGTGCGCACGCGCAGATCCGACATTGCGGCCTCGGCTTCTTGAAGCGTGATGGCCTCCAGTGCCACGCGGGCTCCTACCGGAAGGGTTGGCCTACGCAACAGGGCACGCGCAGCAATGGCCGGAATGAAAGGTCCGTCACCGTCTTCGGCCAGAAGCCGCCAAATGCGTCGTTCCTGTCCAACGATGACCATCACAATCATACCGCCGCGCCCACTGCCAAAAGGTGCCAATAAATCAGCCGCGATTTTGAAGGCCCGGACCATCGGAGGGTTAACCGGGAACGGCAATACCCGGCGCAGGCAGGCAAAGGCAGCTAACGCATAGCGCATCACGCCAAGCTCAAGCCCGGCGCGAAAGACAACTGTTTCAGCGCCGAAATGCGCGGGGAATAGCTGTAGGTCCGGCACTTCGATTTGCCAGCCTTGACGGCTCACCCCATCAGGTAAGAGGTAGTCGCGGGGGGCCGACCAGCCCCTTGCCCGGCACCATTTCCGCCCGCGCCAAATTGGCATAGGCCGCCCCGCCTGAGCCAGGATCGACGCCATCACCGAGAGGCCACGCGGGCTGCGATTGCCGGGCAGGATCGCACTGTCGATCACGCGTGGCATCTCATCTCCGACCAAGGCGCGCACTGCCGCGCTTGAGAGTGCGGGAACCGTTGAGAGTCCTGAAATGACACAAAGCCCGGCCGCTTGGGCCGCGTCATCTAGGGTCGCAATCCCGGCGCAAAATGTTGCATTATCCGAGAGATCCAAGTAATTTACACCCGTACAAATCGCAGCACGGGCAAGCCGGTACGGGTCATCACCATAGCTGTGGAAAGGCCCAGCGGCATCGACCACGACGTCGAAGCCCGCCAGTGCAGTCAGATCCCCGGCGCGGTCAAACCGAAGCGCGTTGCAGCCCAGTTCAGCCGCTAGACTTTGCGCTGCCGCACGATTGCGTCCAGCGATGCAAACATCGTGCCCGTCCCGTATCAAGAGCCGCGCAAGGCGAGCACCGAAAACCCCGTATCCCCCAAGCACTAAAACCTTCACTGCAGCACCCGTCGCTGAAAATCAGGGTCAGGAAGAGAACACATGTCTGCCCGACCGAACAGCCGGTACCGGTTACGCGCAAGGCGCTGATAGAGCCAGTCGCGCAGCGGTTTGGGCAGGATCAACAGGGCCCTCCCCAGCCTCCGAAACGCCGACCCGCGTGAACGATAGCCTCAAAATCGACATGGGCCACGCCCTCGTCGATGAAAAGCCAGCTCGATGGGTCGTCCGGGCTTAGCCCGTAATGCCGTAGAAGTGCCGCCCCCAAGGGTGTTTGAATCGGGCAGATCCGCACTGTGCCCGAGTGGTCGAGCCGATGGATCATCCTTGCGCCCCAACTGCAAACGGCGCATTCGGCATCCATCACAGCAACCGGCGCTTGGTCGTAGAAGTCGGGGACGGCGGGGTCATCGCGAAAAGAAAATGGTTTGGTCATGATGGGGAGATCATGGGTTGAGCCTTGCATAATCGCAATGCCGATTTTGCCTTGCCTGCAAAGTAGATGGTACGTCGGCATGAAATGTCGCGGCCTCAGTCAGACAGTAAAAGACGACTACCGGCTACTCGCCAATATTTGAAAAGCCTGCTTCCTGCACATAGTTGCCGTTAGTGAAAAACGCAGCGAAAGTCCGTTTCCCGCCCTTTGTGTTGAAATGTGCCAGGTGCATCAATCAGGCCACTCCCCTCTCTCCTCACGGTCAAGAACGGCCCATAGCCGACCTTGAGGCTCATCGTTTCGGACTTCCGGTCAGAGCACACAAGCAGCCCTTTGAACCAAACCGCAGACCTTATAACCGGGTGGCGACGTCCGTTGTTAATCGATGAAACCAAATAGTTATACTATACGGCTGTCCAAACCCCGATTAGGCCCACAAGGAATAAGCTCAGAGCCCAGAGGGCATCCATGTTGAACCAAGTCTTCGACAGGAACTTCAGGCCGAGCCAACTGTACACACCTACGGCCAATACCCCACCTGATAAAGTCATGACTACAGTGTGAACGATTGCAACTGTCAACGCTGTCTCTATGTTGCCGGACATCAATTCAGTCGCAGCCTGATGCCCGGTGTCCAGCTCTTCTATCCGGCACAAACCCAAATAGATCGGGAGCAGCATCAAGCCCGCACCATGGGCCATTGCGGCGAGGAAGGACCAAAGGGCGAGACGGGTTGGTTTGACCCGTGCCAGAAATCTAGGATGGCGCCGATTGATCAGCAAATACGCGCCGACCGTCATCACCAAAAGTCCTGCTGCGACGCGGATTTCACGCTGCCAGTCCACAAGTGTTATCATCGCCGAGAAAGGGAATAGAATGGCTGACATCGCAAGGAAATGCCCAAGCGCAAGCATTGCCAACGCTTTAACAAGCGCTGATCGCCGACCTTCCATCAGCGCCGCAGACACAGAAAGGGGCCAACCCATCCCCGGGTTCATCCCGTGATACGCACCCGAGGCGATGACCGCCCACCAAAGGGCGGCCATAGACGGTTCAATACTCACGTTCAGGTGTTGGGGTAGCAGAAGCTGTCGGTCGAACAGTCGCCGCCTTCAAGGCGGATCTGATGGCTTCGATAGCCTTTCGGGAAGTCGACCCAGAACGTTTCCTCAAGGTCCAGGCCACCATTTTCACCTGTGTTTGCCATCACCATCGCTGCCCCTCGGTCGCCCGGATAGAACTGGTCGTCCCAAGTGGAATAGAGAGAGTTTGTCCAGTAGACGCGCTTACCGTCGCGGCTGATCTCGACCATCTGCGGACCGTATCCAAACTCATTCCCATTAGGATGTCTGGTTTTCTTGACGATGCCGCCAATTTCGACTTTTCCAGTCAGTTTCGGATTCATTGGATCGGACACATCATACTGATGCATTTCACCCGTACCCCAGCAGGCGACATAAAGAAACCGGTCATCAAGGCTCAAATCGATATCGGTGACCAGCGGCGGGACTGCCTCGAAGCCTTTCAGCAAATCTGGCAGATCATCAGCAGCAGCCGGTTGCGGATCAATGGTGATGGTTTTTTTGGCCTCAAAAGAACCATCGTCATTTCGCCACCAGGTGAAGATCGCCCCTTGAAGGTTGGTGGTATCAACCACCACACCGCAGAACCCGTATTGCTTTGCAGGATCGTGCGCAGGCCGTATTTCAAGAGCCATTTGATGATTGGCCCCAAGGTCGATGGTCTGGATATTCTTGCGCCCGCTCAGGTCCCAGAAATGGATTTTGTGCCCGTATTTGTTGCTCAATAGGTCTTCCACTACGATTCCACCCTCAAATTGAGGAGGAAGACCCCATTCCGAACTGACCATATAATCGCGAGGAAGATTCCACCAAAAATCGTAGTGCTTATCCTGAATGCCACGATCCATTTCGTAACGCCCTAGGATATCAAAGGTTTCGCAATCCATTATAAAAATTCCGGGAGGTCCATCCGTTCCGTTTTCGCCGCCGCCACCCAATGTGGAAACATAAATTCCCTCTGGACCGCAATGAATAGTATGCGGTCTGGAATAACCAGTTTTCTCAAAAACCTCTTCAGGCTCAATGATCTTGTGGATTTTTGCGTTCAACGGCTCCTTCACATCAATGATGTAGATACGGCTGGAGCGAATGCCGGGAATAATCAGATAGCGTCGCTCCAAAAAGGCATGCCCGGTCAAGGGACTCAGAGCAGATGAACAGGCATTCCAACCGAAATGATGAAATTCGTCGCCCTTGTTGGGCATCAAGAGTGAGTGAACAATCTGACCAAAGGTCTCCGATGTTTCATCTACATCAATGACGGCCAGCCCGTCAGGTTGAGATGCATCCGGACTTAGCATCAGCGTAAAGGCAAGTTTTTCAACCGGTGCTGCCATGGCCAATTTTGGCGTGGCGTGAAACGTGGGGTCGGGTCTTAGGTTCATAGCTTTTATCCTCCCGAGAAGCTGGTGCCGCGAACTAGACTCGATAGAAATTTGCCTTTGAAAGTTATCCTTTTTCTTCAGTAACGATGTTTTTTCCTAAGCCGTCAATAGATCTGCGAAGTTATGGCACTGGACGATAAGGACGGGTTTCGATCCCTCTAAAGGGATAAACGCCATTTGAATGGCAGATATCCCCACTTTCGAGGCATTGGTGATAGGCGCAGCGAGTGACCGAAAACGGCCCCTATTGTCGAGATATGCAGGGTGCAGCATTGATCTCAAACGTAGCTCAATGCGGTAGTTCGCTGCGGCCTACATGATGGTCCGGTGCGGGCCGACCATGAGATCGGTCCAACTCACTAGATTTCAACTGATGCAGAGATTGCCAGAGCATCTTCCAGTTCAACACCGAGGTATCGGACTGTGCTGTCCATTTTTGTGTGGCCAAGCAAGAGTTGAACGGCAGTTAGGTTGCCGGTTTTCTTGTAGATCTGCGCAACCTTGGTTCGGCGCATCGAATGCGTCCCATAGGCGCTTGCCTCAAGCCCAATGGAGTTGACCCATTCACCAACCAGCCGCGCATATTGGCGTGTCGAGATGTGCTGACGCGCGTGGAACCGCCCCAGGCCACAAATGCTCGGAGCCTATCATCAATGGTTTGCCTATCCAGTGTAGGAGCGACTTTCGTGTTCCCTCGGTGATCTCAAATTGGACTGGCTTTTGGGTTTTACTCTGAATAATTGACGCACGCTCTTTGACGTGTCCAGCCACTAGTACGTCTGCGACTTTCAGGCAAACCTGATCACAGCCTCGAAGTTTACTGTCGATGGCCAGGTTGAAAAGCGCCAGGTCGCGATGTT
>JABSSD010000121.1 GCA_013214575.1 Paracoccaceae bacterium | reverse complement strand
TGACTCGGTTTCGTGGTTTTAATGACACCCACCCTAGAGTTATCCACAAGGCGGCACAACGGGGGTTCAGAGTCACCCTATCGGGGGTTCAGAGTCGCTTTAACGTGGTTTCAGAATCACCCCCGAGACAAAACACCCGGTAAAGAGCTTATAAACAAAGGTTTTCCCCAGAGACTGCGACCCCTTAACTATAGATAACTATAAATTAACTTAGCAAAAAATCATCAGACCACTAAAATCCTCTGTTTGAACAGGCTGTAAGGCCCGGATTTGCTTAGGAAATACATATTATCTGCGACTTATCCTTCCATATGCCATCTTTTGTGCTATCCTCGCAAAAAGGCAGTACATTCGCAGGGAAACTGCGGGGGAAGCCGCCTTGAAACAGCAGTTTTGACAGGCAAAAAATGGCAAAAGATCCCCATAAAACCACGCCGACCCTGCCGCCCTATTTCAATATTGACCCCGATGCGGCGCTGGCCGAACTGGATGCGCCCACCGATACCGGCGGCTTTGCTGAGATCGCCGCCGCCTGTGCCCAGGGGCGCGCCGATCTGTCCAGCCGTGGTCTCGACGAGATGGGCCGCAAGCAGCTGCGGCTGTTTTCCACCTGGGAGATCACCCGCTATCTGATCCCGGTGGCCAGCGCCCATTTCCGCCGGGTGCTCAAGGCCAATCCCGAATTGCCCCAGGGCCGCGCCGAAAGTGAGGGCGGCGCCAAATGGTTCAGCCTCGATGAGGTGCTGAAACTGCGGGCGTTTTTTGGCAAACAGGGCAGCAAGGCCAAAGACTACCTGCCCTACCGGCCCAAGGGTCTGCCCGCCAAAATGGTGGCAGTGGCCAATTTCAAAGGCGGCGTTGGCAAGACCTCGACCGCGGCGCATCTGGCGATGTCGGCGGCGCTGGATGGCTACAAGGTGCTGGTGATCGATCTCGACAGCCAGGGCTCGATGACCTCAATCTTTGGCGGCAAGGTTGACGATGAATGGCAGACCGTCTTTCCGCTGCTGGCGCGTCATTACGGCGAGCATCTGCGGCTGGAGAACCAGCGCCGTTTGGATCGCGGCGACCCACCGCAACCGCTGGACGAGGCGCTGACGGCGGCGATGGATATGACCGCTGGGGATGTGATCCAGAGCACCCACTGGCCCAATATCGATCTGATCGGTGCCCAGCTGAACCTGTACTGGGCCGAGTTCCAGATCCCGGTCTGGCGGATGGCGGCGCGCGGCTGGAAACTGTGGGATGCGCTGACCGACCGGCTGCAGGCGGATGGGGTGCTGGATCAGTATGATCTGGTGTTCATCGACACCCCGCCGGCGCTGGGATATCTGACCATCAACGGGCTGTCGGCGGCGGATATCCTGCTGGTGCCGATGGGCGCCTCGTTCCTGGAATTTGATTCGACGGGGCGGTTCTTTGACATGTTGCACTCCACCTTTGCCAGTATCGAGGACGGCGAGAACCTGGCCGCCCGCGCCCTGGGCCGCCCCGAGATGGGCTTTGAGTGGGAGGCGGTGCGCACGGTGATCACCCGCTATGACGGCGCCCAGCAGGGCGAGCTGGCGGCGCTGATGCAGGCCTATCTGGGCCGCACTCTATCGCCGCACCGGCAGGATTTCACCGCGCTGATCGGTCAGGCCGGCGAGCAGGTCAATGGCATCTACGAGGCCGATTATCGCGATTTCAACCGCGAGACCTATGCCCGGGGCCGTGAAACATTCGATGCCACCTATGCCGCTTTCAAACGCTTGCTGCTGGGCATCTGGCGCCGCGCCGAATTGGAACAGCAGCGCGCGGCCGAGTAAGGCGCGCCTAAAGGATTTGGTGCAGGGTGACAGATCCCGGTGCCCTGAGGAGAGAACAGCATGGCCAAACGCAAACGACTGACCCCGGCCCAACCCACCTACCTGAGTGCTGCGCCCGAAAGCAAATCGGCGCTTGGCGCACCGCTGGCGACCGCAGCCCCGATTGCCCAGGTGGCCTCGGATGCGGCGGCGCAGGCGGCGCTGAGCGAGCTGAGCGCGGTGTTGGAAAGTGCCCGCGCCGATGGGCGGCTGATTGAGCGGATTGGGCTGCAGCAGATCGACGAGACGCATCTGGTGCGCGATCGGCTGGAACAGGACGAAGATGAGATGGCGGCGCTGATGGGCTCGCTGCGCGCCCGCGGCCAGCAGATCCCCATCGAAGTGGTGCAGCTGGAGGATCGCCCCGATGGCAAGACCCATGGGCTGATCTCGGGCTGGCGGCGGCTGTCGGCGCTCAAGCGGCTCTACGCCGAGACATCAGAGCCTGAACTGTCGACAATCAAGGCGCTGGTTATTCAGCCGGCCAGTGCCCGGGACGCCTATGTGGCGATGGTCGAGGAAAACGAAATTCGCGTCAACCTGAGCCATTATGAACGGGCCCGGATTACCGTGCGGGCGCTGCGCGAGGGGGTTTATCCAAACCAGAAAATGGCGCTGCAGGGATTGTTTGCCAATGCCACCCGCGCCAAACGCTCCAAGGTCGGCAGCTTTGTGGCGCTGGTCGAGGCGCTGGATGCGGTGCTGATGTTTCCGGTAGCGATCAATGAAAAGCTGGGTCTGGCGCTGGTGCGCGAGATCACCCGCGATTCCGGCTTTGCTGATCAGCTGATCAGCCATCTGCGGGCCGGCAGCCGCGACACCCCGGTGGCGGAGCTGCGGATATTGTCGGCAGCGGTGACGGCGGCCGAGAAAGCGGCTCTAACCCGTCTGTCAGAGCCGCAGAATGCCGGGCCGCTTGCGGCTGAACCAGTTGCGGCTGGACCACGGATCCGCGAGCCGCTGCCTGCTAAGGGCGAACGCATCAATACCCAGGTGGCTCCGGGGCTGCGGCTGGGCTATACGCCGGGCCAGCACCGCATTGAGCTGAGCGGTGCCGGGGTGGATGAGCGGTTGATCCAGGAGTTGCGGCACTGGCTCAGCCAGCGCTAAGCGCCTGCGCCCCCTCCCCCCGGCAGGCAGATCTCTGGACATAAAAAAGGCGCCAGGTGGCGCCTTTTTGCATCTCTAACATATGCTTTAGGGTCGAAATCAACCCCCTGCCCGGCTGCCGGCTGGCCGATCGTCCCAAATGTTTCGCGTGCGAAACATATTATGTTAAATTAATTCCCCACGCGCTCAGCGCGGCCAACGGCGGTGTAATACTCAAATCCACCCCGCTTGGCGGTTTTGGCATTGTAGATATTGCGCAGATCAACCATCCGCGGGCTGGCCATCTTGCGCGCCAGCGCCTTGAGATCCAGGGCGCGGAACTCGTTCCATTCGGTCAGCAGCACCACCAGATCGGCATTGCGGGCGGCGTGATAGGGATCCTCCATCCATTTCACCCCGGGCAGCAGCGCCTCGCCCTCGGACCTACCCTGGGGGTCCACCACCCGCACCTTGGCGCCGCCGCCAATCAGCGCCGGCACGATGGTCAGGCTGGGCGCATCGCGCATATCGTCGGTATTGGGCTTGAAGGTCACCCCCAGCACCGCAATGGTCTTGCCGTTAAAGCTGCCGTCACAGGCGTCGCGCAGTTTTTCCACCATGCGCTGCTTGACCTCTTCATTGACCCGGATCACCGTCTCGGTGATCTGCATCGGATAGGCATGGTCCTGCCCGATGCGGGCCAGCGCCGCGGTGTCCTTGGGAAAGCACGAGCCGCCATAGCCGGGGCCGGCATGCAGGAACTTGTTGCCAATACGCCCGTCCAGCCCGATGCCGCGCGACACTTCTTTGACATCGGCGCCGGTGCGCTCACAGAGGCCGGCGATTTCGTTGATAAAGGTGATCTTGGTGGCGAGAAAGGCATTGGCGGCGTATTTGATCATCTCGGCGCTTTCCAGATCGGTGGTCAGAATCGGGAAATCGCGTAAGTATAGCGGCCGGTAGATCTCCTCCATGACCTCGGCGGCGCGGCTGTTCTGCACCCCCACAACCACCCGGTCGGGTTTCATGAAATCATCAATGGCGGCGCCTTCGCGCAGGAACTCGGGGTTGGAGGCGACGTCGAATTCGGCCGCCGGATTGGCCTTGGCTATGGTCTGTTTGACCGAGCGGTTGGTGCCCAGCGGCACGGTGGATTTGGTCACCACCACGGTATAGTCGGTGATCGCGGCGGCGATCTCTTCGGCGGCCGCCATCACATAGGTCAGATCCGCATGGCCATCGCCGCGCCGTGTCGGGGTGCCAACGGCGATGAACACCGCCTCGGCGCCGGCCACAGCCGAGGCCAGATCTGTGGTGAAGCTGAGCCGCCCGGACTCGACATTCTTCAGCATCAGATCCTGCAGCCCCGGCTCGTAGATCGGTACTTTGCCTGCGGTCAGCTGATCGATCTTATCGGCGTTCTGGTCGACGCAGATCACGTCATGGCCAAAATCAGAGAAACAGACCCCCGACACCAAGCCGACATATCCGGTGCCAATCATTGCAATGCGCATGTGCTATCCTTTGGTTCTGAAATATCCTGCCCGGACCTGCGTTTGGTTTTGGCTTATGGGGGCCGGGGATTCAAGGGTGTGTTCTAGCATGGGACGCCGCCCGCTGCCCAAATGTTTCGCACGCGAAACATATTATGTTAAATTTTTGTCCGGGGCTTGAGCGGGCTCAGACATGGTCGTAGTCGCGGGACCAATCGACAAAGCGGCGCATGCCAATAGGCGATGGGACAGATGGTAGCCGATAAATCCGGCGGTGCCGATGACAAGAACAATAGGCTGGTGATCAGGTGCCGGTTTGGATTACCGCTGCCAAACGCTTCCTCGGTCGGCCCTGCACGAAGCGTTTGACAGCAGAGGTTATTTATGGGTTTTGCGGAGGAGTAAAACCATCAGGATCCAGATTGTGTCTCAGACAATGCCACTGCCAAACCCAACTTCATGCAGTCACCTGGTGGCGGTGGTGGTGACCCACAACCGGCTGGACAAGCTGCAGGTGACACTGGCGCGGCTGCTCGACAGTCCGGTGGCGCATCTGGCGGCGGTGGTGGTGGTGGATAATGCCTCGACCGACGGCACCGGCACCTGGCTGGCGGCGCAGACGGACCCGCGGTTGTTGGTGCTGAGAAACGATGTCAATATCGGTGGTGCCGGCGGATTCGAGAGGGGGATGCGCCATGCCATGCAGGCCTATGATCCGGATTGGCTGGTGGTGATGGATGATGACGGTCGCCCGGCTCCGGATGGGCTGGCGGCCTTTCACGCGCTGCCAGAGCCGCGCTGGGATGCGGTGGCGGCGGCGGTGTATTTCCCGAGTGGCGAAATCTGCGAGATGAACCGCCCCTCGCGCAATCCGTTTTGGCATCGCCGCGAGTTCTGGCGCACCCTGTTTGGTGGCGGGCGTTCTGGGTTTCATGTGACTCCCGAGGACTATCAGGGGCCGGGGATGCAAATTGATGTGACCTCTTTTGTCGGATTTTTCATTTCGCGCCGGGCGGTGCATTTGGCGGGTTATCCTGACGCCAGCCTGTTCATCTACGGTGATGACGGGCTTTATACTTTGGGGCTGACCAAGGCGGGGGGGCGCATCGGTTTTGAACCGGGGGTGCGTTTTGAACATGACCTGTCGACCTTTGCCGGTCAGAGGGGCCGGTTCCTGCCGTTGTGGAAGGCCTATTATTATCACCGCAATCTGCTGTTGCTGTACCGGATGGCGGCGGGCTGGCTGTTCTGGCCGGTGCTGCTGGTGGTGCTGCCGAAGTGGATCCTCAAGGTGCGCCATCACCGCGGCGAGCGGCGCGCTTTTCTGCGGCTGACCTGGCGGGCCATTGGTGACGGATTGGGCCGGCGTCTGGGCCGGTCGCACGGCAATGTCTTGGCGTTGGCGGATGAGGGCGGGTCTAGCGGTTCAGAATGACCCGGTGATAGCGGCGCAGCAACAGCAACCCCATGGTCAGCAGCGTCAGGCTGATGGCGAGCACATAGGTGAGGTTGATGTAGGCGGGGCTGTAGGTGGAATAAAACCCAGTGCGCATTAGCCCGGTGATATGGATCAGTGGGTTGTACCACAGCAATTGCTGCGCCTGTGGCGGCAGGTCATCGTAGATAAAGATCACCCCCGAGGCCAGAAACAGCGGCCGGGTAACAATGCCCCAGATCACTGTCCACATTGGGAAAAGTCCCATCAATACGCAGTTGAGAACGCCCACCGCCAGTCCCAGCACCATTGACAGGGCCATCGCCAGCACAATCACTGGCAGATCCAGAACGGACCGACTGCCGATGACTAGCAGGATGCCGGTGAGCAGCAATGCCGTGATCAGAAGGTTGGTCAGGCTGTTGAGAAGAAACCGTGCCATAACCGCATCCAACCAGGTGACAGCAGGGTATTGCAGCAGCGGTTTGGAAAATTTCAGGGCACTGGCGACGGATCCGGATAGGGTCCCGTAGAGGTTAAAGGGTAAATAGCCGGTCGCATAGAATAGCAGGAAGCTGGTGCCCAGAGATGGCGACCGCAACACGAGGGCAAACCCCAAGCTGAGAAAGATGATGGTGGCCAGTGGTTCCAGAATGCCCCAGATATAGCCCCCAGGTGTGCGGCCATAGCGTGTCGACATCTCGCGCAGCACCAGAGCAAGGGTGCTGCGCAGAGTGGCAAAACGACGTTTGCCGCGATGTTTAGGGAGCTGAGCAGGCGGGACTACCGAGGACGTTCTGACCATGAAATACCATTGTGATGCGGACATTAGCACGCCATAGTATGAAAGAAACCAAAGCCAATTACAAACGGCTGAACGCCAGGACCAAACGATATGAACCAGGGCGATTCTTCCCCGGACCGGAAACGATCACTGTCGGATGAGGCGGGCGCATCCGCAGGTCAGGCCGGACCGGCTGTAGACGAGGGCGCGAGGGCAGATGGCAATGTGCCGCTCCTAGTGTCAGAGGAGAGGCAGAACAGGCGGGGCGGTAAGGGCAACAATCAGCGTCGTAAACAGAGACAGGCGGCCAAAGCTTTGGCACTGTCTGAAGGGGCGCCGCAGCTGCAAGCAGGGGTCTCTTCCATGTCGCTGCCGCCCATTGCGAGCCCGGCGCAGATGAAAAAACGCCACTGGGGGCTATTGGCTGGTTTTTTCCTGATGGTGCTGGCACCATTGGTGGCGGTGAGCCTCTATCTGTGGACCGTGGCCGGGGATCAATATATTTCCACTGTCGGCTTTACCGTGCGCAGTCAGGAAAGCAGTGGTGCCAATGATCTGCTGGGCGGGCTGGCCCAATTTGCCGGAGGTAACGCGGCCTCGGACAGCGATATCCTTTATGAGTTCATTCAAAGTCAAGAAATGGCCAGAATTGTCGATGCACGCTTGGGCCTGAAGGCGCATTATGCGCAGCGCTGGCCCGATGACTGGGCTTTTTCGCTGTGGCCGGATGCCAGCCTCGAAGATCTGGTCTGGTATTGGCAGCGGGTGGTCAGCATGTCCTATGATGGCTCCTCCGGGTTGATCGAGGTGCAGGTGGTGGCGTTTGACGCGGCGATGGCACAGGCCGTCACCCGAGAGATTGTGGCAGAGAGCCAGACCCGCATCAACGCTTTGAATGCGCGGGCCCGCGACGATGCGATGGGATATGCTCAAGCTGATCTTGGCGAAGCAATTGAGCGGTTGAAGGGGGCCAGAGGGGCGCTGACCCAGTTTCGGACCCGGACCCGCATTGTCGATCCAAACGCCGACATACAGGGCCGTATGGGCGTGATGAATAACCTGCAGCAGCAGCTGGCCGAGGCGCTGATTGAGCATGACCTGCTGCGCGCCAGCGTCAGAGAGGGGGATCCGCGACTGAAAAAGGCGCTTCTGCGGATTGATGTGATCCGCGACCGCATCGCCATCGAGCGTCAGACCTTTACCTCATCCAGTACCGAAACCGGGGCTGTGGGCGAGGATTACCCATCGCTGATCTCTGAATTTGAGCGCCTGAATGTGGACCTGGAATATGCTGAAACGGCCTATCGTGCGGCCCTGACGGCGCTTGAGGTGGCCCGCGATGATGCCACCCGCCAAAGCCGCTATCTGGCCACCTATATTACACCAACCCTGGCAGAGGACTCGCAGTATCCGCAGCGGTTTATCTTGGCCGGGCTGGTCGGGCTGTTTCTGCTGTTGGGCTGGTCGATCCTGACGCTGATTTACTATTCTATCCGTGACCGTAGCTGAGCTGTTATGATCCGATTTGAGAACCTGACCAAAAGCTTTTGGTTGCAAGGGGAGCGCAAGATTGTCATCGACAATTTGAACCTGACCCTGCCAACCGGGAAATCACTGGCCCTGCTGGGGCGCAATGGGGCTGGAAAATCAACGCTGTTGGAGATCATCGCCGGCACGCTGCGCCCGGACCATGGCCGGGTGATCAGCGACGGCAGCATTTCCTGGCCAGTGGGGCTGGGTGCCTCGTTTCACAAGGATCTGAGTGGCGCCGAAAACGTGCGCTTTATTGCCCGCATCTATGGCGTCGATACCGATGATCTGGTGGCATTTGTCGACAGCTTTGCCGAACTGGGAAAATTTTATCACATGCCCATGCGCAGCTATTCCTCGGGGATGAAATCGCGTTTGACTTTTGGGGCCTCGATGGGGATCCGTTTTGACACCTATCTGGTGGATGAGGTGACGGCGGTAGGGGATGCCCAGTTCAAACGCAAAAGCCGCGCTTTGTTTGCAGACCGGATGCAGCACTCCAGCGCCATCATGGTCAATCACTCGATGGGGCAGCTGCGTAAGTTCTGTAATGCCGGGGTGGTGCTGGAACATGGTAAGATGTTGTATTTCGAGGACTTAGAGGAGGCAATCGCTTTGCATGAGGCGCAGTTGAGCTGAGGTGTCGTGTGAGAGTCATTTACGCACTCTGTTTAGAGCTCGGCCAAATCCTCAGATTTGTATAGTTTTTTCTGCCAATAGCTCTTGCTGGTCATCCGATTATAGCCTTGGCGATAGGTGGCCTTGAGTGGGTCATGGCCGCGCAGGAACTGCACCAAGGTTTTGGTCATGCGCCAGCAGATCGAAAAGAACCGCCGCTTTGACTGGGTCACCGTATAGCCTTGGGTCTGGGCGGTGTTGAGATAGGTGATCTGTGCGGCGCCAAAGGCCCGGTGCAGCTGACCACGCTCGCCGATCTCCAGAATAATACGGTCCCAACGCTGCGCAGATAGCGGCAGCAGGTGCCCGTTCAAGCTGTAGATCCCCAGACGATGGCGGCGGTGGCCAGAACGTCGCGTGTACTTGTGACGTTGCTTGACCGTATTGGGGTCGATGTCTTGCCAGACTTCGGTTGTAGTCAGCGCTTTTATCTGCGCGCGGCGCGCGGCCATGTCGATGTTTTCATCAAAAAATTCCGGGCCGCGCATCATGTCTTGCCAAGCCAGCAACTGTGCTTCGGCAGAGTCATAATGGAACCGCAACAGGGAGCGCGCGATAAAGCGCAGCGCGATTTTTGCGGTGCCAAAGGCGCTGCGCTGCAAACGGTCGACCACCAGGTGGTGGATCAGATGGTTGCGCAGGTCCAGATATAGGGTTTGCGGGCTTTCTTTCGCGGAAAAATCATCCTGAAACGACACCACGCCGTTCAGGGTAGTGATGGAAAAATCATTCATCAGCGAAAAGCTGATGTCGTCGCCGCGGACAAAAAACGGGAAGGGGTGATGTTTGACCTGATCGATGGCAAAGGCAAAGAACCACCAGCCCCCATAGAGGTTGGCCGGAGACTGGCGCGCCGAGATGAGCTCCATATTGACGACCTGATCGGGATCGCGCAAATCTGTGCCACAAAACAGCGGATGACAGGAGCCATCAAAATGGGCGCCATTTTCCCACATTGCCCATTTGTGGGTATTGTTGATCATCGCGCCTGAGACGGCGGCCTTGCGGTCCTTGGCCAACGCCAGAAATATATAGGCGCGGACGATATTTTCCATGTGGAACGAGGCATCGTCATCCATGAACAGACAGTGGCTGGCACCGGATTTTTCCGCCTCCAGCAACCCGCGGGCAAAGCCGCCAGCACCGCCGTAATTGGGATTGATGATTGGCGTGACCTGCTTGCTGGCCTGGATCTCGGCGCTATTGCCATTGTCGACCACTTGCACTTGCACCTGCTCGCCAAATTCAAATTCGGGCAGGAAGGCCTCAAAGCGTTCAACCGTTCTGCGCACCTCGGCCTCGCGTTTGAACGTGGTGATCGAGACCGCCAACTGCGGCAGGGTTTCGGGCACCGTGTTTGTGGCAAACCGGGCGCGGGTCAGGCTGACCTTGTCATCCAGCGCCAGCACTTCAACATAAAGCAGCCCCCCGATCTTGGCCCCGGAAAATTCTGACAGGTCAATAACATATGGGCTGTCGGCCTGTAGCTGGGTCAGTTCACAATGAACCACCTCACAGGATTGGCCTTGTTGCGTATGGATGACTCGGATTTCGGCCTGACCGGCGCCTGATATTTCTGCAAACAGCCCATCCAGCTGACAGCCGGTATTCCATTTGCTGAGGTTGAACAGGTTGAAGTAGGTATTAAAGCTGAGCCGGACACCGCGACCCATCAGGTAACGACCTTCAGTCTGAGAAAAACCAACCGGGCCTTGGGCGTGAAAATACAGCGCCTGTTCGGTGCAGACCTGCTGTTCTGGAGAGATGAAGTTCTGGAGGGTGATCATATAACGAGATCTCTAACTTGGGGCTGGGCCAAGCGGCCATTGAAAGAGGAAGGCAAGAATGTGCCCCGGGCGGCAGGATGGAAATTCAGTCATGCCCCAACAGGCCGGATAGTACCACCCGCAGCTGGGTGGTGACCAAGTAGCTGCGGCTTCTATCTTGTAATTTATGTCCTACCGGCCACATATGGTCGAAACTTGCCACTGAGTGAGACAAAGGAATAAACCCACGTGAAAATTATACTTTTCATCGGTCACCATAAAGTGGGCTCAACCTCGTTGCAGGACTTTTTATCCCGCAACAGTGTGGCCTTGGCGCAGGCTGGCATATTATACCCGAGCGTTGATTTTGAAGGCATGTCGCTGATGCTGGCCGCTGCCATCAGTGGCAAGACCCCTGATGAGAGCCTGCCGATCAACGCCCGCGAACCGCATAACGCGCTGGCCTTCAAGATGCTGGCCGAGCACAATAAGGGCAAGGTTCCGCCGTTTCACAAGGGGCTTCCCGCGACGGGGCAGATGGTCCGGGCGATCCGCAAACAGGTTGAATTCCTGGCTCCACACACCGTCATTCTGGCCGCCGAAGTCTTTGCCAATTTTGCCCCCACCAGCCCGGATCTGATCACCCGCCTGCGCGACATCTTTCCTGAGGCTGACATTACCGTTGTCGCGACCCTGCGGCGGATTGATGACTATCTGGCCTCCTGGCACGGTCAGCGGCTGAAATTTGGCCACAAACCTGCGCCACTGCGCGACACCGGGGCGCAGAGTTATTTTGGCAATATCCACTTTGATTACCGGCTGATGCTGGAGGGCTGGATCCAGGGGATGCCCGAGGCGCGATTCATTCTGCGTGAGTATCGTGATGTGCGCCAGAGTGGTGGATCGGTGGCCGATTTCATCACGCAAACCGGGCTGAAAGTCCCGCGCCGTCTGAGCAAAGAGCGCAAGACAAATCAATCGCTGCATCGCGGTCTTTACGAGATCGCCCGGCTGGGAAATAAGGCGCTGCGCCCACTACTGGCCAATGAGTTGCGCCGGAACTTGCAGGATCTGACCCCGGAGCTGGGCTTGCCTGCCTCGGCTGATATCGAATTGTTCGGGGCGCAGCACCGGCAGTTGATGCAAGAGCAGTTTGAGCCCATCCATGCCTTCTTGGCAGAGGTCAGCGGCAAGGCGCCGTTTTTCAAGGATCAGGCGCAGGTGGAAACCCTGCGGCCCATCCCCGAGATGGAGGTGTTCCGGCTGGCCCTAGCTGGGGTTACCCAACGCCTGGCTGACATTGAAGAACCAGAGATCCGAGATTTTCTGACCGCGCTGAAAGCAGAGTCCAGCGCTGAGCTTTGAGTTGTCCATAAGAAAGAAATTGATATGATTAACGAACTGATCATTCATCTGGGTGATACCAAAACCGGGTCAACATCGATCCAATCGGCCTTAGCTTCCAACATATGCAAAGCATCCGGGGTATCTTTTACCTATCCAACCCGTTTCAATCACAACGGTCTTGCAGCGACACTGTTTAGAAAAAGACGCTTTGAGGATCGCGCTGCCGCTTTTAAAAAGATCTATGTCGCGTTTCAAAAAAGCGACGCAGACTATGGAATTATCTCGGCTGAGCATTTTCAGATGGTCGATCCGAACGAGCTACACCAGGCCATAGAGACCTACTGGCCCGATCTGGCGGACCGGGTTCGTCTGGTGGCCTATGTGCGACCACATGCGGATAAGTTCTTATCCAGTTTTTCTGAGCATGTGAAGCTGGGGGCTATGAAGACGACAGTGGAAGAGGCTTTTCTTGCGGCGACAAACACCGGCAGGTTCGATTACACACCGCGATTTGAAGCGTGGCGAGAGGTATTTGGCGATCGGTTTGAATTGCGGCCATTTGTGCGCGCTCAATTATTCCGGAGCGACGTTGTCGCTGACTTTTTCAAATTTGTGCTGCAGGCTGAGACTTTTGAGCTGGGAACCATTGTGTCCGCTAATACATCTTTGACGGTGAGCCAGTTGTCACTGCTCCGCGAAGTGCACATTCGGGTGAATAAGGGATTGAGGCCCAGAAACGGTCCGCGTGTGAAAGACGCACAAAGTGCTTTGGGGCGGATTGTTGCAGAGCATTTGCAGTCCAATGGGCTTGGAAAAAACAGTAAAACATTGCGGATACCAACCGTATTGGCGGATCAGTTCATTGAGCGTTACGCGGTGGATGCGGCGGCGCTGGATGAGATTTTCTTTGAGGGGTCTCCCATGTCGGACGCAATGGAGAAGATCCACCTGAAGGCCACCACCGACGATCAATCGCTGAATGCAGCCGACCATTTCACGGCTGATGTCATCAGCAGTGTACATGTTTTTGCGGATTTGATGGCGGAGTTTGTCGCCGAAAGCCCAGAGCGGCTGAAAAAGGATATCCAGAATATCCGAGCAAAAGCTATGACCTCTGAATGATACTCAAGACCGTTATTAAGGAATACCAAATATGACCCAGGGCAAGTTTCTGATGGTGGGGGCCGGGCTGTCCGGCGCCGTTATTGGGCGCCATCTGGCCGAGGCCGGTCACCAGGTCACCGTGGTTGACAGCCGCGACCACATCGGCGGCAATTGCCACACCAGGCGCGATGCGGACACCGGGGTGATGGTGCATGTCTATGGGCCGCATATCTTTCACACCGACGACGCCGAGGTCTGGGACTATGTGAATGGGTTTGAAACTTTCAAACCCTATAAAAACCGGGTTAAGACCACCAGTCAGGACGCTGCGGGCAAGCGTCAGGTGTTCTCATTGCCGGTCAATCTGCACACCATCAACCAGTTCTTTGACAAAACCATGCGCCCAGATGAGGCGCGGGCCTTTATCACCCAAGAGCAGGCCGACACCTCGATTGCCGATCCGCAGACATTTGAAGAGCAGGCGATGCGCTTTGTTGGGCGTGAGCTGTATGAGGCGTTTTTCAAAGGCTACACCATCAAGCAATGGGGCTGTCAGCCCAGTGAGCTGCCGGCCAGTATTCTGAAACGCCTGCCGGTTCGGTTTAACTACGACGACAATTACTTCTTTCACAAATATCAGGGTATGCCGGAAAACGGCTATACTGCGATGATCGGCAAAATCCTCGACCATCCGGGTCTAACGGTTAAGTTAGAGACTGTTTTTGATCGCGCACAGACCGGTGAGTATGACCATGTGTTCTACTCGGGGCCGCTGGATGGCTATTTCGGCTATGAGCTGGGGCGGCTGGGCTATCGCACGCTGGATTTTGAACGGTTCACCTATGATGGTGATTATCAGGGCTGCGCGGTGATGAATTACGGTGAGCAAGAGGTGCCTTATACCCGGATCACCGAGCACAAGCATTTCTCGCCCTGGGAAGATCACGCCGGATCGGTCTGTTATCGTGAGTTTTCCCGCGCCGCCGAGCCGGGCGACATCCCCTATTACCCGATCCGCCAGGTGGCGGAGAAGGCACTTTTGGGAGATTATGTAAAACTGTCCGAGGCGACCAAAGGGGTGACCTTTGTGGGGCGTCTGGGCACCTATCGCTATCTGGACATGGATGTCACCATCCGCGAGGCACTGGACACGGCGGTTGAGTTTGTAGGACATTGGACCGCCGGGACCGCTATGCCGGCGTTCCAGTCGGCCCCTCTTTAGAGGGCGCCGACCGTCTGACAATTGGCATACAGAAAACGGGACCTAGAAGAACGCAATGTTACTGATCGATGAAAAAACACTGGTAGTACACATGAAAAAATGTGGTGGTACGGCCTTTTGCAAAGGACTGATTGATACATTGCCACCGGAGCGGCTGTTTTTCCTGGGCTATACGGCCGAGGGCGAGGACCGCAGCGCCCAGAACAGTCGTAAGGGTCTGATCTGGAAGCACTCGCCGGCGAAAGATATCATCAGGCAATTGGACCCGGACAGAAAAAAGATATCAAAGATCTTGTTGATTTCGGACCGCCCGTTCTGGGAACGGGTGGCCTCTTTCTATCTGCATGTAAAACGTCACAATGCACGCAACCCTGAGAAATACAAATGGGCCGTGGGCCTGTCATTCAAAGACTACCTTCGCTCTGACTATGCGGAATTCGAGAAAATCAATGACTATGCACTTGATGCCTCTGGCAACATGCTGGTGGATGAGATCGTGCCGCATGACAAAATTTCTGAGGTCTACGAGACAGTGAGCGCCGCCTGCGGGTTGCCTGGGCAGAAAATGCCCAGGCTGAACGTCAATCCGATCGAAGTCGACTACAGGCTGTTTTACGGTCAGGACGATTGGGATCTTGTTGTCGGAAAATACCAGGATGAGGTCGAGCTGTTAAAAGGCTTGGGTAAAACCGTTGATGTCCAATGGACGGAAACAGTGCAGTCAAAGTCCCGACAAAAAGATCTGGTGTTTCCAGATACCCCGGCGGTTCGGAAAAACTTCCAAGACATCGGATTGATCGCTTCGAAGCTGCGGGTGCATTCGGATTCGACGTTTGAAATGCCGATGAAATTCAATATGGATGTCAAATTTTCCAAGCCGGTTCATATTGGCGCCTTCAGCATGATTTATTCCGCAAATGTGGATGCTTGCAACATTGGCCGGTACTGTGTGATCGAAAATGGCGTGACTGTTGGCGATTTCTCCGGACTGGAGACCGGGGTATCGACAAGTCGGATACAGGACCGGCCGGTGTTCAGAGACTGGGCCCGGTTTTCCAATTCCGGGGGGGGGGCAGATGCGCCGATGAAACCGAACCGGGGTGGCGCAAAACGCACGGTGATCGGAAATGATGTGCGTATTCAGCGCGGGGCCAGAATTCAGGCGGGGGTTCGGATCGGGGATGGCGCAATCGTGTTGCCGGGGTCCTATGTTGATCGCGACGTTGCCCCATATGCCATTGTTGCGGGATCGCCAGCCCAGGTTGTGAGGTTCCGGTTCGATGATGTCCCAAACGATCCGGTGCGGTTCAGGAAAGGCCTGACTGACTTGGCCTGGTGGCAGTATTCGCTGCACGATACCAAGGGGATAGATTTTGCGCAGACAATGCCGCTTGCTGACCTGACCAAAGCCCTGCAGGGGATCAAGCCGTATAAGGGCCCGCTGTTTCGCGGATGGGAACTGGCCAGTGTGGCGGTCGGCGTTGTGCCGCCCTATCTGGCGCTGCCCCGTGAGGAAACCTCGTCCTGAGGGTTTGGGACGACCGGGCATAATTCACTATATGGGGCTCCGTTCAAGACAATGGTGCGCCATGGTTCAGGTCAAAATAGGTGACTGTAGAATATGGACCTTTTTTACATATTGGGCCAGGTAAAAGTGGCACCACAACACTCCAGAAATTTCTTTCCGTCAACAGAGAGACACTGCGCGGGCGCGGCTATCTGGTTCCGAAGTCTCCGGGTCCGTTGCGACATTTTAAGCTGCTTTTATATGAGTTTAACGACAAGAGAACGGTTAAACAACCATCATGGAAAAACAGAAACCCGACCCCTGCTGATTTCCGCCGTGAATTCAGCCAGCAATTTGCGGATGAGATCCGCAGCTGCGGCCTACCGAAAGTCATTCTGTCGGATGAAGGATTGTGCCGGTTGAATCCAAATGAGATCCGGCGGCTGCAGAGCCTGCTGTCGGATCATTTTGATAAGATTACGATTATCAGCTATCTCAGGCGGCAGGACGACCATGTCACAAGCCGGTATCAACAGGTTGTAAAAACCGGAGGCAGCGTGCTGACGTTCTCGGAATACCTGAAGGGACGCCATCCACAGTATCTCTATGCGGATCTTCTGGCGCGTTGGGCGGAGGTGTTTGGGCGTGAGGCCCTGGTGCCCAGGATCTTTGACAAACAGGCGTTTTTCGGAGGCTCTCTGATTGCGGATTTCCTGTCCTGTGTCGGACTTCACGATGCGGCGAATTTTGAAGATGTCAAAACACTAAATACCAGCCTAGATGCGGCAAGCACTGAGTTTCTTCGTCGATACAAGATGGTCTACAAGGAACACAAAGGGCGCGATCTTCACCCCCTTGGTCAGGATGCGTCCCTTATTACCTTTCTGGGCAATCAGCCGAACCGGGGAAAATTGAAGCTAACGGGTAAGCGCAGAAAAAACTTCATGAGCCGCTGGGACGCAACCAACGCCGAGGTTGCCAGAACATATTTTGATAAGCCGGACGGACAGTTGTTTTCGGCTCCCGAAGCGGAAGCAGGGGACCGGTCTGAGGAAAATCTGAATATGGATGTCATGATGGCGTTATTTTTTCAGGAGTGGGACCGCAAGAGAGGCAACAGCCCGGATGATAGCTAATGTTGTGATCGTGTTTTGCGGTCTCTCGGTCGAGATGCTCATCCCGCGCCCCAATCCGATGCTATAAATCCGGGTGTTTGATTTTCCCAAGAGCATACGCTTTTGCGTCTTTCAGCGTTGGAATGCGGATTGGATCTCTGGGTTCTTCGGGTGTCCCTTCCGGAAAAATGACCCCATATTGCGAGGCCAGCCGCGCGTTGTGAGCAGCCATCTTATCCAGCAACTCGCGCCGAAGTTCGGATCCGAGAGCATAGCGTTGTTTTTCGGTGCCCAATGCCGCTTCGATATCGTGCCAGTCCGTTTCAATTCCAGCCTTGTTCAGACGCACCATAATGGCAGCACAGGTCATTGAAGGGCTAATGTTTGCTCTTCTGGGCGCTTCCGTCAGCGGGATTCCAGTCACTTTTGAGAAGGTGGCGATTACGCCTTCTTCTTTTGCCGCCTCATAGCCGATCGCTGTTACGTCTCCGACTTGCTTCCAATTTTCCAATGTGTCCAGATAATTGATGTGGCGTTGCATATTCTTGCGCGTCAGATATTTTTCGACAGGGGTTGTGACCAATCTGGTTTTACTGCCCTGGTTCCACATCGATTCAACAAAATAGTCCTGACGTCGCAGAACCGCGATCACCTCAATGTCGAAACTGTTCATAAAAATCTCGAACCGTTTCACCAGCCCGGGTGCCTGCGTCAGGGGGGCAGACAGGCGTTCCTGACTCAGGATCATCGTGTGACAGCCGGATGCTTCGAACTCTCGAACCAGCCGGGCGTGTTCCTCGGCAAAGTCACGTTTCCCAGCCACCAATGCATTGACCACCGTCGCGTGTTTTGTTTTGTTCGGAGCAGGGGCACGATCGGTTTTGGGGTACAAAATGCCGCCTTCTGCCAGCGATTTACGGTGTCGCGACATCAGGACCTGAAGCGCCGTGCTCGCAGTCTTGTGGGTGCCGATGTGGATGATGAGCTTTGGTTTCATTGTATGGGTCCTTGATAATATGCCTGCTGTTCGCCCAGGGGTATTTTCCCGCTTTTGCACAGATCTGAAACGTGCCGGACGATATGATCAATCTAACCTTTACACCTCGCCGCCATACCCGAGATGGGCGATCTCAGGGGCCAGTTTTTCACTGACCTGATCGATGATCGGGCGATAGATGTCCGGGGCCCGTCCTCCAGCCCTGCGATTGACCGCGACGGCGCGGGCTTTCGCCAATCTGAGAGACCAGCTTGGCCGTGGATGCCAGCGGGTCTGGCATCGGTTCATCCAGGAGTTTGAAAACTGGGGCAAAGCCGGTTTGCGGGTCGCTGACCAGCTCTTCGAACCGGACATGCAGGGCCCTGGGGAATTTGTCTGCACCGGTGATCCATGTGCGAAACCAAGTCTGGTAGGCTTGCAACACAGTCAGCGCCCGTGTTTGCTTGCCCCGTACGAGACCATTCATGTGAGGTCTGTAGAGATGCCAGTAAAAGTCGATTATGAGAAACGTGGCCGGATCAATTTCTGCGCCGTGCAGGGCGGTCACATAATCATAGAGCGAGATGAAGACATCCCGCGGGTCGCGCACCAGCACGATCCGTTTGAACCTGGGGGGGGCAATGTCCCACAAGGTGGTCAGTTCTTTGCGCAGGACGCCGAAGTTCAGGGCGTGGGATTTAAGGAGTATTTTCGGAGTTGTCAGGCTCAGACTCTGGTAGATGCTGGCGCAGCCCAGTTGTTTTGTATTGTCGCGTACGATATTTTGCAGGAAATTGCTGCCGCTGCGGGGGAACGACACCAGCAGGGTCAGATCGGCCTCCGCGTGATTGATGCTGTGCCAATGTAGTAGTTTGTGCTGATCCGGGTTGAAGGGGTAGAAGGGGTAGAAGGCGGCCTGGTCCTGGAGGCGGCTTATCAAAAGCACCTCGTCCGAGATCGAGGTCAGCCAAATATTGTTAAACACCGCGACGATGCGCTCTGGCGTCGTGGCGGTGGCCGCAAGGTGCTGACTGGTTGTCTGGTGTGTCACCCCGGCCACCAGCAGCGAAACCGGACAGCCGCCCTGAAACTGATCCCCTTGAAAAGAGATGGTCACGCGGCCAATCGCGTGATTATAGGTGATGGCCTCTACCGGCAGTTCAGCAAACATGGTTGAGGGGCTCCCCAGAAAGTACCTGCCTGACAGAAACGCCGGCGGCCGGAATGTTGGACAGATTTGCGATGGGCGTCCAGAGCGCTTGCAGATTTGAGGTCAAGCGATCTGGTCTGGGTCGCCGTCTATGGGGAGACCTGGCGGTCTGCCGCGGGGAGGTCATCGGCGGCAGGCGGTCCCCTCAGCACCTCGTCCAGATTGGCGCGTGGGAAAATGTCGAGCTTGGAGAAGCGGCTGGCATTCCAAACCTTGACGTCAATGCTGTCGCAATAATCCTTGGCAAACTGATAAGACTGCTCCAGTCGGTCCAGCACTGGATAGTGCCATTTCTCACCGGGTTTGCGGTACTCAGGATGGAAGTGGTTGACCTCGCCGTCAGAAATCAGCGCGCCGTCCTGCTTGGTTTTGGGTTCCACATAAGAATGGTCAAGACCAAGAATATAGATCTCCTTGAAACCCATATGCACCGCCATTTGCAGCATCGAATAGGTGATGGTAGAGCCCCAGCAGATGCCTTTGGTCAGATCGGTGGAAAATTCGCGAAATGGCGAGCGGTTGTCGGCGGGCGGCAGCCAGCGGGCATAGTGGTGATTGGGCTGGCGCGGCAGATAGGGCAGCATGTGGTCGGCAAAGATCTTGGTGGTGCCATCCAGGGCCATGATTTCGGAGCGGCAATTCTGCGCCACCAGCAAATCTTCGACCGAATAATAGGTGGGGCGCCAGTTGGTTTCATCAAAGCACAGGTAGATCTTGTTGGCGGCAAAGGTGATCTCATTCTTCAACAGCTCCAGGTCGCTGACGGTCAGGCTGGGACCATTGCCCAGTACAAAACAGCGTTGCCCCAGATGGCGGTTGCGCAGGCTGTTGAAAAAGGTGTTGTCCGCCGCCGTGTTGGGGCCGCGAAGCGGGCGGGCGGAAAGGGCCTGTGCGCCCTGCAGATGGGTCAGTCTTTTGTACATATCCTGTAAGGCGGCATTCTCGCCGGGCTGGGCACTGGTGTGTACCGCTTCTCCAAATTTACCATAGGTGGCCCAGAATCCCTGTGAGGTCAGATAAGTCTTGGCCTTGTGATAGCGCGCCAACAGGGGAGGGAGTTGTCCAGGCAGCTGACGTTCCAGCCGCCGCAATTGCAACAGCTGACGCAAGGCCCGCCGGGAATTCCGGGTGACGGTATATCCAACCTGTTTCTGGGGGTTCCAGTAGCTGACGGTCCGGGCGCGGCGACAATCGGTCAGGCGGCTGGGCCGGGTGGTGTCGATGGTCACTTGTTCCTTTAGGGGAATAAAGTGATTGTTGAGCGTGATCCGGTTCAGCGTCTCGGTGCGCGGCGAGCTGGGCCGTTCCAGCCCATTCACCACTGCGGCATTGTCCGGCGGGCTGAGCATGGGCACATTTTTTTCATCCCGCACCAGGCGGAAAATTCCCGTCAGAATCTGTTTCTCGTTTGAGATCAGATATTCGGGGCCTTTCAGGAAATGACGCATGGCATCCAGCAGCAGTTGGGCGTGTTCGTATTTGCGCCCGGCGATGAAATCTCGCACCAGTCGGGTATATTCAGCTAAAAACCCCGGCAGGTCGCTGAGCTTTTGCTGTTGTGCGAGCAGCAGCCAGCGGTTGCGGAAGCGGAAATACTGCATTGCCGCCGAGTGTTTTTCTTCAAAATCGTCATGTAGCACCCAGAAAGAGAAAGGAATGACCAGCTTGACACCGGCGTCGCGCAGTCGCAGCGAATATTCCACGTCGTCCATCTTGATGAAGAATGGATAGGGCAGGCCGATGCGATGAATATCGCTGACAGCTATGCAGCTCCACCACCAGCCGGTGCTGTCGGGGTCCCGGTCCATGCGCAGGAAAGCGGTGATGTCTCCGGTGTCGAGCCCGGCCCCCAGGGCCTTATCGCTGGGATGTACCGAGCCGCGATATTTATGTCCAAAGCAGGCGCTGGTGCGTGGAATTTTCTGCTCCGAGGAGGCTGGATACATGGGGGCGCCAACGTGGAACCCGGGTTTCACAAAGCGCATGAAGGCGGTGTTGCGGGCAAACATTTCCGGGTGCAGATAGATGTCGTCATCCAGCAGGCAGACATGGGTAAAGGCTTCGCCTGCCAGAGCCCCATAGCAGCTTTCGTAGATGCCGCGGCCAAAGCCGCCGGCCCCGCCGGTGTTGTTGTTGGCAAACACTGTGATGTTGTCGTCGGCTTCGACACCGCAGTCATTGCTGCCGTGGTCGCTGCCATTGTCCACAACTGTCAGATGCGCCGCATCCTGGGCGCGGTGGCGGCGCAAGTAGTCGCGAAAGACATTGGCATTGCGTTGCACATATTCGGCCCGTTTGAAGGTGCAGAAAATGTAGTTGATCCGTAGATGCGGGGTGGCGGGCTGGTCGTCGGTGGCAAAGGTGATGTCGAAATTGGCCTTGTCCGTTTCAGACAGTACCACCGGCAGCAGAGCCCCGTCGTAATCGGACAGTTTCAGCGCCGGGGCGAGCTGGGTGCCGGAGCCATTTTGGTGGAGCTGAAACAGGTCGGTGCTGGTGCCGTCGCGTGCAATATGGCGAATCACAACCCGCACATGCCCGGACCTGACCACCAGCCGGATGCCAAGCCAGATCAGGGTGGTAGCCCGGCTCCAGGCGTCCAAATCAAAGGCATTGACTGCGCTGGGGCCAAAATTTCGCACGTAGCGCTGTAGCGGATAGATGCCCCGGATCTGATTGAACCGAAGGCGGGCGGGGTCGGCGAATTTTTTGGAAGATACATCCATTACGACGCGCTGCTTTCATGTTCGGTCTGCCGTCGGGGCAGAGAGTGGAGTCTTGCCTTTAACGTATCACCTGTGGCTCAGGGAGACCATGGACAGTGGTTTCAATGGCAAAGGTTTGTCCCGCTGTTTGTTGCCAGTCCTGCGCATTGGCGGGCAATTTTTGGCTGGCGGTGGTGACATAGAGAGTTGTGAGATCAGGTCCACCAAAGGCCGGGCAGGAGGTGTGCCCGGTGGGCAGGTCGATGGCGCTTAGAAATTGACCATCCGGACTATACCGCGCCACCCGGGCCGAGCCCCATTGCGCGCTCCATAGGCAGCCATCGGCATCGACTACGGCTCCGTCGGGCTTATGTTCGGGCTGGTTGGCACGGGCGCGTAGGTCGACAAAAACAGCGGGATCACCGATGGGCCACCCGGTGCTGGGGGCGACGGGCTGGCGCCAGATGATGCGGGTTTTGGTATCGCAGTAATAGGCGCAGTTGCGCCCCTTGTCGAAACAGATCGCATTAGGGGTGTTCATTTTGGTTTGCAGGACTCGCAATTCCCCTTTGAACCAGCGATAGAGCGTGCCCATTGTCGGCGCACCCACCTTGCTCATGGTGCCCATCCAGAAGCCCCCCCAGGGATCGGCGCGGCCATCATTGGAGCGGGTCTCGGACTGTTCCGCCTCGATGGGGCAGATCATGTCTTCGTGGCCGGTGTCCAGGTTGAACTGGCTGAGACCGGTTTCGCTGGCGATCAGCAGGTGGAATTTGTCGATCCAGGCTGCGGCGCTGACATAGCGGTTAAAGCTCCAGTCTAGCGCCCTGTCATGATGGCGTGACATCAACTTGCAGGTGATGATGTCGAACCAGAATAATTGCTGACGCAGGGGATGCCAGAGCGGGCCTTCGCCCAGGATACAGTGGCGATTGTCAAAAATGGCTGGGGTCATGAATTCACTCGGGCTCGTTAAAGAGATCATTGAAGTCAAAGCGTTCAAACGCATCAAGGCAGGTTTTACGCGAGGCGTTGAAAATGGGCACGCCAAGGGCGGCGCAACAGTCACGGGCGCGGCCATAAGAGGCTTCCAGAACCTCCAGGTTTGGCTGATGCCATCTTTCGCCGAGAACGCGGTACTCGGGGTGGAAATGGTTTTGCTCGCCCTCGTGCAGGTATTGGTTGCCGTGTTTGACGCGGGGGAGTTGATAGGAATGGTCAAGGCCAATCAGATAGATTTCGCAACAGCCCATATGGATCGCCATCTGGATCTGGCTGTAGACGATGGTGGAGCCCCAGCAGATGCCGTGGCTCAAGTCGCTGCTGAAATCGGGGAAATTTGGGTCCGACAGGGGGTCCTCGAAGGAGCGGGGGGGGCGGAAGGGGACAAAAATTGTGTCCGCCGCGTGAAATCCGAAGTCGCGTACATTGGCCGGAAAGATCTTGATGCTGCCTTCCAGGTCGTGGATCCGCCCCCGGTTGTTCTGGAGCACTAGGTGATCTTCGACCGAATAATAGGTCGGCCGCCAGCGGGTCTCCTCATAGGCCAGGTAGATCTTGTTGGAGGCAAAAGTGACCTCTCCCTGCAATCGGTCGAGATCCGGGATTCGTAGGCTGGGTCCGTTGCCGATGATAAAGGCACGGCGTCCGGCGTGGCGATTGCGCAGTAGGCTCAGCATGGTTCGGCTGGCGCGGTCCTGATCGGCATGGGCCCGCGCCGGGTCCAGCAGATGATTGTGCTGCAGTTGCGCCTCCAAACGCTGGATCTGCTGCGTCCAGGCGTTTTTCTGCGTGCGGTGCAGCCTGTCCATTTTGAGATGCACCGCCATTAAGTCCCGTTGGTACTGCAGGACATCAGGGGTCTGGCGTAACTCAGCCAGGGCTGTTGTGGCGGGCGGTTGATTGCCTTCCGTTTGGGACCAATAGGCCACCGTGCCCAGGTGGTTGCGGGCGGTGCTATAAGCCTGAATCAGGGCAGGTATCCTATTCAGCTGAGGCAATTGCCGTTTTAACCGTTGCTTCATCCGCCAGGTTCGCCAGGGAGGGCGAGGTGCCGGGCTGGGCGCTGCCGGGGCAAGGGCCTGTGCCAGCATCTGTCTAGGGCCCGCCAAAAAGACCTTCATTTCCGCCATCAGGACCGCCGCCGCCGCCGGATCTCGATCGGTCAGGCGTTGCAGCACCAAGGTGGCAAACTCATGCTTTAGGGCCGCAGGATCGCTCAGAGTGCCCTGTAAGATGCGCAGGGTCAGGATCTGCCTGAGGTCACTGGTGGGCATTGGTGACCCATTCTGCTGCGCCCAGAAGGATAGGGGGGTGACCCGTTGTGATCCGGCCCGTTGCAGCCGGGTGCTATACTCTGCCATGTCCACACCGCCAAGGAAGGGATAGGGCAAACCATTAAGGTGCACCTCGCACAGGTCCAGCGTGCACCACCACCGGCCTGTAGCCTGCTGGTGTTGAGCTGTGGCTGCAAGAGTGGCCAGTTCCATCGCGCCAATGCCATCTCCCTGCGGATGGATATCTTCCAGCAGGCGGGGCCCTGACGCGGTAAAATCCAGACAACGGTCTCCGGGCGGAGGTCCGGCCTGATAGAGCGGTGCGCTGATATGGATCCCGTCGCGCATAAACTGCATGAAAGCCACTGTTCGGGCAAACATCTCTGGGTGCAGGTACAGGATCTGCTGGATCAGGCAGCCGTGGGTGAACCCCTGGCCTGCCATGCTGCCATAGCAGACCTCGTACAACCCGCGTCCCGCCGCGCCAATGCCCTTGGTGCCATCATTGGCAATCCGGCTGATTGCCGGGTCGGGGGACAGGTTTGCGGTGCTGTGGCCGTCGAGAATAACCAGATGCGCGTTCTGGCGAGAGCCATGCGACTGATGCTCTTCCAGATAGGAGGTAAATGCCGCGACCGCCTGGTCGGAGCTCTGACCATCCAGAATAAAGGCGGTTTTGGCATGGGGGCAGGGCGGCAGCTCGTTGGTGCCAAAGAAGATATCAAAGACCGCTCCTTCCGAGACCGTCTCGACCACCGGCAGTAACATCCCCTCCAGGTCTGCAACAAAGATCGGCGGGCTGAAGGTCGAACCTGGGTCTGGGCGGTCAAGCTGGCAGTACTCTGTATCGTGCCCGCCCGGTGTGATGTGACGCAGGCTGACGGTCACCGCCCCACTGTGGACAAACAGCTCAACACCAAAGGCGGTCAGAGACGAGCCCTGACGCCAGGCTTGCAGGTCAAAGGCGTTGGTGACTGCCCTGCCAAAGCCCGGCACATAGCCCTGAAGCCGGTATTTTATTCCCTGTCCATGCATCATTCAGGATCTGCCGGGCAAGTGTTTGAGCAGGTTATCAAGCGTATTGGCATGGACATACTCGATCGCCTCTATGGTGCTGTTTGCATTGTGGCTGGAGAGGGCGACATTTTCGAACTGCAGCAACGGATGGTCCTGCGGCAAGGGTTCCGTTTCAAAGACATCCAGCGCCGCAGCGCCCACCTTTCCCGAGGCAAGGGCTTCGATCAGAGCAGCCTCATCAATCAATCCGCCACGAGCCACGTTGCATAGGATCACCCCATCGCGCGCGCGCGCCAGGGTTTCGGCATTGAGCAGGTGATAATTATCGGCGGTCTGGTTGCAACAAAGGCAGATCACATCGGCCTCCTGCAACACGTGGTCGAAGCTGACAAGGGGGGCGCCATCTGGGGTGCTGGTCAGGTAGGGATCATGGGCGATCACCTGCATGCCAAGTCCGCGGGCGCGTTGGCCGACCCCCTGCCCAATGGCACCATAGCCGACCACCCCCATGGTTTTGCCCGCCAGCCCCGGAAACCGTCCCTTGGGCCAGCCGCCCTGCCGCACCATCCGGTCAGTGCGGGCCAGTTGTCGGGTGGCCGCCAACAGCAGACCAATGGCATATTCGCTGACCGCATCACGAAAGGCACCGGGAGAATTGCACACCGGAATGTTCAGGCGTTTGGCGGCGTCCAAGTCGATTGAATCGACGCCGGTGCCCCATTTGGAAATCACCTTGAGCCGAGGCAGAGAAGCCTGGAGGACCTTTTCGGTAATCTGATCGTCTCCTGCAAGCCAGCCGTCGATCTCGCCGACTTGCGCGAGACACTGGGCCTCATCCATGAACTGGTTAACCTCGGGCCAGACCGGGTCTATGCCTTTGGCACGGAGGATCGAGTGAAAGCGATCACGTTCGTTCTGCATCATGATATTGGAGATAAGCACCTTCATTATCGTAATCCTTTTTTCTGCTTTATGTCCTGCCAATGACGCCCAGCAGTGCCTCGGCGATGTCGAGATCCTGCTGGGTTTTGATCACATGGCCTGAGATCGGGTTCACCGGATAGAAGGAGACCTTGCCGTTGTAGGTGCCGATTTCACCAGCCTCGACCGCGTTGATATAGGATTTTGCCTTAAAACCGGTGATTGACCAGGTGATGCGCTGGGTGGGTTTTAGATCTTGCGAGTTGGTCTTCGTGGCAAAACTGAAGTTGACGGGCTGATCCTGATAGGCAACCTCGATCATGTCTTCGATACAGGCGATCATGACATCGGCGTCTGAGGCAAGGAAGCTCTTGGTGAAGGCCTCGACCTCTTTGGCGCTGAGCAGCGGTGCAATGGAATGCACCTGTAGAAGCAGGTCGCAGTCGACATGTTTCAGGAAGTCATAGACAAACTGTTCAGAGGTGGCGGTGGAGTTGCCCAATTCAGCCGGGCGTTGGTAAAATTTGATCCCATACTGCTCGGCGTATTGGCTAAACTCAGCATCCTCCGAGTTGATGTAAATTTCGTTGAAACAGCCGGCCCGCTGACATTTCTCGATCGCATGGGTGATCAGCGGCTGCCCGGCCAGGGTGCGTAAGTTTTTTCTGGTCAGACGCTGGCTTCCCATGCGGGCGGGGATCATGGCAATGGTTTTCATGGCAAGTGGGTCCTTGTTGCAGGGGAGGTCTAGGGAACGGATCCAGAGAATACGCTCACATGGGCTTCGAAGGTTGCGGGGTCCGAGCAAAGGCTGAACTGATCCACGTCCATGGCCGCTTGCGAGCCATGATAAGGGCCATATTGCAGCCCAGCCTCGCGGGCAATTAGCGCGCCAGCCAGATCATCCCAGCCTTTGGCCTCGCGGCTGGCCACCAGGCTGACATGGCCCGCAGCAGCATAACACAGATGCAGCGCTTGGCTGCCAAAGTTGCGCAGTTTGTAGCGCGCCAGAAGCTGTGCCAACCTGTCCGGGGCGTGGCAAGAGAGATCCCGTAGCAATCCCGAGCTGAGCACGGCCAGACGGGCGTCGTGTTGGCGGCGCACCAGTGGTGCCCCGTTGCGAAACGCCCCGCCATCAGCAATGGCGGAATAGGTAATGCCATGGGGTACATCATGCACCGCCGCCAGACAGGGTTGACCGTTGTCGATTAGCACCACCGCAATGGCATAGCTGGGCAGACCGGCGACAAAGTTCACCGTGCCATCCAGCGGATCCACCAACCAGAGCGGCGCGGTGCTGTCCTGTGTCTGGCAAAAACCCTCTTCACCGACAACGCGGGACCCGAGCAGCAGCTCGGGCAGGATCGTGGTCAACCGGTCCTGCATTTTTAGATCAATCGAGGTGACAAAATCCAGCCCGTCGCTGCCTTTGGCATCGGTGTCAAAACGCTCGCTGAAAATCTCGGCCGCGAGCCGTGGCAGCAGGGCGCACAGCTGGCGATGCAGGTTGGGGCTTATCGACAGCATCTCAGAATTTTCGCTGTCCCAGCAGGCTCTGATCCATGTGGCTGAGGCGCAGGTATTGGGTGATGATATGGATAAAGCTCATGTGGATGTCTTCGACCACACCATAGTTCTGCGCATCGACGTGGGCATTCAGATCTGCCAGTTTGCGGGAGCGGCCGCCGGAAAATCCGGTAAAAGACACCGATGTCAGACCGTTCTCGCGGGCCACTTCCAGGGCGCGCACCACATTCGGAGAATCTCCCGACGAACTGACCGTCCACAGAAGATCCCCCGGCCGCCCCATTGACGTCAGCTGATAAGCAAAGACCTCGTCATAAGAGATATCATTGGCCAGAGCCGAGTTCATTTCCGTATGGGCTGCAAGCGACATCACCCGCGGCCTCAGGTTGGTATCTGTGCGCACGCATTTGAGAAAATCACAGAGCGAATGATTGGCGATTCCGGCAGAGCCACCATTGCCGCAGATGTAGATGAAATTGCCGTTGTCGATGGTTGTTTTGACCAACGCGGAAATCTTGTCCAGAGCAGTCAGATCACAGGCCTGCGCGGCTGCGCTGAGCTGATTGAAATACTCCGAAGCAAAGGCGCCACAGGTGTCAAATGGGGTTGCTGGGAAAAGAGCAGTCATGGTGGAGGTCTTTCTGATTATGTTTCGAGAACAAACCGCATTACGCTGGATTTGAGGCTGCGTTGCAGCAGGATTTGCAAGTCTCGCAACCTGTTGTTGTCTGCCTCACGGAAAAAGCTCGACCAGAATGGAATGTCAGAGCTTTCGGTTGCTTTGAAATACTGATCAAGAATGACCGCATCCAGACGCCCGGGGGTGGAGACTTCAAGAACGTTGAAACCCAGCTTTTGAGCCAGAGCTTCAAAGCCGCTGACAGAAAAAACAGTCAACCGATCCAGGGGGATGAAGCTGGGCGAATCGGCGCCAAGGATTTCATATTCCAACCCGTCGGCACAGGACGTGGCAATAAAGACCAGGGTGCCCCTGGCCACATTTTCCTGGATACTGCGCAGCAACAGGGCGGGATCGGCGACCCGGTCCATTTCTGCCAGTACCAGCACGGCGCGGGGGTCCTGCGCCTGCAAGGCCTGTTGTAGGTCACAATAGCTTTCAGCTTCTGACTGGACCTGTAACGGCAGAAACGTCAGCTTTCGGTGGCGGGTCAACCGCTGCGCGGTTAGGGGCCAGGCCGGGGCCTGAGCCGAGAACCGGTAATCCAGCACCGTCTCCAGCGACCGTTCACTGCGCACCTCGGTCAGGCTGATCCAGTTTAACAATGAGGTAAACTCAAAATCTCGGTTTTGCTCCTCGTCGTGATCAATCACAGTGTCCAGACGCAGGGTATCCAGGGTCTGCTGACTGGGCAGGCGTGGGGCGTAGATGGTGTTGCAGCCGGTGCAGCGTTGAAACGGCAGCAGGGCCTGACTGAAACTCTTGCTTTTGATGCGAGGTTGACCGCAGGCTGGGCAGTCGCGCCGGTGCCAGCTTGTGTGGTCGTCCAGCATCAGATCCAGCAACGCCCTGTTGCGGGTCAGCCGGTACAGCTCGGACTTGCGGCTTGAGACCGACGTGATATCCGGTAAATGGTCCAGAAAAACAGGGGTATGCATTATGCGGATCTCTCGTCTGCGACCTGCAGAGTGCGGGCTTTCAGATCTGAAGTCCACTCGGGGTCAGCCGCATAGATATCTTCCACCAGTTCCATCACATCCAATGCCTGCGTCGAGGTGCCGTAGCGCACCGGTCTGGTGCCAATGATGGCGTCATAAAACTCGGCGGCTTCCTTGTCCCAGGACTGGTCCTGGGTGAAGCGGGTTTCCTGACTTTCGGGATTTGGCGTGGGGTTGCCGTCTTTGTCCATGCGGTTCAGCGCCACCGTCAAAACTTCGGTGCCATAGCTGCCCGAAGCAGAGAGGATCCCATCCACCGAGATGAACCCATTGCGCATATAGAGCTCCAGCCGGAAAGTATGCTGCCACTGCGTGGCCGAGGAATGGACCGAGGCGACAATGCCGGTCTCGGTCTTCATCAGGGCAAAGGCGTTATCCTCAACCGGGACTTCGGTCCAGAATTTGCGCTGCACAATGGATTGCACATTGGAGAAGCGCCCGGCAAACATTAAAAACAGGTCCAGCATGTGAATACCCTGATCGATCAGGATGCCGCCGCCAGATTGCTCCGGATTGTTGCGCCAGTTCTGGGCATAGCTGGGGCCTCCCGCCTTGCCGTAGACGCCACGCATGAAATAGAGATCGCCCATGATGCCGGCATCAACCAGCTTCTTGGCTTCCTGGATGGCATCATGAACCCGGTGGTTGAAGCCAAATTTCAGCACCAGCGCCGGGTTCTGAGCCTCGGCCCGCTGCATCCGCCGCACATCCTGCGAACTGCGCCCGGGCGGTTTTTCGGAAAACACATGTTTGCCCCGTGACAGCGCATCGCACACCACATCCGGGACCATCACATTGGGAATGCTGCAGACCACCACGTCGGGATTGTAGTCATAAATTTTCAGGGGATCGGTAACCATTGGAATAGTCACCTCTGGGTCTATCTGGGTGTCACAGACCGCAACCACCTCAAACCCGCCATGTCGCTCCATGGCCTGGTGGCGAATACGCCCCATTTTCCCATACCCGACAATCGCAACACTTAATTTCATGACACTGTTTTCTACTACATAAGGTGGAGGGGCAATAAAACTTCAGAACAACATGAAGGTCGACCAAAAATCTAGAGAGCTGGGTGCGAATTTAGTGATTTTTTCTATTGGTGCAAGCAGAATGGTGTCTATTATTGGCGGAAAGCCAGAGCGCTAAACCTTGATTTGACTGTAAAGAATGCGCGGGGGACAACAGATAAGATTGTCAGTAGAGGTGGTCCGACTTTTTCGACCAGTTTGCCGCCTGTTTAAGGTGGATCAGGGTTTCATTTAGGCTGCCACCCTTCTCGGGCATGACACGCCCTGTCAGGCAACGGATAACGCTGTCGCAGAAAGCTTCTTAAACCTGGTAAAGCACGAGCGCATCAGGCGCAGGACATACCAAGCCCGAGGCGACGCAAGATCTGAGGTGTTTGACTACACCGAGATATTCTATAATCCGAGACGCAAACACGCTAGGAATGGGATCTGGGAAAATGAAACAACTGACCCTGCAATTACAGCGCGCCCGGGCGCAGGGAAGGCTCGCTGAAATTACGCTGGCGGATTTGCCTGGCACCCCTGCCGAGGCCTATGCGGTGGGGCTGGCAGGGATGGATCAGATTTCCGCCTGGAAGATTGGCGGTGCCAATCCATGGTCGCGCAAAGTGTTCGATAATACGGAAGTTTTTTTTGGGCCGCTGGCACCGGCGGAGATTGCCGTTGAGACCGCCATCCTTGATATCTCAGGGCTGTGGGCACCGCTGGCAGAGCCGGAAATCATGCTGGAGCTGGGCGATTGGCAGGCCGCCCGCTCAGAGGCACAGTTTGTGCGTATGGGGATTGGGTTCGAAATTCCCGCCAGCGTGTTGCCTGACGATGCCAAGGTGCAGTTGACCGGGCAGATTGCCGATCGGGCCGGGGCCGGAGCCCTGTGGGTTGGTGCGGTGCAACCCATCGATATCGCAAAGCTGGAGGCGGATTTTGACTCTACGTTTTGCCACAATGATGCAGCGCCGGTGGCAGGTCATAGCCGCAATATATTTGACGGCCCGCTGGGGGCGGCCAGCGAGTTTCTGCAACTGGCTAAGCAATACGACATGCCGCTGCAGTCCGGGCAATGGATTGCCACCGGTGGCCTTAACCCTGCGGTGGCGATTGCCCCAGGCGACAGGCTCAGATTTGCAGCTTTGGGGGCCAGCGTTATTCTGGAGATCAGCTCGCGATGACCGTCAATAACCCTCACCTCGTTACCATCAAAAATCAGTAACTTGACATAGCGCAGACCCAAACGTTCCCCGTTTACTATCCACTCATTGGTCCAAGCCCTCCGACTTCCAGTCGGACCTGCTTTAGCGCGAAAAATTGCGTGGTTGACCAAGTGCCGCTACGAGGTGCTAACGAGGGCGTTGCGCTTGTGGGGGCGGGACATCTGGTCATATTGGGCCAGAGAACGAGGTCGACATCTTGCGCGGGGTGCTCGATCGATCATGTGTATCTGTGAAATAATGGGGTGGACTGCGATTTCCATCAGAACGTTCCTTTCCTGTTCCAGCCAACAAGCAAAACAGTAGCTCCGTTTTGGTGGAAAGGCAGTTCATCCCATTACTTCACGTGCTCCGCGGCAGGAAATATGCCGCGCTCAAAGGAGTGATAGAAGGCGGAGCTCGATCACATGCCTGCAGAGTCAGAAATATCTTGCCCCACGGGAGGTAACCATAGAAGGGCTGTTTACGGGATCTGCCGCCGCACGTGGTACAGGGATTTCACTGCCAGATCCCCGTCCAGCTGGGTCTTGGCCCCGTCTGCCCAGCGGATTGTTAGCGCAACGGCAGAGTGACCCGGGGCAAGGCCAAATGTTGCGCGCGGCGCGTCAAAGCTCATGAACCCGCCGCCCAGCTGGATCTCGCGGCGTTGCTGCGCACCTTGATCATCCGTCAGCACTAGTACCGCACCAATGCCATCGCGGTTGCCGATATGATCCTGTAAGATCACCACCAGCCGATCCGGGGTCTGGGCATTGTTGACGAACAGCATGACCGGCCCGTTCACCGGCTGGGTCAGGATATCCAAGTCGCCGTCGCCGTCGATGTCCAGCGCCAGCGCGGCGGCAGTCATCAGGTAATCCTCCAGCCCCATCGGGCCTGAGGTCTCGGTGAACTGGCCCGCGCCGTCGTTTTCAAAATATAAGTTCGAGGGCGACACCTCGTTGGACACCCAGGTGCCATTGACGATATAGACATCCAGATCGCCATCGAGATCAAAATCCTCGATCTTAGTGTCCCAGCTCCAGCCGCCGACATCGAGGCCGCGGGCCTCGGCGCTATCGGTGTAGGTTTCGGTTTGCCATTCCAGCAGCACGTTGGAGCGCAGGATCTGCGGGATCGAGGCCTCGGCCTCAGCCGCCGTTATGGCGCGGGGCGGCAGGAAATGCAGGGTGCAATAAGATTTGGCGATGTCCTGGGTGGCCGGGATCAGCGCACAGAGGCTGGCATCGCGGCGCTGAATGGCCAGATCCTTGATCAGCATCGCCTTGCATTCCACCTGATCGCGCGGGCCCAATTGCTGGCAACGGGCGGCGCAACTGGGATCAAAATTATTGCCGGATTTGTACCAGGTCTTGATCGCCATGTTGTTGCGGCAGGTGACCAGTGCATCGGGGTTTTGAATGCCGTTGCAATAGTGCTCCAGTGGTTGCATTTTCAGGGTGTCAGAGACGCCGGATGAGCGGCCTGCAATCTGCGCCAGATAGACCTCGGGCATGCCATTGCCACTCAGGTCGGCACTTTTGACCGCCATGGTGGTGGTGGTGGTCTGCGGTATCAGCCCGTCTTGATAGATGATCTGGGAAAAGCCATCCGCGCCGTCACCCAGATAGATGGCATCGGGGATTTCGAAATCATTGCCAGCCCAGAGATCCAGGGTGCCGTTGTCATCGATATCGGAGAACAGGATCGACAGGGTTTCGCCGGGAATGGCGGGCAGGTCGAGATAGTCCTCGCCGGTCAGCTGACCCTGGTCATTCCACAGGATTCGGTTGCGGCTTTCTTCACCCGGCACCCGGCGGTACCAGCCCGCCGCCCAGTTGCCCAAAGCCAGATCCAGATCGCCGTCGCGATCCACGTCGCCAAAGCTAAGCGCCAACGACAGCACCGCGTCGGCGCGGTTGGCGACGGATTGCGGATGGGCGGTGTCCAGCCCTTGTGGTGTTCCTTTGACCAGAAAATTGCCCTGCCGATAGGTGGCGACAAACAGATCCAGCCAACCGTCATTATCAAGGTCAACCAAGGCCGCATTGAACACAGGTAGGCCCTGCAAGGGGCCAGCAGGCAGGAGGATGCGGGGAAACTGGCCATACCCGTCGTTTTCATAGGCGTATAGCCCCACCTCGGTCGAGGCCAGCAGTAGATCCAGATCCCCGTCGCGGTCGATATCGCCCGCACTCAGGCTGCGGCCCTCCCAGAATGGCGGCCACATATCGGCGAAAGAGAACTCCAGCGGCTTGTCGATGCCGACTGTGATGGCTTCAACACGGGTAAAGGGGCTGGCTGCAGCAGGGGAGGGCGCGGCCAGCGGGGTGACGGTGACAGTGATCTGCGCGGCATCTGCGCTGGTCACTGTTATGAAAGCAGGCTCTAACGTTGCGGCTTGGGCCGCCCAGAACCCAAGGGAAGGGGCGGGCTCAGACTCGCCCAACAGGATCTCCAGGGCGCGCTGGCTTTGCCAGTTATGGTAGCTTTGGGCTGCGATGCCGACGCTGATGCCGCCCAGCAGCACCATGCCGGACAGCAGGGCGGCCGCGCGCAGGGACACCGCCTGAGTGACGATGAAAAAGGAATAGATGCTGAAGGATCCCAGGGTGAACAGCAACGCCATCACATAGCCCTGGCTCAGCCCCAGCCCCATCAGCATGCCACAGACCACTACATCAAAGGCAATGGGCACTGGCATAAACAGCCCCACTGCGGCGATCACCACAGTCAGTTTGGATCAGGGCCATAGCGTTGTTTATGCCAGTAGTGCAACGCCGGATCAGGGCCGGGTGCTGATGGGTTGGCGCCTCGACGAGGCGGGCCAGGTGCTGGAAGTGGTCGCCACCTCAGGATCCGATGCCGCCTATAATCTGTCAGGCGCGGTTGCGTTGGCACCGGTTGCAGGCGAGGCCGCTTCCGACAGCCAATATCTACTGGCAGCGGATGGTGGCAGCCTCGGACTCCGCAGCTTTCAGATTGATGGGCAGAGCGGAGCACTGACTCTGGTTGATACATTTGGCCCGGACCAGGGACTGGGGGTGGCGATACCTACGGCGCTGCGGGTGTTTGCTGCTTTTGGAACCCGCTGGGTCATCCTTGGGGCGGCGGGCAGCAGTTCACTCAGCGTACTGCAGTTGGGCGATGACGGCAGTCTCAACCTGAAGGATCACTTGATCGATAATCTCCAGACCCGGTTTGCCGGGCTGACAGCGCTCGAGGTGGTGCAGGTCGAGGGGCATGCCTTTGTGGTGGCGGCCGGCAGCGACGACGGATTGAGCCTGTTTCGGTTGCTGCCGGGAGGACAGTTGGTGCATGTGAAGAGCTTGCCCCATGACAGTGGTCTGGGCTTGCAGAATGTCTCCGCGCTGGAGGCCACTGTCATGGGCGGTCAGATTCAGATCTTTGCCAGTTCGCAAGGCGCCGCAGAAATTTCCTGGTTCTCTATTGGGCTGGACAGCTTGGGCACGGTGATCGAGGCCAGCGACAGCAGCGCCGACCTGACCGGAACCAGCGGCGACGACCTATTGGTCGGGTATAATGGCCAGGTCACTCTGCACGGCGCGGCAGGGGATGATGTGCTCCTGGCAGGGAGTGGCGGCGGGGCCCTGACGGGCGGCGCTGGGCCGGATATTTTTGTGCTGTGCCCAACCAGTGATCGGCTGCAGATCAGCGACTTTGAGGTTGGCCATGATCAGATCGATATGTCGCTTTTTACCGGGCTGCGCAGCTCCGGACAGATGCAGGTGCAAACATTGACAGATGGCATTCAGTTGCAGTGGGACAACACCGAAATTACCGTGTACAGCGCCGACGGGGCCCCGTTGACGCTCCAAGATCTGTGGCCCAACGGGTTTATCGCACCGGACCGGATGCCGCTGCGAGAGACCCTGGACAGCGGCGTTGAATATGGCAGCAGTGGGGACGATCAATTGAACGGGAGCGGTCAACATGACCAGATAGATGGGCTCGGAGGCAATGATACGCTCAGTGGCGGGGGGGGCGGCGATAAACTGTGGGGAGGAGATGGCCGGGATGTCCTGACCGGAGGTAAGGGGACGGATCGCTTGTGGGGCCAGGCGGGGGACGATGTATTGAAAGGTGGGGGAGGGAGGGATCGATTATACGGCGGCACGGGGCAGGATATATTGTCTGGCGGCCGCGGCAGGGATGAGCTAACGGGCGGTGCTGGGCGGGACGTCTTTATCTTTGGCGGCGGGCACGGCCGTGACAGTATCACTGACTTCAGCCCCGGTAACGACCATATCAACCTCAGCACCCTGGGGGGGATATTGACAGATTTGAGGATCTGGTGTTGCGACAACGCGGTGATGACGTGCTGATCATCACCGGTGAAGGTCGCATTTGGATACGGGATCTGCACCACAGTGATCTTGGCGCCGATGATTTCATTTTTTAACAGTCCGGTCACGTTTCCCGAGGAAACCGCCAGCAAGGTCATTGCCCGCCGTGCCACGGTCATGGAAAAATCATTGGGAAAGGGGCACATTGGCGCTGCCTCTGACCTCAGTCTTGGGGCAGGGCCGACAAGAGCTCGTTGCCAATACAACACAAAAAACAAGCGCGCTCTCAAAGAGGTCTCTTGCGTTTTGCACTGTTGTCACGGTTAGGGTTTGACCGGCAGCGCATTGGGCAAACAGAGGGCAGATTCCGGCGATGGCTGCGACCTCCCCGGAACACGAGACTTTTGCCGCAACATGAATTCCGTCTCTGGATAGCTGGATTAATTGTGCAGCCAATTGATCGCCATTCTACCGAGTATTCCAAAACCTTAACAGGAGGCACTTGCGCGGCTATGGCATGGAAAGATCTGATCATATCACGTTCAACAGCAACAGATGTCGAAACGTATATTACATAATGTTGATTATGCGCCTCTCCGATGTACGCGCAAAGCGATAATGTCACCCCTGTGCAAAGCAGGAATGTCACTCTCTTCTTCAAATGAGCTGAGGGAGATTGGACATGGGATGGATAATGATGAGCGAGCGTGAGCTGAATCGCATAGAGGTTTTGGCGCAAGTCGATGATGGCAAGTTAACGGTTGAGAGCGCTGCGAACCTGCTGGATCTGACGCGCAGACAAGTGTTCAGGCTATTGAAGCGGTATCGTGTGGACGGTGCTTCATCGATCCGGCATCGGTCTCGGGGCAAGGTTCCGAACAACCAAATCCACCATGCCAAACGTGACTACGCGCTAACGTTGATCAAAGAGACCTACGCCGATTTTGGTCCAACATTGGCAGCTGAGATGTTGGTGGGCCATCACGGGTTCAAAGTGTCCCGTGAGACACTGCGCAAGTGGATGGTCGAGGACGGAATGTGGTTACCTCGCAAAGAACGGCGGAAGTTTCATCAACCAAGATTACGCCGGGAATGTTTTGGAGAGTTGATCCAGATCGACGGCTCAGATCATCGATGGTTTGAAGATCGTGGGCCGGCTTGCACGCTGCTTGTGTTCATTGATGATGCAACAAGTACGTTGATGCAGCTGCGTTTTGTGACGTCTGAGAGCACGTTCAGCTACTTCGAAGCTCTTGATCTGTATCTCGCAGCACATGGCCGACCGGTCGCGTTCTATTCTGACAAGCACACGGTGTTCCGCGTCGCCAATCAATCCGCCAAAGTCAGGACATGGCATGACCCAGTTCGGCCGTGCTTTGAATGAGTTAAGTATCGAGATCCTCTGCGCAAACAGCTCTCAAGCCAAAGGTCGTGTCGAGCGGGCGAACCGCACCTTGCAGGACCGTTTGGTCAAGGAACTGCGTCTGGCAGCCATCTGTGACATGGAGGCTGCCAATGCGTTTCTTCCAGGGTTCATGGACCGCTACAACGCCAGATTTGCCAAAGTTCCAAGGCGTCCGGACAATCTGCACCGCGCTCTGAACATAGAGCCAAATCGGCTCCGAGATGTGTTCTGTTTCCGGGATCAGAGATATGTCGGCCAGCAGCTGACGTTCTCTTATGAACGCAAGCGGATCATGCTGGAAGAGAGTGAGATCAGCCGCGGCTTGGTTGGCAAATACGTGGATACCTACGCGTTTGCAGACGGGAGGTTGGAAATCCGCTGGAAAGGTATCTCACTGCCCTACTCTGCTTTCGACAAGGATCAGCGCGTCACCCATGCTGCTATTACGGAGAACAAGCATCTGAGTGCAGTGCTGGAGTTCATAAAGAAGGAGCAGGACAAAGGAGCTCCGAAGAAACGCCGGGCAGGAAAACAGCGCAGCCGGTATCAGCCTACAGGTCGCCGCAACGATGACTGGAATTCCAAATTGGCCCGTCGCGCCAAGGCTCGTGCAGCCAGTCAGGGCTCCGATATTTGAAGTCTCCACCCTGTCAGGCTGCACTACTGTTCCGCTTGACTGGTGACATTTCTACTTTGCACAAGGGCGGACATTTCAACTTGGTTGCAACATCCGAGAGTTTACGCCCCGCAAGCCATCCAAGACGATCCTGATCTTGTCTTCGGACGAGTAACGTTTGCGGGTTGCCCGCTTAATGCCTTTGACGATCTTCTCGCCAGCGCTTTTGCGTGTTCCAGTTGTCTGTCCCATGTCCTGCTTGGTTATGGTGGGCCGTGGAGGAGTAAGGTCGCTCTCGTGTTTTCTGATGACCCTATTTGGAGCCACAGACGTTGGCGTTACACAATTCCAAAAATTTGCGACATAACCTTGCAACACCCTGTGTGGCTTGAGGCGCCCCCCCCAACTGTAATTCCTAAGACGCCAATCTAAAGGGTAAGTGACATTGGCAGGATATGTCTGATGTATGCACATTATGTCAGTCGGGGTCCGTACGGCGACCATAGGCTGCATGCGCTCAGGGATATCTGCGTCATGTTTAAACATGTTTTATTGAGCTTTGGCAGGGGTGGCCTGTTGGGCCCTCTTGCTTTTTCAGGGGGACGTCGCATGGCCACGATTACCGGATCAAATGGCGCCGACACACTCATCGGCAGCGCTGTAAATGATACCATTGATGCAAGGCGTGGTGCTGGTTTTGTGGACGGTAATGGTGGCGACGACCTGCTTAATGGCGGCTCGTTCACCTATGATCCAGAGGCGGATTACACGGGCCGGACAGTTTCAGCTATACGCTGAGCGATGGAGATCTGACCGGCACTGACACTGGCAGTATCACGGTGAACCCGGTGAACGACACACCAGAGACTGCAACCGCGACCCTCACGGCCAATGAGGTTGACGGCGTTTTCGAGATTGATCTGCGGGATTACATCTCGGATCCTGATAGCGGCGAGGTGCTGAGCACCCAGTTCTCTTATACGGTGAGCGATGACACTGGTGCCGCCACCCAGGCCAGCCTTCAAGCCAAAGTCTTTCCCTATTCCGGATTTAACGGCTACCCGATGCTGAGCGCCCGTTTTTTTCGCGGGCAGCTTGAGTGCGAAATCGGATCATTCCGGATTTGGGATCACTCCAATCCGAGGGCAGCTCGTCAGAGGTATTATCGCCACTGATAATGCGTTGTTTTTCGAGTTCGACATATTTGGCTTCGACGGGTTGATAGACATAATCATGCGGCAGATCTGGTGACTTGCACAGAACGAAATTTGCGACGTTGCTGTTTCCGTGAACAAAGAAATCACAATTGGCCAGGCCATAAGCCTCAATCAGAATATCTATGCCAAGCTTGTGCGGCGACATTTCAACGGCCTCTGATTGGGACGTCGTGCAATGCATTTCACCAAAGGCCGACCGCGTTGCATCATAAGAAAACACCCGGTCACCATAATGTTCCTTGCAGCGTTCCAGAACCTCCGTGGAATCTGAACAGGCAAAAATTCTGGCCTGCGGAAACTGCAGGAGCGCCCGATCCACCGCCGCAAAATAGGCACCGTATGGGATGGGTTCCGACGGATCCAGCAAATAGCGCATCAACCCGGCCCCCCCCGCCAGCGATCTGCCACGCCCCCGAATATGCAACCCAATCACCGGTCCAGCGAAATGGTCGTTTTGGAATGTGTCGATCAGGGCGCGTATATCTGGCTGAAGCCGGATGTGGTGTTCGATAATTTCAGAGGCACGAGGTCGGTCCTGCGGAGGTTGCAGCCCAAACACTTTCCCCTGGAAATGGTACTTTTCCCCTGCCAGCCGAGGCACCCCCGCTTTCTTGCGCAATTTGTCTGCGTTAAAAACAGGGGGTTTCTCATCCAGCGTCACATTCGGAAACACGGGCCTAAAATAACTCAGCCAGGTGTTTGGCCGCCCCTTGCCCGGCTCGCCATAAAGAGAGTTCTTCCAACGCACCCTGAATTTCAGCCCCAGAGACTCGGCAACAAAAATCGCATTAATGACCCGATTGACGTTCCAGAACATGCCATCTCGGTCCAGTCGCAACACCATTCCCGGGGGCGTTTTCTTGGTATTTCCCATATCAATCCTCGCTTTAAAATTCACAGCATCTATTCACAACGTGGCTCATGCCAAGGCAGGAGGACAATGTCGAGAACCATCGGACTCCTGAATTATCAGGTTTACTATGCTGAACCAGTTGGTTTCCCAAGCTTAGAACGCATAGTCAAAGCTGAGTTCCAGCCCAGTGCGGGTCACATCGCCAATCCGGTCAATGCGCAGCTTTGCATCCAGCAGGGCTTGACCATCCCGCGACACCGCATAAATGCCCACAGCAACCCCGCCGCCGCAGTTGCTGGTCGAGGTTCCCGATTTGACCATTTCACAGGTCAGGTTCCGGAAGTGATGGTATCCGGCGAAAATGCGGCTGAGAATGTCGGCACCGCCACCTGTGCCGAGGCCCCCGTGGCTGCAACCACAGGCGCAACCAAAGCAAACAGGATACGCAGAAAAAAATGTAAAGGCTTCATCGTTGATGACCTTGAACCTGAATTATGTAAGAAGGTCAAAATCGCACCTGCGATCCCAACCTGGCAGCTGTGTTTTCTAAAGAACTGAAACACTCATAGGTTCGGTAATAGACCGAACGGCTGCTGCAAGTATTGGCTCTTAAAATATTATTTTGCTTTGTGGTCTCAAAAATTCACCTTTTTTAGCACCGGATTTTTTCAGCGCTATCTGGATATTTTCAGTGCTATATCAGCACAGTACCGCCTCAATACTAAGACCCTCCGAAGCAGCTTAACTGTTTTTAACTCGAACCCGTGAGTTTTCACGCAGAGGGTCGGACAAATGCAGGCCATATTTGGGCCATAAAAGAAACCAAACGCAACATTTCGAGAACAGCCATGTCTGAAGTCAGCAATTACACCGCCCTTCTGTATTATATGGAGAATGATTCTTTGCGGTGGAACGCTCCGGTTCAGACTGGAACCCAGGTTGTTGTCACCTACAACTTTACCGGGACAACAGATCTGCAGGATCCGGCGAGCTATGATTTATATCGGGCCACCGATTATTGGGCCTATGATGATGCCCAACGCCTGCTGTTTCGCGAGGCGCTGGACAAATTCGAAGCCGTCAGTGGCGTGATCTTTGTCGAGGTGCAAGGCCCGGCAATGATCAATGTGTTTGGCTCCAGCGGTGGTTGGGCAGGTGGCTGGGCCAATATTGCCCAATCGGGGGAAACCTTTACCTCCCAAGGCGATCTGGTGAATGCCTATCAGGACATGGACGCGGGCGAGTACGGCTATCAGGTCAACCTGCATGAACTCGGTCACGCTCTGGGATTGGCACATCCCCACGATGGGGATATCACCTTATTAGACGCTTACGACACTCAACCCAACACAGTGATGACCTATAATATCGAACAGCCCTATACTGCCAAACTGGGGCCACTGGATGTTCAAGCGCTGCAGCATCTCTATGGCGGGGCTGGCAGTTTTGACGGCTGGACCGTGTCGGTCGATGCCAATGATGTGGTCAAGATCACCGGCACCGGGGCGGCTCAAACCATTCTGGCAACCGATCAAAACACCCGCATTCTCGGCCGGGGCGGCGACGATGTGCTGCTTGGCCGCGAAGCCGATGACCGCCTATTCGGCGGCGGTGGCCACGACACTCTGACCGGAGGCCTGGGCAATGATCTGCTGCGGGGCAACCGTGGCAAGGACCTGCTGATCGGTGATCTTGACCAAAGTGGCTATTCAGGCTCCGGCTCGGCCAAAGATCGGCTGTATGGCGGGCGCGGCGCAGACACTCTTTATGGCGGCTCCGGTGATGACAAACTGGTCGGCAACCGCGGTGCCGACAGGCTAATTGGCGGCGCTGGAAATGACATATTGCGCGGTGGTGGCGGCGATGACGTCTTTGTCTTTACCAGTGCTGATAACTATGACTCTGACAGGATCACCGATTTCACCACAGGTTCGGACCTGATTGATCTGTCGGCATTCAGCTCTGCAAGCATGGATCGCCTGACCTTTGACTATGCCGGTGGCAATACCATCGTGGCTTACGGCACTTGGTTCGAGCTGGAGCTGACCGGCGTCACCGACCCCCTCAGCGCTTCAGACTTTATCTTCGCCTAAGGTCTGCATCTTTTATGGGCGCGGACAGCTGCTGATTTCAGCTGTCCGCAGCCGGGGGATCATAGATCATCCGAAAAAACCATCCAAAACAAGTACGCTTCGATCTGCAGCTGCAGCAGATCACAAACGATATTTTAAGATGTATTAACATTTAAAAAATGGTCTTTAAATAGTCCTAAAATGCAACGTTCAATTCATTGGCCCGCCGCCTCTCCGCCTTGTACAACCCTTTAGGGTGGAGAACGGAGTGGGAACAATGGGCACCTATGCAGTTACCGATCAAACGGACATCTCTCAGGCCACTGTGATTACCGCCAGTCATTTTGGTGTCAATCTGGTCACCATCTACGATGAGGAATTTGCCGATCCCGATTCAAACCTGGCCCAGTTGGTTGCGGAAATGGGCCTCACCACATTGCGCTATCCTGGCGGGTCGGCCACTGAACATTTCTTTGACATGGCCAACCCGGATGCCGCCATTTCGCAGTTTGATGTCAGTGAAACACTGCTGCCGATGAACAGTTTTCTGGCCCAGGCCGACGCCCTGGGCATCGCCGCCTCCATCGTGATCCCCACCAAACACGGCTTTGGCGACAGCGCCGCCGAGGCGTTGCTGAATGGCAGCTATGGCCAGCGCGACACGGTGGATGCCAGCTACCTGAACGAGGTGCTGGAGTTTGTCACCCATGCGGTCGAGGAGGCCACCGCCAATGACGTCGAGCTGACCGCCTTTGAGCTGGGGAATGAGTTCTGGGGCTCGGGCGAGATGACGGCACAGGAATATGGTCGCCTGATGGCGGTGCTGGCGCCGGCCATCCAACAGCACCTAGAGGAACTCGGCCAAGACGGGGTCGAACTGGTGGTGCAATCGGTGTCCTCGGCCTCACGGCTGTTTTCACCGCGCGACGCTGTCACCGCCTATGTCGACCCCAGAGAAACCGCCAGTGGCAGCAACAGCGGGGTCTATAGCCAAGCCGATATTGATGCGAATTTCGGTGGCGTGGTGCCGGTAGACTGGGTGACCGTGACAGTGCCGGGCCAAGGATCAGCCTATGCGCAACTGCACAGTCTGGCAGAGGCAATCAACGCCGCCGCCGGCGCCGCCGATGCCATTGGCGGCATCGCCGATCATCATTACCTGAGCGGCGGATTTGACGCCGCCGACACTGGCTTCAGCTTTGGCTTCAGCCAGTTCCAGCGTCTTGCCAATCTGCTGGAGCGGTCCCCAGGGCTGGAGGATCCCTCGTTTCATATCACCGAGTGGAACGTCAATGCGCGTGACGGTCTGAACAATCGCGGATTACAGCAGGCCGGCATGATCGTCGAAAGCTTCTACGAAATGACCACCCATGGGATTGAAGCCGCACAGATTTGGCCGCTGAGCTTTGACAACAGTCAGAACATCACACTGGTGACACTGGACCAGCAACAGCTGACCATCGCCGGTGAGATGATCGCGCTGATGCGGGAAAGCCTGATTGACCTGGAGCCGGTGTTTGACTGGTCGCTGCATCAGAACATTGACGTACACGGTTTTGCAAATAACGCCCGTCTGGTGTTGTTTGCCGCAGAGCGCAGCGGCGAAGGCCGCCAGGACCTAGAGCTGGATCTCAGCAACTTCCTTGAGGACCGCCGCTATTTTGTCACGCTCACCCACTTGGGAGATGGCGAGGGCAATGGCCTGGACCACCGTGCCACACCGGTGTTGTCATACACCAATGGCACCACGGTGCAGGGCAGCTCAGCCGAATTTGATCTCGAGGCCTGGGGCATGACGCGGCTTGAGTTTACCTCTGTCGGGGCCGGTAATGATCAGGTGCAGGGTCGCGGTGGAAACGACCACATACGCGGTTTTGGTGGCGATGACATCATCCACGGCGGAGCCGGTCGCGATCGTATCTACGGCGGCAGCGGTGACGATAATCTCACTGGCGGCGGCTGGCGTGACCGGATCTACGGTGGCCAGGGCCAGGACACCCTATACGGCGGTGATGGCAATGATCTGCTCTACGGTGGCCCTGGCCGCGACTATATCTACGGCGGCAATGGCAATGACCGGTTGCTGTCTGGCGGCGGTCGTGACGTGATGTCCGGTGGTGCCGGACAGGATACTTTTGTCTTCACTGCGAGTGATTTACGTGGTGTCATACTGGACTTCAATCCCCTCGAAGACCGCATCGATCTCAGTGGCTGGGGGGTCACCGACTTCGAAGACCTGAACTTTTCCTTCCACGCGGCGCCAACCGCCCACGGAGAGATGCGGACCGTCATCACCCATGACGGTGGCCGGATCCGGCTGGAGGCGTTTGATGCAGAAATGATGAGCGGGCTGAGCGAAGATCACTTTATTCTTGCCTGACCCATGGCCAGCACTGCAGCCTGCAGCGCTACAATTTCCCCCGCCTCTAGAACCCGCGGCCCATTGCCATCAAATCACAGCTCAGGACCACCCGCGCGCCAGCGGTATTCCAGCCATCAAAGCTGACCCCTGTTGGTGTTGCGCCGCTGTGGCTGGCAAAGCGGGGATCGGCAGAGCTGACCGAGATCAGCAGTTGCGGCACGCCCAAGAACGCCACCGGAAAGCTCCAGCTGCTGCTGGCGATAGCCGATGAGCTGGCGCTGAACAGGCAGATCTGGGTGCCATCCGCCCAGCGGATATAGTCACCAGTGCCGGTGCTGGCGCTCTCGATCACCGCGCCGGTGGGCTGCGCCGCCAACTGCGACACCGGGCCCAGCAGATTGCCCGGCCCATAGCCATAATCGGCCCGCATCAGCCGTCCCGGCGTGGTGTCGCTGGCCTCGGATTGCACCGCCGCGCCAGTTAGCGGCAGATCCAGCTGCAGGGTGCTGGCGGTGAGCGACATCTGCACGCTGCGCCGCCGCCCAGTCGATGCGCTGCGCCACCGGATCGGCCCGCAGCACCTCGCTCCAGCTGCTGCCATCATTGCTCACCTTCAGCGTAAAGGCGGTGCCCCCCGCCAGTCCCAGCTCCGCATGGCCGCTCCAGTTGGATTGAAACAACAGGCTGGCGGTCTCGCCATCACTGGCCTTGTTGATTTTTAGCTGATGGCCGCCGCCCGCATGGGTGAACAGACTGGCCGGGGCCGAGACCGCCAGCCGGTTGGTGGCATCCGCTGTGGTGGCGATGCCCAGAAAATCCAGCTGCGCCGGGGCGGCACCCAGCCAGGCCTGGGCGCTGTCATTCCACACCCGCATCTCAGCCGCGGTCAGATCCCAGCCCAGCCAACCCTGCTGCGGCGGGATAAACTGCCAGGCGGAGCCATCCCAGGCGGCCAGCTGACCGCCCTGCCCGGCCCAGACGCCGCTGGGGAGCCCGCCTCAACACTGGCAAGCGCAGCTGGACCAGCTGATCCAGGCGCTGCAGGGCGGCGTTATGAGTGACGTGTTTCTGGGCTTGCGAGGGCTGCAGATAGGGCAGCCCCAAGCCGGGGGATAATCCGGACATTTTGGCTCCGCAACGGGTCAGATCAAGACCCGCAGCATGTCGCCAAACCCTGTTAACTCTCTAAACACCCCAAGCGCCCTGTTCAGGGTTTAGTCAGAAATCGTTCCCCCGGAACCAGCATATTGGCACGACAAAGGGCAGGCACAAGACCTGCCCGTAATCGCCCCCTGATCAAGGACCGGTAAAACCGGTCAGATCACTCAATTGGGAGGTGGGGTGGTGGAGGAGGAGGAGGAGTTGGCAACAACGGCGACCAACACCACTGCGCCTACGACCGCCCCAACCGTCGCAGCACTGACACCCAAGACGGTGCCGCCCAGAACGCCGGTCGTGGTCGTGGTCGTGGCAGCGGCCGCCACAGCGGGGGTAACCACTTGGGCGCTGGCAACGCTGGCAAATCCGCTAGCGGCAATCGCTAATACTGCAATGATTAGTTTCATTATTCATTCTCCATGGAAAGCTGCATTGAAATCCTACCTGAGATTGCATCTTATTTCAACGCAGCTTAATGACCTGAAATCCTTACTATCCAGTTTTTAGGGCTTCGTTGCAGGAAAACCGCTCAGGTGGTCAGCTGTCGAATACGCAGATAGCCAATTGTCGGGCCCGCCCATTGCCGCGATTGCCAAACCCGCCCCGAGCGCGAATCAACCCAATAGTCATTCACCACCACGCCGCCTGCCCCCTCACAGCGTTCCTGCAGGTGGCGGGTGGCATGGCGCTGCTCGACAATTTCTACCGTCTCGGCACCCAAGTCCATCAGACTGCAGGCCAGCGCCAGCGACTGAGTTTGGTTGTCCAACCCGCGGATATGGTAGCGGCGCGCACCGCCCGACGCGGGTCCCACCCGCCCCGAAGTCACCGGCGCCGAAGCTGACAGGATGTCTCCCCCCAGCCCGCGGGTGGCGATCAGCACGCCGCTGCGCAACGTCAGGGTGACATTGTCCTCGCTGCGCCAGGACACGATCTGACCCGGACTGCCATCGCGACGCACTTGTTGTTGCGACAGATAGGCAAAGACACCGCTGTTCTCCAGCGTCACCTCGATATAGGCGCCCTCAACCGTGTCCAACGCCGCCCGGGTCAACGGCGGCCGCTCTGCCGGAGCGGCGCGGCCAATGCTGCTGACCCGCTGGCGAACAAGCTGCATCACCTCCAGCTCCAGCGACGGCTCCTCGGGCCCCTGACTACAGCCGCCCAGCAGGACTAGGCCCAGCACTGCGGCCCATTTCACCGGCACGTTCCTCATTCCCAAATCCTTGCCCGTTGATCGACCAGGCTGACGCGATGCGCCTCGCGAATCTGCCCATAGAGCCGCCCCGGCACATGCACCCTCTGGCCGCCATCGCGCTGCACCGGCCGAATGGTGGTGCCAAAACTATTGCGGCTTGGTTTGCCCAACAGCCAGCCGACCGGGATCTGAAAGCGGAACCCCTTGTCAAACGAGCCTTCGCCAAATTCTTCGGCCGAGACATCTGTCAGGGTGAAAAAGCCGCCCACCTTCCAGCCATTGGCAAAGGTCCGGTCCAGACTGAAGGTGCCGCCATAATCGCCGGCCAGATAGCGCCCCGCATCCAGTTGCATCAGATAGCCGCCGCGCAGCTCGTAGTAGGCCGAGGCATGGCCGGTGAAGGTCTTGTAATCGAGAAAGCTGAGCCGCTGATCATAGTCCCGCTGCACCACGTAATTGGCCTCAATCCCCAGCGCCAGCGGGCTGGCGACCGGTTTCCACAGGACTTCGCCTGAGACACCGCCATACATGCTCTCAAAATAACCCAGACTGCTGCGGGCATAGAGATCCCGGCTCAATTTCCAGCTGCGACCAACATAGAGATTTTCCAGCGTGGTGCCATATTCAGCGTATTTCACCTGATCGGTGCGCACATGCGGCAGCACTGAGTTCGAGGCGCGGCCGTTCTTCACATTGCCCCAGATCCGCTGGCGCAGGGTCGAAGCCACGATCCAGCCTGGGGCTGGGGCGTAAGACGCCGAAAAATCCACACCGACATCCAGTCGAAAAGGGCGATCCGGATCAAAATAGGACGGCGAGGCATAGGGGCTGATCGAAGCGCTGAAGGCCGGATAGAGCTGCTCGGACAGCAGCGCCGCATCAGGCCGCGGTGTGGCCCCTGTAAAGGCCGTCACCGCCAGCAACGCATCGACGGCATTGGCGTCAAACTCCAGTGCCTCCAGGTCCGCGCGGCGGATCTCGGTGACCGACAGTGCCATGCCGCTGCGCACTGGCACCATGCGGAAGATCTCGACCGAGGCTGGCAGCACCCGGCTCATCGCCCGAGCGGCGCGCCCCACCGCCTGCGCATCCGAGCGGTAGCGGCTGTTGCGGAAACGGACCTCGGCGCGGCTGCTGTCAACCTCCAGGCTTTCCAGAATCAAGCCGTCCTTCGCCAGCAGCGGTTCCAGTTGGTCGCGCAGCGCCAGTCGGCTGTCCCGACTCTGCGCCCAGTCGCCGTTCCAGTCCTCGGGCAATTTTGCCCAGTCCGAGCGCGGTACAATCGGCAGCGGTGCCGACACCACCATCGGGATTGTGGGGTGATAGGGGTTCAGCTGGATCTGCGCGGTAAAACCGAATTCCGAGCCATAGAGATAATAGGCGCCCAACCGGGTGCGCGGCGTCGCCTGATATTCGGCGCCAAAGTTAAACGAGGATTCGCGCTCGAAGACATTCGGAGCACCGGTTTCAATGACATAGGCATCCGAAGAATATTCCGCCTTAAAGCCCCAGCGGTCATTGGCCTGCCATTCGATGCCGCCAAAGGGCGCAAAATCTCCGCGGAACCATTGATCATAGGAGAGCTGGCCACCGGTATCTCCGGGGACAAAAGAGGGCCGGACGCCCGTGGTGCCAATCGCCCCATGTGACCCCAGTCGCCCCCAGCCGAGACCGGCTGATATCTTCAGTTTTCCGGATCGTGGCGAGCCGCCCAGGGCCGGGGTATCGAAATGCTTGGTGGCAACAAAATACTCGGCCGCATAGATACCAGTGCCGGCAAAATCCTGCAGCCCCATGGTGACCTCAGGCCGCCAGCGCCCCTCACGCCACAGCCGCGCCCGCAGGTCAAAACCACGGTCGTAATAAGTGTCAAACCCACCAATCTGGGCGCCGTTGGTCTTGATGCTGTTGTACCGGAAACTGGCCGAGAGCCAGGGCAGCGCCTGAAAACTCAGGTTAAATCGGCCCTGATCGCCAAACCAGGAATAGCTGGTGGCAAATTGCCCGTCCGGCATCATCTCGGCACTGGGCATATCCAGTAGCCCTGGGGAGCCATAAAAATTCAGGCTGGGCGGTGGTAAAGGCGTAAATCTGGGCGCGTCAGTTGCAGTGATCGGGGCCTGATTTTGCGCTGCAAGGGGGGCAACAGTCACAGCCGTAGCCATAGTCAGCGCCAGACCAAAGCGCTGCATGACACGCCGATGGTTGGTTTGAAAAAACTGTCCTGCCAATGGGAGATACACCGAAATCAACCGCCTTGTGCCTGTTTGGAATTCTGAATTTCTTAGAGCACTCAATCAACGCCCCCGGCAACAGGGGCACACTATATTATGCCTCATTGCGGCGGATCCGCCACGGCTACCGATCGGAGCCTAATAAAGCTAGGCTTTGGAGGTCTTGCGTCCAACCGCAGGCTGGCGATAGCCCTCAACCCAGTGGCTGATCAGCTGCCGCGCGGCGGCTTCGTCGCTGTCGGCCAGGGCGAGGCGCAGCCCGCGCAGCATCGCCGCCACTTCGATTTCCGACAGGCCGACCTCACGGGCACAGAAAATCTTGGCATGACGGGTGCTGGTCAGCTCGCGGCACAGGGTCAATTCTTCTTGCAGTTTTTCGCCGGGGCGCAGCCCGGTGATCTCAATGGCAATATCACCCTCGGGGTTGCGGGCATCGCGCACCGTATAGCCGGCACTTTCGATCACCTGCCGGGCCAGCTGCAGAATCGCCACTGGCTCTCCCATGTCGAGCACAAAAACCTCGCCGCCGCGCGCCTCGGCACCGGCCTGCAGCACCAGCTGCACCGCCTCGGTGATGGTCATGAAATAGCGTTTCACCGCCACATCGGTGACGGTGACCGGGCCGCCGCGGCTGATCTGATCCTGAAACAACGGCACCACCGAGCCAGAAGAGCCCAGCACATTGCCAAAGCGCACCATGGCAAACACCGTATCCGTGCTGCGCGAGGCGATGTCCTGCACCACCAGCTCGGCCAGCCGTTTGCTGGCCCCCATCACATTGGTCGGATTGACCGCCTTATCCGAAGAGATCAGAATGAACCGCTCCACCTTGGCCTCAGCGGCGGCGCGGGCCAGCACCTCGGTGCCCAGCACATTGTTGGACAGCCCCGGCAGCGGATTGGCCTCCACCAGCGGCACATGTTTATAGGCCGCCGCATGCAGCACCACCTGTACCTGCTGCTCCACCATCACCCGGCGCACCTGACGCGGGTCGGTGATGGACCCCAACACAGGCACCAATTCGACACCGCAGCCCTGGACCAGCAGCTCCAGCTCCTGATGCACGGTATAGAGCGCCAGCTCACTCAGCTCATAGAGCACCAGCCGCGTCGGCCGGCAGCTGAGCACCTGACGGCACAGCTCCGATCCGATCGAGCCGCCTGCCCCCGTGACCAGCACCACGCGCCTAGCATAGCTGTCGCAGGCCGCGGCCAAGGCCACGTCACAGACCGCTCGGCCCAGGAAATTCTGCGGCGGTACCGCGGTCAGCTTATCCACCAGCGCCTCTTCGCCGATCAGCTGAGCAAAGGAGGGCAGCGCCTGCACCTCCAGCCCCATCTTCTGCAATCGGCGAATGGTCTGCGCCTGTTTGGGGCGGCTCTGCGAGGGCATCGCCAACAGTACCCGCTTGATCTGACGATTTTTCACGATCTCATCAATTTGGGACGGTGGACACACCGGCAGTCCCATCAGCGTCACCCCCTGCAGCGAGATGTTGTCGTCAACAAAAGCCACCGGGACAATACTGTCATGCGCCTTTAGGGCCTGCGCCAGCTGGGTGCCGGTGGCGCCCGCCCCATAGATCAGCACCCGGCGGCGTGGCTGAGCATGATTATAAATCGCCACCACAATCTGATACAGCACCGCCCGCGTTGCCACCATAAACAGGAAATAGCTGAGACCAAACATCACATGAGTGCCCAGCGGCAACCGCGGCCCCCAGATCCCGATCAACACCATCGAGATCAAGGCGACCGCTGTTGCAAACATAGCAGTCAAGCCAACAGCATGCCGTTCATAGGCATTGAGCTGGATCTGTGGCAACCCCAGCCCCAGCGACAGCACTGCCGCCGCGGCTAGCAAATAGGCCAGCACCGGCAGGACCCCAGCCAAAGTGTCCATCGCCGAGGCCGGCAGAGATTGCACCCCATAGGTGAACAACAGCGCAACCGGGATCAACCCAAGATCAATCGCCAGAAAAATATATGACTTCTGTTTGCGAGACAACGAACTGATAAAGTTAAACATTTCAGCCGTCATCCTTACCGCATTGAAAATAGAGGCCGCCTCCAGAGAGCGAGTACCCGACAAAAGTTTCGTTTACACCACAGACTTAGCGGTTTTTGCTGTGACGCAAAAGGTCATTACTAAAAAACTATTGTTAAATCGGCCCCCTACACCGCTTCGCCTAGATCAGCCGCCGCGGCGAAAGATATTGCCGATGGTCTGAAACACCAGATCAAAATCATAACACAGGTTCTGATGGCGCTGATAGATCAGGTCCAGTCGCGCCTTACCTGGCACGCAGTGGCGGGAATAGATCTGATCGGTCTCTTCGGCGCTGTTGCAGCGCTGCAACAGCGCCGTTTCGTGGCGGTGGTAGGCGATGCTGGCCAGCCCGGTGACACCGGGGCGGCTTTGCAGGACTTGGGCATAGAGCTCAGGGTGACGGCTGACGTATTTGCGCAGCGGTGGGCGCGGGCCGACAAAGCTGAGATCGCCCTTGAGGATGTTGTACAGCTGCGGAAATTCATCCAGACGGCGGCGGCGTAACCAGTTGCCCATCGGAGTGATGCGGGCGGTCTTGTTGCCACCCGACACCCCATCATCGCGGTCCACCACTGTCATGGTGCGCAGCTTCCACAGATCAAACGGCTGATCGACGCCTTTCATCCGTTCGGCAACATAGAACAGCGGGCGGCCCTGCTTTACCAGCAACCAGATCAGCAGAGCCAGTAAGATCGGCCCCAGCACCAGCACCAGAAGACTGGCAAAGAAAAGATCAAAAAATCGTTTTTGCCAAGTCATATCTGTTCCTGATTTCCTGTTATATCTGGTTCTAACTTACACCATTGCTGCACCATCTGTGTGGCATCCGCCTTAGGCAACGGCACCAGGTCCTGCAACAGGCCCGTGTCCAGCACCACCCTGGCGATGGCAGCCTCCGATGCCGGGCGTGCGGCCCAGCCGAGCCCCGCCGCCGTGAGCAATGCGCCCATCTCTACCAGTCCGGGCTGCGCCAGGTTCACCACCCCTGGCAGTTGCGGCAGGGCCAGCAACGCCGCCAAAACCTGCGCAAGTGTCGCCACCCCGATATAGCTGCGCGCCGGGGTAGAGCCATCGGCAAATTGATCCAGTTGAAACCCCGGGGCCCAGCCACCCAAAATGGCATCCAGTCCGGCGATATTGCCAATCCGCAGCACACAGAGCCGGACGCCAAGCTGGGCCGCCAGCATCGCACTGCGCTGCTCCATTTCAAGCTTGGCCCGGCCATAGTCACTGGCCGGGCGCAACGGTGCGGCCTCATTCAGAAATCCCGGCTGATTGCCGTAAACTGCGGCCGAGGAGCATAAGATCACCCGCCCCCCCGGCAGGGTCGCCCGCAGTGCCGCCTCAGCCAGGGGCCAGTTATCATTCAGATTTCCGCGCCCCGGGATACCTCCGGCCAGGCAAAGTATCTGCCGTCCCCTCGCCACCTGCCGCAAATTTTCCGGCTCCTCCAACGGCTGAAGAACAACCCTGTGAGTCGCCTGCTCCAGTCCAGTCCCTGTGCGTCCCTGCCACAGCAACCGCGCCCCAAAAGGCGCGCGCTTCCAGCTCAACTGCAACAGCTGCCCAATCCGACCTGTTGCACCCAAAACCAATGTGTCGGGAAACTGCATGTAAATCCTTGAACCCGTTGACTGCCTGCCTGATGCCAGTATCTTGCGGAGAGCAAAAATCAAGACATTTCAGGGCAGGCTTTCATGCGCATCCTTCTTTCTGTTCTCGCCGTTGCGAGCCTTAGCTTACTGCCAAGCGGCTGTGGTCGCCTCCCCGGCGGAGCCCCGGTCAGCGAAGAAATTCTGACCGAACTCAGTGAGGAGAGCACTGAGTTTGCGCTTTATTCCGTCAGCCGCGCCTTTTTGCCCACGGTGGCGCAATGGCCCCCCACCGGCAAACAGGAGACCCTGGGCTGGATCCATAACAGCAACGGCGCCAAAACTCAGATCATCCAACCCGGTGATATCCTGACTCTGCGAATTTGGGACAGTAGCGACAACTCCCTGCTGACCTCAGCGGATCAGAAGGCGGTGCAATTGCAGGATGTCGAGGTGGCCGCCAATGGCACCATCTTCATGCCCTATATCGGCAATCTGAACGTGCTGGGGCTGACCCCCGATCTGGCCCGCGAGAGCCTGCAATCCGAACTGGAGGCGATTGTGCCCTCTGCCCAGCTGCAGCTGAGCATGAATGAGGGGCGCAACAACTCAGTTGATCTGGTCAGCGGCGTTGAACGCCCCGGCACCTATCCGATGCCCAACCGCAATTATACCCTGCTGGGGCTGATTTCGGCGGGGGGCGGCATCGGGCTGAACCTGAACAACCCGCAGATCCGGCTGATGCGCGGCGGTGCCCTTTTTGGCACCTCGGTTGACGCCCTGCTCAACAGTCCACATATGGACACCCTGTTGCGCGGCGGCGACCGGGTGTTTGTGGAAGAGGACGAACGCTATTTCCTCTCCTTTGGCGCCACCGGCACCGAGGACTTGCACATCTTCACCAAGGATCAGGTTTCGGCAATGGACGCAGTGGCAATCATGGGCGGCATTCAGGACAACCGTGCCGATCCGCAGGGGCTGCTGATTCTGCGGGAATATGCCACCTCGGCGCTGGTCGCCGGACAGCGCGGACCACGCCAGACCCGGGTGGTGTTCTCGCTGGATCTGACCTCGGCGGACGGGCTGTTTTCAGCTCGCCAGTTTCAAATCAATCCCGATGATCTGATCATTGCCACCGAATCTCCGATCAATGACGTGCTCACCGTGTCCAACATCATCGGCAACTTCTTCGGAGTGTTCTCGGCAGCCAGCCGGATCTAGGCATGTCTGCAGCATGCACAGGTTAGTCGGGTATCGCAATCTGCCGACCCGCCGGCAGCAGGCTGTTGATGCGCGATATATGCTGCGGCAGACAATGGCTCAGGAAGTCATATTGCGCCACCACATGGGCGCGCGCCGCCACCCCCAGATGGGCGTATTTTTGCGGCTGCGCCAGTACCTCAATCACCTGATCGGCCAGTGCCTGAGGGTCAAAGAAATCCACCAGCAGACCGGTTTTGCCGTGGGTGATCGCCTCGCGTACCGGCGCCACATCCGAGGCCACCACGGTGGCCTGCATCGACATCGCCTCGAGCAGCGACCAGCTGAGCACAAAGGGCATGGTCAGATAGATGTGGCAGCGGCTGAGCTGCACCACCTGGCAGAATTTCTCATAAGGCACCTGACCCAGAAAATGCACCCGGTCCCAGTCCAGATCCGCCCCGACCTCGGCTTCCATTTCACCGCGCAAACCGCCCTGGTGGCCGCTTTTACGGCCGTATGAGGTGGCGTTGCCGCCGATGATCAGCACCCGGGCGTTGGGGCGCGCCGCCAGGATTTTTGGCAATGCGCGCATAAAGACGTGAAAGCCACGGGTGCGTTCAAGATTGCGCGCCATATAGGTGAACACCTCATCGTCGCGGCTCAGCGGCTGGTTCAGCCGCCCCAGCCCCAGGCTGACCTCTGGGTTGGGCTTTAGCAGATCGGTGCGAATGCCATCGTGGCAGGTGTAGAATTTTGAGTGGAAGCTGTCCGGGAAGGTGTGTTTCTGCCACTGCGTGGGCACATGGCCAAGATCGACGGTCTGGATATTGGCATAGGGCACCGTATTGCGCGCCGCCATCAGGAAGGACGTGTGCTCACTGACCACCTCTTCGGGATCAAATCCCACCGGGCCGCCTTTGGCGCGGTAGAAATATTCAAAGAAGCCCAGCAGCGGCACATCTGGCCAGATTTCCTTGAAAAACAGCAGCTCGCCCCAGCCGGTATGGCCCAGCACGATGTCCGGCTTAAAGCCCGCGTCACGTTCCAGCGCCTGCGCCGCCATCGCGGCGCCAAAGCCGGTGCCACTGGCCTCTTCCCAGGTCTTGGACAGCCCATAGGCCTCTTTGGCGGGGCGGTGATGCGGGCTGTAGATTTCGGTCCGCACCCCCTTGATCGCGGGCTCATCGCGGCGCTGGGTCAGGAACACCAGCTCATGGTCACCGCTGGCCGCCAGCCACTGGATCAGCTCGCGGTATTGCCCCGGCATGTTCTGGTGAACAAACAGAATTTTCATCGACGTGGCCTTCCTGCCTTACTTCAGCAACCCGGCCAAATAGGCGCCATAGCCATTTTTGGCAAACAGCGCCGCCCGGGCCGCCAGATCGGCGCGGCTGATCCAGCCCTGATCAAAGGCGATCTCTTCCAGGCAGCCGGTCTGCAACCCCTGGCGGTTCTCCAGGGTGCGCACAAAATTGCCCGCATCCAGCAGGCTGGCATGGGTGCCGGTGTCGAGCCAGGCATAGCCGCGCCCCATGGTCTCCACCCGCAGCTGGCCGGCGTCCAGATACATCTGCAACAGATCGGTGATCTCCAGCTCGCCGCGCGGCGAAGGCCTGATCTGACGCGCCCGCGCCGGGGCAGAACCATCGAGGAAATACAGCCCGGTCACCGCATAGTTCGACGGCGGCACCGCCGGTTTCTCGATGATCTGGCGCGCCCGGCCCTCGGCGTCAAAATCCACCACCCCGTAGCGCTCCGGATCCGCCACGTGATAGCCAAACACGGTGCCGCCCTCGGTCTGCGCATCCGCCGCCGCCAGCAGCTCCGGCAAGCCATGACCAAAGAAGATATTGTCGCCCAGCACCAGCGCCGAAGGTGCCCCGTCGAGAAAATCCTCGGCCAGAATATAGGCCTGCGCCAGCCCCTCCGGGCTGGGCTGTTCCACATAGCTCAGCGAGAGGCCCCATTGGCTGCCGTCGCCGAGACTGCGCTCAAACTGGCTGCGGTCCTGCGGCGTGGTGATCATGCAGATGTCGCGGATGCCGGCCAGCATCAGCACCGAGATCGGGTAATAGATCATCGGTTTGTCATAGATCGGCAGCAATTGTTTGGAGACGCCCATGGTGATCGGATAGAGCCGGGTGCCGGATCCTCCGGCCAGAATAATGCCTTTTCTCGCAGTCATGCGCTGGCTCCTAAATCTTTTAAAATATCACTTAACCCCTGCCGCCAATCCGGGCGGGGGATGCCAAAAACAGAGCCTAACAAGGCGTAATCCAGCCTTGAGTTCAGCGGTCGCCGCGCTGGGGTGGGATAATCGGCGCTGGCGATATCCGTAACCACGCAAGGCAGCCCCGCCTGAGCAAAGATCTCGCGGGCAAATTGGGCCCAGCTGCACTGCGGTGCAGAGCTGAAATGATAGATCCCCGCGCGTGCCGGATCGTCACCCAGTTGCTGCGCCATCGCGATGCAGGCGGCGGCGATATCACGCGCCATAGTGGGGGCACCGATCTGATCTGCCACAATACTCAAGCCATCGCGCTCCGCCGCCAGTCGCAGCATGGTTTTGACAAAATTATTGCCATGCGCCGAGACCACCCAAGAGGTGCGTAAGATCCCATAAGCCCCCCCTGCCCCGACGACCCGTTGCTCGCCCACCCGTTTGGAGCGCCCATAGGCGCCCAGCGGACCGGTTGCATCCGAGGGCTTCCAGGGCGCGGTGCCGCTGCCGTCAAACACGTAATCGGTCGAGATCGACACAAAGGGCACGCCAAGATCAGCGCAGGCCTGTGCCATGGCGCCGGGGGCATCGCCGTTGATCACGGTCGCCAGCGCCTCCTCCTGCTCGGCCTTGTCCACCGCGGTATAGGCGGCGGCATTGATCACAGCCTGCGGCTGGGCCTGCAAAATGACCTCAGCGCAGGCGGCAGGATCGGACAGATCCGCCGCTGCCCGGTCCAGACAGGTCACATCGTCAAACGCCGCCAGTTCCCGCGCCACCTGACCACTTTTGCCAAACACCAGAATGCTCATGCCTTTACTCCCAAACGCTCACCGACCCCGTCGCGGGTCTGCAGCGCGCGCCACCAGCTCTCATTGTCGAGATACCACTGCACCGTCTTCTCCAGCCCCTGCTCAACCGTGACCGATGGCCGCCAGCCCAGCTCGTCGCGGATACGGCTGGGATCAATCGCATAGCGGGCATCATGGCCGGGACGGTCGGTGACGTAAGCGATCTGGTCGGCGTAAGGCCTGCCATCGCTGCGGGGCCGCAGACGATCCAGAATGGCGCACAGCGTCTGCACCAAGTCGAGGTTCGACCGTTCGTTGTCGCCGCCGATATTATAGTTGCGCCCCACTGCGCCCTTTTGCAGCACACAGAGCAGCGCCTCGGCGTGATCCTCGACATAAAGCCAGTCGCGGATATTGCTGCCATCGCCGTAGATCGGCAGTGGCTTACCCGCCAGCGCATTGAGGATCACCACCGGCACCAGTTTCTCGGGGAAATGATAGGGGCCGTAATTGTTGGAGCAATTGCTCAGCAGCACCGGCAGCCCGTAGGTCTCGCCCCAGGCCCGCACCAGATGGTCACTGGAGGCCTTGCTGGCCGAATAGGGCGAACGCGGATCGTAAGGGGTGTCTTCGGTGAACCGCACCGAGGGGTCATTGGGCAGGCTGCCATAGACCTCATCCGTCGAGACATGATGAAAGCGAAAATCGTCGGACTTGCCGCCCTCATTCCAATATTTCCGAGCCGCCTCCAGCATGTTAAAACTGCCGGTGATATTGGTCTCGATGAAGGTGCCGGGCCCGTCGATCGAGCGGTCCACATGGCTCTCCGCCGCCAGATGCATCACCGCATCCGGTTGATGGGCGGCAAAGATACGGTCCAACGCGGCGCGATCGCGAATATCCGCCTGTTCAAAGGCATAATTTGGGCTGTCCGCCACCGAGGCGACATTGTCGAGACAGGCGGCATAGGTCAGCGCATCCAGATTGGTCACAGCGTGACCCGCCCCAATGGCGCGCCGCACCACTGCGGATCCGATGAACCCAGCGCCGCCGGTGATCAGGATTTTCATGTCGCACCCTGCCAGACAAAGGGGCTGTCGAACGCCGCCAAGGGTGGCGCCACCGCGTCCTTGTCCGACAGCACCGGGGCGCCGTCATGGTGCCAATTGATGCCGCAGCTGTCCCAGCGCACCGCGCCGTCACAGTCGGGGGCGTAGTAATCCGTGCATTTGTAAATGATCTCGGTATTGGGTGCCCGGGTGATAAAGCCGTGCAGGAACCCCGCAGGCACCAGCAGCTGCTTGCCATTTGCGGCCGACAACTCAAGGCCGAACCACTGGCCATAACTGGGGCTGCCCTTGCGGATATCCACCGCCACGTCAAACAGCGCCCCCTGGCCACAGCGCACCAGCTTGTCCTGCGCATGGGGCGGCGCCTGGAAATGCAAACCGCGCAGAGTGCCGACCTGCGCCGACACGGAGTGGTTGTCCTGCACAAAATTCAAATCAATGCCATGCTCCGCCAGCAGCCGCTTGTTCCAGCTCTCGCTGAAAAAACCACGGGCATCGCCAAATCGGTTGGGGGTGAGTATTTTTACGCCCGGCAGGGGGGTGTCTTCGATTTGCACAATAGCCTCAAAATTCGCTCAAATTCCCAGCAGCAATACCAAACCCGCACCGGGCTGTCACTGCAAACCAGCGCTGCGACACGATCCTCCGAGGTCTATTGCGCCCGCTTGCGCAGCCAGCCCAGGAACGCCGCATCCGGCGAGCGCAATCGCGGCGCCCCCGAGCGCACCCACATGCCACGCCAGTCGGCCTCCAGCGCATAGATATCGGCCCCCGGCGCCAGCGCGCGGCCCTGCTCCAGCGTCTCTACCCGCAAGCTTGGCGGCTGCACGCCCGGGCGCTCCACCAGCCCCTGTTTCTGGCTGAAATAGATCAGATCTCCGGGCTGTTCCTCCAGCGCGTAATCCGGCAGCGGTTGGGCTGCAATCATGTCGCGCAGCATCTTGCGGAACACCCGCCGCGGGCTGGCCGAGCCGGATTTCTTCAGCAATGTATCCACCGAGACGGTCCAGCTTTGCTGGCGGCCACAGTGTTTGCGCACCAGTTCGTAGATGCGCCGTTCCAGCGGTTTGCGCAGGCTGAAGTAATCGCGGTTCAGGGTCAGCACCGCATTGGACAGCACCGCCTGATACAGCCAGTCCGACAGGGTCACCGCCACATGGGTCATCCGGCCAGAGCCGCCTCCGGTCGGCGCCCGGCGGACGATTTCCCAGCTCTCGATCAGGCCAAACCCCTTGGTCACCTCGACCCCGCCGGTGACGATATTGGTGGTGATGCGGGTGCCCGCCAGCCGCTCAAACGACTCGCGCAGGCGCCGGTAGGCATCGCCGCTGGTTTCGCGGTTGGTGGCGATCAGCAGGTCATGGGCTTTCAGGTGCAGGGTGCGGCTGATGCTACGCCCTGCGTTCAGCGCCGCCATCAGCTGGCTGATGCAGAAGATCAGAATATCCTTGTCGTGGATGGTCGCCAATCCCTTGACCGATGGCGTCACGGTGATCGCAGTGCCCTTGTGCTCGTAGCTCAGGATGCGCCGGTCCGGCCGGGTCGCCAATGAGAACAGCGGATGTTCCATCGAGGCCATATCGTTTTTGGGCACCGCGCCAAACACATCACACAGAAAGAACGCCCCCTGCCCCGGCGCCGGGCCTGCCCCTGCTGTCAGTGCTGCACACATAGTGGTCCCTGCTCGATCTCACCGATGCCCCCGTCTTGTGCCTGTCTGGATGCCCGTCTTGGTGACGGATCTTGCTGACGATCTTATTGGCTGTCGCGGGGTGACTCGGTTTCGTGGTTTTAATGACACCCACCCTAGAGTTATCCACAAGGCGGCACAACGGGGGTTCAGAGTCACCCTATCGGGGGTTCAGAGTCGCTTTAACGTGGTTTCAGAATCACCCCCGAGACAAAACACCCGGT
>JABSSD010000120.1 GCA_013214575.1 Paracoccaceae bacterium | reverse complement strand
TGCGCCACTTGAAGCGCGTCTCTGAGCAAGGCTCTCCACTTCCGATCCGACATATGCTTGCAGCGGTGCCATCATGGCATCAACCAGACTGCGAAGAGAAGCGTGACCCGGATGAGTGACCATGACCCCAAAAAAAACAAGAAAAACGAGCTTGACCCAAACACCCAATTAGAGAAGCGGCCAAGATTTCTAGCGCTATTTGGCAGGCCTTATCAATTTGCGCGCTTGTCTAGCGCCTCACACACCGCATTCCATCAGCATCGCAAGCTGTGCTCGGCTCAGGCTGATCTTGCCCTCTTTGGCAGACGGCCAGACAAAGTGGCCCCCGCTCAAGCCGCTTGGTGAACAGGCACGCTCCCTGACCATCCCACCCGTTGCCCGCCAGTGGTTTGCCCGCAAACCATGACAGGGAAATCATCTTGATCTGATCGCCGCGGGGCGTCCACCAGGCGCGGTCAATAAATCCACGGTGGACGCCACAGCTCGCCCGTCAACATACGGATGTTGCCTTCGAGGCCCTCGTGGAAGTGGCCGAAAGTGGGCAAACGGCGAATGCGCGCATCACGGCAGCGTGCGCCATCCTGGACCGGGCATTCGGCAAACCTCGGGAAGCTGGTTTGCCCCAATACGAAACACCTTCAGTGTTCGATGATTTTTTGGGTGAATGAGACCCTAGGCACCGCCGCACCCGACAGCCAAAACCAAGCCTTCCGGCCATCCCTTCAGCAGTCAGATCAAGGTTAATTACAGGTTCCCGACCAACTTACTGCGCAGCCCCTGCCATCTGTCCAAGTTGCCCCGGTCAGATTCGCGTCGCTCAGGTCAGCCGCGTCCAGATGATGGCCTGCTTGCCTTGGCGTGGCCCAGAAGCACCTGAATGACGCGGATATCGGTATTGGCTTCCAGCAGATGAGCGGCAAAGCTGTGGTGCAAGGTATGCAACGTCGAGGGCTTGGAAATACCGGCCATGTGCTTGGCGGACGTGAACGCCCGGTTCAGCTGCCGCGACGAGATCGGATTGATCTTGAGGTTCCCGGGAAAGAGCCACCCCTCGGGATGCGCCTCCCGCCAATGATCCCGCAGCAAGTTCAACAACTCCGGAGAGAGAATGACTTCGCGATCGTTGCCCCGAAAAAATCTTGGCCAGCGTTGTCCGGTCGTCATGGTTTCCGGGCACCACATGATAGGGCATTTTCAGCGGCTCCAGTAGACGCCTGGCCTCGGCCGTCTGCGCGGCAGTGCCATCATGCGTAATGACTCCAGTGATCAGTGCTACGTCAGGCAGCGGGTCTACTGCGTTAAGGCAGGCCACAAGCTGTGCCAATCTCTCGCCGGCCGATGCAACATCGCATGCTTTCCGGCCCGGTTCCACGACATGGAGGTCGCTGATCTGTGCGATTAGCAAGCGGAATTTGCCTTTCCGTGGCTATATTGCGGCATCCGTCGCCTCCCTAAACCTCATCAGTTTGCTGAACTACGCCTAACAACAACTGCTTGGCGAGCGCTTTGGAATAATCAATTCCCCGCTGGCTCGCAGCGAGATAACAACAACCCTAACATCACCACCCATCGAACTTAAAACACTTAGCGGGCACGGGGTGTGAATTACTCGCATGCGGGAGAACATTGGGAAGGACCCAAACTGCTGCTCCCCGTATCTGGTCCAATCGTCATGCAGTCTAAGGCTCAGGTTTGCTGGAAACCTGTAATAGGGAAAAATGATTTGATCTCCCTACCTTTCAGGTTCTGTGTCCGGCGACGGCCCGCATGTATGAGATGCCTCCAGATCGACCGCAGTTAATATGCTGTTTTTGCAGACATTTTCCACACATGGCAGCTGAAATGTCAATTCCCAACAACAACAAACCGCTCCGCTAGGCTCTTCCAGTTTCATCGCTCGTTTTCTCTGACTTCCGGGAAAAAAAACCTACGCGTGAGAGGAGAGCGGGTATGCGATCGAAAAGCTTTTGGAGATTTAC
>JABSSD010000012.1 GCA_013214575.1 Paracoccaceae bacterium | reverse complement strand
CTGCTGATCGACTACGACATCCTAGCCAGCCAGCCCGAGGCCTGCTTGCGGTTGGTCTACAAGTTCCTTGGCGAAGAATGGTTCGCGCATGATTTCCAGAAAGTCGAGTATGACGCACCTGAATTCGACAGACAGCTCGGCACTGCCGGATTGCACAAAGTGACTGGGCCAGTGCGGCACACACCGAGGACCACGGTTCTTCCGCCAGACCTGTACGAGAGATTTGACAAACTCACATTCTGGAACAATCCCAAGGGCACCTCGGCCTGGCGCATAGTCCATGAACAACAGCATTCTGCCCAGCATGCGCAAACCCCAACAAGTGCCAGCAGTCCCGACCACGCGCCAGACCGGTAGGTACTGCGCTGTACAGGGTATGAGTCGTGAACGGTTTGACAGCCTCGAGGGCCAAGAGCTTCATACAGCGTCCTATGATATCGCACTTCCTTATATGGTTTTTGCCCTAATTGCCTCTCGCCAAGACGATATCATTCTCTCTGAAAGAAAAACGATCTCGCGTCATGAACACAAGACAGCAACTAAGTTTGGTAAGACTTGGATTGCGGAAGGCCTACGCACACACATCACAATTCGAATTGGTGAGAGAGCACGACGCCACCTAAATGAGCAGGCTGATCGACGCCACCATGAGACTGGTGTGGCATCAGGACGATTGCAACCTACCGAACATTGGGTTTCCCAGCATGAGCGGCGCTACAAGAATGGCAAAGTTGTCTTGGTCAGGGCACACCAGCGCGGTCAAAAGCCCGATCCATCGCTGCCTCGTATAGTAATAGGTCCCACACAATAGCTGTCTGACCTAATCACAGCCCGAAGAGATTGTCGTGAAGTTACGGCAGGTTGAAGTCCTGATGGGGCAAGGTATGCCCCGGATTGACGCAATCAGACAGATCAGCGTGACTGAACAAATCTATTACCGCTGGAAAGAGAAATACGGCGGAATGGGCACGGCGGCGCAGGAAGGCGATGATGGCCGGGCCGTTGTCCCTTCTGTTGCGCGCAGTGAACACCGCCGCAAACTTGTCGCGCGATGGATGGCCCACAGGCTGGCCCTGGTCGGCAGCCGTTCACCTTGACGTTTTTTCGCAGTCTGGTTGCCCAGGCAAAAGATAGGGGGGAATACTTTCTCAAAATCGAATTTATGCCTCCCAATGGGCCGGTACGAAGCAGCACGATAAGCAAGGTCCAGAAGTCATGGGCAAACTGCTTTGACAAAATCCGGAGTATAAAATGACCTCCTTTGATCGGAATGACCGACCAATTGGCCAGTGCGAAATGGAGATACGTGAACAACAGAGGACCAAGGAAAACCGTCGGAACGAACTGCTGTCACGCGACGATATTGAACGCGACTATAAAGGTATAACTCGTCGTTGGTTGGAATTGGCTGCGCTGAGTGGGAACGGCCCACCAATGATCAAAATCAGCCCGCGCATGGTTCGCTATCAACGCGGTGTATTTGAGGACTGGCTCAGCGCCAGAACCGTGCGCAGCACATCTGAGCAATCGGCATCCTCCGCCTAAGCGAAACTAGCACCCCAAAAGCACACGCTGGTAACAGTTCGTTCAGGCGGAATTGGATAGTCTTGAATGTAACTGCTTCGCGCTCTTGTACAAGTAACGAGGCAAACAATGACAACTGAAAACTACGACAATGCAAACACTGCACATGCATTACAAAACACTGAGCGGGTCGTCAGTGGTCATAACAATGGATCGTTGGAAGCAATGCTGCGCTACGCCAAGGATGCACACAAGCGGATACCCACGGCGTCAAATTCCTACATCACGGTGCGCATAAACCGCGACTTCTGGGATGTGATCATGGCAACTCCGGTTGTGGGGAAGACCTTGCCTAAACGCCTTTATGGCCTTTACGGCAAGGCAATGGCCTATGATATGGCCCGGAAAACGGAAACTCGCATCGAGCGTCCATTCAAGGCTAAGGGGGGCGCGATGTGACCCGCGATTCTGCAGAAAGGACCGTGCAACTGGACACGCACCGGACGGGCTTCCCACGTGAACAGGCGGGGCGGTTGCCGACGGCGTTTGTCTGGCGTGACCCGTCTACCATTCCACCCCGTCCGTGGCTCTATGGCCATCACCTGATCCGTAAACAGGTATCAGTGACGGTTGCCCCCGGCGGGGTCGGCAAATCGTCTCTGACGATTTGTGAAGGGCTGGCAATGGCATCTGGGCGTGAATTACTGGGGGATTGGACTGCAAACAATCTCAAGGTCTGGATATACAACCTTGAAGACCCCCGCGACGAACTGGACCGACGCATCATCGCGGCGATGCAGCATCACAATGTCCGCCCTGATGAAATCACTGGCAAGCTGTTTGTGGACACTGGCCGGGAACGTGCTCTGAGTACCGCTGTGCAGACCCGTGAGGGCGTCCAGATCATCAAGCCGGAAATGGACGCTTTGGCGCATGAGATTGAGGTGCGCGGCATTGACGTGCTGGTGATCGACCCATTCGTTTCATCGCACCAAGTCAGTGAGAACGACAACGGCGCAATCGACCTTGTGGCGAAGGAGTGGGCGCGCTTGGCGGATCGGTGCAACTGCGCAATCGAACTGGTGCATCACACTCGCAAGACCAATGGTGAGGAAGCCACAACGGAAAGTGGGCGCGGTGCGTCGGCGCTGTTGTCTGCGGCGCGATCCGGGCGTGTTCTCAACAAAATGAACGATGAAATGAAGGCAGAAGCAGGGGTCCAGGATGATCCTGCCACCTACTTCGCAGTTACCCGTGACAAGGCCAATCTGGCACCCGTGGGCAAACGAGAGTGGCGGCGAATGGCGTCTGTCCACCTATCGAATGGGGATAGCGTGGGCGTGGCAGAAATCTGGAAATGGCCTCACCCATTCGATGGCGTGACGGTCAAAAACCTGCTGTCGGTGCAACACGCCATTGAGGGCAAGCACCCGCGCTACTCGGATCAAGCTGGCGATGATTGGGCGGGCTGCATCGTGGCTGATGTGCTGGGCATGGACACCTCTGCAGACCGTAAACGCCTCAAGCGGATCATTGAAACATGGCTGAAATCTGGGGCGCTGGTGAAGGTCAAGCACAAGGACGCAAACCGCATCGAGCGGCCATGCTTGGAGGTTGGTGAATGGGCAACGGTTTGATGTGCATCACCACCCTGAAAAATGGGGTGATGCAGGGTGATGCAAAGACAGTGCAATCAGATGCATCACCACCCCCCCCCCCACCGGGGGGGGGGGGGG
>JABSSD010000119.1 GCA_013214575.1 Paracoccaceae bacterium | reverse complement strand
AATGGCGTCGGACTTCCCGCGTTTGACGTATGGTTTGACATACATCGGTGGGATCAGGCGCACATCATGGCCTAACGCTGTTAGCTCCCGAGCCCAGTGATGCGCACTGCTACAGGCCTCCATGCCAATGAGACAGGCCTCGAGCTTGGAGAAGAACGGCAATAGCTGCGCGCGCCTCAAAGGCATGTTGAAGACGACCTCTTCGTCTTCAGTGATCCCGTGAACTTGAAAGACGTTCTTGGCCAACCTCTCGGCGAATGCTTTGCATTCTCCTGCCGGTCAGTGGATCAAGGCCGATTGTGGAAACTTGCATCGGGTGGCTCCTCTCATAAGCAGATATCGACACCTGCATTATGGCGCATTGCGACGCCGGTTGGAGCAGGAGCCATCCACCCCATCAGCTTTGGGTCGTTCCTCCGCCTCAGTCGTAGCGTTGAGATTTAGCAACTACCGTAAACTTCAATCACACCATCAGCTCTGTCTCACTGACCTGAGCTGTCCCTTGTATTCAATGGCAATCCCACACAAAAAAAGGGTGGCCAAAGCCACCCAGATTTCAGCGCCTTTCCAGCAGGTTACTTTTCCTTGAAACTTCTGCTGTCCTTGATCTGATCCCAGGCCCACATCACCTCTTGCAGCTGTTCTTCCTGCGAGCGGTCGCCGCCGTTCATGTCCGGGTGCAGCACTTTGATCAGTTTCTTATAGGCCTTGCGGATCTCAATCTTGCTCCAGCCATCACTGGCCTCCAGAATCTCGATCGCGCGACGTTCGGTGGCAGGCAGGCGACGGCCGGTACTGCCGCCGTTTTTGCCGGGATTCTGGGTGGCGTTACTACCCAAAACCTGCTGCGGGTCCTCGATGCCCAACCGGGCCCAGGCCCGTGCCTCGGGATCGCCTATTGGCCGGGTTTCGCGTTCCCAGACCTTGTCCTTGGACGACTGGGCGTTCAATTCGGCCTCGGTCGTGCCGTCAAAGAAGCTCCACTTACTGTTGTATTCACGGACGTGCTCTTGGCAGAACCAAAAGTAATCATCCAGCACGTCTGGCGCCTTGGGGGCGCGGAACTTGCCGGCCTCCTGGCAGCCTTCGTGGTGGCATTCACGCACGGAGGTCTCGGAGGCTCCGGACATGCTGCGCCGCCCGCGCGGGTTTTTTTTCTTGGCGGATCGGACCGACATATCGAAACCGAAAGGATCTGACTTGCTCATGGGGGTCCACCTTCTACGATGCATCTATTCGACTCGGAGCAAACACTTTAATCTACACAGCGGCAGATAGAAGGGGGTAACGAAAATAATATGGGAAATGAGGCGATGAACATCAGGCAAGAGATCGAAAACCGGCTGCAACAGGCGTTTGAGCCGTCCGAATTACAGGTCAAAGACGACAGTGACAGCCACCGCGGCCATGCGGGGCACGACGGGCACGGCGAGAGCCATTTTAACGTGATGATCCGGGCCGCCGCCTTTGGCGGACAAAACCGGCTGCAGCGTCATCGCATGGTGCACAAGGCGCTGGGTGATATTGTGCCGCGCATCCACGCGCTGGCGCTGGACATCGACGCCTGATCAAGAGGCGGGCGGGGAGCGGCCTGATTACTGGCCGTCCTCGTCGCTTTGCTGTTTGGCGCGGGCTTTCAGCGCGGCGGTGACGCCGGCCACCGGGCTCAGCTCTTCGACACCATCATCGGCCTGCATTTCCCGGGCCCCGGCACCGGGCACCGGGATGGCCCCCGCAGCGGCCTGAGGGTCGCCTGCGGTTGCGGTCAGCGGCACCGTTTCGGGCGCGTGGATCGCCGCGAGGGCGGGGCTGTGATCAGCCTGTGCGGCGGGTCTGCTTATCTCCACATCGCCGGTGGAGCGGCGAAACACCATCACATTGCGCCAATGGGTGGTTGATCCGGTCAGCCCCGAGCGTTCCTCGCTGGGCAACAGCTCAGCGCGTTGAAACTCCCAGCCGTCGGCCCCCATGTCATTCAGCAGCTGCTCAATGGTCACGGCAAACCGCCCCTGAGGCGTCTTTACCCCTTTGGCCTTGGTGCCCTTGGCGGGGGCGGGAACAACTTTGTACTCGAACATCATTATGATCCGGATCGTTTGTTTGTTGCATGTGTTTAGCAAGAGCCGCGGGCTAGGCCAAGGCGGGAATGTGACGCCAGCGGCACATCGCATAATTGGACGCCGGTATCACTCCAGCGCCCAATCTGATTTGCCTTGGGGGGCTTTATCCGGCCTGCTTATCCGCCGCCAGGCTGGCCAGCGACAGGCAAACTTCGGTTGCGGTCACCATGTCCTGCACCGAGATCCATTCCAGCGGTCCGTGGATGTTTTGCATTCCGGTAAAGATATTTGGCGCCGGGATACCCAGTTCCGTGAGCCGCGAGCCGTCGGTGCCGCCGCGAATGGGCACTGACACCGGTTCGATCCCATGCGCCTTGCTGGCCTCCCGGGCGAGCTCAACCGGTGTCATGTCTTTCTCTAGCCAGTAGCGCATGTTGCGGTATTGCGGGTAGATTTCGCAAGTGATGGATGCGCGGGGTTCCGTGGCCTGTACCGCATCACAGACCTGCCGCAGGATGTCGCCTTTGGCCGCCAGCCCCTCCATCTCAAAATCACGAAGGATCAGTTTGATCACCATTTCAGAGGAGCCGCCAAGCATATCTGTGGCATGGATAAAGCCGTCGCGGTCATCGGTGGTCTCGGGGGTCATGGTTGCCTGCGGCAGCGTCTGTATGATCTTGGCGGCAAGGTGGATGGCGTTGACCATTTTCTCTTTTGCCAACCCGGGATGGATAGAGACGCCAGTAATGCTGACAACGGCGCGGTCAGCCGAGAAGCTCTCAAATTCGATCTCGCCCACTTCGCCGCCATCCAGAGTATAGGCAAAATCGGCGGCCAGATCGGTGATCAGCGCGTCGCCCACGCCGCGGCCAATTTCTTCGTCCGGGGTAAAGGCGATGCGGATTGGACCGCGCCGGATGTCTGGATTATCCAGCATATGACGTGCCATCGTCATGATGATCGACACCCCTGCCTTGTCATCGGCGCCCAAAAGAGTGGTGCCAGATGCCGTGACCAGAGTGTGGCCCTGTTTGGTCGCCAGATAGGGATGCTCGGCCGGAGACAACACCAGGTCGGGATTGTCCGGGAAGCTGATATCACCGCCGTTGTAGCCCTTGATCACCCGTGGTTTGACGCCTGTTGCATTGAACTGCGGCGCCGTGTCCACATGGGCAAGGAAGCCAATCGTTGGCCCCGGGACAGTGCCTGGAATGGTCGCCAGTACAACGCCGTATTCGGTCAGCATCACGTCCTGTGCGCCAATGGAGCTGAGCTCTTCTTTGAGCAGGTGCAACATCCCGAACTGGCATTTGGTGCTGGGGGCCAAGGGAGAGTTTTCGTCGCTTTGGCTGTCGATTGCAGCATAGCGGACAAGCCGGTCTTCGAGTTCCTGATTGAAACTGTTCTGCATGGTGTCTCCTGAATTTTTGCCCAGAGAACGGGCCACCTAGCAGAGAGTCAAGCTGATGAAGGGGACAACAGAAAAGGGCGACCCGTTGGCCGCCCTGGTAATTCGTTGCTGTACCCCGTGGGTTACTTGCTCAGTTCCCGAGTTTCTACGGCATAAGGCAAAGGTCTCCGCCCTCTGACGCGCCGTGCGCTCAGAATATGGTCTGAAATCGGTCAGGAAGCGTGTAGGTTCTGCGATCATGCAGCCGGTTGTGTTTCCACAATCCGCTTTTCTCATCTAATTGCCATGATTTCTGAATACGGCGGCGTTGCCAGTCAAAGGACACTCCACGGTCTTCGGGAAGACCGCGATCCAAAAAGCTCTGTAGAAAATCAGACATTGCGTTGGCGTCGTGATGCCATCCATTTCCGGTAGTGGTGTCCCAAATCTCACCGTTTCCCGCCACGGTTTGCTGGCGGCGCTGCGTCTGGCGGCTCATCAGCATGTCCCGGTCAATATATTTCAGGTGAAATAACATGAGATTATCCGACAAGTGCAATTTGTGGTGATCAGAGTAATGCCCGCCTATGGACAACATCACCGGTTCCCGAATGATGCAAGGCTTGCAGTAAGTTGCATTAACCCGGCCATATTTACGCTGCTGCAGAATGGGGCGGTCAAAATCCAGTGGCGCTTCGATATCGAAGCGGTGAAGGATCTCTAGTGCAAAGGGAGAGACAACCTGATGAGGTTCCGACTCCGCCAAAATCAATACGTAAAAAATAGGTCCAAGTGTCTTCAGTTGCGATGAGGCCCCCCCCTCGGGGGGCTATTTTACACGGCGTCAAAGTGAGTCCCGACACAATAGGCGGGGTCGATATGCTGAAAATGTCGAAATGCTGAAAATCGGACCATAAGAGAGTTTGAAATCTCAGAGGTCTCGGCAATCTGAATTTACCGCAAAAGCTGTGAACGGGTTTCTGGCGCTAGGAAGAGCGTCTGTAGATCAGGGACCTACAGACGCTCTTCCTGGCGCGTGCATGTTTGAACATGCATCGATGCAGATCAGTCGCCGAGTTTTTGCGCCACCAGCTGGTTCACCGCCTTTGGGTTGGCCTTGCCGCCGGTGGCTTTCATCACCTGACCGACAAACCAGCCTGCCAGTTTTGGGTTCACCTTGACCTTTTCCACCTGCGCCGGGTTGTCGGCGATGATTTTGTCCAAAGCCGCCTCAATGGCGCCGGTATCGGTCACCTGCTTCATGCCGCGGGTCTCGACGATCTCAGCCGGGTCGCCGCCCTCAGAATAGACGATTTCAAACAGATCTTTAGCGATCTTGCCGGAGATGGTATCCGCCGATATCAGCGCGATAATACCACCCAGTTGCGCCGGAGTGACCGGGCAGTTTGCGATATCTTTGTCATCGGCTTTCAGGCGGCCAAAAAGTTCGTTGATCACCCAGTTCGCAGAGAGCTTGCCGTTGCGGCCTTCGGCCACGGCCTCAAAATACGCGGCCGATTCCACATCTGCGGTCAGCACCGAGGCGTCATAGTCGGACAGGCCAAAATCGGCGATAAAACGCGATTTCTTGGCGTCTGGCAGTTCCGGCAGGGTGGCGGCGATCTCATCAACCCAGGCCTGCTCAATCTCCAGCGGCAGCAGGTCGGGGTCGGGGAAGTAGCGATAGTCATGCGCTTCTTCCTTGGAGCGCATCGAGCGGGTCTCGCCCTTCTCGACGTCATAGAGCCGGGTTTCCTGGGCCACACTGCCGCCAGCCTCGACGATTTTGATCTGCCGTTCAGCCTCAACAATGATCGCTTGCTGGATGAACCGCATCGAGTTCATGTTCTTGATTTCGCAGCGGGTGCCGAGATGGGCGAAGTCCTGAGACTCCTGGTATTTTTCATACTGGCCGGGACGACAGATCGACACGTTGACGTCAGCCCGCATATTGCCGTTCTGCATATTGCCGTCACAGGTGCCCAAATAACGCATGATCTGGCGCAGTTTGGCAACAAAGGCGGCGGCCTCTTCGGGGCTGCGCATATCGGGGCGCGACACGATCTCCATCAGGCAAACACCGGTGCGGTTCAGGTCGACAAAGGACATGTTGGGATCCATGTCGTGGATCGACTTGCCGGCGTCCTGCTCCATGTGGATGCGTTCGATGCGAATGTTGCGCGCCAAGCCGTTGCCCAGTTCGACCAGCACTTCGCCTTCGCCCACAATGGGGTGATACAGCTGCGAGATCTGGTAGCCCTGCGGCAGGTCGGGGTAGAAATAGTTCTTGCGGTCAAAGGCGGAACTCAGGTTGATCTGCGCCTTCAGGGCCAGCCCGGTGCGCACCGCCTGTTCGATGCAATATTCGTTGATCACCGGCAGCATGCCGGGCATCGCCGCGTCGACAAAGGCCACGTTTGAGTTCGGCTCGGCACCAAACTGGGTCGAGGCGCCGGAAAACAGTTTGGCATTGGAGCTGACCTGAGCGTGGACCTCCAGACCGATGACCAGTTCCCAGTCATGCTTGGCACCCGAGATCACCTTGGGTTTGGGCAGTTCATATGTCAGGTCGAGCATGTCGCACCGGCTCCTTTGATCAGGTTTGCCAGCGTTCTAGGCCAGCCCGGCTGGCGGGGCAAGAGGCCAGTGCGTTGGCTGGCCTCTTGGAGATTGTCATGCGGCAACGGTCTGCGGTGTGGCGCGACGCAGGGCTTGCAGCGAAAACAGCTGAAAGGCGATGAAGATTGGCACGATGAACATGGGGAACAGCGCCAAGGGATAGGCGTTGATGATGTTTGGTTTGTCAAAGGCCATCAGTTGCAGGACGCCAGGCGAGGTCACGATGCCGAGGCTGACGGCCACCACAAAGTCCAGCAAGCCAATAATACTGGCGCGGCGGATCAGCTGTTCTGCATTGGCGTCGCCTCGGTGTGCGGCGCGTGTGGCCTGAATGGCTGCAATGCCGGCCGTAATGTCACCAACACCAGCGGGTAGGGCGAATTGCCAGGGCAGCACGCCCATGGCCCAGCCAACCAGAAACAGCCCGCCCATCAACCGCAGGCTTTGGATGCTGATCAGGTGGACGTGGTCCAGATTGCCCAGAATGAGACGGCCGGTGTGGGTCAAACGCCCCAGCGCCCAAAGCAGAGCGGCGCCGCCAAGCAGGGGCATCAGAGCGTAGGGCGGATCGGTGAATTTCACGGGCGGCATCAGAAAACCAGCCTTGGCCAATACCACCACCAGCGCATACCAGACTCCGAATATTGTGGCGACCACAGCAACAGCCATGGCTGTTCGTTTTGTTGACAGGCCTGCCCCTGTGGCGCCGAGAGTGATCAGGCTGAGCGCCAGTGCCGGCAGGATCACTGCGAAGACCTGTAAATAGGAGGTCGCGATTATTTCAAACATTGTGGGCTCCGTTTTCTGGTTGGCCATGTTAATCTATAAAGGATAGTAACTATCAAATATGTAGTGACTTCACATTTGCAAGGGGCATGCATAGATTAAGGCCATGACGCATAAGGATCGCCGAAATTGCCCCATCCAGCGGGCCTCGAACGTGATGGGGGACCAGTGGTCGCTGCTGATTCTGCGCGAGTTCTTTCTGGAGGGCGCCCGCAGGTTCCAGGATTTGCAGGACGTGCTGAAGGTCTCGCCCAATACGCTGTCAGCCCGGCTGCGCAAGTTGGAGGAGGGTGGCATATTGGACCGTCGCAAATACTCGCAAAACCCGCCCCGTTGGGAGTACCACCTGACCGCTAGCGGCAAGGCACTTGCTCCGATGATGGCGGCGCTGAGGTCTTGGGGCAGCGGCTATACGCCGGACCTGCCGGGCGAGAGTGATTAGGCCAAATTCACCCGGTCGGTGATCTTGCTCTTGGCGGCCTTCCCCCGCGCGGCTAAGAAGGGTGTCCCAACAGACCTGAGGAGACCGCCGTGGAGACCGCCCGCCGTATCGCCCATTCCATCGCCACACAGATCAGCGCCCGACCTGAACAGGTGGTGTCGGCCGTGAAGTTGCTGGATGAAGGCTCGACCGTGCCGTTCATCGCCCGCTACCGCAAAGAGGTGACCGGGGGCTTGGATGATACCCAGCTGCGGACACTGGCCGAGCGGTTGTCCTATCTGCGCGAGCTGGAAGCGCGCCGTGCGAGCATTCTGCAGACCATCAAGGCGCAGGATAAGCTGACCGTCGAACTGGCCGGCACAATTGCCAAGGCGGAAACCAAGGCGCAGCTGGAAGATATCTATCTGCCCTATAAGAAGAAGCGCCGCACCAAGGCGATGATTGCCCGCGAAAATGGGCTGGAGGCGCTGGCGGATGCTGTTCTGGCGGATCGGATGACTGCGCCCGAGGCGCAGGCCGAGAGCTTTGTTTCTGAGACTGTCGAGACGGTGAAGGATGCGCTGAACGGCGCCCGCGATATTCTGGTGGAACGGCTGACGGAAAACGCTGGTTTGCTGGGTAACCTGCGGGGTTTCTTGCAGAAAGAGGCTTTTCTGACCGCTCGGGTTGTGCAGGGGCAGCAGGATAAGGGCGCCAAGTTCTCGGATTATTTCGATCATCGCGAGCGCTGGGCGGATGTGCCGTCACACCGGGCACTGGCGATGCTGCGCGGCGCGAATGAGGGCGTGCTGACACTGGATATCGGCCCCGACTCCGAGGAGGGCGCGGCCCGTGCCGAAGCCATGGTGGCGGCGCAGTTGCAGGCGGGGGGCAACGGCCCCGGAGATATCTGGCTGCGCAAAATTGCCGGCTGGGCCTGGCGTCTGAAGCTGAGCCTATCGATGATGCTGGAACTGATGAGCGAGCTGCGCAAGCGCTCGCAGGATGAGGCTATCCGGGTGTTTGCGCGCAATCTGAAAGACCTGCTGTTTGCCGCTCCGGCCGGTGCGCTGGTGACACTCGGGCTGGACCCGGGCATTCGCACCGGCGTCAAGGCGGCAGTGGTCGATGCCACCGGTAAAATGGTGGGCACAGATACCTTCTACCCGTTTCAGCCAAGGAATGATGTTGGTGGCGCCAAGGCGGCGATCCTGAAACTGGTGGTGCAGTATGGCGTCGAGCTGATTGCCATTGGCAATGGTACCGGTAGTCGTGAGACCGAGCGACTGGTGGCGGATGCGCTGAAGCTGTTGCCGCCGGGTGTGAAAGTGCCAACCAAGGTGGTGGTCAGCGAGGCGGGGGCCTCGGTCTATTCCGCATCGGAACTGGCGGCGCGGGAGTTCCCGGATCTGGATGTGAGCCTGCGCGGCGCAGTGTCGATTGCGCGGCGGTTGCAGGATCCGCTGGCTGAACTGGTCAAGATCGAACCCAAGTCGATTGGCGTCGGTCAGTATCAACATGACGTTGATCAGCACCAGCTGTCGAAGTCGCTGGAAGCAGTGATCGAGGATGTGGTGAACGGCGTTGGTGTCGATTTGAACATGGCCTCGGCACCTCTTCTGGCGCATGTCTCTGGTCTGGGGCCGGGACTGGCCGAGGCCATTGTGGCGCACCGGGATGTGAACGGTGCCTTTGCCTCGCGGCGGGAATTGCTGAAAGTGGCGCGTCTGGGGCCGCGGGCGTTTGAGCAATGTGCCGGTTTCCTGCGCATTCGGGATGGCGCCGAGCCGCTGGATGGCTCGTCGGTACATCCCGAGGCCTACCGAGTGGCGCGCAAGATCGTAAAGGCTTGCGGGCGCGATCTGCGGGCGCTGGCCAGTGATCCGGGCGCCCTGCGCGGGGTGCAGGCCGAGGCATTTGTAGATGATAAGTTCGGCCTGCCGACGGTGCGTGACATTCTGGCCGAATTGGAGAAACCGGGCCGGGATCCGCGCCCCAGTTTTGTCACTGCGACATTTGCCGACGGGGTCGAAGACATCAAGGATCTGAAGCCGGGTATGGTGCTTGAGGGCACTGTGACCAATGTTGCGGCCTTTGGCGCCTTTGTCGACATTGGCGTGCATCAGGACGGTCTGGTACATGTCAGCCAGTTGGCAGACCGGTTTGTCAAAGACCCGCATGAGGTGGTGAAAACCGGAGCGGTGGTCAAGGTCACCGTCACCGAAATTGATGTGCCCCGCAAACGCATTGGCCTGACCATGCGCAAGGATGGCGGCGCTTCGTCCCGCGACGACCGGGCCGCGCGAGGCGGGGCTCTGGGGGGCCGGCCTGACGGCAAGCCGGGCAAAGGCAATCAAGGCGGGCGCGGCAAGCAGCCGATGTCCGCAGGCCCAAAAGGACCAAAGGCGGGCGGTGACGCGGGTGGCGCATTTGGCGCAGCCCTTTTGGATGCGCTGAAAAAGCGCTGAAACATCTGCAATCGCCACGGTCTTTATCTTGGCGATTGCAGATATCGGAACATAGGGCACTCTATTGAAATAATTCCGAAATCAGGGATCTGAGACTACCTGGAAGGACCAGGTCTCTTGCCAAAGTCAGATGAAAATACCGCCGGGGCGCGCCGAGTTCTCCCACCAGCGCCGGAGGTCGGTTTTGGCCGGGGGGGACCCTGCCGCAAATTTCGCCAGCGCCCTGCAGCGAAGCCTATGGTTGCCCGGCCCTGTTGTTATATGAGTATTTTTGGCAACGAGAAACACAGGTGATTTTTCTTGCAGCTTCTTTTTGCTGAAAATACTCGAATGCAACGATCTGCCAAAGGCGAAGTCGTTTTTAGGTGAAAGCCCGATGCAGATGCTGGCCTAGGCAAGGCTGAACTGAGGGCCGTCGGTGGTGAAGGTCACCTTGTGGCCCCGGTCAATTTCATCGCGGAACAGATCTGCAATGATCTGCATTGCATCTGCGCGGCCGCGGGCGGCAAACCGGCTGGGGGAGGTGATCCTGGCGTTGTTGTCAAACCCGTCCGCCGCGTGGGCCCAGATCAAGGGGTGCACCTCATAGAGGTGGTCCCGGATCAGCCAGTCAGCGGCTTCGGCTATTTGCAACCTTGGCATATCAGCCCATTCGCAGAGGCCCAGACCGTTGCACAGGGCCACCGAACAGTATGAGGCAAGCAGATTGATCATCTCTTGGGTTGGCTGGGTTTTCACGATGTCACGCAGCCCGTCGAGAAAGAACTCCACATCAACCTGGGCGCAGGCCTGTTCGTCATTGGCTATGGCATCGAAATAGACCCATGTGTAGCCGCCAGCCCCCCAGATGGGCGCGGTGCGCGAGGCAGTGCGGCGCGCCTCAAGTTCGAGCGCGGCATAAGAGCCGGACCAGCGTGGCAGCATGTGATTGCCAAGGGCCCGGAAATGGCGGCTGTCCATCGGGTCAAGATCGATCAGGCGTTGATAGCCATTGGCGACAGTCATGGTTTTTATGCTGTTGCCCTGTAACATGGCGCAGCTTGTCGCGGCCATAAACGGACTGTTCAGCTCTGTGGTGTCGAACGGGGCGAGCAGCGCTGCGGCGCGATCAAAATGGGACGTCCAGCGCTGCCGATTGACAGCGGGGAGTGTGTTTTCCCAGCCGGTGCCACGCCAGGTCCAGCCGATATCGATATGGGCCAGAGCCACCACAGTTGCCAGATAGGGATCGTTTCGGTAGGGCAGCCGAACAGCCTCCAGTGCCATTATGCCGTCGATCAGGGGCCGGGAGTCCGCTTGGTGGCCATCGTTGAGCGCATGTTCAACGGCATTGACCACATCAGCGCGGGCGCCGTAAGCAAGCAGGTCGGCCAGCGGCATGCCGCCTGGGGTTTTGGTGCGGACTCTGTCCGCAGCTTCGATCTCGGCGGAAAGCTCGTCCCAGCGGTCTTGTCTGGCCAGATATTGGCCGCGGGCCTGTGCGGCCCGGCAGGCGATGTCATCGACGCCCTGGTCCATCACCGCAATAGAGAGACTGTCCTCGGGGCGCACTTGGGGGAATGTGGTGTCGACTGGCAGGGCACGGGCGATCAACTGATCCTTTTGCGGCAGGCCGAAGCGCCCCATGAAAGGGTGGATCATCTGAGAAATGGCATCGCGCGCCTGTCGGGAGAGGTTAAGCATCAGAAATATCCGGTTCGGTGGCAGCATCAGAAGGTGTTGCGCCATTATCTCGCGGCAATGGGGCGCAAAAAGGGCAAGCTTGCGGTGTTTCGGGTTTTGAATTGGGGTTTTCGCATGGCCTTGGTGAGGGGGTATCGGCGAGGGCCCGGGATCAAGACAGCCGGAAATGATGTCGTTCAGTTCGCACACCGCGCGCCTGTAGTTCGGGTTCAAGCTGGCGGCGCGGTGGCACTACCTGAGGTGGCAGCCGCAGTTTGCTGCCGTCTTGCAGGTTAAAGGTGACCCGCACGGAAAAATCCCAGCGGGTATCGAACCGGGCATGGTCGATCTGGTCCAGCGCCAGGCTGTCGATGTGTTGGCCGCTGTACCACGCGACCTGGTCCGGACCGAGCGATAGGCCCGAGCGGATATCACGCCAATAGTCCCAGGCGGCAGGGATTGTTGGCAGTGTCAAAAGGGCGACGATCCAGCCGGCGGCGTCAAGGGCGAAATAGAGGCCAGCCAGAACGCCATAGAGTATCATCAATGTGACAAGCAATTGGGGGGTGCGGGCGGTTCTGGAGAACTGAAAAGTCTCGGGTATTAACGTTTCGGGCATTGTCGACCTCTGATCACATCACTGGGGGCAGCGTGGCTGATGAGGCGCGTTTTGCCCATTGGATTTAGGATCCGGCTTTGCGAAAGGCAAAACACACCCCGTCCATCGCGTCTTGCTGGCGCGGGCTCAGACCGTTGTCTGACAGGCTGCCGTTGAGGATTTCCATCAGGGGTTGCAGCGCCTCTGCGCCGCCAAGCCTGTATGCTTTGCGGGACAATCTGGCCAGCGCCGCCTCGGTTCCACCACATTGCGAGACCAGCCAGCGACCCAGAACGGCCGCATTTTCTGCGGCGTCGCTGTCCATGCCCAATTGCCCTTGCAGCTGACAGATCAGTTTATCGCTCTGGTCCCGCCCTGGCGTGCCGTCGAGTTGCTGAAAGGCAATCGCCAATGCGGCGGTGGCCAGGTTGGTGTCTTCAACACTTTCCACCGGATGCATGTTGGTCTGGCGGCGGAAGCCAAACCGCCGTGCTGCCAGCTTTACATCTTTGGCCACATCCACAAGGTCTCCGGCCATCAGGGCCGCGTTGCGGGCGCGGTTCAGGACGAAGTACACCGCCGCAGCGATGCCGAGGATGGCGATAAGAAGCGGCACTGTGTGAACTCCAAAATAAGGCCGCATGGCAGGCCCGCCCGGATTGCCCCGGGACCAGGGGCCTGAGCTGGCGTTAGCCGTTCAGGATCCTGGTGACCATCTCATTGGTGTCCCGGCTGAGGTTCTCGGTGGCGGCGATCCGCTCCAACTGGCTGCGGATCAGCTCTTGGCGGGGTTGGTCATAGCGTTTCCAGCTCTGAAAGACCGAGCACATGCGGGCGGTGGTCTGCGGGTTCAGGGCATCCAGCGCGATCAGATTGTTGGCCAGCAGTTGATAGCCTGCGCCACCGGCATAGTGGAAACCGGCCTGGTTCATCGCCAGCGCGCCCATTACCGCGCGGAACCGGTTGGGGTTCTTCATGTCGAACAGCGGGTGTCTGGTCAGCGCCTCGGCAAGAGCTGCGGCTTTTTCTGGTGCGGCGCAGGCGACCTGCAGGCCAAACCATTTATCCATCACCAGCCGATCCCCCTGCCACTGGTCAAAGAAGGCCTGTGACTGCTGTTCGCCTTTGTCGGCCTTCAGCAGGTTGGCCAGCGCGGCGTTCTGCAAGGTCATGTTGTCAGCAGCGGCATATTGGCGGGCGGCTTGGTCGCCGCCGTCAAGACGGGTCAGCAGCGACAGGATGCGGGCGTTGAGGTCGCGCTTGCCGGTGCTTGTGGCATCGGGGCTGTAGGGCCCTTGCACGGTGGTGTCGGCATAGAGACGCGGCAGGCTGTCGGTCAGCGCCTCGGCCAGGGTCTGGGTAAAGGTCTCGGCAGCGTCATAAATCGCCTGCGGATCGGGGGTGTGGCCACGCTCATACAGGGTCTGGGCCAGATCAGACTGGCTGGGCGGCGACAGCACCAGAGCGCGGAAGGCCGGGGCAAGGCTGTCATCGCGGACCAGCTTGGTCAGCGCATCCAGATAGTCGGCATCCGGTGCAACCCCCTCCAGTACCATGGCGATGCGGGAACCCTTGGCCAGGGCATTGCCTGCCTCCCACCGGTTGAAGGGATCGCTGTCATGCGCCAGCAAAAAGGCGCGCTCGGCATTGCTGGTGTCGCGCTGCAGGATCACCGGGGCGGAGAACTGGCGCAGGATCGAGGCGATCGGCTTGGCGGACAGACCGTCGAAGGTGAAGCTCTGCTTGGCTTGGGTCAGTTCCAGCACCTCGGTGCCGCGCAGCTCATCACCGTTCTGACCCAACAGGCCGACGGCAATGGGAATGACACGGGGGTCTTTGTCGGGCTGGCCCGGTGTGGCGGGCGTCGATTGCTCAAAGGTCAGCGTGTAGGTGCCATCCGCATAGGCGTCGGTGACTTTGACCCGTGGGGTGCCGGCCTGACTGTACCACAGTTTGAACTGGCTCAGATCGCGGGTGGTGGTGTCTTCAAACACCTGCAGCCAATCCTCGATGGTGCAGGCCTGACCGTCGTGACGTTTGACATACAAGGCCACGGCCTTGGCATAGTTGTCGTCGCCCACCAGCCGCTTTAACATGCCGATCACTTCGGCGCCTTTTTCATAGATGGTGGCGGTGTAGAAGTTGTTGATTTCCTGAAAGCTTTCGGGGCGGACCTGATGCGCCAGCGGGCCGTTGTCTTCAGCAAATTGCCGCCCGCGCAGGTCGATCACATCCGAGATCCGTTTGACCGAGGCCGAGCGCATGTCAGAGGTGAACTGACTGTCACGGAACACTGTCAGCCCCTCTTTCAGGCAGAGCTGGAACCAGTCGCGGCAGGTGATGCGGTTGCCGGTCCAGTTGTGGAAATACTCATGCGCGATGATCGCCTCGATACGTTCAAAATTGGCATCGGTCGAGGTTTCGGGCGAGGCGAGAACGCAGGAGGAGTTGAACACGTTCAGCCCCTTGTTCTCCATCGCGCCCATGTTGAAATCATCCACCGCGACGATGTTAAAGATGTCGAGGTCATACTCCAGACCATAGACCTCCTCGTCCCAGGTCATCGACTTTTTCAGCGCTTCCATGCCAAAGGCGCATTTGCCCTCGTCGCCGGGGCGGACCCAGATGTTCAGCTCGACATCCCGACCCGAGGCGGTGGTGAAGCGGTCCGGGTGGTTGACCAGATCACCGGCCACCAGTGCAAACAGATAGGCCGGTTTGGGCCATGGATCGTGCCACTCGGCCCAGCCATCACCGCTGCTGGTGGGATTGCCGTTGGAGAGCAGCACCTTCTCATCGCCCTCAATGCGCACGGTAAAGGTGCTCATCACGTCGGGGCGGTCCGGGTAATAGGTGATCTTGCGAAAGCCCTCGGCCTCGCACTGGGTGCAATACATGCCGTTCGACATATAGAGCCCTTCCAGCGCGGTGTTGCCTTGCGGGTCAATCTCCACCTCGGTCTCCCAGATGAAGGCGGTGTCGGGGGTATCGCAGCTCAGCCCCTGCGGAGTGACGTCGGGCGAAACGGATTGGCCGTCAATCTTGGCGGTGATCAGTTTCAGCTGTTCGCCGTGCAGGAAGAACCGTTTGTCTGCGGCCTCGGGCAGCGGGGTGAATTTAATGCGGCTGAGCACCCGTGTGGATTCGGCGGAGAGGCGAAAGGTGAGGTGAACCGAGTCTACCTGATAGCCAAAGGGGGTGTAGTCCTTGAGGTAGATCGTCTGGGGGGCAGTTTCGGCCATGTCACTCTCCTAGGTCACGCTGTGTGACAGGTTTAGTGCACGGTCCCGCAACTGCAAGTGGATAGGCACAATCATTGCGATTTGGGCGCAGAGCAGGGCAGGGCATGGCACCGGTTGGTCATCAAGTGGATTTTGAAACAGATATGCGGGAATTGGTAAAATAACTTTACCAACCGTGTTGCCGATCGGAAACTATTGCCCTAAATTGCCGCCAGCATACAGACGCATACTAAAAAACCGGAGAGCCAGATGACTGCACGAGTCGAAAAGCGGGGGCTGCAAGTCGCGGCTGAATACGCTGATTTCATTGAACAGGCAGCATTGCCAGGCACCGGCGTCGCCGTCGATGCTTTCTGGCTGGGTTTAAGCCAGCTGGTACATGAGTTTGGCCCAGAGAACCGCGCCTTGCTGGCCAAACGCAAGGATCTTCAAGCCCGCATTGATAGCTGGCATATCGAACGCCGGGGTCAGTCACATGACAGCGACGCCTATAGCGCCTTCCTGCGCGAGATTGGCTACCTGCTGCCTGAGGGTGACGATTTTGAGATTGAGACGCAGAATGTCGATCCCGAGATTGCCCTGGTGCCGGGGCCGCAACTGGTGGTGCCGATCACCAATGCCCGTTTTGCACTGAACGCCGCGAATGCCCGTTGGGGATCTTTGTATGATGCGCTTTATGGCACCGATGCCATGGGTGATCTGCCGCAGGGCAAGGGATATGATGCGACCCGCGGAGCGCGGGTTGTGGCCTGGGGTCGCGATTTTCTGGATGCGAATTTTGCACTGGCGCAGGGATCCTGGGCTGAGGTCGGGGCGTTGTCTGTTGTTGATGGGGCGCTGCTGCCATCCCTTGGCGATGCGGCGGGCTTTGCCGGATATGTTGGCGACGCCAGCGCTCCGTCGCGGGTTCTGTTGAAAAAGAATGGCTTGCACGTGATTGTTGAGGTCGATGCGAGTGGCAATATCGGCAAAACTGATGCCGCCGGCATCAACGACATCACTTTAGAATCTGCGATGTCGACGATCATGGATTGCGAAGACAGTGTTGCCGCCGTTGATGCGGCGGACAAGGTGCAGGCCTATTCCAACTGGCTGGGCCTGATGAAACGCGATCTGAGCCAAGAGATCGTCAAAGGCGGCACCAGCTTTACCCGGGTGCTGAACCCGGATGTTAGCTATAGCGCGCCAGATGGCGGTGCCGCTTCGCTGAAGGGGCGGTCGTTGTTGCTGATCCGCAATGTTGGCCATCTGATGACCAATCCGGCGGTGCTGGACCGGGATGGGCTGGAGATCGGTGAGGGCTTCCTGGACGCGATGACGACCGTGATGATTGCGATCCATGATCTGCAGTCGGCGGGGGGCAATTCGGCGCATGGCTCGGTCTATGTGGTCAAGCCCAAGATGCATGGCCCCGAGGAAGTGGCGTTTGCCTGCCGGATCTTTGACCATGTTGAGGACGCGCTGGGCCTGCCGCGCAATACCGTCAAGATCGGCATCATGGATGAGGAACGCCGCACCAGCGTCAACCTGAAAGCCTGTATCCGGGCGGCGAAATCCCGGGTGGCGTTTATCAATACCGGTTTCCTGGACCGCACCGGGGATGAGATCCATACCTCGATGGAAGCTGGCGCCATGTTGCCCAAGGGTGAGATGAAGGCGACGCCCTGGATCGCCTCCTATGAGGATCGCAATGTGGATATCGGTCTGGCCTGCGGTCTGAAGGGGCGCGCGCAGATCGGCAAGGGCATGTGGGCGATGCCGGATCTGATGGCGGCGATGCTGGAGGCCAAGATTGGCCACCCCAAGGCCGGAGCGACCTGCGCCTGGGTGCCGTCACCCACCGCCGCCACTCTGCATGCGACCCATTATCACCACGTCGATGTGTTGGCTGTTCAGGACCAGTTGAAGCTGGCTGGCGCACGGGGATCGCTGGAGGATCTGTTGACCATTCCGCTGATGACAGGTGCGAACCTGTCGGCGGACCAGACCCGTCTTGAGATTGAGAACAATGCCCAGGGTATTCTGGGCTATGTGGTGCGTTGGATTGATCACGGTGTTGGTTGCTCGAAGGTGCCGGACATCCATGATGTGGGTCTGATGGAGGATCGGGCGACCTGCCGGATTTCAAGTCAGGCACTGGCGAACTGGCTGCATCATGGGGTGGTCGACACAGCGCAGGTGATGGCGGCAATGCAGAAGATGGCGGCGGTGGTGGATGCGCAGAACAGCGGCGATCCGGACTATAAGCCGATGGCTCCAGGTTTTGATGGCATCGCCTTTCAGGCGGCCTGTGATCTGGTGTTCAAGGGACGGGTACAGCCTTCGGGATATACCGAGCCGGTGTTGCATGCGCGGCGGCTGGAGCTGAAGGCCGTTTGAGCCCAACGCGGTTTGATTGACGAGGGACACTTAGGGGACTGGGGTAATGAGGGGGCTGTCTGCCCCCTCAAAATTTCCCCCCAATTTTCAGCCAGATGAAAGGGATCTACTATGGCTATTTCTTTGCGCGAAGCGCGGATTATCATTAAAAATACACTGGACAAGGGCCGTGCACTAGAGCTGAAGCCGTTGTCGGTGGTGGTGCTGGATGCTGGCGGCCATGTGCAGGCCTTTGAACGGGAAGATGGCGCCGCGCCCGGTCGCTTTGCCATTGCCCAGGGCAAAGCCTACGGCGCGGTGATGCTGGGAATGGCAGGGACGGCGCAGATGGCGCGGGCCGAAGCGCAGGGCTATTTCATGGCGGCAGTAAACGGAGTTTACGGCGGTCAGGTTGTTCCGGTTCCCGGTGGGGTGCTGGTGCGGGACGCAAGTGGCACGGTGATTGGTGCGGTTGGGGTAACGGGGGATAGCTCGGACAATGATGCCATTGCCGCCTTGAGTGGCATTGAGGCCGCTGGCCTGGCTGGCGAAATCTAACCACACGGACCATCTGCCCTGGTCCATGAGTAGTACTTTCATGGACCAGAAACCAAGTTGTGAGAGTTGCGGTATTGGCGTGGGTCGCCTTTGCCGGGCGGATGGGCACTGACCTGTGCGGGGGTGAACATCTGGTTGCGCTGGGTTGTGGAGTTGCACAAGGTATCCGCTTGGCGCTAGGTTCGCGCAACTGGTCACAAATTGAGAAAACCTATGGCACGCCCCCGCGTCGGTATTATCGGCAACTCCTACCTGATTAATGATCAATATCCGGCCCATGCGGGCGGCACCATGAATTCCGAGGCGGTGGCCGAAGTGGCCGGCTGTATGCCCTTGTTGATCCCCTCGGATCCGCGATTTCTATCCGTCGAGGAGCTGCTGGACACCTTTGACGGCTTTCTGCTGACCGGTGGCCGGCCCAATGTGCATCCACAGGAATACGGCGAGGCAGAGACCGCGGCGCATGGGGCGTTTGACCGGGCGCGCGATGCGATTGCACTGCCATTGGTGCGGGCCTGTGTTGAGCGGGGACAGCCTTTCCTGGGCATTTGCCGTGGCTTTCAAGAGGTCAATGTGGCGCTGGGCGGCACGCTGCACCCCGAGATCCGCGACCTGCCGGGACGGATGAACCACCGGATGCCCCCCGAGGGCAGCCTGGAGGATAAATTTGCCCTGCGCCATATTGTTGAACTGCGGGACGGCGGCGTGTTTCATCAGGTGCTGGGCGCCCGTGAGGTGATGACAAATACCCTGCATGGGCAGGGCATCAAAACCCCTGGATCCCGTATTGTCATTGATGGATATGCCCAGGATGGCACCCCCGAGGCCTGTTACGTCAGGGATGCGGCGGGGTTTACTCTGGCGGTGCAATGGCACCCCGAGTGGGATGCGAATAATGACCCGGTGTCACGGCCTCTGTTCCAGGCCTTTGGGGCTGCGGTGCATGGCTGGGCGGCGGGCGAGCGGCCCGAAGGCGGGCCAGCCGCCTGAGCCGCTGAACTCTGAGTTTGAACGATGTGCTGCGGTCAATATGGTGGTGATCAACCCTCGGGCCGAGACCCGTCCCAGAAGGGAAGGCTGTCGCCTGCGGCTTCAAATTCCGGGCGATTGACTGCAAGTTGACGTTATGTCGGCAACGCTTTGCCGGAACAGCTGTTTTCAATGAAATTTTACTTGCTATGACGCTCTGGTAGTTTATCCGATGGTTGAGCAACGAAAAAAGCAGGCGCATGACACAATCCACTGATCAATCCCGGACGCAACCCGGCGCGCTTTCAGCGCGCGACTGGGTTAAGACATTGGCCAAATACCGTGAGCCAAACCAACTGCGAAGCGCCTTTGAGCTTGCTGTTACGGCTGGCCCGTTTGTTTTGCTCTGGGCGCTGGCCTGGTGGTCGATGTCGGTCAGCTATTGGTTGACCTTTGGGATTTCGACGGTCAATGCCCTGTTCCTGCTGCGCCTGTTCACAATCCAGCATGACTGTGGCCATGGCTCGTTCTTTAAAAACCGCCTGGTCAGTGACTGGGTCGGGCGAATTATTGGGGTGTTGACCCTGACGCCTTATGACGTTTGGCGGCGGACTCATTCGGCGCATCACAGCGCCTCGGGGAATCTGGGAAAACGCGGCATGGGCGACATCCACACCCTGACCGTCACTGAATATCAAGAACTGAAACGCTTTGATCGTCTGATGTACCGGGTGTACCGCAATCCGATCACGCTGTTTGCCTTTGGTCCCGGCTATTTGTTCTTTGTGCAAAACCGGGTGCCGTTGGGGCTGATGAACAGCCTGCGCTACTGGGTTAGTGCAATGGGCACCAATATTACCATCGTCGTTGCCCTGCTGGTGATCTGGTATTTTGGCGGTCTGGCACCAGTGTTTCTGATTTTTGTGCCATCGACGCTGTTGGCTGCAACCGCCGGGATGTGGCTGTTCTATGTGCAGCACCAGTTTGAAGACACCCGTTGGGAGCAGGACGAGGACTGGCAGCTGCATGATGCCGCACTGCATGGCAGCTCGCACTATGTGCTGCCGTCGGTGCTGCAGTGGTTCAGTGCCAATATCGGCATTCACCATGTGCATCACCTGTACAGCCGGATCCCGTTCTATCGCCTGACCGAAGTGCTGCGCGATCACCAGATACTGGCCGAAAGCAACAGGATGACAGTCCGCGAGAGCCTGAATTGTGCCCGGTTGCATCTGTGGGACGAAAAAAGCAGCCAGCTATTGTCGTTCTCGCAGGCGCGGTTGATGTACGGCTGACCCTGCAGACCTATCGCTGACATTCTAAAAACACCGCAACCCGCGAGGGCTGCGGTGTTTTCATTTCGGCCGCGAGCAGCAGACCTTGGGTGTGGTTGGATCAGGCCGCGAGCAGCAGGCCTTCGTGTGACTTGAGACATAAGCGAGCGGTATCGCCAAAACCGCCAGTGTGGCTGCGGAGCTCGGGGAACAGGGTAAACATCTCATCCCGCCCGGCGTCGCTGAGGGCGCTCAGGGCCTGATCACCGGGGTAGAAACTTTCCGTTGCGGCGCCGTTGGCATAGATCACCTGATGCTGGTCCAGCATCAGGTGAACATAGGTCACCAGGCCACCCGTGCGGCGGGTGACGGCCGGGTTGGTCAGCAGATGCTGGGCCGCAACCAGAATTTCGTCGATACCAAACAGCATCTGGGCGCGGTCGCCGCTCCACAGCAACCGGTGCTGCGGCGACACCAAAAGCGGCGCGCGGGCCCCGGGCAACAGGGCTTGGGCGATCTCAATCGGGGCAAAACTGCCCTGGGCTGCAACGGTTCGGCTGCCAACCCAGCGCAGCGGCTGCAACCCGTGGTCGCGGGTGACGATCAGGTCACCAAGAGTCAGCGTTTCGATGGCCCTTGGGCCATGCGCGGTATCAATCAGGGTGCCGGGGGTAAAGCAGATGATGTGTTCGATCCCCGAGAAAGTCACCAGAGAGCCGTCGAGCAGTTCGACCGTGCCGGCCTTTTCGTCGAGGGTGTCAGTGGTCAGGATCAGGGTCGAGAAATCGGCCAGCCCGTTCAGATCCAGGGTGTCGCCGCCGAGCTCATCGCCTTCTCCGCCCTCAATCGCAATGGCGGAACTGCCCGCTTCGCCGTAGTCGGTCAGGATGAACAGGTCGTCGCCGTCGCCCCCCAGCGCAGTGTCGCCCTCGGCGGTGTTGAGGGTGTCATTGCCGCTGCCACCGTCCAGGGTGTCACTGCCTTCGCCGCCGGTGATCAGATCATCGCCTGCTTCGCCAAAGATGGCGTCGTCGCCGAGACCACCATTTAGCTCGTCGTTGCCGGGAGGGTTGGCGATGGTGTCAAAGAACAGGTCGCTGACCCAGATTGCCTGGGTGCCGCCCAGCTCATTTTCGTAGATAATTTCGATTGTCGCAACTGGCCCGGCGATCTCCACCAGCAGCGATCCGGTTGCATCGGCGGCGTTCTCACCGTTCTCGCCTGCGGTGACCGTATTGCCACTGATGGTGTCGGTGTTGCTGCCGTTGTCGACAACCGTCAGCGTCACGGTGACAGGATTGCCGTCTGCATCATAGGCATTGACCGTTAGAATGTCGCGGTGGTTGCCTGCGGCGAAGTCGATATCGCTGATCCGGAAGACGACATTCTCAACCTCGTCCTCCACGTCGGAACTGCTGTTGGCGGCAAAACTGACTGTAGTGGTCGAGGTGGCGCCATCGCCACTGCCGCGCAGCTCTAATGAGGCGTTTGCATCGAAGGATTCTCCTGCCGCGACATAGATGGTGTCGGTGGTTTCCAGCTTGTAAGTTGCCGAGTTGTTGCCGTCTTCGGTGAAGCTGACCGACACGTCGATTTGCCCGGTGGTCTGAGTGAAGCCTGCACTTACGTTCTGTTCATCGCTGCCCTGAGCGTCCCAGCTCAGCGATTCAGTGGTCGAGGTGCCGCCATCGCCATAGATGACGTCATCGCCATTGCCGCCGTCAATGGTGTCATCGCCACTGCCACCATGGATCCAATCGTCGCCGCTGCCGCTGCTAATGTTATCCGCACCGCCATAGCCATAGACCAGATCGCCGTTGTCAGCCGCATCGTTGATTCTGTCGCCATCACTGTCGGTGTAGCTGCCGTCGATGATATCACCGTCTGAGGTGCCATCGACCTGGTGGTCGGGGATAAGGGAGTAGCTGGGGGCGCTGACCACATCGGCACTGGTCAGGGTATCGACCTCGCCGTAAGCCGGGACGAAATAGACATTGCCATTGGTGGCCAGGTAATATTCGCCGGGTTCCAGAGTATCTGTAAAACTGTTGCCGTCGTCGATGCCGGTAAAGACCCATTGGCCAGAGCCCAGATCGGTGTCTGTGGTGAAAGCGGTCCAGGCGCCTCCGATGATGTCATCGACGCCCAGTGCGCTGTCTGCGCCCAGGGATACCAGATAGCCGCTTGGCATGGATCGACCTCAGTTATTTATCGCCGGAAACCGGCATTAGGGATTTGTTAACCTTGATAAAGAGGTCGAGTGGCCGAAATTTGTGCGCAACATGAAGACTTTGCGGCGGGGTGCCTAATGGAGGCCGCAATTGCTACTTGTAAAGGTTGGGCTTACCCGGGGCGCTGCCCCGGACTCCGAGGTATTTTTACAAGAAGAAGAGTCCGTCAGACCAGAAGGTCAAAATCATGCATCAGCGGCAATCGCCGTGGGCGTTTTCCGGTCAGGTCAAAGATCGCATTGGCCAGCGCCGGTGCTGCGGGTGGTGTGCCGGGTTCCCCGGCGCCGCCCAGGTGCTTCTGGGTCTCCAGAACCCGCACCTCGGTCTGTGGCATTGTATGCATGCGCAACGCCTCATAATCAGGGAAATTGCCTTGCTCGACTTCTCCGCCGCCAAAGGTGATTTCGCCGAAACAAGCTGCCGACAGCCCGTAGGCCATACCGCCGAACATCTGCGCCTTGACGGTTTCAGGGTCCAGCGCCAGCCCCATGTCGCAGGCGATCCAGGCCTTTTTGATGCGGATGCTGCCGTCTTCGTCGATCACCTCGATCACTTCGGCCACCGGGGTGCCGAAGCTGTAGCACATCGCCACCCCACGCCCGACACCCTTTGGGGTTTGCCCGGTCCAGCCCGACATCTCCCTGACCGCATCAAGTACGCCAGCGGCGGGGGCCCATTCCTTGCGGGCCAGCGCCAGACGGAATTCCATCGGGTCACTGCCCGCTGTGTGGGCCATTTCATCGAGGAAGCTTTCGACAAAGAAGCCGTTGAAGGAATTGCCCACCGAGCGCCAGAAGCCCACCGGGATCTGCACGTCGCTGAGATGGCCGCTCATGCGGAAGTTGGGGATTGCATAGGGCGGGTTGAAGAAGCCCTCGACATGGCCCTTATCGGGACCGGCGGCGGACAGGCCTGCAATGCGGTCCATGATTTGTGCAACCGGAGAGGCGGCTGCGACCTTGCCATCCATCAGAACGGCAGCGCCATCCTTGACCGCGCCGCGCATGCGGGCGATGGCGCCGGGGCGATAAAAGTCATGACGCATGTCTTCTTCGCGCGACCATGTCAGTTGCACCGGAACGCCGGGCATCTGTTTGGCAAGACGGGTTGCCAGCACGGAATAGTCGAACTCGACCCGGCGGCCATAGCCGCCGCCAAGGTAGCTGGTGTGCACATCAACCTGTTCACTCTCTAGCCCGGCTTCAGCGGCGCATTTGGACTGGGTAAAGGTCGGCATCTGGTTGCCACACCAGACCGTCAGCTTGTCACCCTCATACAGTGCGGTGGCGTTCATCGGCTCCATGGTGGCATGGGCTAGATAGGGCAGCTGATACTCGGCTCGGATCTCGCTGGCGCCCTCGGGCAGCTGGTCCACATCGCCATCGTCGCGCATGGTGGAGTTGGGCTTGTCGTCAAAGGCTTCGGCGATGCGGGCAAAGATCTGATCGGTTTCCGGCGGGTAGGGGGCCTGCTGCCAGTCGACCTCAATTGCCTCGACCGCCTGCATTGCCAGCCAGGTGTTGCTGGCCACCACGGCGACGCCGTCACCCATGTCGACGATCTGCTCGACACCGGGCATTGACTGCGCCGCGGTGGCATCAAACCCGTTCATGGCGGCCCCCAGACGGGGGTTCATCCGCACCGAGGCAAATTTCATGCCCGGTTGGCGCACGTCGATGCCAAATTCGGCGGTGCCGGTGGATTTTTCCACCATGTCAATCCGTGGTTGGCTCTTGCCCAGCAGCCGCCATTCGCTCTTTGGCCGCAACTCGGCCTTTACCGGATCCAGCCTGGCCGCCCCCTCTGCCAGCTCGGAATAGCTGAGGCTGGTGCCATCGGGGGCCTGCACCCTGCCATTGGCGGTTGTCAACTGGTCGCGGTCCAGGCCCATTTGATTGGCGGCGGCCTGTTTCAGGGTCTCGCGCGCGGTGGCCCCGGCGTGGCGCATGCGGGTGTAGCCGTCTTTCATCGAGGTGGAGCCGCCGGTGCCCTGCAGGTTGAGGGTTTTTCCCAGGACCCCGAGAACCTCGCCCAGCGCATGCTGGAAATCGCTGACATTGTAGCCGCGGTTGGGCAGAGCATCACCGATGAAGGCGCTGTTGTAATAGGCGGCGGCGGCGGGGCCGTGCAGCACCCTCACCGCGTCGAGTTCAACGTCCAGCTCTTCGGCGATCAGCGCCGCCCAGGTGGTTTTCACCCCCTGGCCCATCTCGGCGCGCGGCGCAAACAGGGTGACCCCTTGTTGGTCGATCAGCACAAAGGGGTTCAGGGCCGCTTCGCCTTTGCCGGGTTTCAGCGGGTTGGGAGCGGGGCGGCTGACGTAATAGGCACCAAAGGCGACGCCACCGACAATGGCGGCAGAGCCGATCAGGAAGCTGCGGCGGGCAATTTTTGCGATACTGGCCATGGATCAGACCTCCTTCATTTCCAACGCGGCGCTATGCACCGCAGCGCGGATGCGCGGATAGGTGCCGCAGCGGCAGAGATTGCCGCGCATGGCCTCATCTATGTCAGCGTCCGTGGGCGAGGGGTTTGAGGCCAGCAGGCTGGCGGCCTGCATGATCTGGCCGGACTGGCAGTAGCCGCACTGCGCCACCTGATGATCGATCCAGGCCTGCTGGATCAGCGCCAGGGAACCGGGGGCGCCGAGGCCTTCGATGGTGGTGATATCGCCGTCAACATCGCCCAGTGTTGTCTGGCATGACCGCACCGCAACCCCGTTGATATGCACGGTGCAGGCACCGCAGGCGGCAACGCCGCAGCCGTATTTGGTGCCGGTCAGCCCGATGTCATCGCGCAGGACCCACAACAGGGGAACGTCGTCGGGCAGATCAACCTGATGGGATTTGCCGTTGATGCGAAGGGATGTCGACATGGGGGTATGCTCTCTGCTGTGCGGGTTCTGACAAAATGCGCATCATGTGTCAGGATGTCAATTGACAAAATTCAGCCAAAATGTCAGAAGCGGCTTTATGATCAAAGCAAGTGACGACCCGAAGCCGCGGGCGATCCTGGAATCGGCCTGGGTGGCTTTTTCCGCATATGGGTTCCGCAAGACATCAATGGATGACATCGCCCGTGGTGCGGGCATGTCACGGCCTGCATTGTACCTGCATTATCGCAACAAAGAAGCGATCTTTGTCGGCCTGGTCGAGGCTCACTATGGGCTAGCGCTGGAGCAGGTGGCTGTTGCCCTGACTACGACAGGCGGTTTGGCTGAGCGATTGCAAGCAGCCTTTGACGCTCAGGGAGGCCCAGCGATGAAAGCGATGATGACATCACCACATGGGCTCGAGTTGTTCGAGGCCGGTATGAGTGCTGCCGGTGAGGTGATTGCAACCGGTGAAACAGCGTTGCAGGGAGTCTATGTAAGCTGGTTGAATGCCGAGTCTGAGGCAGGTCGGGTAGTGCTGCCGGGTGAGGTGGGTGAAATCGCGCGGTTTTTTTGTTCGGCGATGAAGGGTGTCAAACATACATCAAAGGACTACGCCAGCTATGCTTCTGGCGTGGCACAGTTGGCCCTGCTAGTTGGCGCGGCTCTCAGGCCAAGGTAACCGGAAAATTTGAATTTTCCGTGCCGATTTCTTTGAAGAAATCGAAGAGTGCCGCGCCGTTTTGCACAATTGTACTTGCTATAACTCGGTGCGCAGGTGCCACAGCTCGGGAAACAGCTCGACCGCCAGCATCCGTTTCAGATAGCTGACGCCGCCGGTGCCGCCGGTGCCGCGTTTGAAGCCGATGACACGTTCAACCGTGGTCACATGGTTGAAGCGCCAGCGGCGGAAATAATCCTCCAGATCGACCAATTTCTCGGCCAGTTCATACAGTTCCCAGTGGCTTTCCGGATTGCGGTAGACCTCGGTCCAGGCGGCCTGAACGGCAGCATGCGGCTGGTAGGCCTCGGGCAGGTCTCGGTTCAGCACCTCGTCGGGCAGCGAGAAGCTTTGGGATAGCGCCTTGATGGCCACGTCATACAGGGATGGCTGCGCCAGCTCAGCCTCGAGCAGCGCCACCAGATCCGGGCGATGCGCATGCGGTTTCAGCATTGCCGTGTTGCGATTGCCCAGCATGAATTCAATCAGCCGGTACTGATGTGACTGAAAGCCCGAGCTTTGCCCTAGTGCATCGCGAAAGGCGGTATAGTCCGAGGGCGTCATGGTGCGCAGCACGTCCCAGGCCGAATTCAGCTGTTCAAAGATCCGCGACACCCGGGACAGCATTTTGAAGGCCTGATGCGCCTTGCCGTTTTGCAGGCAGGTCCGGGCGGCGTCCAGCTCGTGCAGCGCCAGCCGCATCCACAGTTCCGAAGTCTGGTGCTGAATGATGAACAGCATCTCGTCATGGGTGTCGGTCCAGGTTTTCTGGGCGTTCAGCAGCATATCCAGCGACAGGTAGTCGCCATAGGACATGTGATCCTTGAAATCCATCTTGGCGCCATCTTTGGCCGGGTCATAGGGTTGGGTCATGGGGGGCTCCCAAAGTCAGTGACATGGCAAAGCGCTTTAGCTGCTCGCCGTTTCTGTCAACTATTTCCATTTTATCGACCTGCCAGCCTTGCCGTGCAAAGAAGGGCCGCGCCATTAGGCTAGCATGGGTCGTCATCCGCGTCAGATCTGCACTGCGCGCCCGTTCAAGGATGACGTCATAGAGAGCTTGCGCCACAGAGCGGCCCATCCAGCGGGGGCGCAGGAAGGCAAAGTCGATGTAGCCCTGCGGGGTTGCGGCCATGAAACCGGCAATTTCGCCGTCAGCTTCGGCCACCCAGACATTGAGCGTCGCCAACCTGCCGGGCCATTTATCGGGCATATCTGTGTCGGGAGCCCAGGCCTGTCGTTGGGCAAGGCTATAGTGGGCCGAGGCCCCATCATGGATGGCCTCGACAAAAATGTCGTACAACGGTTCCGCGTCATCGCGATGATATGCCCGAATCGCGACATTCACGTCACCGCAGAGCGGATTTTGTATTCCGGGCGATCCCACAGATTATTGGTCATCACATCTGCAATGATGGCAGCAGCGGCGCGCACGTCACCCTCGTCGATATACAGCGGCGTAAAGCCAAAGCGCATGATGTCGGGGGCACGGAAATCGCCGATGACTCCGCGGGCGATGATCGCCTGCATCGCCGCATAGCCCTCGGGGAAGCGGAACGAGACCTGACTGCCGCGCTGGCTACCATCGCGGGGGCTGGCGAGGGTCAGCATCGGGCACTGGGCCTCGACCTCGGCAATGAACAGATCGCAAAGTTCAATGGACTTGGCGCGCACCGAGGCCATGTCGGCCATGTCCCAGATGTCCATTGCCGCCTCAAGCGCGGTGAGCTGCAGCACCGGCGGGGTGCCGACGCGCATCCGTTCAACGCCGGGAGCCGGGCGGTAGTTGAGGTCAAAGGCAAAGGGGGATTCGTGGCCCAGCCAGCCAGAGAGGGCCGGGCGGATCTGATCGGCGTGGCGCGGGGCGACATAGATAAAGGCCGGAGCGCCGGGGCCGCCGTTTAGGTATTTATAGCTGCATCCCACTGCAAAATCAGCACCGCAGGCGGCCAGATCCACCGGCAGGGCGCCTGCAGAATGGGCCAGATCCCAGACGGTGACGATGCCCTTGGCCTGGGCCTGTTCGGTCAACGCCTGCATGTCGTGAATGCGGCCGGTGCGATAATCCACCTGGGTCAACATCAGCACCGCGACGTCGTCGCTCAGATTGTCACCCACCGCCTGCGGATCGACCACCCGCAGTTCATAGTCATCGCCCAGCGAGCGCAGCAGCCCGTCGGCCATATAAAGATCGGTGGGGAAGTTGCCATTGTCTGACAGTACCACCTTGCGGGTTGGGTTCAGCTCCAGCGCCGAGGCAACGGCCTGATAAACCTTGATCGACAGGGTGTCGCCCATCACCACATGACCTGGCTCAGCGCCGATCAAGCGGCCGATGCGATCCCCCAGCTCGGTCGATTTTTGCATCCAGCCGGCCTTGTTCCAGCCGGTGATCAGCATTTCACCCCATTCGTCCTGCATCATAGTGGCAACCCGTTTGGTGGCGGCAAGGGGCAGCGGGCCCAGCGAGTTGCCGTCCAGGTAGATCATGCCCTGAGGCAGGTGGAACATCGCTTTGGTGGCGGCAAAGTCGGTCATAGGGGCCTCGTTGGGTAAATGAAATTCAAGGATAAAGCTCAAATTGAGTATGCGACGCGGGGCAAGCTGTCGAGCCAATTATATCCGCGATTAATCCGCTTGCTAAAACAGACCCGGGTCTAACTGGTGAAAGGTGGAAAAGGGGATCAGCGATGTCCAATGCGTACTCATATGCCTGCCGCGATTGTGAAGGAATGGAAACTTGCCCGGCCAGCCTGGTGGCGGCCACGGAAACCGAAGTTTGGAAACTCATCGAACTGCATGCCGAATTTGCGCATGGCGAAGACCCTGCTGACTGGGACAGCGATATCCGAACCTATCTGGCCACATTGATCACGCCGGTTGACGTGCGGGTAAAAGGGCAGGCCTGAGCGCCTTTGATTGGCTGGCTTAAGTCTGGTCAGGCTGGGGAATGCCCAGGTCGCGGCGTTTCTTTTTTGACAGACCTGCGGCGACCAGATCATAGGAAATCATGATGTGTCGCCGCAACTCGGTATCTGACAGCCCCGGGCTGTCATAGTGTTGCAGCCATTTCATCCCGCGTGAGGCCAGATAGGGGGCTGGGCGGATGCCCGGCTGCTCTTGCAACACCTCATAGGCGATCTCACTCACCTTGAAGGTGAACGCATCGCAGCCGTCGGCCCAGCCACAGATGGCAAAGACCTTGGGGCCAACTTTCCACACATCCGCATTGCCCCATTGCACCACATGGCTGGTGGCGGGCATGGCGGCGCAGAATGTGTTGAAGCTGGCGCGATCCATTACATCTCTCCGCCGGAGATTTGCAGGGTCTGGCCGTTCACCGAGCCAGAGTTCGGACCGCAGAGAAACAGCGCTGCTTCGGCGACTTCCTCGGGGGCGATCAGGCGACCATGAGGGTTGGCCCCCAGCATGACCTGCATCGCATCTTCCGCGCTCATGCCGGTGCGTTTCACGATGCTTTCAATGTTCTGCGGGACAATGTTGGTGTCCACATAGGCCGGGCACAGGGCGTTGAACGTATAGGGCTTGCCCAGATGATCCGCCGCCAAGGCTTTGATCATGCCGATCATCGCGTGTTTGGAGGCCGAATAGCAGCTGGCGCCCTTCAGCCCCTTTAGCCCGGCAATCGAGGAAATCGCGATAACCCGGCCCCAGTCGGTGCCGTGCATCGACTTGAGACACTCGCGGATGGTCAGAAAACAGCCGTCGACGTTGATCGCCATCATGGTACGCCAGAACGCCATGTCGGTCTTATGCAGGGCGCGGCCCTCGGCAATGCCTGCATTGGGCACGCAGATCTGCACCGGACCGCGCGCCTCAATCGCCTTGGCGACGCCACTGACCACCGAGTCCTCGTTTGCCACATCCATTTGCACGGCGTGCAGCCCGTTGCCCGCGGCCTGTTCCAGCACCTGCGTGCGGCGCCCGGTTATGGTGACCTGCGCCCCCTGCGCCGCCAGTGCCTGGGCAATTGCCAGTCCGATGCCGGTGCCGCCGCCGGTGACCAATGCGTGTTTACCGTCTAGTGTCATGTCGCAATCTCCTCCTGCCACGAGCCTAGCCAGAGCGCGGGGTATGGCAAGAGGATCGTGCCGTCACAAAAACGGTGTTTGCCTGTTCTGGCGCCATTGTGAAACACCCGCTGCGCCGCATGTCAGCGGATCTCATCCCTGACCCAGAGAGCACCGCGCCCATGCGAAAAACGGCTGGGACGACTTTCAACGAAAGGCAGCATGCCGAAGTATACGTAGGCATTTTTGGCAATATGTGCAGGATCATGCCGCAATCGGTAAGAGATTCGTCGTTTGCATAAGTTTTGGGCAATCTGTCCTTTCTGAACCCCAGAGGTCGATTGGCTCTGGACCTGTCGCCATTAGAAGGGGAAAGTGGCCCGCAATGATCAAGATATTTATAAGCACCCCCCAGCGGGGCGATTTTTGATGCAACGGTTGGATCTGCCACCGCTGTGGCTGTTGGGCTGCGTGCTTGGCGCCTGGGCACAGGCGAGATTCCTTTCGTTGGGGCTGGGGTTCGGCGATGGCTGGGCTGATTTCCTGAGCGGATTGCTGATCGGCGGCGGGCTGCTGCTGACGGCGCTTGCGGTCTATGAAATGCGGCGGCAGCACACCACCGTTCTGCCCCATAAGACGCCCAGCCATCTGGTGCAGTCGGGGATCTTCAGCCGCTCGCGAAATCCGATCTATCTGGGGGACGTTCTTATTCTGGCAGGCTTCATCCTGTGGTTTGATGCGGTGCTGTCGCTGCCAATGATCCCGGTGTTCATCTGGATCCTGGAAAAACGGTTTGTTATCCCGGAAGAGAACCGGATGCGGCGCGTGTTTCGGGCCGACTGGGGCCGCTACGAACAAAAGACCCGCCGCTGGGTGTAGAGAGAATGCCGCGCTGCAGTGAAAAAATGCGGCGTTGCAGCGAAGTCCTTGCGCAAGTATCTTGCGTCGGGTAGGGAAATTTTTTGCGATCCGTACCTGATTGGTGCGGGCACGGCCAAGCCGAGGGGGACCGATACGGTGAAGATAGGTACACCAAAAGAGATGTTTAAGGGCGAGGCGCGCGTTGCGATGACGCCGGACTCTGCACGTCAGTTGCAGAAACTGGGCTATGACTGCGCCCTTGAAACCGGCGCCGGGGTGGCTGCTGGTTTCTCGGACGCCAGCTATGTTGAGGCGGGTGTCGAGATCCTCAATACTGCGGCTGCGCTGTGGAAAACGGTGGATATCATTGCCAAGGTGCGCCAGCCCAGCGAGGTTGAGCTGAAGCGGTTGAACGGCAAGAAGACGCTGATCTCCTTTTTCAATCCCGGTGGCAACGCTGATGGGCTGGAGCTGGCCAAATCCAAGCGCGCCAATGTGATCGCGATGGAAATGGTGCCCCGTATTTCGCGGGCGCAAAAGATGGATGCGCTGTCGTCGATGGCCAATATCGCCGGCTACCGCGCGGTGATCGAGGCGGGCAACAACTTTGGTCGCTTCTTTACCGGTCAGATCACTGCGGCGGGCAAGGTGCCGCCGGCACGGGTTCTTGTGATTGGCGCTGGCGTTGCCGGGTTGGCCGCCATTGGCACTTCGACCAGCCTCGGTGCGATCACCCTGGCGTTTGACGTGCGTCCCGAAGCGGCCGAGCAGGTTGAAAGCATGGGCGCCGAGTTTGTCTATCTCGACTTTGAGGAAGATCAGGCTGATGGCGCCGCCACTGGTGGCTATGCGTCAGTGTCGAGCCCAGAGTTCCGCGAGGCACAGCTGGCCAAATTCCGCGAGCTGGCGCCGCAGGTTGACATCGTCATCACCACGGCACTGATCCCCAACCGCGAGGCGCCTGAGCTGTGGACCGAAGATATGGTTGCAGCGATGAAGCCCGGCTCGGTGATTATTGACCTGGCGGCGGAAAAGGGTGGCAACTGCAAGCTGACGGTGATGGACGAAAAGATCGTCACCGACAATGGCGTCATCATCATCGGCTATACCGATTTCCCCAGCCGGATGGCGGCGCAGGCATCGACACTCTATGCCACCAACGTCCGCCATATGATCAGTGATCTGACCCCTGAAAAGGACGGCCAGATCAATCACAACATGGAAGATGACGTCATTCGCGGCGCCACGGTCACCCATCAGGGCGAGATTACCTTCCCGCCGCCGCCGCCAAAAATTCAGGCGATTGCCGCCAAGCCCAAGCAAGTGGTGCCAGAGCTGACGCCAGAGGAAAAACGTGCGGCTGAGGTCGCCGCTTTCAAAGCGGCCACCAAACAGCAGATCACTTTGCTGGCAGTTGGCGGCGGCTTGATCCTGCTGGCAGGCCTGTTTGCACCGGCCTCCTTCATGCAGCACTTTATCGTCTTTGTACTGGCCTGTTTTGTTGGTTTCCAGGTGATCTGGGGGGTGGCGCATTCGCTGCACACGCCACTGATGGCGGTGACCAATGCGATCTCGTCGATCATCATTCTGGGCGCATTGATGCAGATTGGATCTGGCTCCTGGCTGGTGATCTTGCTGGCCTCGCTGTCCATCTTCATGGCGGGGATCAACATCTTTGGCGGCTTCCTCGTAACACGGCGCATGCTTGCCATGTTCCAGAAATCATAAGGAGGTCTGGATCATGGAATTTGGCTTCACAATTGCCGCCTATGTGGTTGCGGCGGTTCTCTTCATCCTGAGCTTGGGCGGGTTGTCCGGTCAGGAAAGCGCCAAGCGGGCGGTCTGGTATGGCATCGTCAGCATGGGCCTGGCGGTATTCGCAACGCTTGTCGGTCCCGGCTCAGGCCTGTGGCTACTGTCGCTGCTGCTGATCGCAGGTGGCGGCTTGATCGGCACCTATGTGGCAAACAAGGTGCAGATGACCGAGATGCCACAACTGGTGGCGGCGATGCACTCGCTGGTCGGCCTGGCGGCGGTGTTTGTTGGCTTCAACGCCCATATTGAGCTGGGCAATGTCCTGGCGATGTCTGCCGAGGCGCGCGAGGGTCTGGAGGGCTTTGCCGCGCTGCTGGCGCAGAAGACACCGGTTGAGCAATCCATCCTGCGGGTCGAGGTGTTCCTGGGCATCTTCATCGGTGCGGTGACCTTTACCGGCTCGGTGGTGGCCTATGGCAAACTGTCGGGCAAGCTTGGCTCGGTGGCGACAAAACTGCCGGGCGGTCACATGCTGAACGCAGTCGCGGCGGCACTCTCGGTCATCTGCCTGATCTGGTACTTCAACACCGGAGGCTTTTTGCCGCTGGCGCTGATGACACTGGCTGCGCTGTTCATCGGCTATCATCTGATCATGGGCATCGGCGGTGCCGACATGCCAGTGGTGGTGTCGATGCTGAACAGCTACTCGGGCTGGGCGGCGGCGGCGATTGGCTTCTCGCTGGGCAATGACCTGCTGATCGTGGTCGGCGCGCTGGTTGGCTCCTCCGGGGCAATCCTGTCCTATATCATGTGCAAGGCGATGAACCGCTCGTTTGTCAGCGTGATCCTGGGCGGCTTTGGTGGTACCTCAGGTCCGCAAATGGCGGTCGAGGGCGAACAGATCGCCATCGATGCCGAGGGGGTCGCAACCGCGCTGGACGAGGCCGACAGCATCGTCATCATCCCCGGCTACGGCATGGCGGTGGCACAGGCGCAGCAGAACGTGGCGGAACTGACCCGCCGGTTGCGCGCCAAGGGCAAGACCGTGCGCTTTGCCATCCACCCGGTGGCGGGGCGTCTGCCTGGCCATATGAACGTGCTGCTGGCCGAAGCCAGGGTGCCCTATGATATCGTCATGGAGATGGACGAAATCAACGGCGACTTCGCAGAGACCGATGTGGCCATCGTCATCGGCTCCAACGACATCGTCAACCCGGCGGCGCAGGACGATCCCAACTCGCCGATCGCCGGCATGCCAGTGCTGGAATGCTGGAAAGCCAAGCAGGTGTTCGTCTCCAAACGAGGCCAGGGCACCGGCTATTCGGGCATTGAGAACCCGCTGTTCTTCAAGGACAATACCCGAATGTTCTATGGCGATGCCAAGGCCAGCCTGGATATGCTGTTGAAACTGATCTCTTAAATCAACGGAAATTGCGACAAAAAGGCGCTCCTACGGGGGCGCCTTTTTCATATCTTCTTCTTGTTTTAAATACCTCGGGGAGCGGCCTTTGGTCGCTGGGGCAGAGCCCCATTGCCGTCCCCCAAATACTGATTGAACCGCCTGTATACGATGGTATTCCGGTAACATGTTGAAATAATAGGTTTCTTTACAGGTCTGAGGCAGGCATATACTCTGCCGGTTCATACCAGGAGCCCGCAATGCCACAGATACAGGACCACCCGCTGCGCTATCAGCTTGCCAACGAGCTGCACGCCCGTCCCTTTCTCACCATGCAGGGGCCCTGCACGGTGGTCTATCTGACCATCAAACAAGACCATGAGGCGGAGCACCGCGATCGCAGCCAGGATCTGCGGCATCTGATTGATCTGCTGGACCGCCATGACGTGCCCCATCCCAAACCCGGGGCCACTCACCATTCAGCGCAGATCGGGCGGCATCATCTGAAGTGGGAACAGCACACCGAATTCGTCAGCTATATGATCTATTCGGTGGGGGTCAGCAGCCGCGCCTTTGATCCGGTGGATTATGAGGCGTTCCCGGCAAGCTGGTTGGCTGCGGCGCCGGGAAAGCGCGTTACATCCCTCGTTTTCCGGGTTGAGACACGGCCCCAGGCTGACCAAATGGCCGGTGATCTGGGCGACTGGTTTGTGCCCGAAAGCCTGGCCGTCTCCGAGGTACTGGATGGCAGTGCGGTGGTGGCGGGCGACTTTCGCATTGATCCGGCCGGCCACATGCGCTTTGCGGTCTTTGTCAGCCCTGAAACCGGCGCCCGGCGGGTGGGGCGCATTGTGCAGCGGCTCTGCGAGATCGAGACCTACCGGGCAATGTCGATGCTGGGATTCTCACAGTCGCGGCGGCTTGTCCCGGATATCGGCGGGCTCGACACCCATCTGTCCGAGATGATGATGCAGATGACCGGCGGCCAGATGCCTGCCGACCAGACCCTGTCGCAACTGCTGACCATTTCGGCCGAGCTGGAAACAATGGCGGCGCGGTCGGCGTTCCGGTTTGGCGCTACCGGCGCCTATGAGGCGCTGGTCAACCAGCGCATCAGCCTGCTGCGCGAGGCGCGCTATGCGGGATATCAGAGCTTCGCTGACTTCATGCTGCGCCGCTATGAACCGGCAATGCGGACGGTGAAATCCACCGAGGCGCGGCTGGGTATTCTGGCGGATCGGGCGCGGCGCGCCGGTGAATTGCTGAGAACGCGGGTTGATGTGGAACGCAGCGCGCAGAATCAGGCGCTGCTGGAAAGCATGGACCGGCGCGCGGATCTGGCGCTGCGCTTGCAGACCACGGTCGAGGGCCTGTCTGTCGTCGCCATCAGCTACTACAGCGTGTCGCTGGCGGCCTATGTCGGCTATCCGCTGGCGGTGCTGCTGGGCCTCAGCAAGGGCACGCTGACCGCCATCCTCACTTTACCGGTGGTGGCACTGGTCTGGCTGGCCGTGCGGCGCATCAGAAAACAACTTCACTGATATCTTGCGACTGCACACCGCCCTGCGGGAAACCCCATCACCGCCCCGGCTTCTTTTTTCCCTAAATACTCAAAATGAAACAGCCGCCCCAATCCGGAGCGGCTGTGTTCTGTGCTGCAGTGTCAGGGGCTTGATCAGCGGCCCCGGATTCTTGGATCCAGCGCATCCCGCAACCCGTCGCCCAGGTAGTTCACGCTCAGTACCGTCAGCGAGATGGCAACCCCGGGAAGCATCACCCGCTCGGGGAATTCCTCCATCCGCTGCACCGCGTCGGCCAGCATCTTGCCCCAGGTGGGGAAATCCGATGGAAAGCCAACCCCGAGGAACGACAGCGCGCTTTCGGTGATGATTGCCGCCGCCAGTCCCAGCGTTGCCGAGACCATGATCGGAGAGATCACATTGGGCAGCAGGTGGCGCCAGATCATTGCGCCGGGCTGGGTGCCGATGGACCGCGCCGCGACTACAAACTCGCGTTCCTTCAGCGCCAATACGTCGCCGCGGACAATCCGTGCGGTTGGCATCCAGCTGGTGATGCCGATGATGCCAACAATCAGGATGAACATACCACCCTCGGGGCCAAAGTTGGCGTGCAAGGGTTGCCGAAACAGGGTCACGGCCACCAGCAGCAGCGGCAGGATCGGCAGCGACAGAAACAGGTCTGTCAGCCGCATCAGCGGGTTGTCCAGCTTCTTGAAATAGCCGGCAACAACCCCGATCAAGGTGCCGATGAACAGGGTCAGCAGCATCGCCGCCCAGCCCACTGCCATCGAGGTCCGCCCACCGGCCAGCAGATTGGCCAGCCCGTCGCGGCCCAATTGGTCGGTGCCCAGCGGGTTGCCCCAGGCGGTTTTGGCATCGGCGTCGAACAAAGCATGATAGATCGGCCGGAAATCGCGGGCGCGATAGTCGATCTTTTGCGGATCCAGCGTCCAGATATAGGGCCCCAGCAACACGGCCAGGGTAATGAACAGCAAGAAGCCTCCCCCCAGCAACGCGCCCTTGTGTTTCTTCAACTGGTCCCAGACGCTCAGCCATTGGCTGCGTGGCGGGGCAAGCGGGGTTTGGTTGGACAGATCAGTCATAGCGGATCCTCGGATCAAGCAGGCCGTAGAGGATATCTGCAATCAGGTTGAAGAACACGATCAGGATCGCAAAGATGAAAGTCAGCGTCTGCACGGTGGGCAGGTCATTGGCGAACAATGCGGTGATCAGCTGGGCGCCGATACCGTTCACCGAGAAGATCTGTTCGGTGATAATGGCGCCGCCAAAGATCGCGGGCATGCCCAGAGCAATCACCGTGACCACCGGGATCATCGAGTTGCGCAGCACATGCACCATCACCACAACGGCTTCGCTCAGCCCTTTGGCGCGGGCGGTGCGGACATAATCCTGGTTCAGGTTGTCCAGCATCGAGGCGCGCATGTAGCGGCTGATCTGCGCCGTGGTCTGCAGCGACAGTACCATCACCGGCAGGATCATCTGCCTGAGTTGCTGCACAAAGCTGTCCCAGTCATCCACCACATGGGTGGTGTCATAGATAAACGGGAACCAGCCCAACTGCACCGAGAAGATCACGATCAGCAGCGGCCCGGTAAAGAATGGCGGGATTGAAAAACCGACCATGGTGATAAAGGTACCGCATTGATCAAACACTGAATACTGGCGATAGGCCGAGTAGATGCCGATCGGCAGCGCGATCAGAATGCCGACGATATAAGCGGTGCCGACAACCCACAGGGTCTGCGGGATGCGCTGAACCACGGTGTCCATCACCGGCGAACGGGTCTGCCATGAGATCACCCGCAGGTCGCCAAGGGCATAGGTGGTGCCAAAGATATGGTCGATCAGCACTTGCGGTTCGATCCAGAAGAACTGCACCAGCCACTTCCAGAACCGGATGTGCATCGGTTGGCCAAGGCCCAGGGCCTCGCGCATTTTTTCTTTGACTTCGGGCGGGACAGTCAATGGAACCTGCGCCATCGGGTCGCCAGGGGCGAGCTCGAGCAGCAAGAAGATTACCAGACTGATGAAGAGAAGGGTCGGCACTGACATGAGCAGTCGCCGGATTGTAAAGGTCAGCATCAGGTAGGGCGCCTTTGCGAATTCGTCTTAAAGTTTAGGAGCTGGGCATAGAGGCCTCGGTTCCTGTCGCAGGCGCCGTATACGTTACCGGCGGCGAAAGGCAAGAGGCCCCGGCGTAACACCGGGGCCTCCAGAGGCATTCACCTCTTACTTGATGCGGTGCCAGTCCGCAACGTTCCACAGTTCGCTATCCCAGGTGTTGAGAATAACGCCACCAAGGCTGTTGGCGTGCGCCGAAACACGGCCACGATCCACCAGAGGCACAACAACATAGCTTTCTTTGGTCAGCATGTCGTTCAGCTTCTTGGCGATCTCGCCGCGCTTGGACAATTCACCGGTGCGGCCCAGTTCTGCAACCAGCGCATCATAGGCTGGGTCACAGTAGCGGTTCATGTTCTCACCCATCCACTGGCTCTCCGGCTTAGGAGCTTTGTCGCAAGTGTGCTGTGCCAGGTAGCTTTCAGGATCGGTGCCATCAAAGTTGTTGGCGTACATTTCAACGTCTGCATAGAAACGCTGGAATGTGTCATGCGAACCTGGGTCACCACCAAAGAACACCGACGCGTTGATGTTACGCAGTTCGCTTTCAACACCAATTTCCTGCCACCACTGTTTGATCAGAGCCTGAAAGTCCTGACGTACGGCGTTGGTCGAAGTTTGGTACAGCATGGACAGACGAACACCGTCTTTTTCACGTACACCATCGGACCCGACAGTATAGCCAGCCTCTTCCAGCAGCGCCTTGGCACCTTCGATGTCCTGGATCAGGCAGTCGGTGTTATCCGAAGCATAGATCAGTGGAGCAGGCACCAGGTTACAGGTCGCGCGACCGGCCTGACCATATCCGATTTCTACCAGCAACTCGCGGTCGATTGCCATCGACAGCGCCTTACGGACACGAACGTCCGACAGGAACGGGTGAGGGTGCATGACTGTGCCGCGCTCGCCTTCGGGCAGGTCAGGCGATGTATCGGTCATGTTCATTTCGATACGCTCAACCAGAGTGCCAAATGCAGCAACAGTTTTACCTTTGCCGCCTTCAGACATTTTGGCCAGAACATCGGGGGCTAGCTGCAGGTTCCAAGCATAGTCGAACTCGCCTGTTTCCAGCACGGCGCGACCAGAGGCCATTGCACTGCCGCCACCTTTGAAGGTCAGGGTGGCAAATGCGGGCTTGGAGGCATCCCGGTAGTTTTCATTGGCAACCATCGAGATCACGTCATTGGGACGGAAATCGGTGACTACAAACGGGCCGGTGCCGATTGGGCCAAAGTTGGCGTCGGTACACTCAGGCGCCTTGGCACCGGTGCAGTTTTCGAACTGCGCCATCTGGATGATCGGCGACTGACCACCCATGAAGGGGCCATAGGGGTTTGGTTTGGCTTCGCCGAATGTGACAGTCACGGTCAAATCATCAATGATTTCAACCGAATCAACACCCTCAAATTTGGCCAGCTGCGCACAGCCACCCGCGGGGTCCATGCAGTAATCGGCGGTGAATTTCACGTCAGCCGAGGTCACTGCACTGCCATCAGACCACAGCAGGCCGGACTTCAGCTTCCAGGTGATTGACTTCAGGTCAGCAGACACGCCGCCGTTTTCAACAGTCGGAATTTCTTCGGCCAGATAGGCAACCAGAGCGCCGTCTTGGTCGTAGCGGCCCAGGGGCTCAATCACCAGCGAAGCAGATTCGATGTCTTTGGTGCCGCTGGACAGATAGGGGTTCAGGATTGATGGAGCCTGCCAATAGATGATGTTGACATGGCCGTCCGAGCCGCGCTCAGCAAAGGCGGCTGGGGCCAGTGCTGTGCTGGCAATGGCGCCAAGCAAAAGGGTTTTAAGTTTCATTTTACACTCCTTGTCGACACTTATGTGCCTTTATCCCGAGCTATAGCTAGCCACAGGTTTTTCCGCAATCTCAGCGGTTTATAGACGTACCGTCAGGGGCTTACCGAAGGCGCTCTAAGCGTGGCGTTGGCTGCCATGCGTCGTGTCCTTCCCCCTCTGCGGTCACTGCGCGTATCGAAACAGAACCTCAGAAAATTGCAAGCCTTCCGTTGGAAAATCTCGTTACAGGGTTTGACGGCATTGCTAGGCCCGCGTAACGTCCTGCGAACAGAAAACACGATGACCAAGGGAGTTCCAGGGTGCTTGATCAACCGATTGCTCAGATTAAGGGGCTCCGTGTCGAATTCCAGACCAAGGATGGTCCGGTGGTCGGAGTCGAAGACGTTTCTTTTGATATCAACCCTGGCGAGACCGTCTGTGTGGTGGGTGAATCCGGCTCTGGGAAATCAGTTTCGTCGCTGTCGTTGATGCGGCTGGTTGAATTCGGCGGTGGTGAGATCGCCGCCGGGGAACTGATGTTCAGCCGCCGTGACGGCGACACCATTGATCTGGCGAAGACCAAACAAGATGTGATGAAAGATATTCGCGGCGACGAGATCGGGATGATCTTTCAGGAACCGATGACCGCGCTGAACCCGGTGTTCACCGTGGGGCGTCAGTTGACCGAAGGGCTGCGGGTTCACAAGAGCCTGACCAAGGCCCAGGCCAAAGAGCGGGCGCTGGAGCTGTTGCGTCAGGTGCGCATCCCCGAGCCGGAACGGCGTCTGGGCCAGTATCCGCATGAATTGTCCGGTGGCATGCGCCAGCGGGTGGTGATTGCCATGGCGATCGCTTGCGAACCGCGCCTGTTGATCGCAGATGAGCCGACCACGGCGCTGGACGTGACCATTCAGGCCGAGATTCTGGCGCTGATGGATCGCCTGAAACGCGAAACCGGCACCGCAGTGCTGTTTATCACCCATGATATGGCGGTGGTGGCGCAGATGGCCGACCGCGTGGTGGTGATGTACCGCGGCAACAAGGTCGAAGAAGGCACGGTGGAGCAGATCTTTGAAAATCCACAGCATGATTACACCAAGGCGCTGCTGGCGGCGGTGCCCAAGCTGGGTGAGATGCGCGGCAAGGCCTATCCGGAACCGATGAAGCTGATGGGGGTCGAAGGCCAGAACCTCGACCCGATCAAAGGCACCGACGAGGTGCTGTTGAAGGTCGAGAACCTGACCACCCGGTTTGACGTCAAGGGCGGCTTTATGCGGCGCACCGTGGCCCAGGTGCATGCGGTCGAAGATATCTCATTTTCCATCAATAAGGGCCAAACCCTGTCGCTGGTTGGCGAATCAGGTTGCGGAAAATCCACCACGGGCCGCGCCATCCTGCGTCTGGTCGACCCGCAGTCCGGAGCCGTAAACTTTGAGGGACGGGATGTCCTGGGCCTGAACCCGCGCGAGATGCACAAGGTCCGCCAGGACATGCAGATGATCTTTCAGGATCCGTTTGCCTCGCTGAACCCGCAGATGATGCTGTCGGACCAGGTCGCCGAACCGATGCGTAATTATAATCTGGCCAGCGGCTCCGAGTTGCAGGATCGTGTTGCCAGCCTGTTTGATCGGGTGCAGTTGCCGCGCAGCTTCATGCGCCGCTATCCGCACGAGATGTCCGGTGGCCAGCGGCAGCGTATTGCCATCGCCCGGGCGCTGGCGCTGAACCCAAAACTGATCATCGCCGATGAGGCGGTGTCGGCGCTGGATGTGTCGGTGCAGGCACAGGTGCTGAACCTTATGATGCAGCTGCAGGCTGATCTGGGCATCAGCTTTCTGTTCATCAGCCACGACATGGCAGTGGTTGAGCGGGTCTCGCATCAGGTCGGGGTGATGTATCTGGGGCGAATCGTTGAAATGGGATCGCGCGCGCAGGTGTTTGAAAACCCGCAGCACGCCTATACTCAGGCGCTGATGAAGGCGGTTCCGATTGCCGATCCGCGCCAGCGCAAGTCTGAGAAGGATCTGAACTTCAAATCGATCCCGTCCCCGATCCATGATCTGGGCCATAAAGCTGAACCGTCGGAATATCTTGAGATCACGCCGGGGCATTTTGTGCTGACCACCGATAGCGGGTACTGATCATGGCTCCAATCCTGACACCGTTTGAGATCATGCGGCAGTTGATCTCTTTCCCTACCGTGAGCAGTGACAGCAACTTGCCCCTGGTTGAGTGGGTCGAAAGCTACCTTGCCTCACATGGGATCACCAGCCACCGATTCATGGCGCCGAACGAGCCCAAGGCAGCCCTGTTTGCCCATGTCGGGCCGCAGGTCGAAGGGGCGGTCGTGTTGTCCGGCCATACCGATGTGGTGCCGGTCGAGGGCCAGGCCTGGGATAGCGATCCCTATGTCGTGGAGGAGCGCGACGGCAAATACTATGGCCGTGGCACCTGCGACATGAAGGGGTTTGATGCGCTGGCGATCTGGGCATTGGTAGAGGCGCAGAACCGTGGCGTCACCCGGCCGCTGCAACTGGCGCTAAGCTATGACGAGGAAATTGGCTGCATTGGCGCACCGCTGATGATCGAGGCTATGCAGGGTGTGGTGCCCAAAGGCTCGGCTGTGATTGTGGGCGAGCCGTCGATGATGAAGGCTGTTACCGGGCACAAGGGGTGTTATGCCTGTTCGACCCATGTGCAGGGCTTTGAGGTGCATAGCTCACTGGTCCATACCGGTGTCAGCGCCATTATGCAGTCCAGCACGTTGATAGAGTGGACAAATTCCCGCAACGCTGAGAACCGGGCGCGCGAACCTGACGCGATTGCCGCGATGTTTGAGCCGCCCTGGTCCACCTTGCATGTGGGGGTGATCGAAGGCGGTACGGCTATGAACATCACCGCCAAGGATTGCCATTTTAGTCTGGATATTCGGGTGCTGCCCAGCGAAAGCTCGGTGGATTGGCACAATCGCTATATGCAGCAAGTGAGGGCCGTTGAGGCCAGGATGCAGAAAATTCATCCCGACACGAAGATTGAGGTTGAGTTGATTTCTGATGTGCCGGGACTGAAACCTGAAACCGACGGCGAAGCCGAGGCTCTGGCGCGGGCGATCACCGGCGACAATGGCAGCCATGTGGTCAGCTATGGCACCGAAGCCGGGCAATTCCAGCAGGCGGGGTATTCCGCCGTGGTCTGCGGACCGGGTGATATCGCGCAGGCGCATCAGCCAAATGAATACGTCTCCGTGGCGCAGTTCAATGCCGCGCATGACTTCATGCGCCGTCTGGTGCAGGGGCTGATGGGCTGAGGGCCTGAAACCTGTCTTTTTGCGATTTTTCGCAAGAAGGCAGGCATAAAAACAGGCATAAAAACAGGCGGGGTGTCCTCTGCGGTGAGGCTCCGGTTCAGCGTATTTCCGGTCGTATCACGACCACTTGATTTCTTTGCAATATGGCGCCTTGAGATACTTGATAAGACAACTTATTTATCTGACAGTGCGGGCAGCAACGGGAGATGGATATGCCGATCAAGAACAGTTTTGCTGATATGCACAGCGAGATCACCGGGTGGCGGCGCCATCTGCATACCATGCCGGAATTGCTGTTTGACGTCCACCAAACCGCCGCCTTTGTGGTCGAGCGTTTGAAGGAATTTGGCGTCACCGACATCACCACTGGAATTGGCCGAACAGGGGTTGTTGCGACGATCAAAGGCCGGACCGATACCCGGGGTCGGGTGATTGGCCTGCGTGCCGACATGGATGCGCTGCCAATTCACGAGGCCACCGGGTTGGACTATTCCTCAAAAACCGCTGGCAAGATGCATGCCTGTGGCCACGATGGTCACACCTCGATGTTATTGGGTGCTGCAAAATATCTGTCTGAGACCCGCAATTTTGACGGCACTGTGGTGTTGATCTTCCAACCCGCCGAAGAAGGTGGCGCTGGCGGTCGCGAAATGTGCGAAGACGGCATGATGGACCGCTGGGGTATTCAGGAAGTTTACGGCATGCACAACATGCCGGGGATGCCCGTTGGCGAATTTTTCATTCGCCCTGGTGCGCTGCTGGCCTCGTCCGATGATTTTGAGATTACCGTCACCGGTCAAGGTGGCCATGCAGCGACACCACATGAGGCCGTGGATACCACTCTGGTGGCCTGCCAGATTGTCGTTAGCCTGCAATCCATCGTGGCGCGCAATATTGACCCTATCAAACGTGTGGTGCTGACTGTTGGTACCTTTGAGACCGATAGCACCGCGTCAAATGTCATTGCGCATCAGGTTCGTATGAAAGGCACTGTCCGCACGTTGGATTCTGAGTGCCGCGCCCTCGCCGAAGAGCGGGTGCGCCGGGTTGCCGAAGACACCGCCTCGGCCTTTGGCGCGCAGGCAAGCGTTCAATGGGATGCGGGCTATCCCGTCACGGTAAACACGCCAGATGAAACGGTTTACGCAGCCGAAGCGGCGCGGGCGGTGTCTGGCAGCGTTAATGAGAACACAGATCCGATCATGCCCTCCGAGGATTTTTCCTATATGCTCGAAGAGCGGCCCGGAGCCTATATCTTTGTCGGCAATGGCGACACCGCGATGTGCCACCACCCGGCGTATAATTTCGAAGACGACGTGATTCCTGCTGGTTGCAGCTGGTTTGCCGAATTGGTCGAACGACGAATGCCCGCAGTTTAAATAAGGAAGACCCAAAATGCCCGTTAAGAATCGCTTTGCTGAATTGCAGACAGAAATCACCGAATGGCGCCGTGACATTCATGAAAACCCTGAAATCCTGTTCGAAACCCATCGCACCAGTGCGCTGGTGGCGGCCAAGCTGAAAGAGTTCGGCTGTGATGAGATCGTCACCGGCATTGGCCGCACTGGCGTGGTGGGGGTGATCAAGGGCAAGAGCGACAGCGCCGGCAAGGTGATTGGTCTGCGCGCCGACATGGATGCGCTGCCGATCCTGGAAGCCACCGGGCTGGACTATGCCAGCAAGACCGAGGGCGCCATGCATGCCTGTGGTCACGACGGTCACACAGCAATGTTGCTGGGGGCGGCCAAGTATCTGTCCGAGACGCGCAATTTCGACGGCACCGTGGTGGTGATTTTCCAGCCTGCCGAAGAAGGTGGCGGCGGCGGTCGGGAAATGTGCGAAGACGGCATGATGGACCGCTGGAACATCCAGGAAGTCTACGGTATGCACAACTGGCCGGGTAAGCCTGTTGGCTCATTTGCCATCCGTCCGGGCGCGTTTTTTGCCGCGACAGATCAGTTCGAGATATCTTTTGAAGGGCTGGGTGGTCACGCCGCCATGCCACAGAAAACGGTCGATACCACAGTGATGGCGGCGCAGGCTGTCATGGCGCTGCAGACCATTTCCAGCCGCAATGCGGATCCGGTGGATCAGCTGGTGGTTTCGGTGACCTCGTTCCAGACCTCGTCCAATGCTTTCAATGTGATCCCGCAAACGGTGCAGCTGAAGGGCACCGTGCGCACCATGAGCGGAGAGATGCGCGATCTGGCGGAAAAGCGGCTCAAAGAGATCTGCGCAGGCGTTGCCGCCACCTTTGGCGGTGCAGCAGATGTCAATTACATCCGGGGCTATCCGGCGATGGTCAATCACGAGGAACAGACCGAGTTTGCCGCTGAAGTGGCGCGCAAGGTCTCGGGGGATTGTGAACACGCCGATCTGGTGATGGGCGGCGAAGACTTTGCCTTTATGCTGGAGGAGCGCCCTGGAGCCTATATTCTGGTTGGCAACGGCGATACCGCCGCAGTGCATCACCCCGAGTATAATTTCAACGACGAGGCCATTCCTGCCGGCTGTAGCTGGTGGGCCGAGATTGTTGAGCAGCGCATGCCTGCTGCGTAAGTAGGTGACAAAAGGGGAGGGGGCTGTCTGCCCCCTCTTGGCCTCGACCAATTCACCCCCGAGGATATTTTCAGCCAGATGAAGTTCGATCCGTCGTGGAAATGACCTGGGTGGTCATTTCAGGATCGAACGGGCGGAACCCCAAGATCCGTTTGCCGCCTAGCCGCGCCACAGATCCTGGTAGACGGCTTCTATTCCGGCGGCTTCAGTGGTGGCGCTGAAACCATGTTGCGCAATGTTGCGGGCCTCTTGGCTCATGTCGGCGTGACAGGTCGGATCACTCAGGATCGACAAGGCGGCCTTGGCGGCTTGCTCTGCAGCGCCGACGGGCACCACTGTGCCGGTTTTTCCCTGTGCCGAGAATGCCTGGTAATATCCGGTCTCGGTGCCGACGAAGGGCACGCCACTGGCCATCGCTTCCAGGGGCACCATTCCGTAGCCCTCATAGCGGGGCAGCTGCAGTACAAGAGACAGACCGCGCATCAGCTGCGGCAGTTTTGTGGCCGGTATCTCGCCGGGAAACAGGATGCGGTCTGACAGGCCGGCCGCTGCGATGCGGGCCTGGAGCCCGGCCAGGAATTTTTGGTGCTGGCGTCCGGCGCGGCCAATAATCAGAGCCCGGGCCTGGGGCAGTTTCGGAAGCAGTTGCAGCATGGTGTCGACAAAGACATCGGTGCCTTTTTCGGGGCGGATGCGGCCGATTGTGGCAAGGCCGATATCGCCGCCGTAGCCCAGGGCTGACCAGGCGGTTGCCCGGGTCTGGGCGGGGGTGAAGAGATCGGTGTCGACCCCATGCGGCACCACGGCCTGCACCTTGGTGACATAGCGGGCGGCGATGTCCGTGGTGGCGACAATCGCATCCATTTGCCGGATCAGCCAGCGAGGATAGGTTGAATGCAACCGTTGCGCAGCCGAGGTGAAGACGATGCGGATCGGCAGTTTCAGAACATCCCGGGACCAGATCGCGGCGCGCATCTCGGGGTTGCGGCGCACGTGCCAGATGGCAAAATCGCGGCCCTGGGGCGGGCGTTTGCACAGCAGGCGGGCCTGGGTCAGGGTGATCGGATCGGGGCAGCCCGGCAGCGGATAGCCCACTAGGTGAAGATCGTGATGTTTGGCCTGTTGGCGGATCACATTGGCGGCGGTGGCCGAAACCCCGGTGAAATTCCTGTTGAAGTTGGTGACATACAGTTCAGCCATTTTCAGCGTCCAGATCCAATTGCTCGATCAGCATCTCAACCAGCCCGTCCAGTACGGTTGACTGTTGGCGGCTAAATTCGGCTGCGGCCTGCTGCGCCTGTTGCAGCGCGTCGGGTTGGGTCAGCCACTGGGAGACGGCTGTGGCGAGCTGGGTCGCGTCATGCACTTCGACGGCGCCCTTGGCGGCGATCATCGGCGGGAAGGTCTCGGCAAAATTGTGATAACCGGGGCCGGTGATGACGGCGGCTCCGGCTTGGGCGACCTCAAACGGGTTGTGGCCGCCAATTGGTTCCAGCGAACCGCCAAGGAAGACAATTGGCGACAGGGCGTACCAGGTGCCAAGCTCGCCCATGGTGTCGGCCAGATAGATCTGGGTTCCGGCTGTTGGCAGTTCGCCCTTGCTGCGCCGGGCGCAGGTCATCCCGGTCTTGGCCACCAGATCGGCAATCTCGTCGCTGCGTTCGGGGTGGCGCGGCACCAGCAGCAGGCACAGATCGGGGTGCTGTTGCAGCAGCGCCTTATGGGCGGTGAGCACCGGTTGCTCTTCGCCGATATGGGTGGAGCTGGCCACCCAGGTCGGGCGGTTGCCCAGAGCGTCGCGCAGCTGCGCAAGGGCATCATCGTCAATGGGCAGGGGATCGGCGCCAGCCTTGAGATTGCCGCCACCCCGCACCCGATCAGCGGGCGCCCCAAGTTCGAGCAACCCGTCCGAGATATGTTGGTTCTGGGTCAGGAACAGGGAAAACTGTTGCATGACAAAGCGGGCCGTTGGCGCCTTTTTCTGCCAGCGCGCCATTGATCGATCTGACAAGCGGGCATTGACCAGCGCCAGTTTTGCACCGGATCTCCGGGTGGAAACCAGCGTCACCGGCCACAGCTCGCTTTCGACAAAAATGCCGGCGGAGGGGCGCCAGTGAGCCAGGAACCGGCGTACCGGGCCGGCCGCATCCAGCGGGGCAAATTGGTGGCAGCAGCGCGGCGGCATCCGCTTGGCCACCACCTGCTGCGCGGTGGCGGTGCCGGTGGTCAGCAGGAACCGGGCCTGAGGTAGATGGTCGCCAAGCCGGTTGATCAGGGTCAGCGCTGCCAGGCTTTCCCCCACCGAGGCGCCGTGGAACCAGATCACTTGCCCGTCGGGGCGCGGCAGAGTGGCATGCCCCAGCCGTTCACGCTGGCGCTCCGCTGAGACCCCCTGCGCCGCCAGTTTGGCCGCGACCTTGCGATAGGCAAAAGGCGCGATCAGCGCGGTGGCGCCGCGGTACAGGTAATAGAGCAGCGTTGGGCTGCCAGCAGAGGATGTCATCTTAGCCGCCGGTGTGGCTCATGTGGCGGGACATCTGCCCGTCTGCACGCTGGCGTGAATAGTCAAAATCATGGCCTTTGGGCTTCAGGCCGATGGCGGCGCGGATCGCCTGTTCCAGGGGCTCGTCACTGTCGGGGCTCTGTCGCATGGCAGGGCGCAGGTCTTGCATGCCTTCCTGGCCCAGGCAGGTATAGAGCTCGCCGGTGCAGGTCAGGCGCACCCGGTTGCAGCTTTCGCAGAAATTATGGCTCATCGGGGTGATGAAGCCAATTTTCTGCCCGGTCTGTTCCAGGCGTACATAGCGGGCAGGGCCGCCTGTCGACTCAGCCAGATCACTGACTTGATAATGGTCGTCATAGGCTTTGCGCACGTCCTTGAGCGACCAGTACTGGCCGACCCGGTCTTCATTGCCCAGGTCGCCCATTGGCATCACCTCGATCCAGGTCAGATCCATGCCCCGGCTGGCGCACCACTCGGTGATGGCGGGCAATTCGTCTTCGTTGAACCCCTTTAGGGCGACGGCGTTGATCTTGACCTTGAGGCCAGCCTTTTGCGCCGCATCAATACCGCGCATCACCTGTGGCAGGCGGCCCCAGCGGGTGATCTCGGCGAATTTCTTCTCGTCGATGGTGTCCATCGAAATATTGATCCGGCGCACCCCGGCGTCAAACAGGTCTTGGGCGTATTTTTCCAACTGCGAGCCATTGGTGGTCAGGGTCAGCTCGTTGAGCGCGCCGCTGTCCAGATGCCGGGTCATGGATTGGAAGAATGTCATTATGCCCCGGCGCACCAGCGGTTCGCCGCCGGTAATGCGCAGTTTCTTGACGCCCATGGTGACAAAGGAGGAGCACATGCGGTCCAGTTCTTCCAAAGTCAGCAGGTCTTTCTTGGGAAGAAATGTCATGGTCTCGGACATGCAGTAGACGCATCGGAAATCGCAGCGGTCGGTAACCGAGACCCGAAGGTAGGTGATGGCGCGGGCGAAAGGATCGATAAGTGGGGCTGTCATAGATCCTAGGTAAGGCGGGGTTTGGCCTGCGGCAAGGCAATTGTGGGTGAAGTGGTTGGCAAACCGTGATTTGAGAGGATAGAGTCCGGCTATGCGAATTCCCCTTATCTTGCTCACCTCTGTCTTGTTGTCGGCCTGTAATCTGATTCCCCCCGGGTCAGAGGCTGTTGATCCGGTTTTATCTGCGCCCGTAGCGGTGGAGACTGCGCCTTTGGATGACCTGTCCGCAACGCCACAGGGGGATCGCGCTGCCGCGTTTTCCGGGACTGCCAGCACCATTGCAGGGTTGGGAGATCCCACCGTGCCCGGATTGTGGATGGAGACGCCCTTGGTGGCGGTCGAACAGCGGGCGCTTGTGCGCAGTGCAACCGGGGCCGAGGTTGCTTTGACACTGCGGCCGATCGCAGGCGAGGCAAGCGCAGGCAGCCGGTTGTCGATTGAGGCCATGCGCAACCTTGGCGCGCCGTTGACCGAACTGGTCGAGCTGATGGTCTCGGCGGCGCCCTAGCGGGCAATGCCGCTGGGGAGAGGGTCGGTTTTCAATGCGCCCAGCCAAGGGGCGAATGGGCGCATTGGTTTAAATCTCTAAGAGACGTCGGTTACTTCAGATACTTAGAAGCTTCCTTGCGGGCGAAATTTTTCAGGTGATCGCCATGCTCGGCCAGGAAATCCTGCACCCGCTTCGGATCATGTTTGGAGAGGTCGCGCAGCCACCAGGCCACCGATTTCTGGATGAACCATTTCTGGTCCGTCGCATAGGTGGCGGCCCAGCCCAGAATGCGATCGCGGCACTCTAGCTCTTCGGGTTTTGGGTTGTTCTGTTTGGTCCAGGGCAGGGTGGCGACCAAGGCGGCGCGCCGGGTCCACAGGTTTTCGGATGTGGTCCAGGCCTCGACCGCGTCCAGCCGGGTTGGATCTGCAATCAACCGCTTTTGGATCGCCGCGCAGGCGTGATCGGCCAGCGCCCAGCTGTCAAACCCGGGCACCCAGCTTTGCAGCAGCTGCCAGACCGCATCATCGGGTTGGATCCGCGCCTGAGTCAGTAGTTTGGTGGCCGCCAGCCGAGCCTCGTAGATATCGGTCTGCCACAGGCCACGGGCCACGGCGACGCGCTTGTCGATGGTCAACTCCTGGCGCCAGGCCGTGGTCAGGTCGGTGACCTGTGGATTGGTCAGGCCCAGATATTCACGCTTGATCTTGTGATAGCTGGCCATGCCAAGCGCGCGCTTGGGGTCGCGCAATGCGCGCAACTGTTCGAGGAATAGGTAGTGTATGTCGCTCATTCTACTGTCACCGATTTGGCCAGGTTACGGGGTTGGTCTACATCAGTACCCTTGGCGACGGCTGTGTGATAGGCCAATAATTGCGCCGGGATCGCATAAAGGATCGGCGACAGGTTGTCGTGGATGTCAGGCATCTGGATGCAAGAGGCAACACCGTCGCTGGCCTCGGCGATGCCATCCGCATTTGACACCAGTATAACTTTGCCTTTGCGGGCCATGACTTCCTGCATATTTGACACTGATTTGTCGAATAATGCGTCACGTGGCGCCATGACCACCACCGGCATATGTTTGTCGATCAGGGCGATGGGGCCGTGCTTCAGCTCGCCCGAGGCATAGGCTTCGGCATGGATATAGCTGATCTCTTTGAGTTTCAGCGCGCCTTCCAGTGCCAATGGGAACATCAGCCCACGACCCAGGAACAGGACATCGCGCGATTCGCTCAGTTTTTGCGCCGCCTGGCGGATGGTGTCGTCCTGCTCCAGCGCGGCGGCCAGCACATTGGGCAGGCTGCGCAATGCGGTGATATTGGCCTCCAGATCTTCGGCGGTAATCACCCCGCGATCGGTAGCCGCCTTGAGCGCCAGCATCAGCAGGACCGAGAGCTGGCAGGTAAAGGCCTTGGTCGAGGCCACACCGATTTCGACACCGGCGTGGATTGGCAGTGCCAGATCGCTTTCCCGCGCGATCGAGCTTTCGGCGACATTGACCACCGACAGGATCTTGTCGGCCTTGCCAACGCAATAGCGCAGCGCCGCCAGGGTGTCGGCGGTTTCGCCGGATTGCGACACAAACAGGGCCACCGTGTTGCCGGGGATCGGCGGTTCGCGGTAGCGGAATTCTGAGGCGACATCGACCTCGACCGGAATGCGGGCGATTTTCTCGAACCAGTATTTGGCGGTCAGGCAGGCATAATAGGCGGTGCCGCAGGCCACCAGTGTCAGCCGTTCAACGCCTGAGAAATCAATGCCACCATCGGGCAGATGCACGGCGTCTTCACCGACCGGCAGATAGTGGCGGATGGCCTCGGCAATCACATGCGGTTGCTCGGCGATTTCCTTGGCCATGAAATGTTTGTGGCCGCCCTTGTCCACCTGGGCGCTGTCGATCTGGATGGTCTTGATGGCGCGATCGACCAAAGCGCCATTGGCGTCGCGGATTTCCAGGCTGCTGCGGGTCAGCACCGCGCGGTCGCCTTCGTCAAGATAGCTGATGCGGTCGGTCATCGGCGCCAGAGCAATGGCGTCGCTGCCCACAAACATCTCGCCGTCACCATGGCCAATGGCCAGAGGCGATCCCTTGCGGGCGGCGACTATCAGGTCTTCCTCGCCGTCAAACAGAAACGCCAGTGCAAAGGCCCCTTCGAGTTGGTCGAGGGTTTTGTTGGCGGCCGCCACCGGGGAGAGCCCATCGCGCAGATATCGCTCGGTCATCAGGGCCACGGTTTCGGTGTCGGTCTCGGTTTGAAATTCCATGCCATATTCAGACAGCTCGGCGCGAATGCTGCGGTAGTTCTCGATGATACCATTGTGAACCACCGCCACCGAGCCCGCCCGGTGCGGGTGCGCATTGGCAATGGTCGGGGCGCCGTGGGTGGCCCAGCGGGTATGGCCAATGCCGGATTTTCCCGACAGCGGCTCGTGCACCAGCAGATCCGAGAGGTTCACCAGCTTGCCTACGGCGCGTCGGCGATCCAGTTTGCCGCCTGAAACAGTGGCGATTCCGGCGCTGTCATAGCCACGGTATTCCAACCGCTTCAGGGCCTCGACCAGAATGGGTGCCGCCTCGTGATGGCCCAGTATTCCGACAATTCCACACATCAGGCGTCTCCTCCATCGCGGCGGGCCTTTTTGGCGCGCAGCAGATCCATCAGTTTTTGCGCCCGACCGGGTTTGTTGACCTGCGGCGTGCGGGCAATCGCCAGCGCACCGTCCTCGACATCTTTGGTGATAACCGCGCCGGTTGCCGTCATCGCCTCGTCGCCCACTTTGACCGGGGCGACCAGCAGGGTGTTGGAGCCGATAAAGGCATCGGCGCCGATCTCGGTGTGATGCTTCATCACGCCGTCGTAGTTGCAGGTGATGGTGCCTGCGCCGATGTTGGTCCGTTTGCCAACCGAGGCGTCGCCGATATAGCTGAGGTGGTTGATCTTGGCGCCCTCAGAGATCTCGGCGTTCTTGATTTCGACAAAGTTGCCCACATGGGTGTTCTCGGCCAGTTCCGCGCCGGGGCGCAACCGGGCATAGGGGCCGATCTTGGCACCGCGGCTGACGTGGCAGCCTTCGAGATGTGAAAAGGCCCGGATCAAGGCGCCGCTTTCCACCGTCACTCCGGGGCCAAACACCACATTGGGTTCGATCACAGCGTCGCGGCCAATGAAGGTGTCCAGCGACAGGTAGACGGTTTCCGGGGCCATCAGGGTGACGCCCAGATCCAGCAGTTCAGCCCGCGCACGGGACTGGAATACCGCATCGGCACGGGCCAGATCAGCGCGCGAATTGACGCCCAGAGTTTCGGCCTCGTCACAGGCCACGGCAGTGACACTGCAGCCCTGGCTGCGGGCCAGTTCAACCACATCCGTAAGGTAATATTCGCCCGAGGCGTTTTCATTGCCGACCTTGGCGATCAGCTCAAACAGCAGCTTGGCGTTGCAGGCGATGAGGCCCGAGTTGCAGAATGAAATGGCGCGTTCGACCTCATTGGCGTCCTTGTACTCAACAATGCGTTCCAGCGTGTCACCGGCCATCACCAGACGGCCATAGCGACCCGGGTCGGCGGCCTGAAAGCCGAGAATCACCAGATCCGCACTGGCGCGGGCTTTGATCATACGCTCAAGCGTGTCGGGCTGCACAAAGGGGGTGTCGCCATAGAGCACCACCACATCGCCGTCAAAATCCCCCAGCGCCGCGCGGGCCTGATCCACCGCATGAGCGGTGCCCAGCTGTTCGGTCTGCAGGACCACCTGCGCGGTTTCGTCGATCTCGGCCACGGCTGCGGTGACGGCCTCGGCGGCGTGACCGGCGACGACAATCGTCTGGTCCGGGTCCAGCGCTCGACCAGCATGCATGGCATGGGCCAGCATCGGGGCTTGGGCAATTGGATGCAGGACTTTGGGCAGATCAGAGTTCATCCGAGTGCCTTTGCCTGCGGCCAGGATGATCAGGGCAGTGCTCATGTGGCTTTTCTCTTTGTTTTCTTGTTTAACCCGTTTTATCTGCTGGGGGGCGCGGTGCAAGCCATCTCCGCATCAAACAAGATTGCGGATTGCAACAACATATGGCGAAATTACGCCGAGAGGGACGAAAATGCGAACGGTGATTTTTGATCTGGACGGAACCCTGGCGGATACCTCGGGTGATTTGCTGGCTGCGGCCAACAGCTGTTTTCGCCAGATGGGGCTGGGCGATCTGCTGAACCAGCAGGAGGATGCCGCCACCGCGTTGCGCGGTGCCCGGATGATGCTGACAGCCGGGTTGAAGCGGGCAGGTGTCTATGAAGCGCAGAAGGTCGAGGACTATTTTCCGGTGCTGGTTGAGGCTTACCGCGATGCCATCGACCACCACACGTATCTCTATCCCGGTGCCATGGAGGCGGTCGAGGCCCTGAAGCTGGCCGGATACGGCGTCGGCATTTGTACCAATAAACCCGAAGCTTTGGCCGAGCAGCTGATGTGGTCGCTTGGGGTGCGGGATGCCTTTGCCTCACTGGTGGGGGCGGATACATTGCCGGTGCGAAAGCCCGATCCCGCACCGTTGTTCGAGGCCGCACGCCGGGCCGGTGGAGATCCGGCAAAGACAATTCTGATTGGCGACAGTGACACCGATCGCGACACCTCTGCCGCCGCCGGAGTGCCGTCAATATTGGTGACCTTCGGTCCCGCCGGTGATCAAATGGCGGCGCTCAAGCCGGAGGCATTGCTGCACCGCTATGAGGATCTGCCGGATCTGGTGGCGCGACTGATCGGCTGAGGGTTTACCGGTTGGGTTGTGATGCATTCGGCGACGCAACCCCTTGACGATCGCCCAACGGAAGCCCAAAAACGCTGAATGGACGAGATTTTTTCAGGCAGTTTCACCCAGCAAGAGCCCCTGTCGGAGGCCGCGATCGAAGCGGCACTGGGGGTTTTGCGTCACGGGCGATTACATCGCTATAATGTTGAGCCGGGGGAGCTGGGCGAAGCGGCGCTGCTGGAGCAGGAATTTGCGGCCCAGTTGGGGGCGAAATACTGTCTTGCGGTGGCCTCGGGCGGCTATGCGCTGGCCACCGCCCTGCGCGCCGTTGGCGTAAAATCGGGCGACCGGGTGCTGACCAATGCCTTTACGCTGGCGCCGGTGCCGGGCGCGATTGCCTCGCTTGGGGCTGAGCCGGTGTTTGTCGATGTCACCGAGGATCTGGTGATCGATCTGGATGATCTGGCCGCCAAGGCCGGTCAGGCGCGGGTGCTGATGCTCAGCCACATGCGCGGTCATCTGTGTGACATGGATCAGCTGATGCAGATCTGTGACGCCGCCGGTATCACCGTGATCGAGGATTGCGCCCACACTATGGGGGCCGCATGGAACGGCATTGCGTCAGGGCGGCACGGCGCGATTGGCTGTTATTCCTGCCAGACCTACAAGCATGTGAACGCGGGCGAGGGCGGATTGCTAATCACCAACGACGAGGAGGTCGCCGCCCGGGCGATCATGCTATCCGGATCTTATATGCTGTTTGAGCGCCATCTGGCAGCGCCGCACCCATCGGTGTTTGACCGCATCAAGTATGACACCCCCAATATTTCTGGCCGGATGGACAATCTGCGCGCCGCAATTTTGCGGCCACAACTGCGCGATCTGGAGACTCAGGTGACGCGCTGGAACGCGCGGTACAACTGTATTGAGGCAGGCCTGCAAGACACCCCGGGATTGCGGCTGATCAGGCGGCCCGAGGCAGAATCTTATGTTGGCTCATCGATCCAGTTTCTGTTGCTCGACTGGACCGCCGACAAGCTGCAGGCGGTCATTCGCCGCTGTGGCGAACGCGGGGTTGAGCTGAAATGGTTCGGCGGTGCCGAGCCGGTTGCCTTTACCTCGCGCTATGACAGTTGGCGCTACGCCAAGCCGCAAAGCCTGCCGCAAAGTGACCGCATCCTGGCCGGCATTGTCGATATGCGGGTGCCGCTGACGTTCAGCCTGCAGGATTGCGCGCTGATTGCCAGGATCATTCGGGCAGAGGTCGGCGCCGTCTTTCAGAGCAAGTGATACCATAACACCGGTTTGGTCCGGTGAAATCCCAGGCTGGCCCTGCGGTGGCATGGGTCCTCTCCTGAGCCAAACAGCCCTGCGGTTGTTTGGATGCAGGCGCATGTCCAGATACCGGGTATTTTAAGCCATCAATGGCCATTACCCTTGGTTAGAATAAGACCCCGGCGTGTTGCGGTTGACGCGAATCAAACCCTGTTCTAATAAATGAACGACTGTTCAGATAATTTGAGACGACCTTTGGGAGGGAGCCTGCAATGTTCAATGCAAGTATGCAATTCGATCTAGGTGACGACGTGAACGCGCTGCGCGATATGGTGCATCGCTGGGCGCAGGATCGGGTCAAGCCGATGGCGCAGCAGATTGACCAGAGCAATGAGTTCCCTGCCGAGCTGTGGAAAGAGATGGGGGATCTGGGGCTGTTGGGGGTCACGGTTCCCGAGGAATTTGGAGGCGCGGGCATGTCCTATCTGGCGCATACCATCGTGGTCGAGGAACTGGCCCGGGCCAGTGCCTCGGTGGCGCTGTCTTATGGCGCGCATTCGAACCTTTGCGTCAACCAGATCAAACTGAACGGCAGCGATGCGCAGCGGGCAAAATACCTGCCGGGTCTGGTGTCTGGCGAGCACGTTGGCGCCCTGGCAATGTCTGAGGCCGGCGCCGGGTCTGATGTGGTGTCCATGACCCTGCGGGCGGAAAAACGCAACGATCACTATCGGCTGAACGGCAATAAATACTGGATCACCAATGGCCCAGAGGCCGACACGCTGGTGGTCTATGCCAAGACCGACCCTGATGCGGGCTCAAAGGGCATCACCGCCTTTATCGTTGAAAAGGCAATGACCGGGTTTTCGACCTCGCCGCATTTCGACAAGCTGGGGATGCGCGGCTCCAATACTGCCGAGCTGATCTTTGATGACGTCCAGGTGCCGTTTGACAACGTGCTGGGCGAAGAGGGTCGCGGCGTTGCGGTGCTGATGTCGGGGCTGGACTATGAACGGGTGGTTCTGGCGGGGATCGGCACCGGCATCATCGCCTCCTGCATGGATGAAGTGATGCCCTATCTGGCCGAGCGCAAGCAGTTTGGACAGCCTATCGGTTCGTTCCAGCTGATGCAGGGCAAGATCGCAGACATGTATACAGCGATGAATTCAGCGCGTGCCTATGTTTATGAAGTTGCCAAGGCCTGCGACCGTGGCACGGTGACCCGGCAGGACGCGGCGGCCTGCTGTCTCTATGCTTCTGAGCAGGCCATGGTGCAGGCGCATCAGGCGGTGCAGTCTTTGGGCGGGGCAGGGTATCTGTCCGACAATCCGGTGGGCCGCATTTTCCGCGATGCCAAGCTGATGGAAATTGGCGCCGGGACATCGGAAATTCGCCGGATGCTGATCGGTCGTGAACTGATGGGGTCAATGACCTGAAGGGCGGCTTGGCGGGGCGCTGAGCCGGAGAAGAAAGGCACTGGGCCTGCGTGACCGGGGGAAATCCCGCAGGGCCCATATCCAAACGGCAGGCCCTGGGGCCCGCCGTCCGGAATTGGATCAAAGGATCAGAAGCGGTGCACGTAGCTAAGGCCAACCACAATCGGATCGATCTCGGCGGTGCCGATGGAGGCGCCGTCCAGGGTGACGTCGCTCTCAATGTCGATGTAGCGCACATTCAGACGCAGCGCGCCGCGGTCCGAGATCTGCCAGTCCGCACCAACCTGAACCGCATAGCCCCAGCTGTCGTCCAGTTCCAGGACGCCCAAAGGCGAGGCTTCCTCAAAGAAGGTGGTATAGTTCAGGCCAACGCCAACAAAGGGTTTGATCTTGCCTTTGGTCGGGAAGTGGTAATTGACCGACAGGGTGGGCGGCAGTTGCCGAGTGGTTCCGGCAAAAGATCCGCTGATGTTGATGTCATGCTCAAACGGGGTGGCGGCCAGCAGTTCGATACCAATGTTATCGCGGATGAAATACTCGACGGTGAGCGACAGCTGAGTGTCGTCGGCGATGCTGGCAGTACCACCCGCCAGGGTGCCATTGCCGGACTTGGGATTGACGTTGGCGACGCCGACGCCGAAGGTCCAGTCGCCCTGGGATTGGGCGGTAGCTGGCACGGCAAAAGCCGCAAATGCGGAGGTCAGCGCCAGGGCGGCAAGGGTGCGTTTCATCGGGGGGAGCCTTTTCTTGTGTATATGGCAAACAAAAGCACGGCAGGGCCAGATCTGCCGTGATCTGGATCAAGTTTTTGGCGGCTTTCCCTCTGGAAAAACAACAAGATACCGCATGGCCGATATGCGTTGGGAGCATGGTTTGAGATGAAAAAAATAGGCGAATTTTCGGGGCTTCGGCCCGATGGCAGTTGGGTCCTTCCCGATCGCCTCAATATGGCGGCCCAGGTCCTGGCGCATCCCGCCGAGCAGTTGGCGATCGTTGATTTGACCAGCTCCAAGCGGGTCAATGTCAGCTATGGGGAGCTGATGGAAATGGTCGACGGGTTGGCCCGGTACCTGAAGACCCGGTGTCAGCCCGGCGACCGCATTGGCGTGTTGCTCAGCCAGTCTCCCTGGTGTGCCGCCGCGCATCTGGCGGTGTGGAAGGTTGGGGCCATTTCGGTGCCGCTGTTCAAACTGTTCAAACGCGACGCTCTGGCCAGCCGGGCTGGCGACGCTGGATTGCAGTTTGTTTTCACTGATACTGAGGGCGGTGATCTGCTGGGCGATCTGGCCGAGGCGGTGTTGGTCGATCAGGCCGGGCTGGCTGGCGACGAAGTTGCTTTTGCTGATACCTCACCGGATACTCCCGCCGTTCTGATCTATACCTCGGGCACCACCGGCAGCCCCAAAGGCGCGCTGCATGGCCACCGGGTGCTGACCGGTCATCTGCCAGGCGTGGCAATCAGCCACGATCACCTGGGCCAAGCCGGTGATTGCCTGTGGACCCCGGCCGACTGGGCCTGGATCGGTGGCTTGTTTGACGTGGCGATGCCGGGATTGGCGCTGGGCGTCCCCATTGTGGCGGCCCGGCTGGAGAAATTCACCCCCGAGGCCTGCGCCGATGTGATTGCCCGTGGCGCTGTGCGCAACGTGTTCTTCCCGCCCACAGCTCTGCGGATGCTCAAGGCCGCCGGGCAGGGGCTCGACGGTCTGCGCTCGGTTGCCTCCGGCGGAGAGCCCCTGGGCGCCGAGATGCTCGCTTGGGGCAAGCGGCGTCTGGGCGTGAGTATCAACGAATTCTACGGCCAGACTGAATGCAATATGGTGGCCTCGTCCTGCGGTGCCGATTATGCGCCGCGTCCCGGCTGCATCGGCAAGGCGGTGCCCGGTCATGCGGTGGCCGTGCTGGATGAGACCGGCCAAGCGACCATAGGTGAGGGGGATGTCGCGGTGCGCCGTGGCTCAGCCTCGATGATGCTGCAATACTGGAACCGGCCGGAGGACACCGCTGCCAAGTTCCGGGGGGATTGGCTGATTACTGGTGATCGCGGCATCTGGGAGGGCGAGTATCTGCGCTTTGTCGGCCGTGAGGATGATGTGATCACCTCCTCCGGCTATCGCATTGGCCCGGCCGAGATCGAGGATTGCCTGATGACCCACCCGGCGGTGGCCACCGTGGGAGTGGTGGGCAAGCCGGACCCGCTGCGCACCGAGATCGTCAAGGCCTATGTGGTGCTGAAACCCGGCTGTGATGTGACGGAGAAAGAGCTGCAAGATCACGTCAAAAGCCACCTTGCCCAGTATTCCTACCCGCGTGAGATTAGTTTTGTCGAGGCGCTGCCGATGACGGTGACCGGCAAGGTGATCCGCAAGGAATTGAAGGCCCGGGCGGCGGCGGAGATGTCGGTATGACCTTTCCCATTTGGCTGATAACTGCAGTGGCGTACCAATCTAACATCTTTGAACCCAAGACGAGACTGTGGACATGAAACTCAAATCCAAAGCGCTGCCTTCCTCCGAAGGCTTCAAAACAAACCGCGCCGCGCATCTCGACGCATTGGCGCAAGTCTCCGAGGTGGCCGAGACTGCCCGCATGGGCGGCGGCGAACGCTCGCGCGCCCGCCACGAGGGCCGTGGCAAGATGCTGCCGCGCCGAAGGGTGGCCAACCTGCTCGATCCCGGCTCGCCGTTTCTGGAGATTGGCGCCACCGCCGCCCATAATATGTATGATGGGGCCGCCCCCGGTGCCGGGGTGATTACCGGCATTGGCCGGGTGCAGGGCCAGGACGTCATGGTGGTCTGCAATGACGCCACGGTAAAGGGCGGCACCTATTTTCCGATGACAGTGAAAAAGCACCTGCGGGCACAGGAAATTGCCGAGGAAAACCATCTGCCCTGCATCTATCTGGTCGACAGCGGTGGCGCCAACCTGCCGCAGCAGGACGAGGTGTTCCCCGACCGCGATCACTTTGGCCGGATTTTCTACAATCAGGCGCGGATGTCGGCCAAGGGCATTGCGCAGATTGCCGTGGTGATGGGCAGTTGCACCGCCGGCGGCGCCTATGTGCCGGCCATGTCTGACGTCACCATCATCGTGCGCGATCAAGGCACCATCTTTCTGGCCGGCCCGCCGCTGCTCAAGGCGGCAACGGGTGAGATCGTCAGCGCCGAGGATCTGGGCGGCGGCGACGTCCACACCCGGCTTTCCGGGGTGGCCGATTACCTGGCCGAGGATGATGGCCATGCGCTGGAGCTGGCGCGCCGTGCGGTTCTGTCGCTGAACAGGCGCAAACCGCTGACCGTCGACTGGCAAAGCCCGGAAGAGCCCGCCTATGATCCGGAGGAAATTCTCGGCGTGGTGCCCGGTGATCTGCGCACGCCCTATGATATCCGCGAGGTGATCGCCCGGTTGGTCGACGGATCGCGTTTCGATGAATTCAAGTCGCGCTATGGTGAAACCCTGGTCACCGGCTTTGCCCATCTCAAAGGCTGCCCGATTGGCATCATTGCCAACAATGGCGTGCTGTTCTCCGAGGCGGCGCAAAAAGGCGCGCATTTTGTCGAACTGTGCTCGCAGCGTAAAATCCCGTTGGTGTTCCTGCAAAACATCACCGGCTTCATGGTCGGGCGTAAATATGAAAACGAGGGCATCGCCCGCCATGGTGCCAAGATGGTGACGGCGGTGGCCTCGACCAATGTGCCGAAAATCACCATGCTAGTTGGCGGCTCCTTTGGTGCGGGCAACTACGGCATGGCGGGGCGCGCCTATCAGCCGCGGTTCCTGTGGACCTGGCCCAACAGTCGCATTTCGGTGATGGGCGGCGAACAGGCGGCTGGGGTGCTGGCGACAGTCAAACGCGATGGCATTGAGCGCAACGGTGGCAGCTGGAGCGCCGAAGAAGAGGCCGCCTTCAAACAGCCCACCATCGATATGTTCGAACAACAAAGCCACCCGCTCTACGCTTCGGCACGGCTGTGGGATGACGGCATCATTGATCCACGCAAATCGCGGGATGTGCTGTCCCTATCTCTGGGCGCCGCCCTCAATGCTCCGATCGAGGACACACGCTTTGGCGTGTTCCGGATGTGAGCCTGATGTTTCTTCTTGTTTCAAATACCTTCGGGGGTCCGGGGGCAGACAGCCCCCGCCACCTCCAGTTGCCAAAGGACCAGACGCATGTTTGACAAAATCCTGATCGCCAACCGTGGCGAAATCGCCTGCCGAGTCATGGAAACGGCCCGCACCATGGGGGTAAAGACCGTGGCGGTTTATTCAGCCGCAGACCGCGATGCAAAACATGTGGCGCTGGCGGATGAGGCCTATCCCATCGGCCATGGATCGGCACCAGCCGACAGCTATCTTTTGGGCGATGAGATCATTGCTGTTGCCCTGACCTGCGGCGCCCAGGCCATCCATCCTGGCTATGGCTTCCTGTCCGAAAATCCGGGCTTTGTTGATGCGGTTGACGCTGCGGGCTTGTGTTTTATCGGACCCTCGACTGATGCCATCCGCAAAATGGGGCTGAAAGACGCTGCCAAGGTGCTGATGGAAAAAGCCGGAGTGCCGGTGGTGCCGGGGTATCACGGGTCTAACCAAGACAGCGAACACCTGTTTGGGGCGGCCGATGGCATTGGCTATCCGGTGCTGATCAAGGCTGTCGCCGGTGGTGGTGGCAAGGGCATGCGGCTGGTCGAGCGGGCTGAGGATTTCATGGCGGCGCTGGAGAGCGCCCGCAGCGAAGCTATCACCGCTTTTGGCAACCCGGATGTGCTGGTCGAAAAATACATCCTGCGGCCCCGTCATATCGAAATTCAGGTGTTTGGTGACGGCACCCGGGCGGTGCATCTTTTTGAACGCGACTGCAGCCTGCAGCGCCGCCATCAAAAGGTGATCGAGGAGGCGCCTGCGCCTGGGATGACCGCTGAAATGCGCGCCGCCATGGGGCAGGCCGGGGTGCGGGCGGCCGAGGCCATCGGCTACAAGGGCGCAGGCACAGTCGAGTTTATCGTTGATGGGTCAGGCGGCCTGCGCGCCGATGGGTTCTGGTTCATGGAAATGAACACGCGTTTGCAGGTGGAACACCCGGTTACCGAGGCGATCACCGGTGTCGATCTGGTGGAGTGGCAGTTGCGCGTCGCCGCAGGGGAGAGCCTGCCGATGCAACAAGAGGACTTGGCCATCAATGGTCATGCCTTTGAAGCGCGGCTGTATGCCGAAGATGTGCCCAAGGGGTTTCTGCCCGCTACCGGCACTCTGACCCATTTGCAGTTTCCTGATGGTTGCCGCGCAGACAGCGGTGTGCGCGCCGGGGATACCATCAGTCCCTGGTATGACCCGATGATCTCAAAAGTGATCGTACATGGCCCGACCCGGGCGGTTGCATTGGCGCGGCTGCGCCGCGCGCTGGAGGCAACGGAGGTTGCCGGCACGGTGACCAATCTGGCGTTTCTGGGAGGGCTGGCGGCGCATCCGGGCTTTGCCCGTGGGGAATTTGATACCGGGTTGATCGCCCGTGATCTGGACGTTTTGGCGGCAGCGCCTGATGTGGAGCCTCACCATAAGGTGGCGGCGGCGATGTCGGCTCTGGATCTGATCCGGCCGCTGAGCCACAGCGGCTTTACGCTCTGGGCGCCGCTGCGCCGGGCGGTGTCGCTGACCTGGCAGGGTGAGACGTTTGAGCTGCAAGTCGACGTTGAAAGCGCCGATCGGCAGATCTGGCATGTTGACGGCGAAGAGATTATTGCGCACCGCCGTGGCACTGGCTGGATTATCGGCCGTCATCTGCTGCCTGATGTTGTACAGTCCGAGAGGAGTATAACTGTATTTGACGGCTATGGCCTGACATTTGAGCTGCCGGATCCGCTGGATCGCGATGCCAAGGCGGGCGGCGATACCAATGTGATTGTGGCACCGATGCCCGGGTTGGTTAAAGTGGTCCTGGCCGTCGCTGGTCAGGTGGTGGTCGAGGGCGACCGGCTGGCGGTGCTGGAGGCGATGAAGATGGAGCACGCCTTATTGGCGGCTCGTGATGGTGTGGTGGCCGAAGTTCTGGCTGCGGCGGGCGATCAGGTCGAAGCTGGCGCGGCATTGGTCCGGTTGCAGGAGGAAAGCGAATAGTCTTGCCAAAACAGCCGGTGGCCCGCAGGCTGCTGGCTAGGAATTGAGTATTTTTACAAAGAAGAAGCTGGGAGATGTGCCATGGGTGATCGGGTCGAGATTTTTGAAGTGGGGCCGCGCGATGGTCTGCAGAACGAAAAACGCGAAATCCCCGTCGCCGAGAAACTGGCATTGATCGCCTGTCTGAGCCAGGCCGGGTTTAACCGGATAGAGGTGGCCAGCTTTGTGTCGCCGAAAAAAGTGCCGCAGATGGCTGGCAGTGGCGAGGTTCTGGCGGGGATTAAGCGGGCCGAGGGGGTGCGCTATGCGGCGCTGACGCCCAATATGCGAGGCTACGATGCGGCGGTGACGGCGCAGGCCAGCGAGGTGGCGGTGTTTGCCTCGGCCTCCGAGGGATTCTCTAAGGCCAATATCAATGCCACAATCGCCGAGTCGATCGAGCGGTTTGAGCCGATACTGGAGGCGGCCCGGCACGTCGATCTGCCGGTGCGGGGCTATATATCCTGCGTCACCGACTGTCCTTATGACGGGGCCACGCCACCGGAAAAAGTGGCGGAAATGGCCGACCGGTTGTTTGCGCTGGGCTGTTATGAAATTTCTCTGGGCGATACTTTGGGACAGGCGACACCGGATTCGGTGGCGCGGATGTTGCTGGCGGTGCGCGAGGTGGTGCCTGCGACCCGTCTGGCTGGACATTTCCACAATACCTCGGGCCGGGCGATGGATAACATCGATGCGGCCCTGTCGATGGGGGTGCGGGTGTTTGATGCAGCGGTTGGCGGCCTTGGCGGTTGTCCCTTTGCGCCGGGGGCTGCGGGCAATGTTGCGACCGAACTGGTGCATGAGCACCTGACACGGCTGGGATATGACACCGGCCTGGATCTGGATATCCTGCTGCAGGCAGCGGATATGGCGCGGGCCATGCGCGGCAGCTAAACCCGGCGTCGCGGCAGTACTTTCAACAAAACGGGACCTTAGATGTTCAACACCATTACCTTGATCACCGATGCGCGCGGGGTGGCGACGCTGACCCTGAACCGTGCGGAAAAACACAATGCCATGTCCGGTGAGATGATCGCCGAGTTGACCGAGGCTGCGCAGCAACTCTCGGCCGATGATGCGGTGCGAGTGGTTGTCCTGACCGGAGCAGGCAAGAGTTTCTGTGCCGGTGGCGATCTGGGCTGGATGCGGCAGCAGATGGCGGCGGATTCGGCGACCAGGTTTGTCGAGGCGCGCAAACTGGCCGAAATGTTGCAGGCTCTGAACACCCTGCCCAAGCCAATGATCGGTGCCTTGCAGGGCAATGCCTTTGGCGGCGGTGTGGGTATGGCCTCGGTCTGTGATGTTGCCATCGGTGTTGATCACCTGAAAATGGGGCTGACAGAAACCAAGCTGGGTATCATTCCCGCGACAATCGGCCCCTATGTCATCGCCAGGATGGGGGCGGCAAAGGCGCGCAGGGTGTTCATGTCTTCCCGACTGTTCGGGGCCGCGGAGGCGGTTGAACTGGGGCTCCTGGCGCGGGCGGTGTCGGCGGATCAACTGGCCGAATCTGTCGAGGCCGAGGTTGCACCCTATTTGAACTGCGCCCCCGGAGCGGTTGCCGCTGCAAAGCAGTTGGCCCGCGATCTGGGTCCGAAAATTGACGGCTCGGTGATCGACCACACGATCAAAGCGCTGGTTGACCGGTGGCAAACAGAGGAAGCTGAGCATGGAATTGGAGCGTTTTTTGACCGTTGCAAGCCGCGCTGGCAGTCCTGAAAACCTGACAGAAATATGCGCCTTTGACACAGAGCCATGCAAGCAAGGGATTTACGGTGAACGCACCATTTCCTTATTGAAACAATAAGGATTAGCGGCGATGTTGTGGCAAGGCGGCTGCAATTCACTGCCGCTTCATCATTAACAATGCCTTGGTTGACGCTGGCAAATCGCGAGAGTAGACACGGCTAAAGTCAACACGCCAATTGACCGCGCGCGGCGAAAAGCGCGCAGGAAAGGAGCCACTCGTGGAAGAGATGTTGCGGGAATACCTCCCGATCCTAGTGTTTCTGGCCGTCGCAACCGGTCTTGGAATTGTCCTTATTCTAGCCGCCGTTGTGCTGGCTGTTCGCAATCCCGACCCAGAAAAAGTAAGTGCTTACGAATGCGGTTTCAATGCCTTCGATGATGCACGGATGAAATTTGATGTCCGGTTTTACCTGGTATCGATCCTCTTTATCATTTTCGATTTGGAAATCGCGTTTCTGTTTCCCTGGGCCGTCGCCTTCAAGGACATCAGCATGGCCGGCTTCTGGTCGATGATGGTGTTTCTCGGGGTTCTGACCATCGGCTTTGCCTATGAATGGAAAAAAGGGGCCCTGGAATGGGAATGATGACCGGAGCCAATACGGCAGGGATCGACAAAGAGGTGGCGACGCAGGCGCTGAATGCCGAGCTGCAGGATAAAGGTTTTCTGCTGACCTCGGCCGAGGACATCGTCAACTGGGCCCGCACCGGGTCACTGCACTGGATGACCTTTGGTCTGGCCTGCTGCGCGGTTGAAATGATGCATACCTCGATGCCGCGGTATGACGCCGAGCGTTTTGGCATCGCCCCGCGAGCCTCTCCGCGGCAGTCGGATGTGATGATCGTGGCGGGGACGCTGACCAACAAGATGGCCCCGGCACTGCGCAAAGTTTACGACCAGATGCCCGAGCCACGCTATGTGATCTCGATGGGGTCCTGCGCCAATGGCGGTGGCTACTACCATTACAGCTATTCAGTTGTGCGCGGCTGTGACCGTATTGTGCCGGTCGATATCTACGTTCCGGGTTGCCCCCCGACCGCCGAGGCGCTGCTGTACGGTCTGATGCAGTTGCAACGCAAGATACGCCGCACTGGCACCCTGGTGCGCTGATCAGCGCTGAGTTGGAGAAGATTTTGATGACTGACGCGCTGAGAGAGCTTGGCTCATACCTGGAGCAGAAACGCCCCGATTGCATATTGGGGTGGGACATCTCCCATGATGAGCTGAACGTTGATGTGGCTCCGGCCAACATTTCTGGCTTTGTTGAGTTCCTGAAGACCGACCGCACCTGCAAATTCTCGTCGCTGGTGGACATCACCGCCGTCGACTATCCGGACCGGCCCAAGCGGTTCGACGTGGTCTATCACTTCCTGTCGATGTACCAGAACCACCGCATCCGGTTGCGGCTGTCGGTGCGTGAAGATGAAATGGTGCCGTCGATTGTCGACGTCCACCCCTCGGCCAACTGGTTCGAGCGGGAAGTCTACGACATGTTTGGCTTATTGTTCTCGGGTCACCCGGACCTGCGCCGGATCCTGACCGACTATGGCTTTCGCGGCCACCCGCTGCGCAAGGATTTCCCCACCTCCGGCTATACCGAGGTTCGCTATGACGAGGCGCAAAAGCGTGTTGTCTATGAACCCGTCAATCTGGTGCAGGAATACCGTCAGTTTGATTTCATGAGCCCGTGGGAGGGTGCTGAATACATCCTGCCCGGCGATGAGAAGGAGGCGGCGAAATGATGTACGGTGGTTATGGCATGGGCGGCGGCGGATTTTTGATGATGGGGATCATGGCGGCGCTGATTGTGGTGCCGTTCTGGAAGATCCTGCCGCGCAACGGCATTCCCAACTGGGTTGCGCTGTTTGCGATTTTCCCGCCTGTTGCATTGATCTTTTTGTGGGTTGTGGCCTTCAAGGACCAAAATAATTCTGGTGGAGGCAAATCTTGATGGAAAACTCCAAAGGTTTCGAAGACGCTTTGACCGGCGAACAGAAGATCCGTAACTTCAACATCAACTTTGGCCCCCAGCACCCCGCCGCCCACGGCGTGTTGCGCATGGTGCTGGAGCTGGACGGCGAGATTGTCGAACGGGCTGACCCGCATATCGGCCTGCTGCACCGTGGCACCGAAAAGCTGATGGAAAGCCGCACCTACCTGCAGAACCTGCCGTATTTCGACCGCCTCGACTATGTGGCGCCGATGAACCAGGAACATGCATGGTGCCTGGCGATTGAAAAACTGACCGGCGTTGAGGTGCCACGTCGTGGCTCGCTGATCCGGGTGCTCTATTCGGAAATTGGCCGCATCCTCAACCACCTGCTGAACGTCACCACTCAGGCGATGGATGTGGGGGCGCTGACACCGCCGCTCTGGGGCTTTGAAGAGCGCGAAAAGCTGATGATCTTCTACGAGCGCGCCAGTGGCGCCCGGTTGCACGCGGCCTATTTCCGCCCCGGCGGTGTGCACCAGGATCTGCCCGATGCGCTGATCGACGATATCGAGGCCTGGACCCACACATTCCCGGCACGGCTGCAAGATATCGACGACCTGCTGACCGAAAACCGGATTTTCAAGCAGCGCAACTGCGACATCGGCGTGGTCAGCGAACAGGATGTTCTAGACTATGGCTTCTCGGGCGTGATGGTGCGGGGCTCCGGTATGGCCTGGGATCTGCGCCGCTCGCAGCCCTATGAATGTTATAGCGAGTTTGAGTTCGAGATTCCGATCGGCAAGAACGGCGACTGTTACGACCGCTACCTGTGCCGCATGGAAGAAATGCGCCAGTCGATTTCGATCATCCGCCAGTGTATCGCCAAGCTGCGCGACTGCCCCGGCGAGGTGATGACACGCGGTAAGTTGAGCCCGCCAAAACGTGGCGACATCAAGACCTCGATGGAGAGCCTGATCCACCATTTCAAGCTCTATACCGAAGGCTTCCATGTACCCGCCGGTGAGGTCTACGCATGTGTCGAAGCGCCCAAGGGTGAATTTGGCGTCTATCTGGTGGCGGACGGGTCGAACAAACCTTACCGTGCCAAGATCCGCGCGCCGGGCTTCCTGCACCTGCAGGCGATGGACTATATGGCCACCGGCCACCAGCTGGCTGACGTTGCTGCCATCATCGGCAGCATGGACGTCGTGTTCGGGGAGATTGACCGTTGATCACCCCCTCCTTCTCCCGGCTTCTTTTTGCTAAAACTACTCCCGCCGGAGGCATCCTCGCGGCCACCAATCACAGAAAGACGAATTGATGCTGCGCCGTCTTCACGCCGAACAACCCGATAGCTTTGCCTTTACCCCAGCCAACCTGGCCTGGGCCGAGGGTCAAATCACCAAATACCCCGATGGCCGTCAGGCCTCGGCGGTCATTCCGCTGCTGTGGCGGGCCCAAGAACAAGAGAGCTGGTTGTCGAAACCCGCCATTGAATCCATCGCCGACATGCTGGATATGGCCTATATCCGTGTTCTCGAAGTGGCCTCGTTCTACTTCATGTTCCAGCTACAGCCGGTTGGCACGGTGGCGCATATTCAGATCTGCGGCACCACCTCCTGCATGATCTGCGGCGCCGAGGATCTGGTGGCAATCTGCAAAGAGAAAATCGCCAATAAGCCGCATGAGGTCTCGGCTGATGGCAGGTTCTCCTGGGAAGAGGTCGAGTGTCTCGGCTCTTGCACCAATGCGCCGATGGCGCAGATCGGCAAGGATTACTATGAGGATCTGACCGCTGATGGCTTTGCCACACTGCTGGACGATCTGGCCGCTGGTAAGGTGCCGACACCGGGTCCACAGAATGGTCGCTACAGCTCCGAGCCGCTGTCCGGCCTGACCACATTGCAGGACTACGAGAGCGGCAAGGCCAAGTATAACGCAAGCGTGCAACTGGCCACCGATCTTGGCGATACCATCAAGCGTATTCAGGGCGACGAAGTGCCTCTGCTGACCCCTTGGATTGGCAAGAACGGGGTTGTCGCAGGACGGGCAGCCGAAGCACCAACGCCGCCAGCGCCGGCAACTGCAAAACCTGCGGCCAAGCAGGCCGAAGAGGCCAAGAAAGCCAAGCAGGCCAAGCAGGCCAAGCAGGCCACAGTGGCCAAACCTGCGGCACCGGCAGTTGCCGAAGCCGAGCCCGAAGTTCTGAAGACGGCCCGCAACGGCAAGCCGGATGATCTGAAACTGCTGAAAGGGGTCGGCCCCAAGCTGGAGCAGACCCTGAACGGGCTGGGCTTCTTCCACTTTGATCAGGTCGCGGGTTGGACCGAGGCGCAAGTGGCCTGGGTTGACTCGCGCTTGACCTTCAAGGGTCGCATCGAACGGGACGGTTGGATCGAGCAGGCCAGGACGCTGGCCGCTGCTGACGAGACCTGATTTGCAAAAGGTGCCAAGGACTAGGGCACCAACGACACGTAATCATTCGTCGCCCAATCGGGCGGCGACCAGACACATAGGACCAAATGAGCACCGAACAGGATAAGGCAGTTGCCCGCAAAGGGCGCATCATCGCAGTGGTGATTGCAGGTGGCGGGCTCTCCGCTATCCTGGCGCCTTGGCTGATCCAAGTGTTCGGCCTGCCCATGCGCTATGAGATGCTGTTCTATTTCGGCGCGCTCGCGGCGTTCATCTGGGCATTGGTTAACATTTATCAACTCTGGCGCTTGCGCCAGGACAGTCAAAGGTAGGCAGACATGCTGAAGGACCAGGACCGGATCTTTACCAACCTCTATGGTATGCATGATCGCTCGTTGAAGGGGGCGCAGGCACGCGGCCATTGGGATGGCACCGCAGCGATCCTCGCCAAGGGGCGCGACTGGATTGTGCAGTCGATGAAAGACTCTGGCCTGCGCGGTCGCGGTGGTGCGGGTTTCCCCACCGGCCTGAAATGGTCTTTCATGCCCAAGGAAAGCGATGGTCGCCCGGCCTATCTGGTGATCAACGCCGATGAATCCGAGCCCGGCACCTGCAAAGACCGCGAAATCATGCGTCACGATCCGCACACGCTGATCGAAGGCGCGCTGATCGCCAGCTTCGCGATGAACGCCCATACCTGCTATATCTACATTCGCGGCGAATACATCCGCGAGCGCGAAGCGCTGCAGGCCGCCATTGATGAGGCTTATGAAGCGGGTCTGCTGGGCAAGAACGCCGCCAAATCTGGCTGGGACTTTGACCTGTTCCTGCACCACGGGGCAGGGGCCTATATCTGCGGTGAAGAAACCGCATTGATTGAGAGCCTGGAAGGCAAAAAGGGCATGCCCCGGATGAAGCCGCCGTTCCCGGCTGGCGCCGGTCTGTATGGCTGCCCCTCGACTGTGAACAACGTGGAATCGATCGCTGTTGTGGCCACCATCCTGCGGCGCGGACCCGAATGGTTCAGCTCCTTTGGTCGCCCCAACAACGTCGGCACCAAGCTGTTTGGCATCTCGGGCCACGTCAACAACCCCTGTGTTGTTGAAGAGGCCATGAGCATCTCGTTCGAAGAGCTGATCGAAAAGCATTGCGGCGGGATCAAAGGCGGTTGGGACAATCTGCTGGCGGTGATCCCCGGCGGCTCCTCGGTGCCTTGCGTTCGCGGTGAAAACATGCGCGGCGCGATCATGGACTTTGACTATCTGCGCAACGACCTGGGCTCGGGTCTGGGCACGGCGGCGGTGATTGTCATGGACAAGAACACCGACATCATCAAAGCGATCTGGCGTCTGGCCAAGTTCTACAAGCACGAAAGCTGTGGCCAGTGTACCCCGTGCCGCGAAGGCACTGGCTGGATGATGCGCGTCATGGACCGTCTGGTGCGTGGCGAGGCCGAGCTGGAAGAGATCGACATGCTGTGGGACCTGACCAAACAGGTCGAAGGCCACACCATCTGTGCGCTGGGGGATGCGGCTGCATGGCCAATCCAGGGCCTGATCCGCAATTTCCGCGAGGAAATCGAAGACCGGATCAAGGCCAATAAGACCGGCCGTATGGGCGCGATGGCGGCGGAGTGAACGGGATGATGGGAGCGATGAAATCTGCTAAAACTGTCCTGCCGGTTATCCTGGTGCTTGGCGCTGTTGCCCTGTCGGGTTGCGACAAGTCCAAAAGCAAGCGGCCCGCTTATGATGGCGTGGAATTCAAGATCAAGACCAAGCCAGTGGACAAGAAGGTCTCGCGGGCGGACTTTATCGTTGAAATCAAAGACGCGGCTCAATCGCTGGACGGGACGCGTCTGGCGGCGGCGCATGCGGGGGTCAGATACTGTCTGACAGAGGCCGGCTATGGCACCTCGGATATTATCTGGGATGTTAACCCGCGTGACCCCGAGGCGCAGCTGCGTCTGGTTGATGGCGATGCGGTGTTCCAGGGGACATGCGAATTGTGAGCGGATTTACGGCATATCGGGGCCTGCACGGCGCGCTGCTATTGAATAGCGGTGGCAGTGTTGCGCGGCATGGGGGCTCCATTGATCAGGAGAAAACCATGACCCGTACTTTGATTGCTGCCGTTGCTCTTTGCGTTTCAGCGCTGCCGCTTGGCGCCGCTGCCAAACCCAGTTTGCGGGATGTTGCGCAGGTTGAAAATATCATTTTTGCCGCCGCTGTTGCCCATGAGGTCAGCGAATACTGCCAAACCATCAAGCCGCGCCACCTAAAGGCGCTGGGGATGGCCTGGGAACTCAAGTCGCAGGCCAATGACCTGGGCTATTCGAACGCCGAAATCCGCGCCTATGTGGAATCGGACAGTGAAAAGGCGCGGATGCGCGCCAAGGGTGAGCTGTTTCTCAAGGCCAATGGCGTTGATTACAGCACCCCTGAAACCTTCTGCGTGTTTGGGCGCGCGGAAATTGAGAAATCCAGCGCGATTGGCGCGCTACTGAGGGCGAAATAGACCATGTCTGACCTGCGCAAGATCAACATCGACGGTACAGAGATCGAAGTGGATGGGGCAATGACCCTGATCCAGGCCTGTGAAGAGGCCGGGGTCGAGATCCCTCGTTTCTGTTACCACGAACGTCTGACCATTGCTGGCAACTGCCGCATGTGTCTGGTCGAGGTTGTGGGCGGGCCGCCAAAACCGGCTGCGTCCTGCGCCATGCAGGTGCGTGATCTGCGTCCCGGTCCCGAGGGCCAGCCGCCGGTTGTCAAAACCAACTCGCCGATGGTCAAGAAGGCCCGCGAAGGGGTGATGGAATTCATGTTGATCAACCACCCGCTGGATTGCCCGATCTGTGATCAGGGTGGCGAGTGTGATCTGCAGGACCAGGCGATGGCCTATGGCATCTCGGACAGCCGGTTCAAGGAACCCAAGCGGATTGTGGATGATCTGGACCTTGGTCCGCTGATCTCCACCACAATGACCCGTTGCATCAGCTGTACCCGCTGCGTGCGCTTCACCACGGAAGTTGCCGGTCTTACCCAGATGGGCCAGACTGGTCGCGGTGAAGATGCCGAGATCGTCAGCTATCTGAACCAGTCTCTGGACAGTAATTTGCAGGGCAATATCATTGATCTGTGCCCGGTTGGTGCGCTGACCTCCAAGCCCTACGCCTTTACCGCCCGTCCGTGGGAATTGGCAAAGACCGAGACCATCGACGTGATGGACGCGCTGGGAGCCAACATCCGGGTGGATACCAAAGGCCGCGAAGTCATGCGCATCATGCCGCGCAACCACGACGGCGTGAACGAAGAGTGGATTTCCGACAAAACCCGTTTTGTCTGGGATGGTCTGCGTCGTCAGCGCCTTGATCGCCCCTACATCCGGGAAAACGGCAAGCTGCGTCCGGCAAGTTGGGATGAGGCTCTGAACAAAGCCGGCGGTGCGATGAAGGGCAAAAAGATTTCCGGCCTGGTCGGTGATCTGGTCCCGGTCGAGGCGGCCTTTGCGCTGACCCAACTGGTGACCGCTCTAGGGGGCAAAGTTGAATGCCGCACCGACAACGTGCGTCTGCCACTGGACAACCGGGCTGCCTATGTGGGGACGGCTTTGATCGAAGACATCGACGACGCCAAGGCGATCCTGTTGATCGGCAGTGATCCACGCAATGAATCTCCGGTGCTGAACGCGCGCCTTCGCAAGGCATGGACCAGAGGCGCCGACATTAGCCTGATCGGCCAACCTGTTGATTTGACTTTCGACTATACGCATCTTGGCACAGACCGGGCGGCATTGGACGCGGTGTTGAAGGGCGATACCAAGGACGCTTTGGGCAAGGATACTCTGGTCATCGTCGGCCAGGGCGCTCTGCGCGAGGCGGATGGTCTGGCGGTGCTGGCGCATGCGCAGAAATATGCCGAACTGACCGAGTCCAAACTGCTGGTGCTGCACACCGCGGCGTCGCGTGTTGGCGCGATGGATGTGGGTGCGACCACCCTGGGCGGCATGGAAGCGGCGCTTGAGGGCGCCGAAGTGATCTACAATCTTGGTGCCGATGAGGTCCAAATCGATGCGGGTGCCTTTGTGATCTATCAGGGATCGCACGGCGACCGTGGTGCGCACCGCGCCGACATCGTTCTGCCGGGCGCTGCCTATACCGAAGAAAACGGCCTGTTTGTGAACACCGAAGGGCGGCCACAACTGGCGATGCGTGCCGGGTTTGCACCGGGTGAGGCCAAGGAAAACTGGGCCATTCTGCGCGCCCTTAGTGCAGAACTGGATGCGACCCTGGGCTATGACTCGCTGGCGCAATTGCGGACAGCGATGATTGCCGAGGTTCCCCATCTGGCCAAGATCGACCAGGTGCCGGCCAATGAAGGCGCGGCGCTTGAGCTGGGCACCCTGGGCAAGGCGGCCTTCCTGACTGTGATCAAGGATTTCTACCTGACCAACCCAATCACCCGCGCGTCCGAAGTGATGGCTGAACTGTCCGCCAACACCAAGGCACGCGACGCTGCAAAGATAGCGGCTGAGTGATCCGCGCAGCGCTCATATCACCCTTTCTGCTGGCAGGCTGTGCGCCGACGCCCGCAGATCAGGCTGCCGGGTTTTCCCCGGTCTATCAGGGTGTCAAAACCAGCCTGCTTGAGGGGGATCTGGTGCAGTTCCACGTTTCAATGACCGGTGCCCGCAAGGCGGACGACATTGATAACTATGCTGAATGCGCGGCCGCGCAATACGCGTTGATCCGAGGTTACGGGTTTGCACGACATTTGCGCACAAATTTGAACCAAGAGGGTGGCGTTTGGATGGCAGATGCTGTCTACACCATCTCGCCCTCCCTACCGCGCGGTCTGCGCACCATCGACGCCGAAGTCGTGGTGGCGGATTGTGTGGCAAACGCAATACCTACGGTGTGAGGACCTATGGCTGAATTCTTTACCACAACGTATTTGGGCATTGGCTTGCTGATCGTCGGGCAGGTTTTGCTGCTGGTGGTCCCGCTGCTGATTGCCCTGGCCTTTCTGATGTATGCAGACCGCAAAATCTGGGCTGCGGTGCAAATGCGGCGCGGACCCAATGTGGTTGGCTTCTATGGCGTCCTGCAGAGCTTTGCGGACTTCCTGAAATACATCGTCAAAGAGGTGATCATTCCCGCAGGGGCCGACCGGGCGGTGTTTATCATGGCGCCACTGGTCAGCCTGGTTATGGCGCTGATTGCCTGGCGGTAATCCCGTTCAGCGACAATCTGGTGATCTCGAACATCAACGTCGCCATCCTCTATGTCTTTGCAGTGTCCTCGCTTGAGGTCTACGGCGTGATCATGGGGGGCTGGGCCTCGAACTCGAAATACCCCTTCCTGGGCTCGTTGCGCTCAGCGGCGCAGATGATTTCATACGAAGTGTCGATTGGTTTGGTGATCATCGGAGTGATCCTGTCCTCCGGATCGATGAACTTTGGCGATATCGTGGCCGCGCAGAAAGGCGACTATGGCCTGCTGAACTGGTTCTGGCTGCCGCATTTCCCAATGATGATCCTGTTCTTTATCAGCGCCTTGGCTGAAACTAACCGGCCACCATTTGACCTGCCCGAAGCAGAGTCGGAACTGGTGGCAGGCTATCAGGTTGAATATTCATCGACACTGTTCCTGCTGTTCATGATTGGCGAGCTGGTGGCGGTGGTGCTGATGTGCGCGCTGATCACCCTGTTGTTTATGGGCGGTTGGTTGTCACCCATTCCGGGCCTGCCGGACGGGATCATGTGGATGTTCGGCAAAATGCTGCTGGTGTTCTTCTTCTTCTCGATGGTCAAGGCAATCACGCCGCGCTACCGCTATGACCAGCTGATGCGTCTGGGCTGGAAAGTGTTCCTGCCGCTGTCGCTGGGCTGGGTGGTCTTCGTTGCCTTTGCTGCAAAATTTGGTTGGTTCTGGGGCGTCTATGCGCGCTGGAGCGTAGGAGGCTGATATGACACAGATCGATTACACCCGCGCCGCCAAATATTTCCTGCTGCAGGATTTCTGGGTCGGCTTCAAACTGGGGATGAAGTATTTCTTTGCCCCCAAGGTGACCTTGAACTACCCGCACGAGAAGGGGCCGCTGTCGCCGCGTTTCCGAGGCGAGCACGCGCTGCGTCGCTATCCTGACGGCGAAGAGCGCTGCATTGCCTGCAAGCTCTGCGAAGCGATCTGCCCGGCGCAGGCAATCACCATCGACGCGGAACCCCGCGACGATGGCACCCGCCGCACCACGCGCTACGACATCGACATGACCAAATGCATCTACTGCGGTTTCTGCCAAGAGGCCTGCCCGGTGGATGCGATTGTCGAAGGTCCGAACTTTGAGTTCTCAACCGAGACCCGCGAGGAGCTGTTTTACGACAAGAGCAAACTATTGGCGAACGGCGACCGCTGGGAAGCCGAGATCGCCCGAAACCTGGAGCTGGATGCACCGTACCGATGAGCACCCCCAAAAATCCCTTTGAGGCCATGATGGCCCAGGCCCAGGAGATGGCCAAGGCGATGAACCCCGGGCTTGAGGATTTCTCGGCCAAAGGGTTTGAGGCGATGTGGCCCACCATGCCCAAAGAGGCGATGGAAATGATGTTCGGCAAATCCGCTAACCCGGATGGGCTGGACGCCAAGACCCGGCTGCTGCTGACGCTGGCTGGGCTGACATGCCAAGGGGCGCAGGCGGATGCCGCTCTGCGCCAGACCGTGCGCCACGCCCTTGCTGCAGGTGCCAAGAAACAAGAGATCGTGGAAACGATCGGACAGATGTCAGTATTTGCTGGCATTCCGGCCATGACCAAGGCGCTCGAAGTGGCGCAACAGGTCCTGGACGCACAAGGGGACGATGAGTCATGAGCGTGTTTGCCTTTTACCTCTTCGCCATAAGCGCCGTCACCGGCGGGCTGTTCACTGTGATCAGCCGTCAGCCGGTGCATTCGGTGCTGTGGTTGATTCTGGCCTTCCTGTCGTCGGCGGGACTGTTTGTTCTGCTGGGGGCTGAGTTTGTCGCCATGTTACTGATCATCGTTTACGTGGGCGCAGTGATGGTGCTGTTCCTGTTTGTGGTGATGATGCTGGATGTGGATTTCGCCGAGCTGAAGGCCGAGATGGCCAAGTTCATGCCGCTGGCCCTGTTGATCGGTGTGATCATTCTGATGCAAATGGTGATGGCCTATGGGGCCTGGGAAAGCGCTCATGGCGCATCTGAGCTGCTGGCGCAGCCGATCCCGACTGATCGCCACAACACCGAGGCCCTGGGCCTTATCCTATATGATGAGTATTTCCTTCTGTTCCAGCTGTCGGGTCTGATCCTGCTGGTCGCCATGATCGGCGCCATTGTACTGACCCTGCGCCATCGCAAAGACATCAAACGTCAGGATATCCTGGCCCAGATGTTCCGCGATCCGGCCAAGGCAATGGAACTGAAAGACGTAAAACCGGGGCAGGGGCTTTAATCCAATGATTGGTATTGAACATTATCTCACCGTCGCAGCGACCTTGTTCGTCATCGGCATCTTTGGGATCTTTTTGAACCGTAAGAACGTGATCATCCTGCTGATGAGCATCGAATTGATGCTGCTGGCGGTGAACATCAACCTTGTGGCCTTCTCTAGCTTCCTTGGCGATCTGGTTGGGCAGGTGTTTACCCTGTTTGTGCTGACCGTGGCCGCCGCCGAGGCTGCCATTGGTCTGGCGATCCTGGTCTGCTACTTCCGCAACCGTGGAACAATCGATGTCGAAGACATCAACGTGATGAAGGGCTAAGACATCATGGAAACCATCCTCCTCTTTGCCCCGCTCGTCGGGTCTATTATCTGCGGGTTCGGCTATAAATACATCGGCGAGAAAGCCGCGATGTGGACCTCGACGGGTATGTTGTTCCTGTCGGCATTTCTGTCATGGATCTCGTTCCTGACGTTTGACGGCGTCACCCAGCACATCGAAATCCTGCGCTGGATCGAAAGCGGCTCGCTGTCCACCTCCTGGGGCATTCGCCTGGACCGTCTGACCACCATCATGCTGATCGTGATCACCACGGTGTCCTCGCTGGTTCACCTCTATTCCTTTGGCTACATGGACAAAGACCCACAGTGGAAAGAAGGCGAAAGCTATAAGCCACGCTTCTTTGCCTATCTGTCGTTCTTTACCTTCGCCATGCTGATGCTGGTGACCTCGGACAATCTGGTACAGATGTTCTTTGGCTGGGAAGGCGTCGGCGTTGCCTCGTATCTGCTGATCGGCTTCTACTACCGCAAGCCCACCGCCAATGCCGCCGCGATCAAGGCCTTTGTGGTCAACCGTGTCGGTGACTTTGGCTTTGCGTTGGGTATCTTTGGTCTGTTCTTCCTAACCGACAGCATCAACCTGAATGATGTCTTTGCCGCCGCGCCAAAACTGGCTGAGACTGAGCTGACGTTCCTGTGGACCGAGTGGAATGCCGCCAATCTGATTGCGGTGCTGCTGTTCATCGGTGCGATGGGTAAATCGGCGCAGTTGTTCCTGCACACCTGGCTGCCTGACGCGATGGAAGGTCCGACCCCGGTGTCGGCGCTGATCCACGCGGCGACTATGGTTACCGCTGGTGTCTTCCTGGTCTGCCGGATGTCACCGCTGATGGAGTTCGCTCCGGAAGCCATGGCCTTTGTCACCGTTGTCGGCGCCTCCACCGCGTTCTTTGCCGCCACTGTGGGTCTGGTTCAGACCGACATCAAACGGGTGATCGCCTATTCCACCTGTTCGCAGCTGGGCTATATGTTTGTGGCGGCTGGTGTTGGCATGTACTCGGCGGCCATGTTCCACCTGCTGACCCACGCCTTCTTTAAGGCGCTGTTGTTCCTTGGGGCTGGTTCCGTCATCAATGCGATGCACCACGAGCAGGAAATGACCGAATACGGCGGCTTGCGCAAAAAGATCCCATTCACCTTCTGGGCGATGATGATTGGTACCCTGGCCATCACCGGTGTTGGCATTCCGCTGACCACTTTCGGCTTTGCCGGCTTCCTGTCCAAGGATGCAATCATCGAGAGTGCCTATGCAGGCGGCTCTGGCTATGGTTTCTGGATGCTGGTGATTGCTGCTGCAATGACCTCGTTCTACTCGTGGCGCCTGATGTTCATGACCTTCTTTGGCGAGGCACGCGGCGATAAGCACACCCATGATCACGCGAAAGAAAGCCCGTTGACCATGTTGATCCCGCTGGGCGTGTTGTCCGTCGGCGCGGTGCTGGCTGGCATGCTGTGGTATGGCTCGTTCTTTGGTCACACCGATCAGGTCGGCAAGTTCTATGGTATCCCGGTTGCCGAAGCTACGGCACATGGTGAAACCGCTGCGCAGAGCGACAGCACCGGACACGGCGCGGTTGTTGCCGATGCTGGTCACGGCGAAGCCACTGGCGAAGCTGCTGCCACTGACGAGATCCACTATGTGTTCGCTGGAAAACCCGGCGAAGGCGGCATCTACTTTGGCAAGGACAACACGGTTCTGGACGACGCACATGCTACGCCGATCTGGGTGAAGGTATCTCCTTTCATCGCCATGCTGGGTGGCTTGTTGGTTGCGATTTGGTTCTACATCATCAATCCGTCGCTGCCGGGCCGTTTGGCGCAGGCGCAACGACCGCTGTATCTGTTCTTCAAGAACAAGTGGTACTTTGATGAGCTGTACAATGTGGTCTTTGTTAAGCCCGCGTTTGCCCTGGGCCGGTTCCTGTGGAAACGGGGCGATGGCGACACCATCGACGGTTTCCTGAACGGCGTCGCCATGGGCGTGGTTCCCTTCTTCACCCGTCTCGCCGGACGCGCACAAACGGGTTTCATCTTTACTTATGCCTTCTGGATGGTGCTGGGAATTGTCGCCCTTGTCACCTGGATGTCGATCGGCGGAGGAGCCCACTGATGGACAACATACTGTCTATTGTCACTTTTATCCCGGCACTGGCAGCGGGGATCATGGCCCTGTTCATGCGCGGCGAGGATGAGGCGGCACAACGCAACGCCAAGTATCTGGCGATGTTTGCCACCTCGATCACCTTTCTGGTGAGCCTGGGGATCTATTTTGAGTTTGATCCTGCCAATACCGGCTTTCAGTTTGTCGAAGAGTCCGACTGGCTGATGGGTCTGAAATACAAAATGGGCGTCGACGGCATCTCGGTGCTGTTTGTGATGCTGACCACATTTGTGATGCCGCTGGCCATTCTGGCCAGCTGGAACATCTCCAGCCGCGTCAAGGAATACATGATTGCTTTCCTGCTGCTGGAAACCCTGATGCTGGGCGTCTTCATGGCGCTGGATCTGGTGCTGTTCTACCTGTTCTTCGAGGCCGGTCTGATCCCGATGTTCCTGATCATCGGCATCTGGGGCGGCAAGCAGCGGATCTACGCCTCGTTCAAGTTCTTCCTCTATACCTTCCTTGGCTCGGTGCTGATGCTGGTGGCGATGGTGGCGATGTTTGCCGATGCGGGCACCACTGACATCGAAGCGCTGATGACCCACACGTTTGCGTCAAACAGCTTTGAGATCCTCGGCATTCAGGTTGTCGGCGGCATGCAGACGCTGATGTTCCTGGCCTTCTTTGCCAGCTTCGCGGTGAAAATGCCGATGTGGCCGGTGCACACCTGGTTGCCGGATGCGCACGTGCAGGCGCCGACCGCTGGCTCAGTTGTTCTGGCGGCGATCCTGTTGAAGATGGGCGGCTATGGCTTCCTGCGGTTCAGCCTGCCGATGTTCCCGGTCGGAGCGGACGTGATGACCGATATGGTACTGTGGATGTCGGTGATCGCCATTGTCTATACCTCGCTGGTGGCGCTGGTGCAGGACGACATGAAAAAGCTGATTGCCTATTCCTCTGTTGCCCACATGGGCTTTGTCACCATGGGGATCTTTTCCGCCAACCAGCAGGGCATTGATGGCGCCATCTTTCAGATGATCAGCCACGGCTTTATCTCGGCTGCGCTGTTCCTGATCGTTGGGGTGATCTATGACCGGATGCACACCCGCGAAATCAGCGCCTATGGTGGTCTGGTGATCCGGATGCCGGCTTATGCGCTGGTGTTCATGTTCTTCACTATGGGCAACGTCGGCCTGCCGGGCACATCCGGGTTTGTCGGTGAATTCCTGACGCTGATGGGCGCCTTCCAGAAAAACACCTGGATCGCCGCGATCGCCACCTCGGGGGTCATTTTCTCGGCCTGTTATGCCCTGTATCTGTATCGGCGGGTGGTTTTTGGCGACATGATCAAGGCGGGTCTGAAAACCATGTCTGACATGTCGATGCGCGAGCGGGTGATCTTTGCTCCGCTGGTGGTGATGACCCTTCTTTTGGGGATCTACCCGGCGCTGGTCACCGATATCATCGGCCCGTCAACCGAGGCGCTGGTCGCCAATTTCAATCATTCTCTGGCCGCTGCGGATCTGACCGCAACGACCCAGACTGCGTCGCACTAAGGGGGCCCGGGTAGATGATCCAAGCTGATCTCAACGTAATCCTGCCAGAAATGATCCTGGCCGTTTACGCCATGTTGGCACTGCTGTTTGCGGTCTACTCCAGCAAAGACAAGCTGGCGCCGCTGTTGATCTGGACCACCAGTGGCCTGATGGCGTTGCTGGCGCTGTGGATTGCCGGCAGTGGCAGCGGCACCAATGTCGCTTTTGGCGGCATGTTCGTCGACGATGGCTTTGCCCGCTTTGCCAAGGTCACCATCCTGCTGTCAGCTGCGGCTGTGCTGGTGATGGGGCAGGATTATATGGCGCAACGTGGCATGCTGCGGTTTGAATATCCGCTGCTGGTGTCCCTCAGCGTTGTTGGTATGATGATGATGGTCTCGGCTGGCGATCTGATGTCGCTGTATATGGGGCTGGAGCTGCAATCGCTGGCGCTTTACGTGGTGGCCTCCATGCGCCGTGACAGTGTGAAGTCAACCGAAGCGGGCCTGAAGTATTTTGTGCTGGGGGCATTGTCGTCGGGTCTGCTGCTCTACGGCGCCTCGCTGGTTTACGGCTTTGCCGGCACCACCAAATTCGAGGGCATCATCCAGGTTGCCCAACACGGCGAAGTCTCGGTTGGATTGCTGTTTGGCATCGTGTTCCTGATTGCGGGGCTGGCGTTCAAGGTTTCTGCCGTGCCGTTCCACATGTGGACGCCGGATGTCTATGAGGGCGCGCCAACACCGGTGACCGCGTTCTTTGCCTCGGCGCCCAAGATGGCAGCGATGGGTCTGTTTGCCCGCGTCATGCATGACGCCTTTGGCAATGCGGTTGCCGACTGGAGCCAGATTTTGGCGATGCTGTCGCTGGCGTCGATGTTCCTGGGCGCGGTGGCGGCGATTGGCCAGACCAACATCAAACGTCTGATGGCCTATTCGTCGATCTCTCATATGGGGTTTGCGCTGATGGGTCTGGCCTCGGGCACCGCGTTTGGTGTGCAGGCGATGCTGATCTATATGGCGATCTATGTCACCATGAACATTGGCACCTTTGCCTTTATCCTGATGATGGAAAAAGACGGCAAGCCGGTGACCGATATTGCCTCTCTGAACCTGCTGTCTCGTCGCGAGCCGGGCAAGGCGCTGGCGATGCTAGTGCTGCTGTTCTCGCTGGCCGGGGTACCGCCGATGCTGGGCTTCTTTGGTAAGTTTTATGTGCTGCGGGCAGCCTATGACGGTGGCCTGGCCTGGCTGGCCATTGCCGGGGTGGTGGCCTCGGTCATTGGTGCTTTCTACTACCTGCGCATCGTCTACTACATGTACTTTGGTGAGGAAGGCGAAGAGCTGGACCGCAATTCATCGCCGGTTCTGTGGGGCTTTCTGATGGCGTCAGCGGCGGTGATGGTGCTGGGAATCATCAATATGTTTGGTGTCGAGGGCGCCGCCGCAGCAGCTGCGGCAACGCTGGTCAACTGAGCGACGGTCCGATACAGAGTTGAAAAAATTGTGACGCGCCCCTTTGGGCGCGTCTCCGTTTGTAGGGATGCCTTCGGCGAAGGTATTTTAGACAAGAAGAAAATGAGGGTTTCATGCGGCAATGGCCGGACGGATATGGGCGGCGGATCCTGGATGAGGTGGACAGCACCTTGAACGAGGCGGCGCGGATTGCGCCGAGTCTGGCCGGGCCTGAGTGGATTCTGGCGCGGCATCAGACCGCGGCGCGCGCCCGTCGGGGGCGGGCCTGGGTCAATCCCGAGGGCAATCTGTCCTGTACTCTGGTTCTGCGACCTGAGGGGACACCGGCGCAGGCGGCGCTGCGCAGTTTTGTGGCGTCACTGGCGCTGTTTGACGCCTGTGTTGCGGTGACAGGCCGGGCTGCCGGGTTTGCTCTGAAGTGGCCCAATGACGTTTTGTTGAACGGCGGCAAGCTGGCGGGGATTTTGCTGGAGAGTGCCGGCACGGGCAGGGGCGTCAACCATCTGTTCATCGGCATCGGCGTAAACCTGAGCGATGTTCCGCCGGTCGAGCAGTTGGAGGAGCGGGCCATGCGGCCAGTGTCTTTGCTGTCGGAAACCGGGGCTTCGGTCACCCCCGAAGAGTTTTTGGGGGAGTTGGCGGCGGCTTATGCTCAATATGAGCAGCAGCTTGTGACCTATGGCTTTGAGGTGATCCGTAAGGCCTGGCTAGCCAGGGCGGCCAAATTGGGCGAGGTGATTACCGCCCGTACAGCAACCTCGGAAACTACGGGCACCTTTGAAACAGTGGACGGCGACGGCAACCTTGTTCTAAACACCGCCAAGGGCCGCGTGAAAATCTCGGCCGCAGACGTCCATTTCTAGGAAAGGCAGAGCGCGATGCTTTTGGCAGTTGATTGTGGCAATACCAATACGGTGTTTTCCATCTGGGATGGGGAACGCTTTATTGGCACCTGGCGGATTGCCACCGACTGGCGGCGCACTGCGGACCAGTATTACGTCTGGTTAAGCACATTGATGCGGTTGCAGGAGATTGAGGCCGATATCACCGATGTGATCGTGTCCTCGACGGTGCCGCGGGTGGTGTTTAACCTGCGGGTGCTTGCGGATCGCTATTTCAACACGCGACCGCTTGTGGTGGGCAAACCCGATTGCCTGCTGCCGGTGGATGTTCGGGTCGACGAGGGCACCGCAGTGGGGCCTGACCGGCTGGTGAATACGGTGGCTGGCTTTGACCACTATGGCGGCAATCTTATCATGGTGGATTTTGGCACTGCCACCACCTTTGATGTGGTGGCCGAGGATGGCGCCTATATTGGCGGGGTGATCGCTCCGGGGGTGAATCTGAGCCTGGAAGCCCTGCATCAGGCAGCGGCGGCGCTGCCCCATGTTGACATTTCAAAGCCACAGTCGGTAATAGGCACCAACACAGTCGCCTGCATGCAATCCGGTGTGTTCTGGGGCTACGTTGGCTTGGTGCGTGAGATCTGCTCGCGGATCAAGGCCGAGCACGGTGTACCAATGAAAATCATATCTACAGGCGGGCTGGCGCCTTTGTTCCAGCAATCAGCACAACTATTTGACGCTTTTGAGGATGATCTGACCATGCATGGTTTGCAGATTATTCACAGATACAACAAGGAAAACGGTCTCCAAGATGAGCACTGAACGATTGATCTATCTGCCCCTGGGTGGGGCAGGCGAAATTGGTATGAACGCCTATGTCTATGGCTATGGCAAACCCGGCAAAGAGCGGCTGATCCTAGTGGATCTGGGCGTTGCCTTTCCGGATATGGACAGCACCCCCGGTGTTGATCTGATCATGCCTGATATGACCTGGCTGAAGGAGCGTGCCAACCGGTTGGAAGGCATCTTTATCACCCATGCGCATGAAGACCACATTGGCGCTGTGGCGCATATGTACAGTCACCTGAAGGTGCCGATTTACGCCCGCGCCTTTACCGCCAATATTGCCCGTCGCAAGATGAAAGAGCACGGTCATCCGGAAGACGCTGTGCAGACGGTCTCGGCCTGGCCTGCGGTGACCAAGCTTGGTCCCTTTACCATCGGGGTGGTGCCGATGGCGCACTCGATCCCGGAAAGCGGTGGCATGGTGATTGATACGCCGGCCGGCCGTATCCTGCACTCGGGCGATTTTAAAACCGACCCAACTCCGATTGTTGGCGAAGCCTTTGACCCGGATCTCTGGGCCAGCCTCGGCAAAGATGGTGTGCAGGCGCTGATGTGCGACAGTACCAATGTGTTCTCGCTTAATCCGGGTCGCTCCGAGGTCGATGTGGGCCCTGAGATCACCAAGCTGGTTGGCGCCGCCAAAGGCATGGTTGTGGCCACCACATTTGCATCGAACGTGGCGCGGGTGAAAACCCTGGCCGAGGCCGGTGAGCGGGCCGGGCGTTCGATTGTATTGCTGGGACGGGCGATGCAGCGGATGGTGGATGCGGCCTTTGAAACCGGCGTGCTGAAGAGTTTCCCCAATCTGGTGAGCCCTGAGGAGGCGTCTCAGATGCCGCGTGAAAACCTGATGCTGCTGGTGACTGGCAGCCAGGGCGAACGGCGGGCGGCCTCGGCGCAGCTGGCACGGGGCAAGTATCGCGGCTTGCAGATCAAAGAGGGCGACCTGTTCCTGTTCTCGTCAAAGACCATTCCGGGCAATGAAAAGGGTGTGATCAACATCATCAACCAGTTCTCGGAAAAGGGCGTTGATGTGGTGGATGACAGTTCCGGAATCTATCACGTGTCGGGGCATGCCAACCGCCCGGATTTGGAGACGCTGCATGATCTGGTGAAGCCCAAGATGCTGATCCCGATGCACGGCGAACATCGTCACCTGCGCGAACATGCGCGCCTGGCGATCAGCAAGGGCATGGCCAGTGCGGTAGTCGTCAACGGCATGATGATGGACCTGACCGGCGATACGCCAGTGGTTGCGGAATATGTCGATACCGGTCGCACCTATCTCGATGGGACGGTGAAAATCGGTGCCATGGACGGCGTGGTCCGCGACCGTATTCGGATGGCGCTGAATGGCCATATTGTGGTGACCGTGATCCTGGACGAGGACGACGCTCCGCTGGGTGAGCCCTGGTGTGATGTCAAAGGCGTGACAGAGACCGGACGCTCCAAGGGCGGGCTTGTCGAGATGCTGGAGAAGGATCTTGATCAATTCCTGAAGCGGGCCAACAAAAAGACCCTGCGCGACGATGACAAGCTGGAAGAGGGGCTGCGGCGGGTTGCGCGGCAAACCGCGCATAACGAGATCGGCAAAAAGCCAGAAGTGACCGTTGTGGTTAGCCGGATGCGCTGACCCAAAGGGTCGACATGTGGTGGCCCATAGAGTCATCGCAGTCGCAGTAGCCAGATACAAAAACGCCCCGGTTGTTGTGACCGGGGCGTTTTTTTTGCGTGAGTGGCAGATGTTAGTGAGTGAGTGAGTGGGGGTGGCTATTCATGCCGCGGCGACGGTGAAATAGCATTGCCGTTTTTCGCGATAGCGTTGCGATTCTGCGGCCAAAGGCGCTGATCAAATCCCGCATGTATTCGGCGCGTAGTTGATGTGCTCGGGCTTCGATCCGGTGGATATCGGCGGCGGTCAGTTCTGGGAAATCTCTCATGTTCATGGCATTTACTCGTTGGATCATCAATCGTCGTGTCGTTTCGACAGTCAGATAAGGGTTCCAGAGCTCAAAAACACCGGCTCATTCCACATTGCCGTTATGCTGCGAGTGCAAACGTCACCTGTTAAGCCAAAAAAAAGGCCGCACCCTGGGGTGCGGCCTTTTTTATCAATCTGGATTGGCTGGTTCAGCCTGCGCGGCGCTGTTCAAAACTGAGAGCGATAAAGCTGGGCAGGTGATCGCCAAGTCCAATGACAGTCTTGCCATTGTCGCGTCCCCCGCGTGAGCGATTGGACGAGCGCGACGAGGACCGGTTGTCGCCGGATTTGCCCCGGTTGTCGCTGGAGGCTGAGTTCGAGCGGCGGTCGCTTGTGCTTGCCTGACGGTCGTTTGAACTTGCCTGCCGGTCGTTTGAGCTTGCCTGGTGATCGTCGGAGGACGCCTGACGATCATTCTTGCTCTGAGGCCTGTCCGCCTGTGTGACAGCCTGTGTGTCAGCCTGTGTGTCAGCTGGCGGGGTGGGGGCCGCAACAACGGTTTCGATTGGCTTGCTCTGCGGCTCGTCCGACTTGGAGGAGCGGCGGCTACGACCAGTGTATTTCTTCTCGCCGCCACTGTCCTTGGTCTCTTCTGATTTGGCGGATTTCGGTGCCTCTTCAGATTTGGCGGATTTTAGCGGGTTTTCCAAGCGCGGAATCTCGTTCTGGACCAGGCGTTCGATGTCGGCGAGGTTCTTCTCGTCCTTGGGAACACAGATCATCATGGCGGTGCCAGCGCGGCCAGCGCGGCCGGTGCGGCCGATCCGGTGCACATAGTCTTCGGCGTGGCTGGGCACATCAAAGTTGAACACATGGCTGACGTTGGGCACATCCAGCCCGCGGGCCGCTACATCCGAGGCCACCAGGAAACGCAGCGATCCATCGCGGAACGCGTCCAGTGTCTTGGTGCGATGGCTCTGCTCCAGGTCGCCGTGGATCGGAGAGGCGTCATAGCCGTATTTCTTCAGCGATTTGGAGACAGTATCCACATCCATCTTGCGGTTGCAGAAGATGATCGCGTTGGTACATTTCTCACCCTCATTGTCGATGATGGTCCGCAGCAGTTTACGCTTTTCGCTGGCTTCGCGATCCCGGCGCGAGGCTTTGAACATCACCACGCCCTGGGTAATGGTCTCGGATGTGGTGGCCTGACGGGCCACCTCAATGCGGGCCGGGGCCGACAGGAAGGTATTGGTGATGCGCTCGATCTCGGGGGCCATGGTGGCCGAGAAAAACAACGTCTGGCGGGTCAGCGGGTTGGTCATGCCAAAGATACGTTCGATATCGGGGATGAATCCCATGTCGAGCATCCGGTCGGCCTCGTCCACTACCATGACTTTGACGTCCGAGAGAATCAGTTTGCCACGCTCAAAATGGTCCAGCAGTCGGCCTGGCGTCGCTATTAGAACGTCGACACCACGGTCGATTGCGGCATCTTGTTCCCTGAACGAAACGCCGCCAATCAGCAGCGCTTTGGTCAGCTTCACATACTTGGCATAGGTTTCAAAGTTCTCGGCAACCTGGGCGGCCAATTCTCGTGTCGGGCACAAAACCAGACTGCGCGGCATCCGGGCGCGAGCGCGGCCACGGGCCAGCAAAGTGATCATAGGCAGGGTAAAAGAGGCTGTTTTGCCTGTCCCTGTCTGGGCAATGCCCAAGACATCGCGACCTTCCAGGGCAGGTGGAATTGCCTCAGCCTGGATCGGTGTCGGGGTTTCATACCCCGCATCGTCGATGGCTTTGAGAACTTTGGGATGAAGATTGAGATCAGAAAATTTCGTCATGTGTTTCCGCGTTTCGCGGACACTGACTCGGACCGCACGTGTATTTAGATGGCCGGACCCGGGTGGTCAGTGTGCGTTTTGCACAATCGGCTCGCGGCGGGTGATACCAAAATCCGGACCAAGGGTCAAATGAAGTCGGGATATATGGAGATCCAAAGCGTTTCTGGGGCTTTTGAGAAACAATTCAACCGAATTCAGCGAAATGTGCCCGGCGTTTGTCCGCCAATTTCAGATCGCGAATCTTCAGCAGCCCGTGATCATGCAGCTGCGCCCGCCGCTCGGGGCTGTCGGCACAGATTTCGTTGTAAAAGATTCGCAAGCCAGCTTCGCCTTCTTCGGCCTCAAGTCTGCTCAGGACCTGGTGCAGGGTGATGCCGCCATTTTCCGGGCTGCGGTTGGGCTTCAGCTCGGACCGATACGAGCCCTGATGAAGACGATAGCGGTACTGGGCGATCCAGTGGTCCCAGGTCTTACAGTGGAGGTGGCACAGATCCAGCTGTGGCAGGGTAACCTGATCCGGGTTGCTGACGTCGTTGACAAAGACATTGTGGATGCGAAACTTGACCTCTTCGGCGCCAGTGCGGGCAAAGATCTTGCCATGTTCGTGGCTGAGGAAGCCGCCTTTCAGGTGATCTCCAAACCGCGGATAGAGCTCTTTGACAATGGCGTTGCGGCTGGGGGTCCTGGGCATATGCGCCTTGAAGGCGTTGCCATCGCCAGCAAGTAACTCAATGGGGCGGGCCCGGGCGCAGAACACATCTTGTGGCAAATCGCCAAGACTGCGGTGAAGCGGCTGTTCGCTCCACAGGAACTCATCGACGTCCATATGGATCAGCCAGTCCAGCTCAGAGGCCTGACGCCGATAGGCACGGGTGGCGTTCAGTGACTGGCGGACCTGGTGTTTGAGCGGGCGGGACTTGCGGCGTTGCCGCCAATAGGCGTCATCACACAGAACGACCCGGATTTTTGGATGCGCCTTGAGATACGGCATCGCCTCGGGGCAGGGCACATCAAGGTATATAAACAGACGATGCGCACCCAAATCCAGGTGATAGGCGGCAAAGTTCAGGACATCGGCAGCCTCGGCCTTGATGGTGGCGACAAGGCCCCAGCGGGTCATCTGAACAGATCACCTGCCCGGCGATCATGCCGGGCAAGGTGCGTTTGCTGGGGGACGTGGGGCGTTGGATTGGAGGCAGCAGGCCTCAAGCCATCATCTCCTTTGTCGCCGTCAGTTTCAGCTCCGGATAGTCGCGTTCAATTCGGTCGATGTCCCATTTCAGACGGGTCAGATAGACGATATCGCCGTCGTGATCATGGGCGATGTGTTGGCTGTTGGCATTGATAAACCTGTCCATTTCCAGCTTGTCGCCGGAAACCCAGCGGGCGCTGGTGAACTGGCTCTGCTCAAACCGCACCGGTAGCCCGTATTCGGTCTCGATCCGGCTGGCCAGCACTTCGAACTGCAGCGGCCCGACAACGCCAACGATAAAGCCCGAGCCAATCGACGGTTTGAAAACCTTGGCGGCGCCTTCTTCGGCAAACTGCATCAACGCCTTTTCAAGGTGCTTGGATTTCAACGGATCGCCCGCGCGCACGCTTTGCAGCAGTTCCGGCGCAAACGAGGGGATGCCGCTGACCCGCAGCATCTCGCCCTCGGTCAGGGTGTCGCCGATGCGCAGTTGCCCGTGGTTGGGGATGCCGATGATATCGCCGGCCCAGGCCTCCTCGGCCAGTTCACGATCCGAGGCCAGGAACAGCACCGGATTGGATATGGTCATCAATTTCTTGGAGCGCACATGGGTCAGTTTCATGCCGCGTTTGAAGTGGCCCGAGGCCATGCGGACAAAGGCCACCCGGTCGCGGTGCTTGGGGTCCATGTTGGCCTGCACCTTGAACACAAACCCGGTCACCTTCTTTTCCTCGGGCGCGATGTTGCGGGGCTGGGCAACCTGGATTTGCGGTTCCGGGCCGAAATTGGCAATGCCGTCCATCAGCTCTTTGACACCAAAGGAGTTAATCGCCGAGCCGAACCAGATCGGCGTCATGGTGCCGTCGAGCAGCGCCTGGCGATCCAGAGTAGGCAGCAGTTCACGCGCCATCTCCAGCTCTTCCAGAAAGGTCTCCAGCAGATGCGCCGGCACGTGTTCGGCCAGCTTTGGGTCATCCAGGCCGTTGATTTCAATGCTTTTTGCAATCTTGTTGCGGTCGGCGCGATCCATCAGGTCCAACCGGTCGCGCAGGATGTCGTAGGTGCCAACAAAGTCACGACCGACCCCAATAGGCCAACTGGCCGGGGTCACGTCGATGGCCAGGCTTTCCTGAATTTCATCAATGATGTCAAAGATGTCCCGGCTCTCGCGGTCCATCTTGTTACAGAAGGTCAGAATCGGCAGGTCGCGCAGGCGGCAGACCTCGAACAGTTTCTGGGTCTGGCTTTCCACGCCCTTGGCGCCGTCGATCACCATCACTGCCGCATCCACTGCCGTCAGGGTGCGATAGGTGTCTTCGGAGAAGTCCGAGTGGCCGGGTGTGTCCACAAGATTGAACCGGAAGTCACCGTAATCAAACGACATTGCCGAGGCGCTGACTGAGATTCCACGGTCCTTTTCCATCTGCATGAAATCGGAGCGGGTGCGGCGGGCTTCGCCTTTGGCGCGGACCTGACCGGCCATCTGGATGGCGCCCCCATAGAGCAGGAACTTTTCCGTCAGAGTCGTCTTGCCGGCATCCGGGTGCGAGATGATCGCAAAGGTGCGGCGGCGGGCGATTTCAGCCGGCAGTTCGGGGCGGTTTGAAGCAGTGTCTGACATGAGCGCGCGTATAGGTAAGAAACCGCGCAGAAGCAAGAAAAACGGCGGCTGCCATTCCTGTGTCGGGCCTGCGGATGATGGAACCGGGGCGTTCGGGGGCTATCGCAGCGAGGCGCGTTTCAGGGCGGCGATGGCGTCGGGTCGATCCAGCAGCGCCTTTTGGACCTCAAACCCGTGGTCGTCGCGGCGGCCATGCGGGGTCCGTTGTGAGGATAGCTTTTCCTGCAGCTCGGGGGGCAGGGCCGGTTTGGTGACCGAATCGATCAACAGGGATTCGGCGGCTATGCCCTCGGCGTAGATGATGTGGTGACGATCAAACAGAACCTGAAAATATTCGACAAAGCCACCATCCTGCACCACCACTGTGTCGCCATTCACCAAATGGCGCGCTTTGACCAGAAGTTCGGAGACTCCGGCGCCGATCTCGTCGCTGCGCTGGTAGACGAATAACCGGTGATCGGGGCTGACCAGCAGGTCGTTTTCATTGTTTAATGCCCCGGCCCGAATAAGGATCGGGGCCATGTCGCCAGTGGCGCGATGGGTGGACTGGCCAATCCAGCGCACCAATTGCGGACCGTCATCGCGGGTCAGCACCCGGTCGCCAGTGTTGAGCTGTTCAATGGGCACCTGGGCGCCCGATGCCATGGTGATATGCGTGCCGCGGCTGAATGAAACGCTGGCAATCTGAGCCAGCTTCTTGCGGGCGCCGTCGCGTTCACCGCGCACCAGAATATAGTCGGTCTGTGCCAGCATCGGCGCCAAGGGTAACATGAAAATGGCCGCTATCATGCCGTCAGCATCAACTTCGACCAGCACCAGCGCCTCAGTTATAGTGCCGTCAGGCGACATCAGGCTCAGGACACAATCCAGATGCAGCGCCGCATTGGGGCTGCCCAACTCGGTCACTTTGCCGATTTTCAGCTCTCCGCTTGGCTGCGCCAAAAGGGCCAGACGTTGTGGGCTGGCCCCCTGCTGCAGTTGGTAGGTGTCATCCAGCATCAGCTCATCCAAAACTTCCAGCGTATCGCCCATATTGGCACCGACATGCACGCTGAACTCAGAGGCTGAGTAGGCAAGGACAGACTGGATGTGGCCGTATTCTATGAGCACTTGGGAACCTTGGGCTAGAGTGAACCATATAATGGTATGAGCGCGAATTTTCAGCGCGTCCACCTGTGTTGCATGGAAATGTGGCTGTAGCGGGACCAGATGGCGCAGATTTGCGGGCAGTCGGGGGTGGTCAATTCTTTGATCACGGTGCAAGTATGACGCAAAATGTAAGTGTATCTGAGGGAGAAAGCCATGGATCTGGGAATTTCCGGTAAACGCGCTCTGGTCTGTGCCAGCAGCAAGGGATTGGGACTGGGCTGCGCCGAAGCCTTGGCAGCAGCCGGGGTCAATCTGGTGATGAATGCCCGCGGGGCCGCGGCCCTTGAGGCCTCGGCGCAGGCCATTCGCGAGGAATTTGGTGTGGATGTGGTCACGGTTGCGGCGGATATCGCCACCATTGAGGGCCAGGCCTCGGTGCTTAAGGCGGCTGAGGGTGTTGATATTCTGGTCAATAACGCCGGTGGGCCGCCTCCGGGGATGTGGACCGACTGGGAGCGTGAAGATTTCATCGCAGCGCTGGACGCCAATATGCTGGCGCCGATTGCGCTGATGAAGGCGCTGCTGCCGGGGATGATGGATCGTGGCTGGGGCCGGGTGGTTAATATCACCAGCGTCTCGGTCAAGGCGCCGATTGCGGTGCTGGGGCTGTCGAATTCAGCCCGTGCCGGATTGACCGGCTATGTGGCGGGCACCGCGCGTCAGGTGGCCGGGCAGGGGGTGACCATCAACAATCTGCAGCCGGGTCTGCATGCCACCGACCGGGCCATCGCGCTGGATACAGGGGCGGCCGCGCAGCAGGGCATTACGCTGGACGAGGCGAAGGCGCAGCGCAGTGCCACCATTCCGGTGGGTCGCTATGGCACTCGGGCCGAGTTTGGCGCCACCTGTGCCTTTCTGTGCTCAACCCATGCCGGCTATATCGTCGGTCAGAACATCCTGCTGGATGGCGGCGCCACCAATACGGTGATGTAATATGGCTGACCGGTTTTCTTTGAAAGACCAGTTGTTCAATCGTGAAAAGGTCCGCTATCTGGCGGGCCTTTTTGCCCTCGCCGATCCTACGTTTGACAGCGCAGAGTTTGAGGCCCGGGTGATGGCGCGACTGCCAGAGCTGGAGCTGAAGCAGCGGATTTTCTGGATTGCTGAAGTGTTGGGAGAGATGTTGCCCGCGGCACTGCCAGAGCTGGCTGAGCTGCTGCTGCGGGCACTGCCGGAGCCGTTGGATCCGGATAAGACCGATGATGATTTTGGCGATTTCATCTTTGCCCCTTTGGGCGAACTGGTGGTGGTCAGGGGGCTGGATACGCATCCGGAACTGGCGCTGGATGTGCTGGCCGAGCTGACGCAGCGGTTTTCGATGGAGTTTGCCGTGCGACCGTTGCTGAACCGCTGGCCGGAACTGGTTTTGACGCGGATGCAGCAATGGGCCTTGCACGGTAGCTATCATGTACGGCGGCTTGCCAGTGAGGGGACGCGTCCGAGATTGCCCTGGGGGCTGGCGGTGGGGCTGCAGCTGCAGGACCCCTTGCCGCTGCTGGACCTGTTGCACGGCGATCCGACCCGGTTTGTCACCCGGTCGGTGGCAAATCATTTGAATGACATCACCAAAAAAGACCCAGATCTGGTGCTGGACCGGCTAGAGGTCTGGCGGGATATGGGTCGTCAGGGACTCCGCGAGCTGGACTGGATCACCGCACATGCGCTGCGGGGCCTGATCAAGGCCGGGCATCCGCGGGCGATGAGAATGCTGGGCTACGACCCGGACGTCGCGGTGGAGGTCAGAGTGGAGCTGACCTCCGAGACCGTGCGGATTGGCGAGGCGCTGGAGTTTGTCTGCCATCTGACGGCAGCAGAGGAGCTGCCGGTGCTGGTCGATTACCGGCTGCATTTCCTGCGCCCCAGTGGCAAGATCTCGGTCAAGGTGTTCAAGCTGAAGCAAGCAAAACTGGGGGTAAAGGGGCTGACCCTGAGCAAGCGCCATCCTCTGAAAGGCAATGCCAGCACCTTTACCCTGGTGCCCGGCGCGCATCACCTTGAGGTGATGGTCAACGGCCGGGTGCGCGATGAGGTCCGATTTGAGGTGCTGGCCTAGGCGGCGGTCTGGTAGGGGGCGCTGCCCCCGAAGCCCGGAGGGCTCCTCCCCCGGGATATTTATGGCCAGATGAACGGGGGGGAAGCGGGGGATCTGTGTCACTCGTGGCGCCGCCGTATCTTGCGGCTGAATACTTGCGTCACCGGGGTGGGGTTGCTATCTGCGCCGGGAACTCCGATGGTTTTCCTCGGCAAGCGTCAGTGAGGCTGCACCCCGATCATGAATACCGCTCCTGAGGTCCGCCTGATGCAGACCACCCCACGTCTGGAAATTCGCAACCTGGTGCGCCATTTTGGTGGCCGGGCGGTGGTGGATGATGTGTCGCTGAGCATCCAGGCCGGGCAGGTGACCTGCCTGCTGGGCCCCTCGGGCTGCGGCAAGTCAACAACCCTGCGGATCATCGCCGGGGTTGATATGCAGGACAGCGGCGAGATTTATGTTGATGGCACGCTGATCTGTGACACCCGGTTCCGGGTGCCGCCCGAGCACCGTGAAATTGGATTGATGTTTCAGGATTTTGCATTGTTCCCGCATCTGAGCGTCGGCGACAATGTTGGCTTTGGCCTGAAGGGGAACAAAGACGCCAAGCGCGCACGTGTCGAGGAACTGCTGGCGCGGGTGGATCTGTTGCGTTTCATCGACGGGTTTCCGCATCAGCTGTCAGGCGGCGAACAGCAGCGGGTGGCGCTGGCGCGGTCGCTGGCGCCAAAGCCCCGGATCATGCTGATGGACGAGCCGTTTTCGGGGTTGGACAACCGGCTGCGCGACGGTATCCGCGATGAGACGCTGAGCCTGCTGAAAGAGGAAGACACGGCGGTTCTGCTGGTCACCCATGAGCCGGAAGAAGCCATGCGCATGGCGGACGAGATTGCGCTGATGCGCGGTGGTAGAATCGTTCAGCAGGGCGCGCCTTATAATGTATATACCCGGCCGGTGGATCACGCGGCGGTGGCCTTTTTCAGCGATACCAACGTGTTGAAGGCACATGTTCAGGGGGCTTTGGCGGAAACGCCGTTTGGTGATTTTCTGGCGCCTGGCCTGCCGGATGGCACTGATGTTGATATTGTTTTCCGCCCCCAGCACCTGAAGATAGATTTTGATCGCGCCGGATCCGGCCCGTTGCCGACCCCCAGCGACGGGGTGGCCGCCCGCGGCACGGTGCAGCGGGCGCGGTTCCTGGGCCATGAAAGCCTGATAGAATTTCAGATGGATCATGATGGCTCGGTGTTGAAGGCAACAGTGCCGAATGTGTTCCTGCCCGAGGCCGGACGGGTGATGTGGCTGACAGTGAAACGCAACCGGTGTTTTGTGTTTCCGCGCTGATGGGCCCGCCTGCGGCTCTGCTATAGCAGGCTGAGGGCAGAGATTATTCCATCTTACATATTGGGGGCTATTCGGGGCTGTAATCTGCCAGCCGTTTGCCCGGTTCATCAATAAACAGCTCGGGCAGTGCGGTGGCGGCTTCGATCAGATCGACGCGGAACACCCGGAAATCATCGCGGGTCTCGCACCAGGCGGTGAGGGTCCAGACGCGGCCCCAGTATTCCATGTTCAAAGGCCGGATGGTGCGGGCAGTCAGAACACCGTCGATGCGGCGGTAGTCGAGATGCAGCTTCTGGCGTGACTTGATGGCGGCGCGCAGGGTGGGCATATGGGTGAAACCGCGGGTGGCATTGGCAAACGGGTAGACCGCGAATTTCCAGGCCTCGGCCTCGGCCACGATGCTGGTGGGCAGCACCGCATCAATTTTATCCGCCAGCGACAAAGCCGCTTTTTTCAGATCATCATCGGCGGCCTCGGCGACAATGGCCATGCCTAAGTTCAGGGCTTCCAGTTCTTCGCTGGTCAGGGTGAGAGGCGGCAGGGTGATGGCCTCGCGCACCATATAGCCGACACCGCGTTCGCCCTCGACCGGCACACCGCTGGCGGCCAGCGTATCCATGTCGCGGTAGATGGTGCGGACCGACACCTCGAGCCGGTCCGCGATGTCCATAGCGCGGTGCAATTTGCCATCGCGCAGGATCTGGATGATATCAAAGAGGCGGTCGGTGCGGCGCATGGGTATACCCTTGTCCCGCTCCGACCTGTCTCGTCAAGCCGCCATGTTCCAGAGCAGGTTTTCATGCCGCATATTGGCGCTGTCGGGGACGATGGATTTCATCAATTCGGCGGTGCAGCCGTCGGTCATAAAGGCTGCCGCTGCCGCTTTGGCGCTTTCCATGCTGTCCCAAGTGACATAGTCGGTCCAGCGACCATCTTCGCCTTGGCTGAGTTGGCGGTGCATGAAGCCCGGCAATGAGCGAACAAAAGCCTCGGTGCCTTTGTTGATCTCAAGGAAGGCTTCGTTGGTGATGCCTTCGGCCAGAGTAAAGGTCACAATTTCGACTACGGGTTTGGTCATCTTGTCATCTCCTGTGTGTTGACGCTCTGGACGTAGCAGAGGGCAACTGACATAAACCTGTCAGTTGAGGTTTGCCGCCCGGTGAAAAACTGCAAAAAGAGCTAAGAACCACATGTCAGTGCGGGGATGTTGCTTTCGATCAAACTGCGGCGGGCGTAGAACCACTAGTGAAGCGAATACACGGCGCGGATGGGCGCCGAAACTAAAGGAGACATTCTCATGTTGAACAATATTGGCCTTCCGGGCCTGCTGCTGATCGCTGTTGTGGTTCTGGTGCTGTTTGGACGCGGTAAAATCAGCTCGTTGATGGGCGAAGTCGGCAAAGGCATCACCTCGTTCAAGAAGGGCATCAGCGAAGGCACCAAGGAGCTGGAAGACGAGGTCGCCGAAACCGTCGAAGCCGCCAAAGACGTGACTCCGGAAACCGACACCAACAAGGTTTAAGCCGCTATGTTTGATCTGGGTTGGACCGAAATGCTGGTGGTTGGCGTTGTGGCATTGATCGTGGTGGGCCCCAAGGACCTGCCAGTGATGTTCCGCACCGTTGGACGCGCCGTCGGCAAGGCCAAGGGCATGGCGCGCGAATTTAGCAGCGCCATGAATGATGCCGCCGATCAGTCCGGCATCAAGGATATCTCCAAAGGCCTGAAGGCGGCGACCAATCCTGTTGGTACGGCGATGGACGGGGTGCGGGATGCGGCGCAAGATATGGCCAAGAGCATGGACTTTACCGGTAAAGGCCCCGGTGGAGGCAAAATAGACCCCGAAAGCGAAACCGGCAAGATGTTCGCTCAACGGGCTGAGGACAGTAAGAAAATCCGCGCTGCCACCGCGCGTGCTGCCGCCGAGCGCAAGGCCCGTGAAGCCGCCGAAGCGCTGGCCAAAGCGGATGAGATCGAAGCGGCGGTGACATCGGATGATGCGGCGCCGACACCGGATGATGAGAGTAAACCATGAGCCAGACTGACGAGATCGAAGACAGCACGGCGCCGCTGATCGAGCATCTGGCCGAGTTGCGCAACCGGCTGATCCACATGGTGGTGGCGTTTTTGATCGGTATGATCATCTGCTTTACCGTGGCAACGCCGATTTTCAACTTCCTGACCACCCCATTGTGTCAGGTGCTGGCGGATCGGGGGCAGGATTGTGACCTGATCTTTATCTCGCCGCAGGAAGGCTTCTTTGTGGCGATCAAAGTGTCGCTGCTGGGCGGGTTGATCCTGTCGTTCCCCTATCTGGCGACGCAGGTTTGGCGGTTTGTGGCACCGGGCCTGTATAAGAACGAAAAAGGCGCGTTCCTGCCGTTCCTGGTGGCCTCGCCCTTCATGTTCGCGCTGGGCGCCAGCTTTGCCTTTTACGTTGTCACACCGCTGGCCTATGACTTCTTCCTTGGCTTTCAGCAGTTCGGCACCGAGGGGGAGGCCATCACCGATGGCTCTGCGGCACCGCTAAGCGTGGTGTTCCAGGGTTCGGCGCAGGAATACCTGAACCTGACCATCAAGTTCATCGTGGCCTTTGGCATGTGTTTCCAACTGCCGGTGCTGCTGACCCTGATGGGCAAGGTTGGACTGGTCAGCGCCGAGGGGCTGAAATCGGTGCGCAAATACGCCGTGGTGGCGATTCTGCTGCTGGCCGCGCTGGTGACACCGCCGGATGTGATCACCCAGGTCATCCTGTTTGTGGTGGTCTATGGTCTCTACGAGATTTCGATCATGCTGGTGGCTCGGGGCGAAGTGAAGCGTGAAGCCAAGCTGCGGGCCGAAGGCTACTATGACGACGACGAAGATGATCCACTGATGGCCGACTTCGAAGGCGACGAAGACGACGAAGAGGCCGATGACAGCAAGGACAAATAAGTCCGAGGCTTATTGAAATCAAAAGGCGCGCCAGCGATGGCGCGCCTTTTTTGTTGGCAGCTTTGCCGAACAAAGCCGAGTTTGGGGCTCAGGTCTTAATTTTTGACAGTTCTGATGTGAACCGGTCAAACCACGCTTGATTGGTTGCATCTGCCAGCTTGGCCACCGGTAGCTCGTCTTTGCCATCCGGTTCATAGTCCAGGCCAAGACGTTCAAGGATTCGCGCGCGTGTCGCCAGAGGCGCCGACGACAGCTCATCATAAGTGACACTCAGGGGCTCTATTTCCTCGGTGGCAAACCATGACTTCCATTCGTCATCCATGGTGGCAAATTCAGATAGCTGCTTGGCTATTGCCTGAGCATCATAGGCCGGTTCTCTGGGGGCCGAGAGACGCTCCAGTTCCGTTCCGTCAGGTGCGGCATGCCACAGCCCGGTTTGGGTTGCCTTCACGTAGGATATCGCCTGTTCGAGCTTGTTCCCCCGCGTGAGGTGGATGAACAGGGGATTTCCGAAAGTAGATTTCAGCCGCGATTTCTCACCTGGTATTTCAGGATGCAAAATGCTCAACTGATGCATGAAAAAGTCAAAACTGTGCCGCTGCAAACGCAATCCAAATACGTCAGTTCCGCCTCTGCCATGCTCATATGCAGCGCTGAATACGGCATTCAGGGTCTGTTGCTGTGTGGCGTCTGCGTCGGGCGTCAGCTGGTAATAGCCAAGCCAGGCAGCAAGCGACGGCGCGTGAAAATGTGACCCTGGAACACCCGCCACCCCGGTGTTGCTCAGCAGCTTGCACAATAGGGTGCTTCCGCTTCGAGGACTTGTGCAAATTATATAGGATTCAAAACGTTCCATGGCGGATCCTTTAGCGAAAGAGGTACTCAAATTTCCCAGTAGAGTAGGGCAAATTGCTGCCAGTCTAGCATAGTGTTGCCGCCGCCGGGATATGTAGCCCATCCTTGCCGAGGCCCCTTGTTGCCCCCGCCCGAACATGCTTTGTCACCGGCAGAACCTGACGGAGACTACGATGGACCAGACCGCATTGACCCGCATCGCCGACGCCCTTGAACGGATGTCGCCAGCGCCACTGGCAGCGCCGGATTTTGCGGCGGCCTCGGCCTTTGTCTGGCATGTGGACCCCGAGCGTCTGGAACCGGTGGCGCATATCAGCCGGGTGGATCTGGAGCTGCTGGTGGGCATCAACCGCTCGCGCGATACGCTGCTGGACAACACCCGCCGCTTTGCGCAGGGGTTTGCGGCCAATAATGCCCTGTTGTGGGGCGCCCGCGGCATGGGGAAATCCAGCCTGGTCAAAGCCATTCACGCCAGCTTGCTAAGTGACTGCCCCGATTTGAAACTGATCGAGCTGCAACGCGAAGACCTGCCCTCGGTGGCGCGGCTGTTGCACTTTCTGAGCACTGCTCGGCAGCGGTTCATCCTGTTCTGTGATGACCTGTCGTTCAGTCACGATGATCAGCACTACAAAAGCCTCAAGGCGGTGCTGGACGGCGGCATCGAAGGCTGCCCTGAAAACGTGGTGTTCTATGCCACCTCAAACCGGCGCCACCTGATGCCGCGTGAGATGATCGAAAACGAACGCTCCAGCGCCATCAGCCCCTCGGAGGCGGTGGAGGAGAAGGTCTCTCTGTCAGACCGCTTTGGTCTCTGGCTGGGCTTCCATCCCTGTACCCAGGATGAATATCTGGAAATGATTGCTGGCTATTGTGCGGCCCATGGCCTCAAACGCGACGCCGATCAGCTGCGCGCCGAGGCCATTGAATGGCAGGCAACGCGCGGCGCCCGGTCGGGGCGGGTGGCCTGGCAGTTCTTTGTCGATCTGGCGGGACGCCAGGGGATCACGCTGCGCTGACACCGCAGCGCCCCATGCTTCTTTTTGCCAAAAGTACTCGCGCCGCAGGCATGGCGCTGTGGCGCCATTTTAGCAGGCCCTATTGCAAATAGGGCAGCGGATCGACCGAATCAAATCCGTCACGGACCTCAAAATGGACATAGGCGTCGTCGCCGCTGCGCAGGGTTGCAATGGTCTGGCCGCGGGTGACCCGGTCGCCTTTGCTGATCGCGATGTTGTCGACATTGGCGTAGACGGTCAGCAGCTTGTCATCATGGCGGATGACAATGATCGGCACCTTGTTAGAATCGGCGGTGATGGCGGCGACGGTGCCGCTGCGGGCAGCCTGGACCGGCGCGCCAGCTGCTGCGGCGATGTCGATGCCGTCATTTTTGCCCTTGGAATAGGCGCGGATGATCTTGCCCTGCACCGGATAGCTCATGGCCGCCTGGCTGCTGCGGCTCGGTTGCGGCACCTCGATATCGGGCAGTGCCTGCGCCTCGGCGGCGGCGGCCACGGTTTCGAGTGGCAAAGGTCTGGTCGAGCTGGGCGGCGTCGGGGTGGTGGTGCCCTGTCCTGGTACCGTCACCGTCGAGGCGGCCACAGGAGAGGCCACGGCAGGCGCCGACTTGTCCTTGAGTGGGATCAGCAGATACTGGCCTTCCCGGATGGCAAAGTCACTGCCCAGGCCGTTCCACTCGGCCAGCGCCTTGACCGGCACCTGGTACAATCGGGACACCGTATAGGCGGTTTCGCCGCGTGCCACCCGGTGCCGGACCGGTTCGGGGCCAGCCTGCACCTGGGGTTTGTCAATCCTGGACGGGGCAGGCTGCAACCGGGTTGTGGTCACCGATCCTGGATTGGGCGAGGTGGTGGCGGCTCCCTCAATGGCTGATCCTGCCAGTTGCTCAATATCGACCGATCCTGGATTGGCAGCACTGCCGGCGATCAGCTGATCCGGAGCCCGGCGGGGCAGGGCAAGAACTTCACCGGGTCGCAGGCGGTCTTCGGCTTGCACGCCATTGAAGCGGGCAACCTCGTCCACCGGCAATCCGATACGGGTGGCAATATCCGCAACGGTATCGCCGCGCCGGGCGACGGCCACCTGATAGTTGGGATATGTGATCAAACCGCGATCATCTGCCTGCGGGCGGCCTGTGGTGGCGTTTTGGGCGGCGTTGGAGGTGCTGAAGGCACCGATCTGGCCCCGCAGATCGTAGTCCAGCGGTCCCTCACAGGCTGCGATTAGCCCCAGCACCGACAACAGAGCGGTGCTGCGGGTTACCCTGCGGGCCAGACTGTGGTCCAAACTGCGGATTCGTGCGGAGGTCACCGGCATTCTGCTCTCCTCGGACTGCGATCCCCCTTTTGACCAGGAGGTAGGCACCCATTCAATCATATGTTCGCCAGTTTGGCGGTTGATGAGGCCCCGATTGAGCCTCGATCTGCAGTACCTATGTCTCTTTGCCCAGACCCTCAAGCAGCGGAACAAAGCGCACAGGCCGTAATTCATCATAGTCCAGCCCGTTTTCAGTCTTGAGAACCCGGATCAGGGTCTGAACCGTATCGGACTGACCGACGGGGACCACCATTATGCCGCCAACCTTGAGCTGCGCCAACAGCGGCCCCGGCGGGTCTTCGGCGGCGGCGGTGACCAGAATACGGTCGAACGGCGCCTGATCCGGCAACCCATGGCTGCCATCACCGACCAGTGAGGTGATATTGCTGAGCTGCAGGCTTTCAAAGATCTGCCGCGCCTCGCGCACCAACCGGGCGTGCCGGTCGATGGTATAGACCCGGCGCGCCAGCTTGGACAGGATCGCGGCCTGATACCCTGAGCCGGTGCCCACCTCGAGCACGGTATCGCGCGGCGAGATCTGCAGCGCCTGGGTCATCAATCCCACCACCGAGGGCTGCGAGATGGTTTGGCCACAGGCAATTGGCAGCGGCATGTCCTCATAGGCCCGGTTGGCAAACAGCCCGCGAATGAAGGCGCCGCGATCGACCTCTTCCATCGCATTGAGCACCCGTGCCTCGGTCACCCCTTTGGAGCGCAGGGCAAATAGGAACTGCATCTTGGTTTCTGGATCGGGGCTGCTCATTGGATGACTTTCAGGGCCTCCAATGCGTCATGGGCGGTCAGATCGGCACGCATGGGTGTGACCGAGATGTAACCGTCCAGATTGACCGCAGCATCGGTGCCCGGCGCGGTGGGAATATGCTGGTCACCGCCCTTGATCCACAGATAGGGCCGCCCGGTTGGCGACAATTGTGGTTCAGCGGTGAACGAGGTGCCGGGACGGAGCCCCTGTGCGGCGACCCGGGTGCCTTTGACCTCGGCCGCTGAAACCGGCGGGAAGTTGATATTGTAGAACAGACCGTAGTCCTGATTTGACTGCACACCAGCTTCGATAATGCGGGAGATCAGCGCCGCACCATGCACGGCGGCGGCTTCAAATGGGTTGGCGGTGTCATAGTTCCTAGGGCCAAAATACTGCGACAGACCAATCGCCGGGACCCCCTGCAAGGCGGCCTCCATGGCTGCCCCCAAGGTGCCGGAGTACAGGGCGTTTTCCGCCGAGTTGTTGCCCCGGTTGACGCCGGACAAGACCAGATCAGGGGGCGAATCCTTCATCACCACATGCAGGCCGGCCAGCACACAATCCGCCGGAGATCCTTCGGCAGCAAAGCGGCGGTCCGCCAGTTTGGTCATCATGGTTGGGTGGGTGTAGCTGATACAATGGCCAACGCCGGACTGTTCAAAAGCCGGAGCCACGGTCCAGACTTCGCCCTGCGGGCCAGCTAGGGCCTTTGCAATGCTGTCCAGTACCACCAGCCCCGGAGCGCTGATGCCGTCGTCATTGGTGATGAGAATACGCATGTCTCGCCCTTTGGTGGTGGTTTCTATCTGCATAGGCGGTGGCAGCAAACGGGGCAAGTCCCCGCCGTCGTTGAACGCCATCCAACGACCACTGTAGGCGAAGGTGTCACAGAATTGCCCGCTGCGCTGACATCGCATGGAGTTTGGCCGTTGCTGAACCGCGGCCAGGGTGACCTTGGATATCGCGATCCTGCCGGTGTAGGGTGTGTGCTTGCACGCACCGGTGGTCCGGTGCGCATTGGCCTTGGTTGTGGACTGGCGTTGCCCGGATCAGGACAGTTGCAGCTCTGCCAGCAGCCGTTTGGCTTCCGCGGCGGGGGTGGCCAGCGTGCTGCGATCCTCGCCTGGGAAAAAGCGCGAGCGCAGGGCGGTTGGCATCGGCTGCGGCGTCAGGATGGAGACTTTGGGACCGGTCTTTTTGGTCTCGGCCTGCCAGCAGCGCGCCAATGCGATTTGCGCCGCTTTGGTGGCGCCATAGGTGCCAAAGAACTTTTGCCCGGCGCGGGGGTCGTCAAAGAAGACGGCCTGGCCAGTCTGCCCCAGCAGCGGTGTCACATAGGAAATCAGCAGCGCTGTGGCACTGGCGTTGACGGCAAGCGATTTGTCCCAATCCTTGCCCGCGACAAAATTCGCCGGGCTTAGGGGCACCGGGTGAATGGCACAATGCAGCCAGAGGTCCAGCTGACCCCAGCGGTCATGAATGCCACGACACAAGGTCGCCATGGCGCCTGCGTCGGTGATATCCATCGGCGCCAGGGTGGCGCTGCCGCCCGCCGCCTGGATGCGATCATCCAAGTCTTCCAGGCCGCCAGTGGTGCGGGCCACCGCGAGGATGTGATGGGTCGGCGCCAGCGCTTCGGCCAGAGCAGCACCCAGACCGCGCGAGGCGCCGGTGATAAGAGCAAGTTTCTGTGTCATGGCAGTCTTTTGGTCCGAGCGTCGCAGCGGGTCAAGGGGGCATGCTGCGACGGATTACCCGCCGGGCATGGCAATACGGTGCGTGGCACCGTTTTTCTCAAGCAAAACACCCTTTGTGTCGATCCCGACGACGCGTCCTGCTGGCAGGCGGGCTCCGCGGTTGACCCGGCGGATGCGGCCGCCGGGCAGGCGGATCAGGGCAGTCAGGTTTTCGGCGGGTCCAAAAATCCCCATCAAAGCCAGAGATCTCTGGTCGAGCGCTTTGTTCTGAGTGGCCAGCTGAGCCACGGTGGCATTGGTCATTTTGATACCCTCAAGGCCAGGGGTCTGCGGCCAGATGTGTCTATCGCCCTTGGCGCTTAGCAGCCGAAGGTCAGGGGGAACAGGGTGAGGAAAATTGCGGTGCGCGGAATGTCGCGGAGCAGGGCGGGAATCGGCAAATCCCAGCGCAAACCCATGCAAATAAGGGGCAGGTGGTCCGACCCCCCTTGAATGTCAGCTTTGGCTGCGATCAGGAATCATAGACCAGTGAGGCCAGATCATGACCGTAGCTGTAAAGCAGGTCGAACAGTTCTTCGAGATCGGCACCGTTTTTCTGCAACGGGTAGAGCGGGTGATTGGTTTCGGAGATTTTTAGCTCGGGATACTGCCCCGGGGACCGCATGTTCAACATGCCTGCCACCGGTTCGCCCAGACCGGGGGGAATGGCGTTGGAGAGCCAGGCCGGGCGTTTGCCCAGACCTTCGGTCTCTGGCATGTCAAACATATCCAGGTAATCAATAAAATCCTCGGCGCTGACGCTGGCCCAGGTGCCCAGAACAAATTCCTCGTCGTCGCCACCAATCAACGGTATCGCCAAGACGCAGCGTAGAAAATGCAAGTCGCCGATACGACAGAAATCATCGGTGAGAATATCGCCCTTTTCGGCGGAGATTGCTGAATTATCCTGTTGCGGCGTATCCTCGGGGCACAGATCCGGGCGATCGCAGGCCAGGCTGAGAAGCTGCGCAAAGGTCGCACCGCAGCAGCGACACTGGCGTGACGAGGTCAACATACGGGCTAGATGCGCGTCCAAGAGGCGGGCCTTTCTGCGGGTAAAGGAAAAAGCGCCGACCTATTGGTCAGCGCCTCCAAATCAGGTTGATTCGAGCTCATACTCTGCTCAGGGCAGGATTTCAAACAGTCGCTTTACCGCGGCTTTTCAGCGGCAGGAAATGGCCTGCCGCCTTATGGGTTTCTCGATGAATGACTTCAGCCCAAGGCTGCAAGTTTCGACCCATTCCAGGAATCGCCGGCTGTCGGCATATCCTTGATCTTGTCACTGACCCGACGACTGCTCTCGAGCGAGGCGAGATAGTCTTCGCTGACGCTACCGGTCAGATAGTTCCCATCAAAACAAGAGCAATCAAACTGTTCGATGTCTGTGTTGCCCTCTTTTGCCGCCCAGATCAGATCTTCAAGCTTTTGATAAATGAGCGCATCGGCGCCCAGTTCAATCCGGATCTCGTCGAGGGTCCGGCGGTTGGCAATCAATTCCTGTTTGGTGGGCATGTCGATGCCATAGACATTGGGAAATTTCACCGGCGGCGATGCGCTGGCCACATAGACCTTGTTTGCGCCGGCCGCGCGGCACATCTCGACGATCTTTTTCATGGTATTGCCCCGCACGATCGAATCATCAATCAGCATGATGTTCAGACCCTTCATCTCCAGCGGAATGGCATTCAGTTTGCGGCGTACCGATTTCTGCCGTTCTGCCTGACCGTGCATGATGAACGTGCGGCCCACATAGCGGTTCTTCACCAGCCCTTCGCGGTAGCGGATGCCGGTTGCATTGGCCACTTCCAGCGCCACCGGCCGGGCGGAATCCGGCACCGGGATGATGCTGTCGATCTGCAGCCCCGAATCCTGAATTTGCTTGGCGAGTGTCTGCCCCATCCGAAGCTGGGTCTTGTAGACCGAAATCCCGTCCAGCATGGAATCGGGTCGGGCCAGATAGACATATTCAAAAATACAGGGGGAGAGCTTGCCCTCGATCGCCTGAAAACTGTGCATATTGCCATCGAGATCAACCAGCACCGCTTCGCCGGGATTTACATCGCGCAGCTTTTCAAAGCCGTTGATGCCGAAGGCCACATCTTCGGAAGCAAAGGCGTAGTCATGGCCGCCGTTTTCGTTTTTGCGCTGTGCGATGGACAGCGGCCGGATGCCATGCGGATCGCGAAAGGCCATCATGCCGACCCCGGCGATCAGGGTGATGACCGAATAGGCGCCCTGAACACGTTCCATGGTCATTTTGACGCCGGCAAACAGGTTGCGCTTGGGGTCGCTGGTGCCGTTGACCTTGATGCTGTCCGAGATTTTGTCGGCCAGCACGTTCAGCAGGATTTCCGAATCCGAAGTGGTGCGCAGGTGGCGGCTGTATTTGCGGGTGATTTTTTCGCGTTGTTCGGTGGTGTTGGTGATATTGCCGTTGTGAACAAGGTAGATGCCATAAGGCGCGTTCACAAAGAACGGCTGCGCTTCGGCGGCGCTCAGCGATCCTGCAGTTGGATAGCGCACATGTCCGATGCCAATTTTACCGGTCAGGGTTTTTGCGATCTGCGCGTTGAACACATCCTTGACCAGGCCATTGGCCTTGTGTTCCCGGAAGTTGTCACCGGTATAGGTGACTATGCCAGATGCGTCCTGGCCCCGATGCTGTAGCATTAGCAAACCGTCATAGATCTCTGCAAAGACATCTTCAGTCTGGTTTGCGATCCCCAAAATCCCACACATTCAGCGGCTCCACTTTCACATTGAGTTTTGCATCAGCTGGGCAGGCCCAGCCGTGTCTAGACTTATGGCCCTGGCCATAATGGTCCCTTCGAAGTCCCGTTGCCCTGCTCCTGGCCGGGCGTGCCCAACACCTGTGGTGCCCGGGCGCGTGAAAAAGGCAGCGCAATTAATGCGCAACGGATCTTTCTCAAGGGTGGGAACAGCTGTCATCTTCGGTATCGGCAAGGCGGGTGGCTTCGAATCCGTTTGGGACGTTGGCCTCGACATAGAGCGTTAGGCCGCAGTTGTCACCAAAGGATCACATTAAATGGACGTCAGATTTTGCGACGCGATGCAGGGCGGCAGAGATCCAAAAAAGAAGGCCCGCACAGGGCGGGCCTGACAGTCAGGGAGCAAGCGGTCTTCAGGCGGCCAGCGGCGCCAGAATGTCGTCAAGATGGCTGGGTTTGGCGGTGACCACTGGGGTCATGCCGGTCAGCGCCAATGCGCGACCATCTTCGCTGGCGAGGATCTGTCGGGTTTCAGTCAGCGACAGTTTGCGAAACGCCGAGTCGAGACTATCGCCGGCGACCTGCAACAACATGCCGCTTTCGGCCCAGATCAGTTCTTCTTCCTTAAATTTGAGATGGATGCGGGCCATACGCTCGGGCATCGCCGGGCTGATCCCCTTGTAGCCAACCAGCGAAATCAGACGGGTCATCACCAGCGAGACATCAAACAGGCGCTCGGCGGTGTCCAGTTCCAGCGCGACCATCTGATCAGAGGGCAGCATCAGGTCAACATCGTTGCCAAGTGCCCCGGCAGGGACATGCACAAGGGTGGTCAGACGTGGAACGCTGTGGCGGATTGATTTCACGTCCTGGCAGCCGCCATCAAGTGTATAGATCTTGTCGCCGACCTTTACGTCTCGCACCTGAATAAAGCCGCGATCACTTTCAACCAGCGTGTCGGGCAGGAAACCTCCGGCCTGAGGACGTGAGCGGCGGGCAGGGCGGGACGCAGGCTTGGCCACCGGGGTCGTCATCAGCAGGTTCAGCGACTGGAAGTCCGTGAAAGAGTTGAGGTGATCCAGCAGCATGATGTCGTTCCTTCTGGTCGCAGTGCCTGACGTTCTGTCTGTGGCTACATGGCCAGTGAAATTGGCCCTAAATGAGGCGCGGATGGGGCCGATTGCTGTTTTGGTTTCTTTTTCAGGGATAAAAGGGCTTTTTTGCCGCGGATTGTTAACGATTTGATCCTCTGGGGAGGATTTTGTTAACCTTTGGCCGATGTGGACCGTGCCGCCGAAATTTTCGGAATCAATTGATTCTTCTTCATTAATAAAAGGTTAACGCCATGTCTTGATGTTAACTTTTGGCCGGTTGCGGCACGAAAATGCGGTAAAAATAAGGTGTCCGCACAAAAAAGGGCGCCCACTGGGCGCCCTGTTGCTGTCACTTTCGAAGACCTACTTCCGGCAATTGCCGATCAGCGCCTCGTATTGCTGGGTGACCCAACCCAGAGCCTGCTCGGGGTCGCGCGCTTCGATCTTGCCGATCATGCTCTCGAACACCACGGCCGAGCGGCTTTCGTCAACCATTGTAAACGCCTGGCCGGTCATCACCACATCGTAGAGAAAGAAGCCGATTGCCACCAAAAGAATGCCGCGCAGCACGCCAAAGAAAAAGCCTGCACCCTGATCCAGCCCACCGATCGCCGAGCGCTGCACCAGCGAGGAGAACAACGGGGTGAAAAACGAGACCACGATCAGCGCCAGTGCAAACACGGCGGCAAAGGCGGTGATGATCGACAACTCGCAACTGTCGGAGATAAAGTCGCCAAGCACCGGGATCTCGGCCATCAGCGGTTCCGCCTGCGGCGCAAAGACAAAGGCCAGCACAGCGGCGGCAACCCAACCGGCGATGGCCATGGCTTCGCGGGCAAAGCCGCGCGCATAAGCCAGCAATGCCGACACTACGATGATCAGGGCTACAACCCCGTCAATTATTGTAAAACCTTCCATGTCCCTCGCCCGTTAAATTCGCGATTGGTATTTTATGCGACCTTAGCCGGCCCCAAAGAAATCGCCAACAAATCCTGTTAAATCGGTTACTCGGCGTAAACCGATCCCTTTTATCGAGACCGATTTGCCGCCGCTTGGAGCTATTGCGGCGGTAAAACCAAGTTTTTGCGCCTCTTTCAACCGGTTTTCGGTCTGCGGCGCCGGTCTGAGGGCTCCAGATAGGGAGATTTCTCCGAAAATGACGGTATCTGCGGGTAATGCGGTGTCTTCGCGGGCGCTGAGCAGTGCTGCAGCCACGGCCAGATCGGCGGCGGGCTCAGAGATTTTCATGCCGCCTGCCACGTTGAGATAGACATCCAGCCCGGCAAAGGGAATGCCGCAGCGGGATTCGAGCACCGCGAGAATCATTGCCAACCGGCCACCATCCCAGCCAACCACCGTGCGCCGGGCTTGCGAATGGGGGGAGGGGGCGACCAGTGCCTGCATTTCCACCAGCACCGGGCGGCTGCCCTCGATGCCGGCAAAAACCACCGATCCGGGGCTGGCTTCGCCGCGTTCGGACAGGAACAGCGCCGAGGGATTGGTGACCTCGGCCAGGCCCCGGCCAGTCATTTCAAACACGCCGATCTCGTCCGCTGGGCCAAAGCGGTTCTTGACGGCGCGCAGGATGCGGAAATGGTGGCCGCGTTCGCCCTCGAAATAGAGAACGGTGTCGACCATGTGTTCGATAATGCGCGGCCCGGCGATCTGGCCGTCTTTGGTGACATGACCCACCATGATGATGGAGATATTGTTGCGTTTGGCAAAGTTGGTCAATTCATGTGCGGCGGCGCGCACCTGGCTGACCGAACCCGGGGCGCTGTCAATGTTATCGACCCACATGGTCTGGATCGAATCGATGATCACCAGTTGCGGCTTTTCGGCCTCAAGCGTGGTGAGGATATCGCGCAGGTTGGTTTCCGCCGCCAGTTGTACCGGGGCCTGAGACAGGTCCAGCCTCCGGGCGCGCATGCGGATCTGGGCGGTGGATTCTTCGCCGCTGATGTAGATGGTCTTGACCCCGGTCCGGGCGAATTGCGCGGCGGCCTGCAACAGCAGGGTGGATTTGCCAATACCGGGGTCGCCGCCAACCAAAATGGCCGAGCCGGAGACCAGCCCGCCCCCCAGCACCCGGTCGAGCTCGGCCACTCCGCAGAGGGTGCGGGGGGGCGGTGTTTCATTTGTCGCCAGATCGCTGAGCACAATTGTGCTGCCGCGGCTGTTGCCCAGTGACTTTTTGCCGGGCCCTGCCGACAGGGCTGCGGTTTGCGACAGCGAGTTCCATTCGCCACAGCCTTCGCAGCGACCCGCCCATTTGGAGAAACTGGCATTGCAGGCGGAGCAGGAAAAGGTTTTTGATTTGGCCATCCGGGCTTTGTGCCCCATGTTCAGGGTTTGTTCAAGTCGCAAGCGGTGGTCTCCCGCGCCTTGGTCGGCTTGGGCGTGGCGCCGCTGCGCGGTGGTTGACTGTGGGGGCAGGGTTTCAGATCCGAAGGGCGGCAGCCCCGGGTCGTCTGCTCAGGCAAAACGGGCCCTTCATTCCCCGGGGCGGAACCGGCGGGTTCTCTCGGTGATCAGGCCGAGGATAATGGAGGCGAGGATGCAACCGGTGAACATGTAGAGCCCCCAGGCGACCTCGATGGTGACATAGCCAATGCCTTTGGCCAGGGTGATGTAGAGGGCGATCAGGAAGACATCGGCCATCGCCAGCTTGCCGAGGATATGCAGCACCGGCAGGCTGCGGGCATCCAGCAGGCCCCATTGTACCAGCGCCAGCCCGATGGTTTTCAGGTAGGGGGCGAACAGGGCGAGACTGGTGACGATCAGGGCGAGGATCACATCGCTGCGCCAGAGGCTTTGCAGGCCGGTGACCACCGAGATTTCGCTGAGGCCGAAGATGGGGAGCAGCCCGGCCCGCATCAGCGGCGCGAACCAGGCCACGGGGTAGAGGATCAGCAGCGACAGGGTGGCGAGGCGGAGGATCATTTGGGGCAGGCTCCAATGGGGCAGGTGCTGCATGATTGGGGTGTTTTTGCAGGAAATGAAAGGGGGGGGGATGTGGTGCAGTTTCCCCGGCTGGGTCGCGGGCAGCCCGGCCCGCGCCTGTCTTGGCTCCGGGGAAGATGCTTTGCACCTCTTCACGGTCAGGCGCGGGCCTTGGGTGGGATGCCTCCGGCGGGAGAATTTTGGAAAAGGTGACGTTTCCTGTGTTCCGGGACGTTAGAGGACTAATCTTCCAGCTCCTGACCAAAGTCTTCGATCTTAGAGGGTCCGGTTGCTTTTCAATTGGTGCATTTTGGTTTTTGAAAAGCTTGATGGACACGGTCATATCTTTGAGCCGACCTGTCGCAGGCTTCACGCGCTTTCCAAATCCACCAATTGCACCCCCGAGGTCAACACGCCGTCCGAGGTGCTTTGTGTCGCTACTGACCTCACGGTCGAGTTCACGGCGTAGATCATGGGTAATCCGCTCATTTATGGAGGCGTATGGACCTGGAACTACGCAGCCATTTGGGGCTGATTCAGTTTCATAGCAGGGGTGATCCCGCCGATACCCATGTTGGGTCGGTCCACTGCCCGGCAGGGCATTGCGAAGCAATGTCCCGAGAGGGATTGGTTGTATGCCCGTAGCCAGTCTGTAGCCTGCTCTTATGCCTGCTCTTATGCCTGCTCTATCGTTTCGAAATTATTCTGCCCCAGCCATTCGCGTTGAAGCGGTCCCACAAATTTGTACGGAGCAATAAGATGTAGCCAGCAGCAACAAGTGGATACGAGACTGACGAAGCGATGGGATTTTCCGTATAAATTTAAAGTTGCTGTGGCACTTGAGGCGCTGCGTGGCGACAAGACAGGTCAGGAGATTGCAGCCAAACGCCAGCTTCACCCAACCCAGGTGAGCACATGGAAACGGCAGGCGTTTGATGGCATGCCAGGCGTGTTCTCGGATAAGGTCAAGACGGCTGAGAATAAGGAGGGCGAGATCAAGGACCTGCACGTCCCGTTGCCCGGCAAGCTCTTCGCTGCTCACCCCATCGCGCATGCCGCTGTGCTATTCGGCCTGAAGGACCAACCGGGAAAAGTCAGTGGAATGCAGCCAATCTTGCGGGTAATAGCTGCGATCGCAGCCGTTTGCGTTTCATAAGAACCCTGATGTTCAAATAGCATCCGTCGCGCGGTTGTCCGACCTTCCGGCAAGTGGCGATTTGCTTTTTATCAGACCCCTCATCCTTACTTAGGGTGATGGTCTCCAGCAAACTCGGGGCGATTCAAACAGCAGTCTCTGCGTCCTACAAAATTGAGACATTCTGTGCCTCTGAATATCGTGACGTCTTCAGACGTGAACCCCGTGCCATAGTCTGCCGCGAAAATTCTAGTTTTCACCACAACCACTATTCGGGCGGGGGAGGGCGTTGCACTGCGCCCGGACCTAAATCAGGGCGCAGTGAGTTTCAAATTATAGGGATTTGAGTTCGCCGGCCATTTGGCGGCCGTCGCGACCTTCCAGAAGTTCGTAATCAATTTTCTGGTTGTCTGCGAGCCCGGTCATTCCTGACCGCTCTACCGCTGAGATGTGCACAAACACATCTTTGCCGCCCTCATCGGGCTCAATGAACCCAAAGCCCTTCGTTGTGTTAAACCACTTCACGGTTCCGCTTGGCATGCCCCGTGTCTCCTTCTACCTTGCACGTCACTTTGAGTAATTTCAAAGTGGTTGCGGCCCCCAAATACGCCCTTGTGTGACTTGCATTTCAGCTTAAGAAAGCAATGTTTAGGGTGGCTTGTGAACCTTGGACAGCTTTACATGGCTAGAAGAAAAATCAAGTAAAACAAATAAACCTTACCACAAATTGCGGTAAATTTCATTTGGGATGGAGAAACCTGTTGAAATTATTTGGCCTGAAAAACTGTGATACATGTCGTAAGGCAATGAAGGAATTGCCAGAAATCTCTTTTGTGGATGTTCGTAGGGACGGTGTCCCGGTGGCGCTACTGCACCGCGCACTGGGGCAATTTGGCGACAGTTTGTTGAATATACGATCAACCACCTGGCGCGGATTGACTGCGGAGGACCGCGCCAAGCCGCAGATTGAGCTGTTGCAGATGTATCCGGCGCTGATGAAGCGTCCGTTGATCGACTGCGACGGTGCGCTGTATTTGGGCTGGAGCAAAGAGACACAGTCAGCCCTTGGCGTTTGCTGACTCAGGCCCTATCCGGGGGCAGACCAATTACGGAGATGTCACATGCGCAACGCAGCACTGGTTCTGGGAATTATTGCCGGCTTGATTGGAATGCTGGTTGGTTTTGCCGGCTACGGCTACTCGACAGCGGTTGAGCAGTTTGGCGAGATTGAGGGTCTGGCTGAACAGGTGGACCATGTCACCCAACTGAGGATCTTTGCGGTAGTGTCACCGATGCTGGCCATTGCCGGCGGCGCCATGGCGCGGGCGCGGGCGCTGTGGGGCGGCATCTTGTTGCTGGCGTCGGCTGCGGCGATGTATCTGGGGTTTGGCTTCAATGTCTTTACCCTGTTCCCGATCTGCTTTGCCGGTTTGGCTGGGGTGCTGGCGATTGCAGCTGGTAAACCCGACGAGCCCAAGGCGCATTTCTAGCTGCGGATGGATGCCTGTCTGGCCCGGCTGGTCCGTCGGGCAAGCAGCCTTGGGTGTCAAACAATTAGGCCAGTGCCAGCCGCCCCACACGGCGTCGTAGCAGCGCATCAACCGAGATCGCTCCGGCGCCTTTGATCACCAGAACCGACAGGATAAACACCCAGAGCAATCGCTGGTCCAGAATGACACCATCGGGAAACCGATCAAACCAGGCGCCCAGGGTTTTGAGATCGCTGACCCCGTGGCCATAGACATCGGTCAGCGACTGCATCCCCACAAAGCCAATCATGCCAAGCGAGGCCAGTCTGGTGGCCAGACCAATCACCAGCAGCAGCGGCAGGATGAATTCGGCCCAGGTGCCAGCCACAACCACCAGCCATTGAAAAGCGCCCATTTGCGAGGTGTCATAACCCACCGCCTCCAGCTGTTTTGGAAAGATCTGGGAATAGGCGCCGATCGAGGGGCTGACGAGGCCAAAAATCCCGTCGCCCAGTTTGGTCAGGCCGGAGTTCCAGTAATACATCAGCAAGGTGGCGGCAAAGACAAAGCGGGCGGCCAGCGGCAGCAGCCAGCTTCCGGCCCGCTCGATCAGGGTGAAAATTGCGTTGTGAATGGAGATCAGCGCGTGCATGGCGTTATCCGTTACTGTCCAAATTGATGATTGCGCCGTCTTGCAACAGCAGGGCGAGGGGTGTCCCGAGGTCGAACTCGGCTGTTGTGTTCAGCGCCGCCTCATGCGCCTCGCCAATGGTTGCGCCCTGCATCAGGGTCGAGATCCAGCAGGCGCCGCCAGCAGGCAGCGGATGGGGGGTCGGGTCGAACTCGGGTCGGGTGATCAGCACATCCTGAGCCAGGGTTTTGGGTTTGGCAGCGCCTTCGGTGGTGTTGAAGCGCCAGATGTCAAAAATTGGCCAGGGTGAGGCGATCACCTGTACCGAAGGCGCCAGAGTCAGTTTGGTTTGCATCAGATCCTCGGGCAGGATCCTGGCCAGGGCGTCAGCCTTGATCGGCGTGGCATCCGCCGCGTGATAGGCGCGGCGCAGGGCCAGTTCCAGGCGCGCTACATCGGCCAAATAGCCGAGATGGTTGAGCTGTTCCATTCCGGCCAGAAAGGCGGGGAACTGGTCGCCGTAGAACATCATCAGCGGTGAGGATGGTGGATGGGCGCGCAGGTACAGACCCGACAGACCATCCATGTTTTCTTGGCCCAGCAGCCTGGCAATGACTGGAAAGGCGGCGTGCATGGCCTCGGTCAGAGAGACCGCGACATTGTTGCGATAGACATTGAACCGGCGTCCGGCGGGGCGCGATTGGCCATCCGAGAGCCCATCGGGCAGCGGCAGGCTGGGGTCCATCAGTGCCTGGGTGAATTGGCTTTGGTCGAGGCTCATGCCGATGCCCTTTCCAGAGCCGTGGCGGCACGGCTGGCCTCGGCGGCGAGCAGCGGCCAGTCGGGGATATCATTGTCCCATTCGACCAGAACAGGCCGCGGCCCAGAGCGCTGCAGTGTGTAGTCCAGCAGCGCCCAGACCGGATCAGCCACCTCGCGCCCGTGGCTGTCGATCAGCAGCGGTTTGCCGTTGTCGTCGCGGTCGGTGTCATGACCGCCCAGGTGGATTTCTCCAACCTTGGCGAGGGCAAAGGCGTCGATGTAGCCCTGCGGCGAGACGTCGAGGTTGCTGGCCGAGACAAAGACGTTGTTAACGTCCAGCAGCAAGCCACAGCCAGTGCGCCGCGCGATCTCGGCCATGAAGGCGGGTTCGGCCCAGGTGCTGTCGTCAAAGGCGAGATAGCTGGAGGGGTTTTCCAGCAGCATTTGCCGCCCGATCACGGTCTGCAGCTGGTCTATATGGTTGCAGATCCGGCTCAGGCTGGCGTCGGTATAGGGCAGCGGCAGCAGGTCGTTGTAGAAATGACTGTCGTGGGTGGACCAGGCCAGATGCTCGGAAAAACTGGCTGGGTTGAGCCAGTTGACCAGATGTTTCAGCCGGGCCAGATGGGCCGGGTCCAGCGGCGCCTCGCCACCGATGCTGAGGCCGACACCGTGAACCGATATGGCGAATTGCTCGGACAGGCGGCGTAGCTGGGCCAGCGGGCGACCGCCATCCCCCATGTAGTTCTCGGCGTGGATCTCCAGCCAGCCCACGCGGCCGGGAGTGTCGATGATCTGGGTGAAATGCTGCGGTTTATAGCCAACCCCGGCGGCAATCGGCAGTCGGCTGGGGGGATCATTGCTGTTGTGCATGGTACGCTTCCCTCGTCTGGTCGGGGCAGGGTGGTCTGGGGCTGGCGAGGACTGGCGAGGTCGAGCGGGGCGGCCAGAATGATCCAGCCGCACCGTGGTGTTAGCTCAGGCCGGAAGGTCGCGCTCTAGCGCCTCAAGGGAGCCTATGCGGGCGGTGCCATCTGCCATTTGCGGCAACTCCATGCCGACGCAGGATCCGGCGTCGACCAGGGTCCAGGCATTGCCCTGATAATTGGTGACCGAGGTGCCGGCACAGGTGGTGCCAGGGCCGGCAGCGCAGTCGTTCTGCCCTGCCAGCGACACGCCATAACATTTCTCTTTGGACTGGGCCGCAACGGGAGTGGTGGCGGCAGCGGCCAGTGCAGCAGCGACGGCGCTGGCGATAACCAGAGTTTTTGCAGTGTTCGACATCGGGGAAGTCCTCTTGTTATAAAGCATGCTGTGTGGTGACAGACAAACCCTAGCGGACCGTTAGCGCAGATTGAATACACGAGCCTGTGTGTCACGTGCCCGTCAGATTATGTGACAGAGGCTGTGGTGAAAAATTGTGTATTTTTAGTATGTTGTGGTTTCAATAACGCGGTCCGGCCCCACTAAGGGGGCCGGAAACAGGTCTATTGGTGACAAATGTTACAGCAGATCGGGGGCGGTAGCTTCCAGCGCCAGAAGCTTTGTAACATTTTCCAGACTATCGACGGTGCTTTGCTTCTGGCCCAGACGGCGGATCGACACGCTGCGCTCTTCGACCTCGCGGGCGCCAATCGCCAGAATGACCGGCACTTTGCCAACCGAGTGTTCGCGAACCTTGTAGTTGATCTTCTCGTTGCGGATGTCGGCCTCGGCCCGCACCCCGACTTTTTGCAGCGCGGCGACAACTTCCATCACATAGGCATCAGAGTCTGAGGTGATTGAAGCGACAACCACCTGACGGGGCGCCAGCCAGAACGGCAGCTTGCCGGCGTGGCTTTCGATCAGGATGCCGATGAAACGCTCAAACGAACCGAGGCAGGCGCGGTGCAGCATATAGGGGCGGTGCTTGGCGCCGTCCTCGCCGATGTAGTTGGCGTTCAGACGCTCCGGCAGGTTGGGATCAACCTGGAAGGTGCCGCATTGCCAGACGCGGCCAATGGCGTCGGTCAGTTTGAAGTCCAGCTTGGGGCCGTAGAAGGCGCCTTCGCCTTCGTCCAGCGTATAGGCGTGGCCGGTGGCCTTGATGGCGTTCTCCAGCGCCGCCTCGACGTGATCCCAGCTTTCCTCAGACCCGACGCGCTTGTCCGGGCGGGTGGCAAACATGATCTCAAACTTCTCAAAGCCGAGGTCCTTGTAGACCGAGGACAGGAAGTCGATGAACTTGGCGCATTCCGACTCGATCTGATCCTCGGTGCAGAAAATATGCGCGTCATCCTGGGTGAAGCCGCGCACCCGCATGATACCGTGCAGCGCGCCCGAGGGTTCATAGCGGTTGCAGGAGCCAAATTCAGCCATGCGCAGCGGCAGGTCACGGTAGGATTTCAGGCCCTGATTGTAGATCTGCACGTGGCAGGGGCAGTTCATCGGCTTCAGCGCGTTGATGGATTTCTCGCGGGCGTGCTCTTCGTCGACTTCGACGATGAACATGTGGTCCTGGTATTTGTCCCAGTGGCCCGAGGCCTCCCACAGTTTGCGGTCGACCACCTGCGGGGTGTTGACCTCGACATAGCCATCGGCGCGCTGTTTGCGGCGCATATAGTCCTGCAGCTCGGTGTAGATGGTCCAGCCGTTGGGGTGCCAGAAGATCTGGCCCGGGGCTTCTTCCTGCATGTGGAACAAGTTCATCTCGCGGCCCAGCTTGCGGTGGTCGCGCTTGGCGGCCTCCTCCAGCATGTGCAGATGCGCCTTGAGCTTTTCCTTGCCGGTGAAGGCAACGCCGTAGATCCGCTGCAACATGGTGCGGTCACTGTCACCGCGCCAGTAGGCGCCGGCGATCGACATCAGTTTGAAACTGTCACCGGGCACCTGGCCGGTATGGGCCAGATGCGGGCCACGGCACATGTCCTGCCAGTCACCATGCCAATACATGCGCAGCGGTTCGTCGCCGGGAATACCGTCGATCAGCTCGACCTTATAGGGTTCATCATTACTGGTGTAGAAATCAATGGCGCGCTGACGGTCCCAGACCTCGGTGGTGACAGGCTCGCGCTTGTTGATGATTTTCTTCATCTCTTTTTCGATGACGCCCAGGTCTTCGGGGGTGAAGGGCTCGGCGCGGTCAAAATCATAGTACCAGCCATTGTCGATCACCGGGCCGATGGTGACCTTGGTGTCGGGCCACAGCGCCTGTACGGCGCGGGCCATGATATGGGCCAGATCGTGGCGGATCAGCTCGTTGGCCTGGGCCTCGTCCTTTAGGGTGTGCAGGGCGATGGCGCCGTCGGCGGGGATCGGCCACTGCAGGTCCCAGTGCTGATCATTGTAGGTGGCTGAGATGGCCTTTTTGGCCAGCGACGACGAAATGTCTGCGGCGACCTGGGCGGCGGTGACACCTGCGTCGTAGCTGCGGGCATTGCCATCGGGAAAGGTAAGGGAGATTTTCTGGGATTCGGCGGCCATCTATTGGCACTCCTCGTCGGTTTGGCGCCCACTGAACGCCCGGTTGCGGGTATGATGTGTTTTTCCCGTTTGGCAGGCGGCAGCGGGGCTGTCAAGCGAGCGAAGGAGCGAGGGGCCGACCCCTCGCGCTCCCCGGGATATTTTCAGCCAGATGAAAGGGATCGCGGGTCAGTTCAGCGGCGAGGGCACGCCACTGCGGATGGCGGCGGAGAAGCCGGGATTGAGCCCGAAATCTGTGGCGCGACCTGCGATATGGCTCTGGGCGCGCAGCTCGGCCAGCGGCAACTGGCTGGCCAGCACCCCCCGGTCATAGGCATAATCGGGCAGGTGGCCATTGGCCAGCAGCCGCCAGTCCAGCGGCACCTCACCGATCAGGGTGCGGATCATCGACATCACCACGGTGGTACAGTTTGTGGTCAGAGAGTTGTACCATTGTGGCCGGGTGGCCAGCGCATTGGCGGCCTCGACGTAGTGCAGCAGCAGGGCGCGGGCTTTGGCTGGGGTGGTGTTGATGCGATAGAGCTGCACGTCTTCGCCGCGGATATTGCTGCGGGCGCCGATCACGTCGCGCTCATCTGCGGCGATGATCACCAAGGGGTTGCTTTTGAACAGATCAGCGAGGGGAGAGAAGCCGCCGCCGACCTGGCGGCGGACCTCGACCGACCAGGCGATGGGCGCGGCATTGGCAAAGGTGAAACTGACGATCATATGGGCAATATCGGGGCCGGCCCAGTAGGACATGAACAGATCGACGCCTTGCAGCTGGGACAGATCGTAAGAGCGGGTCTGCCAGTGATCGGTGGCTTGGGTGGCGGTGCTCCAGTCGAAATTGCGCAGATCTGTCAGGGTGAGGGTATCGCCGTTGATTTGACCGGTGACCTGACGGGCGACATCGGGGGCCCAGTTGGCATCGGCTGGCGGGGTGAGGGTGGACCACCAGAAGGTGACGCTGGCCAGCGCCAGGCAGAAGGTGGCCAGGGCGCGTAATCTGCGGGGGGTGAACAGGGCGGCACTCACGGCCAGCCCCAGCAGGGCAAAGCCGCCCGACATCACCAGACGGAGGGGCAGGCCAAACGGCAGCCGGTACCATAGCGCCAAAGTGGCCCAGACTGTCAGACATGCCAGGCCGAGCAGCAGGGCTGCAGTCAGGGAAATTCTCAAAATCTTGGACAAGGGGCACCTCAGACTGTTGTGGCCTTATGGACCAGTTGGCACCCCATGCAAACAGCGGATGCCGCCTCCGATGTGCGATCATCAATTGCGGGCCTGGGCGGCGCGTGCCACATCTGGGGGTAAGCAGGGAGATCAGATATGTCCGCCATAGAGTTTTTTGACAGCCCGCAGGGGCGCCGCATTGCCTATCACCGCAGTGAGGGGCGCGGCCCCTGGCTGGTGTTTCTGGGCGGCTTGAAATCCGACATGCAGGGCACCAAGGCGGTGTTTCTGGAGGCCTGGGCCAAGGCGCAGGGGCGGGCGTTTTTGCGGTTTGATTATTCGGGTCATGGGCAAAGCTCGGGCCGATTTGAGGCGGGCTGCATTGGCGATTGGCATCAGGATACTGTGGCGGCTGTCTCGGCGCTGACCGCGGGGCCCATTGTGGCGGTGGGATCGTCGATGGGCGGCTGGCAGGCACTGCTGCTGGCCCGGGCATTGCCGGAGCGCATTGCTGGCATGGTGACGGTGGCGGCGGCTCCGGATTTCACCGAGGATGGCTATTGGGCGAAGTTTACGGCGGCGCAGAAGCGGGCGCTGGAGGAGATCGGCCATGTGGAGCTGCCGAGCGATTATATGGAGCCCTATATCATTTCAAAGCGGATGATCGAGGATGGTCGCAATCACTTGGTGCTGCGGGCGCCGCTGAGCCTGCCGTTTGCGGTGCGCTGTTTGCAGGGAACCGCTGACACTGCCGTGTCCAGCGCAACGGCGCTGCGGTTGCTGGATCATGCGACCTGTGATGACATGCGGCTGACGCTGGTCAAGGGAGGCGATCACCGGTTCTCGGATGCGACCTGTCTGGGGTTGATCGAGGATGCTGTTGTTGACGTGCTGGGCGGTGCCTGATGCGACGGTTTGGTAAAGGGCTGCGGTGGGCGCTGCTGGCGCTGGGGCTGGTTGGCGCCGGACTGTGGCGTTTTGGACCTTATGAGGTGGTGGATTTCCGGGCCTCGTTTGAGCCGCGACGGTTTGGCGAGGGGGTGCAGGTCTATTTTGAAAGCATGGAGAGCCGCTTTACCGATATCACCCCCGGCACCGAAAAACGGGTAATCTGGCGCGACGGGTTCAGGGAGCGGCGCACGCCGGTCGCGGTGCTTTATGTGCATGGGTTTTCGGCAACCTCCGAGGAAATCCGGCCAGTGCCGGATCGGGTGGCCGCGGCGCTGGGCGCCAATCTGGTGTTCACCCGGCTGCGTGGCCATGGCCGATCGGGCGAGGCGATGGCGCAGGCGACGGTGCAGGACTGGATGATGGATCTGGCTGAGGGGTTGGCGGCGGCGCGGCAGGTGGGGGACCGGGTGGTGGTGATTGCCACTTCAACCGGCGCCACCCTGGCGACGGCGGCGGCGCTGGATGCTGAACTGTCGCGTCAGGTGGCTGCGATGATCTTTGTGTCGCCGAATTATGGCATCAACAATCCGCTGACGCCGCTGCTGACGCTGCCTGCTGCCCGCTACTGGCTGCCGCCGCTGGCGGGGCCGCAACGAGCGTTCCCGGCGCGCAACGACGGCCATGCGACCTATTGGACCAATTCATATCCGTCGGTGGCGGTGCTGCCGATGGCGGCGCTGGTTGATGCCGTGGCGAAATTAGATCTGGGGTCGATCCGTATTCCGACGTTGTTCTGGCTGTCTCCGCAGGACCGGGTGGTGCGGCCGGATCTGTCGGTTGAGATCGCCGGGCGCTGGGGCAGTGCAGTCCGTCTTCAGACGGTGAGCCTGGGGGCGGGGGATGACCCGAATGCGCATGTTATTGCTGGGGACATTATGTCTCCGGGGCAGACGGATGCGGCGGTTCTGGGGTTTTTAACGTGGTTGAAGGAACAGGGGATTGGATGATGGAACAACGTGTTAGCCTGATTACATTGGGGGTCGAGGATATGCAGGAGGCGGCTGCATTTTATGAGGCGCTGGGCTGGAAACGGGCGGAGAGTCCGGATGGGGTGATTGCCTTTGATCTGATCTCGCAAACGCTGGGGCTGTATCCGCTGCAGGCCTTGGCCGACGAGATTGGATTGCCGGTGTCTGAACTGGGCAAGGGAGGCGTTTCGCTGAGCTATAACACCCGGACCAGGGAGGATGTAGCGCAGGTGCTGGCGGCTGCTGAGGCGGCTGGGGCCGAAATTCTGAAAGCGGCCACAGATGTGTTTTGGGGCGGGTATCACGGCTATTTCCGGGCACCGGACGGGCAGTTGTGGGAGGTGGCCCATAATCCGTTCTCTGCTCTGTCGGCGGAGGGCGCGTTTTGCTGGAACGGCTACTAGCGGGGCGCTGCCCCCTCTTGCCGCCAGGGCGGCAATTCACCCCTGGGATATTTTGGGTCAGATGAAAGGGATCGTCGCTGATTTGGAGGTGTTTTTTGCGGCATCGGCTATTGCGCTTGCCTGATGCGGGCGAGATACCCAAGGTGGGGGGCGGGATTAAGTATTTGCAAAGGGTAGGGGAAATGGAGCAGGCAGAGCAATTGTCGCAGGATCCTCTGGTTCTGTTGCCGGGCATGATGTGTGATGCGCGGGTCTTTGCGCCGCAGATCCGGGCTCTGTCCGGGCAGCTGCCGGTGATGGTGGCGCCGCTGCTGGGGGGCGAGCGGATAGAGGATATTGCCCTGCGTCTGTTGCCCCAGTTGCCGCAGAGATTTGCGCTGGCGGGGCTGTCGATGGGCGGTATCGTGGCGATGGAGATCCTGCGTCGGGCGCCGGAAAGGGTCAGCCGGTTGTGCCTGATGAGCACCAGCCCATTGGCGGATACTCCGGCGCAGGCGGCCAGCCGAGAACCCTTGATCATCGGGGCGCGGACCGGACGGATGCAGGATGTGCTGCGCCAAAGCATGCGGCCGGAGTATCTGGCACCGGGGCCGCAGCGGATAGAAATCCTAAATCAGCTGCATCAGATGGGGATGGAACTGGGCGAGGCCTTGTTTGTGTCGCAGACGCGGGCGTTGCAACGGCGGCGCGATCAGCAGGGCACGCTGCGCAAGCGCAAGGTGCCGACGCTGATCTTATGTGGGGAATACGACCCGCTGACGCTGGTGAAACGGCATGAGTTTCTGGCTGAGCTGATCCCAAATGCGGCGTTGGAAATTGTCACTGCCGCGGGGCATTTTCCGACGCTGGAACGTCCGGATGTGGTGAACCGGGTGTTGGTTGATTGGCTGTCTGGATCCTTGCCGTAAGGCGGAGCGCCGCCGGGGGGGGGCGTCAGTAGAGCTGTGCCCGTTCGTCCTTGGTCAGGATCTTGGCTTTGGCCACCGGGTGACCCGCTTCGATATCAAAAAACGGGGTGTGGCGCCATTGGCCGGACAGGCGGCTGGTGGCCATGCGTTTGAAGATGCCGAGCACCATTGCCGCGGCGCCTTTGGTTCTGGGCGGTTTGCCGGATTGGGGCATGAAGCTGCGGGTGCGGATTTTCCCCAAGGCATCGCTATTGGCAAACAGATCGCTGCGCAGACCGGCAAAGGGCAGGGTTGCTTTGGCCAGAGTATTGGCAAAAGGCGTGCCGCAGCAACCGGCATACCAGCGCAGAATGCCCTTGGGGCTGAGGCGGATCAAGCGCAGCTGATCGGCGCCCTGAGTGATCTCGATGGTGTCTGGCGACAGTTGAAACAGATCAACCGGGCCCGGCGCCGGGTCGGCTTGCCGGTGGTAGAGCTCAGCCGCCCGGCAGTCGGCGCAAAAACAGGCGAGACGGTGGCCTGTCTTAATCCCCTGCGCGGTGACGTGGCCGCGCAGGGTGCCGCAGTTGCAGGCAAAGGCTTGCTGTGTCGCCTTGGCCATCGCCTAGGCCACCGCGTTTTTGGTGCCAGGCTTTTGCTTGGCTTTGGTCTTTGGGCTGGGTTGGGGGCTGGGTTTGGCGTGGCGGCTGTTGGCATCCATGAAGTCGATCACCAGCGGGCGGATATTGTTGCGCCAGCTGCGGCCGGCAAAGATGCCGTAATGGCCGGCGCCGGGTTCCACATGGCTGGCCTTGCGGCTGTCGTCCAGCCCGGTGCACAGGGCCAGCGCCGCGATACATTGGCCGGGGGCCGAGATATCGTCATTGGCGCCTTCAACGGTTTTGACCGCGACATCGGTAATCTTGCCAAAATCGACCTTGTGTCCCTTGATGGTGAAGGCGTTGCGGGCAATCTCACGGGTTTTGAAAATACGCTCGACGGTGGACAGGTAGAACTCGGCCGGCATGTCCATCACCGCCAGATATTCGTCATAAAAGCGGTTGTGGGCGTCGTGATCCGAGGCCTCGCCCTTGGCGGCGCGCTGGATCTGATCTGAGAACGCCTTGGCGTGGCGCTCGCCGTTCATCGCGATGAACGAGGACAGCTGCAGCAATCCCGGGTAGACCAGACGACCGACGCCAGCGTGCTTGAAGCCAACCCGCTGGATCATGGTTTCCTCGAGCTGGCCCATGGTGACGCGGCGGCCAAAATCGGTGACCTCGGTTGCGGCGGCGTCGGGGTCGACTGGGCCGCCAATCAGGGTTAGCGAGTTGGGCTGAGCGTCGGGGTCCTGCTCGGCCAGATAGGCGGTTGCGGCCAGCGCCAGAGGCACCGGCTGACAGACCGCGACCACATGGGTGTCAGGGCCCATTTCACGCATGAAATCAACCAGATATAGCGTGTAATCCTCAATATCGAATGTTCCTGCCGACACCGGGATGTCACGGGCATTGTGCCAATCGGTGACATAGACCTCGCAGTTGACCATCAGACTCTGCACCGTGGAGCGCAGCAATGTGGCGTAGTGACCAGACATCGGCGCCACCAGCAGCACCTTGCGCGGTTGCTCCTTGCGGCCACTGACCTTGAAGTGCAGGAGATCGCCAAACGGGCGTTCGACAACGGTGTTGATTTCGACCAGGTGGTCCTTGCCGTCGTCGCAGGTGACGCTGTGAATGCCCCAGTCGGGCTTTGTCACCATGCGATCAAAGGCGCGTTCGGTCACCTCACCCCAGGCGGCCATCCAGTCCAGCGCTGGGTTGGGGATCGCAGAAAGCATCGGATATGAGGCCATTGACCGAGCCGTGGCCCCAAGCCACTGGTTGGTGTTGCGGGCTGTTTCCATCATATCGTAGGTCATCATATAACGCATGCTTGTATCCCTAAAAATTTACCCGTGTACCTGCCCGCGTATTGGAATGATTGAATTCATCCACTCGGACTTTTCGTCGATTTGTCGTAACATGACGGCGACGTTATTCTGCATAGCAGAAAATTAAGGGGAATTCCTTAAAATGACAACTAGCGATGAAACCGGCCCAATGTATTCTTCAGATAGCATTGAAAAGCTTAAGAAAAATATGGATTATGTTGAGGTTCTCTCTCAGCGATTGATCGAAGTGATGGCCCGTAAAAAGCCACATAACGCGGCTTTGGATGGTCCGAATCAAGATCTGTTTGCACGTGCAGCAACTGCATATTGGGCAGAGGCGGCGCAAAATCCGGCCCGGCTGTTGGAGCAACAGATTGAATTCTGGGGCAAATCGGTGATGAATTTTGCCGAAGCGCAACAGGTTTCGACCTCGGAGAGCGCTGGGAGCGCCGGGAGCGCTGGGGCAAGCCCCGGTGATCGCCGGTTTGCCAACCCAATGTGGCAGAGCAATCCCTATTTCCACTTTATCAAGCAGCAATACCTGACCAATGCCGCTGCGATCCGCCAATCGGTGGCGGAGGTGGACGATCTGGAGGGTATCGACAAGACCCGGCTTGGGTATTTCGCCGATCAGATCGTAGACCTGATGGCGCCGACCAATTTTCTCGCCACCAACCCGGATGCGCTGGAAAAAGCGGTGGAGACCGAAGGCCAGTCGCTGATTGACGGGCTGGAAAACCTGGTGGCGGATCTGGAGGCAAATAACGGCGAGCTGATAGTGAAGCTGGCCGATGAAAGCGCCTTTGAGCTGGGGGTGAATATCGCCACCTCTGAGGGCGAGGTTGTCTATCGCAACCGGATGATGGAGTTGATCCAATACAGCCCGACTACTGAAACGGTCTGTGAGATCCCGATCGTGCTGTTCCCGCCCTGGATCAACAAGTTCTACATTCTGGATCTGAAGGCGCAGAACAGCCTGATCAAATGGGTGGTCGAGCAGGGCTATACGCTGTTTGTGGTCTCCTGGGTCAATCCCGATGAAAGCTATGCCGATGTGGGCATCGAGGCGTATATTGAGGAGGGTTTCCTGACCGCGTTTGATGTGGTCAAACAGATTTGCAAGGTCAGCCAGGTCAATGCGGTGGGCTATTGCATCGCCGGCACCACCCTTGGCCTGACACTGTCGCTGTTGAAACAACGCGGCGACAGTTCGGTGAAATCGGCGACCTTCTTTACCGCGCTGACGGATTTTGGCGATCAGGGGGAATTCACCCCGTTCCTGCAGGATGACTTTATTGACGGGATTGAGGCTGAGGTGGGTGAGGTTGGTCTGTTGCGGTCTTATATCATGGCGCGCACCTTCTCGTTCCTGCGCTCAAACGATCTGGTCTACGCACCGGCCATCCGCAGCTATATGATGGGGCAGACGCCGCCGGCGTTTGATCTGCTGTACTGGAATGGCGATGGCGCCAACCTGCCGGCCAAGATGGCGGTGCAGTATCTGCGCGGGCTGTGTCAGCGCAACGAGTTTGCCGGTGACGGGTTTGAGCTGATGGGGCATCGGTTGCACCTGAGCGAGGTCGATGTTCCGCTGATGTCCATCACCTGCGAAACCGACCACATCGCGGCCTGGAAAGCCTGCTATCAGGGGGTCCAGCAGATGGGCTCGCGCAGCAAGAGCTTTATCGTGTCGCAGTCTGGTCATATCGCCGGCATCATCAACCCGCCGAGCAAGAAGAAATATGGTCACTACACCAATGCCGACCTGAAGTTGAGCGCCGACGATTGGTTTAAGGGCGCAGACTTTAACGAAGGGTCGTGGTGGCCGCGCTGGCAAAGCTGGCTGAAAAAGCGGTCTGGCAAGCAGGTCACGGCGCGGCAACCGGGTGATTCGGATCATCCACCGCTGGCACTGGCTCCGGGAACCTATGTAAAGCTCAATGCAAGGCGCTGAAACTATTCGTTTTGCGGAGATTTTCTGCACTGCAGCAATATTTATCTTGAAATGCTGCGGTGCAGAAAGTATATAGTTCTCATGCTGAGCAGGCGGGATGGTCCCGACGGCGGCACATTGAGGATTTGGAACTATGGCTATGAACCAAGACTTTACCGCCGCCATGAAAGACATGATGGGTGCATTTCCGGTCGACACCTCCAACATGGGCGATGCCTTTAAGAACACCGCCGCGCTGAACGAAAAACTGTCGAGTGTTGCTTTGGGTGCGGCTGAGAAATCCGCCGAAGTGTCCAGCAAATGGGCCAAGGAAACTCTGGCCAAGCTGGGTGGCATGTCGACAGGCCAGGCTGATCCGGCTGATTTTGCCAAGTCGTTCACCGATTTCGCCAGCGCCTCGGCTGAAGTTGCGGCTGAAAACATGGCTGCCTTTGCCGAGATCGCCAAGAAGGTCCAGATGGACACCGTCGAGTTGATGATGGCCGCTGGCAAAGACATCAGCGAAGAGGCTTCGGCTGCTGTTAAAAAGGCCACTGACGATGTGACCACCGCAGCCAAGAAAGCCACCACCAAGTAAGAGATACACGCGCGCGGCACCGGCTCCTCCCTCTAGGTGCTCTCGCGGTGACGGGCAGGTCGAAAGACCTGCCCGTTTTGCGTTTGTGGGGCAGGCGGCGTGCCATCGGCGATCCTGTTTTGAACAGCCGTCGTTCGAGCGCCGTCAGGAGGCCGCGCAGGGTGATCAGAAGCTGGATTTTGCAAGCGGAAGAAAATGCCCGTGGGACAGCACAATGCTATCTTTTTGTGCTGCGCTCGCATAGGCTTTGCTGCAATGCATCATTTGCCGGGAGAATTGACATGGCGGAAAAGGATAAACCCTTGCTAATCAAGCGTTATGCAAGCCGTCGGCTGTATAATACCGAGACCAGCGACTATGTCACGCTGGAAGATATTGCCGGTTTTATCCGGGCCAATCGTGAGGTTCAGATCATTGATTTGAAGTCTGGCGATGACCTGACGCGACAGTATCTTTTGCAGATCATCGCTGAACATGAAAGCCGGGGCGAGAACGTGCTGCCGGTAGATGTGCTGAACGATCTGGTGCGCAGCTACATGGTGCCCGGCGGCGGGGTGATGCCGCAATTCCTGACCAGCTCATTTGAGATGCTGCGCGACAGCCAGTCCAAAATGGCCGAGAACCTGTCGGCGATAAACCCGCTGTCGCAAATCCCGGGGTTTGAGGCGATGAAGGCCCAGCAGGAAGCGTTTCTGAAGGCGATGGGGGGTGGTTGGTCCGGCATGGCACAGGCTGAGGAAAAGCCCGCCCCTCGCGGTAGCGAAGATCTGGATGATATCAAAAAACAACTAGCTGAACTACAGGACAAGCTGTCAAAGCTGAAGTAGCCCTTTGCGAATGGTGCGTGCAAGCACGCACCCTACACAGGGTCATCGGTCGCCGCTATGACGCTGGCGGATGACCCTGACGGGTAGATCCTGTGACCAAGGCGCTGGTCCGCTACCCATTTGCGTCAGACAGTCCTTTGGCGCAGCCCCTATATTCTTTGGGGATGCAATAAGGGAGCGGCGGCTGTGATGGCGAACTCTGGTCTGGACATGGCGCCTGCGTTTTACGTTGTGGGCGCCGCTCGGTCGGGAACAACGGCCCTGTGGAGCTGGTTGCGGCGCCATCCAGACGTGTTTTTGCCGACCGTGAAGGAACCGGGATTTTTTGCCTATTCCGGCCGCTCGGCGGTGCCGCGCAGGGGGCCTTATGATCCGGATTATGTGGCCGAAATCACCACAACTGCCCAGGCGTATTACCGGCTGTATGAGCCAATGGAGGGCAGGCTTTCCGGGGATGTGTCGCCGATCTATCTGATCGACGCTGAGGCGGCGGGGCGTATTGCCGAGACGCGACCGGATGCCAGAATAGTCATCCTGCTGCGGGATCCGGTGTCGCGGGCCTTTTCGCAATTCCTGCAGCATCGCCGAGACGGCATAGAGCCGCTTGCCAGTTTTGAAGCCGCGCTTCTGGCCGAGGAGTGGCAGCTGCGGCAGGGCTGGAGCTGGGGTCATGGCTATCGGGTGAATGGCTGTTACGGGGCACAGATAGCGCGGTACCTGGATGTCTTTGAGCAACATCAAATCCTGTTTCTAGCTTTTGAGGCGCTTCAGTCGGCGCCAGAGACCTGTTGGCACCGCCTGTGTCGGCATCTTGGTTTGCCGCCCTGTTCGATGCCGCAAAACCGGCGGGTCAATGTCTCCTCGACGCTGGTCGGCCTGCCAGCCTGGCCCTGGATCAGCCGCCATATTCACCACCCCGGGCCGCTACAGAAGCGGCTGAAGCACTGCCTGCCCAGATCATTTGCGACATTTGTGCGGCGCCGGGTTGAGGCAGCAACATCGCCGATGCCGCTGTTGCTGGACAGCACCCGCCACGCCCTTGCGGACCACTATCAGCAGGAGCGGCGGGCGGTGGGGGAGATGTCAGGCCTATCCTTGGAGGCATGGTCACGCTGAGCCGCCAATGGGGCGCTTATGCGGCGGCGCGGTTTGTTGCCTCAGCGGCGGCGGCGAGCAGGATATCGGCAATCACGTCTAGTTCGGCCTGTTTCAACCGCACCGGCAGGCGCACGTCGCAGGCCTTCATCAGCATGGCGCGGGTTTGCGGTAGCTCGGGCAGGTCGGCCAGGAACTGCCAGTTCCAAAAGGCGCGCGCATTGTCGCGGGACAGGCCAAAGATTTGCACCTTGACGCCACGTGCCTCGGTTGCCGCCGCAAAGGCCTCGACCTCTTGCGCGCTCATGTCGACCAGGTTGAACTGGATCGAATCCGGGGCGCGGACCTCAGGCCCCAGCGGCGGTGGCACATGCAGGGCAGGCGAGCTGTTCAGCCGCTCGGCCACATAGTCGTGATTGACGCGGCCATCGCGGACCCGGCGCATCAGCTCGGGCAACTGGGGACGGATCACCGCCGCCGACAGGTTGCTCATCCGCAGGTTATACAGCGGCAGTTGGTTCTGCCATTTGGCAAAGGCCTGCGCCAGGTCGGCAGAGTTGTCGCCCCGGGGGCCTTTGTGTTTTTGCCAATTGTGTTCATAGGCGCCGGACATGATCACCGCACGGGCCACCAGATCGGCATCATCGGTGATCAGGATACCGCCTTCGCCGGCGTTGATCATCTTGTAGGACTGAAACGAAAAGCAGCCGATGCAGCCAAGGGTGCCGATGTTGCGGGTGTTCCAGGTGGTGCCCAGAGAATGCGCCGCATCCTCAAGCACCGGAATGTCGCGGGCCTCGCAGAGCGCCAGGATGGCATCCATATCCGAGGTATGGCCGCGCATATGGCTGATCAAAACGGCAGCGATATCCTGGCCCAGCTTGGCTTCGAAATCGGCCAGATTGATGCGGTAGGTGTCGTCGACTTCGCAGAGGATGGGGGTGCAGCCCGCATGCACCACCGCAGAGGGAACCGCCGCAAAGGTAAAGCCAGGGATCAGCACGCGCGCGTCGCGGGGCAGATCCAGCGCCTTGAGCGACAGGAACAGCGCCGCAGAACAGGAGGACACCGCCAGGGCGTATTTGCTGCCCAGCAGCTCGGCAAATTCCTGCTCCAGCAGGGCCACAGGCGCATCCTGCGACGCGGTATAGCGAAACAGATCACCGGAGGCCATCAGCGCATCGATGGCCTCACGGGCGGCATCGGGGATCGGTTCGGCGGCATGGACGTTAGGAACCTGCGTCATATTTCAAAATCCTGAATTTAATCTTTGGAATAAGTAAAACAATGGGGCGCAGCTGCCAAGGGATTTCTGAGCGGCCAGCGGGTTTGGTCAGAATGCCACCCAGCTATTGGCGGTGGCCTTGGGCATCTCTGCTCGGCTCAGACTCCAAGCCGGTCGCGCAGCGCGTACCAGGTCATGGCCAGAACCAGCAGTGGCGAGCGCAGGCTGGCGCCGCCGGGGAACGCCGGGGCCGGAACCCGGGCCATGGTCTCAAAGCCCTCGGCCTGACCCTGTATCGCCAGTGCCATCAGCTGGCCGGCATGGGTGGCAGTTCCGACGCCGTGGCCCGAGTACCCGGAGGCAGACAGGATATTGGCCGAAAGACGCGCCAGATAGGGCATCCGCTTCATGGTAATACCCAAGGTGCCGCCCCAAGCGTAATCGATTTTGACATCGCGCAGATGCGGAAAGATTTGGGTCATCGGTTTGCGCACCACCGCTTCGATGTTTGCCGGGAACTTATAGCCATAGCTCTCGCCGCCGCCAAACAGCAGCCGTTTGTCGGCGCTGAGCCGGAAATAATTGACCACAAACTTGCTGTCTGCCACCGCCACGTCCTGCGCCAATACCCTGGCGGCCTCATCGCCCAGCGGCTCGGTGGCGACGATGAAGTTGTTGATGGGCATGACCCGGGCGGCAACCTGAGAGTTGAGCCCGCCGAGATAGCCGTTGCAGGCCAGGATCAGGTGATCGGCAGTGAGGGAACCGTGCTCTGTGCGCAGCTTGACCTGAGCGCCGGGTTCAATGTCCAGAACCTCGCTCTGCTCATAAATCCGCGCCCCGGCCGCAGCCGCAGCCTGTGCCAGTCCCAGCGCATAATTCAGCGGATGCAGATGCGCCGCCCCGTGATCGAGAATGCCGCCATGATAGGCCGGGGAGGGACAGATCTGATGGCAGGCCTGCTGATCCAGAATATCCAGATCACCATAGCCATAGCGGTCCTGCAGATGGTGTCCGTAGCCCTGCAGATATGCGACCTCTGCGGCGCTGGAGCCGGTCCAGGCCACACCGGGCTTCAAATCACATTTGATCTGATGACGCTGGATCAGGCCCTTGACCAGATCCTTGGCCTGTTCGCCCAACTGCCACAGTTTTGCGGCCTCTGGGTCCCCCATCAGCGCTTCCAGCCCCTGCTGATCCAGCCGCTGGCCGCTGCCCAGCTGGCCGCCATTGCGCCCCGAGGCGCCAAAGCCCACCCGATGCGCCTCCAGCAGCACCACGCTCAGCCCGGCCTCGGCCAGATGCAGCGCGGCTGACAGTCCTGTATAACCAGCTCCAACGATGCAGACATCAGCCCGAACATCGCCGTTCAAACTCCCAAAAGGCGCCAGCCTGTTGGCGGTGGCGGCGTACCAACTGTCCGGGTACAGGCCATAACGATCATTGCTGTGCAGCAGGTTTAAAGCCATTTTGTCACCCTGGTTCACTTGGCGGCTCCGTTGCATCGGGCCCCGAATGTTTCTTTTTGCCAAAAATACTCAAATCGCCACCGCCCCGGCACAGGCCCGGCCCCGGGCTGGCCCCAACACTGGGCCCTAACTCCCCGGGCGCGCGGTGGCGGGCCAGTCTCAGACGTTCAGCAGCAGGTGTTCGCGCTCCCAGGGCGAGATCACTTGCAGGAACTCATCATATTCGGCTCGTTTGACGATTGAATAGACCCGGGCAAAATCTGCGCCCAGAATACGGTGCAGCGCGGTGGATTTGTCGAACAGATCCAGCGCGTCGCCCATCACCCGTGGGATATCCTCATCCGCGGCATAGGCATCGCCCTTGAACTGTTTGCTGGGGCGGATTTCGTCCACCAGTCCCAGGTAACCGCAGGCCAGCGAGGCGGCGATCCCCAGGTAGGGATTGCAATCCATTCCGGCAATGCGGTTTTCCACCCGGCGCCCCTTGGCATCAGACAGCGGCACCCGGATGCCGGTGGTGCGGTTGTCGCGCGCCCAGCTCAGATTGATCGGTGCGGCGTGATCCTTCACATAGCGGCGGTAGGAATTCACATAAGGCGCCAGCACCGCAATCGCCGAGGGCAGGTGGGTCTGCAACCCGCCAATGAAGTGATAGAACGCATCTGTCTCGCCGCCCTGCGGTCCGGAAAAGATATTCTCGCCGGTTTCAATGTCGAGGATCGAGTGGTGGATATGCATGGCCGATCCCGGTTCGTTGGCGATCGGCTTGGCCATGAAGGTGGCATAACAATCGTGCCGCAGCGCCGCTTCGCGGATCAGCCTCTTGAAATAGAACACCTCATCCGCCAGCTTGATCGGGTCGCCATGCACCAGATTGATTTCCAATTGGCCGGCGCCGCCCTCCTGGGTGATGCCGTCGATCTCAAACCCCTGCGCCTCGGCAAAGTCGTAGATGTCGTCGATCACCGGGCCAAATTCATCCACTGCGGTCATTGAGTAGGCCTGGCGGGCGGCGGCCGGGCGGCCCGAGCGGCCCATCATCGGTTTGATTTCCTGCAAGGGGTCGGTGTTGCGCGCCACCAGGAAAAATTCCATTTCCGGCGCCACAATGGGTTTCCAACCCTTGGCAGTATAAAGATCAACCACCCGTTTCAGGACGTTGCGCGGAGAAAATGGGATCGGCTCGCCGGCGCTGTCAAAGGCATCGTGGATAACCTGCAGGGTCCAGTCGCCGGTCCAGGGCGCGGCGGTGGCGGTGGACATGTCGGGGCGCAGCACCATATCCCTTTCGATAAATCCATCGTCGCCTGCGGCCTCGCCCCAATCTCCGGTGATGGTCTGATAGAAGACGCTGTCGGGCAGGTGGAAATAATCCTGTCGGGCGAATTTTGACGCCGGCACGGCCTTGCCGCGGGCGATGCCGGGCAAATCCGACACGATGCATTCAACCTCGTCAAGGCGACGCCCCTCAAGATATCTCTTGGCAGCCTCGGGAAGGTTTTTGTTCCAGTCGGACATTACGCCCTCTCTTTCTTAAGAAAATCTGCCATGAAGGTCGCGATATTGGCTGCATCGAGTGGCTGGTCCAAGCCGTTGCTTGCGGCGTCAAGAATGGCATCGGGGACAACGCCACGGCCCCGTTTCTCGATCAGCGCCGCAATAAATTCCGTGCTGAACTCAGGGTGAGGCTGCAGCGTCCAGATGGTGTCGCCATAGGCCAGGATACCATTGGCACAGAAATCATTGCCTGCCACAACACGGGCGCCCTCGGGGCGTTTGGTGACCTGATCCTGATGCCAGGCATTCAGCGCCAGCAACTGGCCGTCCTGTTGATATTCGACCCGGCCCACAGCCCAGCCGCCGGTAAATTTCTCGACCCGACCGCCAAGGGCCTGAGCAATGATCTGATGGCCAAAGCAAATGCCGATCAGCGGCAGGCCCAAGGCGTCGATCGCCCGCACCAGATCCTCCAGCAGAGGGATCCAGGCATGATCCTCGTAGACGCCGAACTTTGAGCCGGTAATCAACCAGCCATCCGCCGCATCGGCACCGCTGGGAAACTGGCCGTCCAGCACCGAATAGGTCTCAAACTCAAAGCCCTGACCGCCCAGCAGAGTGCGAAACATCTGGTCATAGTTGCCAGAGGTCTCTACCAGCGCGTCCGGCGCGTGGCCGGTTTGAAGAATTCCGATTTTCATGGGTCACCTAAATTTGATCAAATTTAGCCTAGCCGAGGCTTGAAGGCACGACAAGAGGTGTCAGATTGTTTCCAGCAACGTCAACCAATGGGTGTCAGAGGGCTGCTGCGCAAACCGCGCCAGCTCCTGCCGCTTGGTCATCACCAGGTTCTGGATCAACAGGGGCGGCAGGATCCGGGCGATCAGCGGGTCGGTCTCAAAGGCATCGATGGCGGCGCCCCAGTTGGCGGCCAGTTGCGGCAGGTCTGGAACCGCATAGGCATTGCCAGGGATCGGTGCCGGAGGCGACATCTGGTCCTCAATTCCCACCATCGCCGCGCCCAGAACCGTGGCCAGCATCAGATAAGGGTTGACGTCACCGCCGGCAACCCGGTGCTCGATCCGCCGCGCCTTGGGACTGCCGCCGGGAATGCGAATGGCGGTGGTGCGGTTTTCATAGCCCCATGCGGCGCCGGTCGGGGCATGGGCGCCGGGCACCAGCCGTTGATACGAGTTTCCATGGGGCGCAAAAATCAGGGTGCTGCCGGGCATCGCCGCAAGACAGCCCGCCACCGCCTGCTGCAGCAGATGTGATCCCGTCGCGCTGTCATCGTCAAACAGGTTGGTGCCGTGCTGATCGACCACTGAAAAATGCACATGCATGCCGTTGCCGGCCTCTTCGGCATAGGGTTTGGCCATGAAGGTTGCGGCAAACCCGTGCCTGCGGGCCATGCCCTTGACCATGGTTTTGAACAGCCAGGCATCATCGGCGGCGCGCAGCGCATCCTGATGGTTCAGGTTAATTTCGAACTGGCCCAGGCCCCCTTCGGAGATCGCGGTCTGGGCCGGAATATCCATCGCCGCCGCGGCGTCATACAGATCGGTAAAGAAGGCATCAAACGCGTCCAGTTCCGCCAGCGACACAATGGCATGACTGTCCAGAACTCGCCCCGTCAGCGGATTTTTCGGCGGCTGCGGCTGGGCGCCACTGGCATCCACCAGATTGAATTCCATCTCCGTTGCGGCAATCACCGTCCATCCGCGGTCACTAAAGCGTGCCAGAACGGTTTCCAACACCTGCCGGGGATCGCCCAGAAAGGCGCTTCCATCCTCCAGGTACAGGGTCATCGGCACCAGCGCCGTTGGGGTGGCAAGCCAGGGCATCGGCACCGCATCCCGGTTGGTGGGCAGCAGAATGCCGTCGGCGTCTCCGGACTCAAACACCAGCGGGCTGTTGTCGATGTCACTGCCCCACAAATCCAGATTTAGTGCCGACAGCGGCAGCCGCGCGCCGCCATCTTTCAACTTGGCGGCGGCCCCAGCAGGCATGCGCTTGCCGCGCATCTGACCGTTTAGATCACAGGCTGCAATTCGGATTGTGCTGAGTTTGGGCAGATCCATGGTGGGCTCCTTTGATGCTTGCATGGGGTTTAGCGCAGGCGGCCCGCGACGCCAAGATAATTTGATCAAAAGTTTGATCTGAGCCCATGTCATCCGCGGCAATCCACCCCACCCCGAGCTTCTTTTTGCTAAAAATACTCAAATCCACCGGCGCCCCAACCAGGCCACCGGTTAAACTTTCGCCAGCTTAGCGGATCAGGTTCATCCGCAGCTTCAGCTTGGCCCGGTTGGCCTGCGGCAAGTGGCGGTTCAACCGTTTGTTGACCTGGCCATAGACGCCGATAATCACCAGCGTAAGCAGGATGAAATAGAAAGCCAGGATCGGGTATGGAACAAAGGGGTTGAAGGTTTTGTCGGCGAAGTAGTTGGCATAATACAGCGCGTCCCCCTTCTGCTGCCATGTTGGGAAGCCCGAAAAATAGACCAGGGTGGTGGCATGGAACATAAAGATCGCTTCGTTGGTATAGGCCGGCCAGGCCAGCCGCAACATGGTGGGCCAGGTGATCCGGCGGAACCTGGACCAGCCGGTCATACCATAGGCATCCGCCGCGTCGATGTCACCCTTGGGGATCGAGCGCAGGGCGCCATAAAAGATTTCAGCGCTATAGGCCGAGGTATTGAGAAACAGCACCAGCAGCGCTCCCAGCCAGGCTGAGGTCAGCGGGGAAAAAAACGGATTGACGGTTTTCAACTGCAGGAACAGGAAATAGGCAAAAAAGAACTGGATGAACAGAGGCGAGCCGCGGAACAGGAAGATGAACCATTCGGCCGGCTTGCGATAGACCGGGTTCTGCGTGCTCTTGGCGATGGCCAATGCGGTGGCAAAGAAAAAGCCGGCGGTAACCGCCAGAAGACCAAAGTAGACATTCCAGATCAGCCCGGAGCCAATCAGAACGAACTGTTCACAGAGGGTAAAGTCACTGCGCGGCAGCAGCCGTTCTCCAATCCCCAGCGATCGCAGCCCATAGTCCTGCAGGGTCTGAAGACAGCTCATGACGTTTTCCTTTGCGCGGTGCCACCGACGGTGGCCTGGCCATGCGACAGCCGGGCCGTCAGCCGATCAAGAAACACCTCGGAAACCTTGGTGAAGGCGAGATAGAACACCAGCAAGCCGAGGAAATACCACATGCGCCAGTCACCATGCGGATAGGCGGTGAACTTGGGGGTTTTGCTTCCCCCCAGCTCGCGGGCCCAATAAACAATGTCTTCGACGCCCAGCAGGAACAGCAGCGGCGTCGCCTTGATCAGCACCATCCACAGGTTGGACAGTCCAGGCAGCGCATAGATCCACATCTGCGGCACCAGAATGCGCCAGAAGGTCTGCCGATGGGTCATGCCATAGGCCTCGGCTGTTTCGATCTGCCCGTGGGGCACGGCGCGCATGGCGCCAAACAGCACATTGGCGGCAAAGGCGCCAAATACGATGGCAAAGGTCAGCACCGCCAGGGTGAACCCATATGTTTCATGCATCCATTGCGGCGAGGTGCCCAGCGGCATTTTGGCGGCAGAGCAGACAACAAAATCGCTGCCCTGGCGGATCGGTTGATCCCAGTCGGGGCATTTCACCTGGTGGCGCAGCCATTCAATGCCCTGATCCAGTGCGATCACGAAGAACAGGAAAAAGGCGATATCCGGCACCCCGCGCACCAGGGCGATATAGGCTTTGCCCAGCCAGCGCAGCGGCGCGATGCGGCCGCGGGCGGCCATGGCGCCACCAAATCCAAACAGCATCGCAGCGGGGGCGGTGACCGCCAGCAACAGAAGGACCGTTCCAAAAGAAAGATAGAACGAAACATGTTTCCCTGTGGTCAGGTAACACGACAGCCATTGGAAACCTTCCAATACTGCGGGGTCAGAACAATAGGAAAAAATGGCAGACCTCGTCGTCTAGATTGAATTGAAATTTTGGTGCAAAGGGAAGCATTGCCCCCCTTTGCACTGAGCCAGTTGGTTCAGGTGACGGCTTACCAGGTGCCGCCAACTTCCCACTTGGCAATGAGAGTGTTCAGCGTGCCATCTTCTTTCATTGACGTAATAGCTGCATCGAACTTGGCGCGCATTTCGCTGTCGCTTTCGCGGAAGGCCATGCCGATGCCGCCGCCCAGTGCAACATCTTCGCCGACAAAAATCAGGTCCGTGGCTTCGACCACCGGCTCCAGATAGTCCTTGTCTGCGATGACGGCGTCGGCTTCACCCGCTTGGACCGCTGCGATGGTCTCGTCCGGGGTGGGGTATTCCACCAGAGTGGCGCCGGTATCAACCACGTGGTTGGACTGGATCGTGGCGGTTTGTGCCGCAATAATGCCGCCCTTCAGGTCAACGTCAGCAGACAGCGCTGCATAGGCCGATGGTGAAGGTGGGGTATAGCCCTGAGTAAAGTCGACAACTTCCTCACGTTCATCAGTGATCGACATGCCAGCGATGATGGCATCGTAGTTGCCGGAAACCAGGTTCGGGATGATCGAATCCCAGTCGTTGGTGACCCAGGTACAGGTCAGCTCGGCGCGTTTGCACAGTTCATCGCCCAGCTCGCGCTCAAAGCCGTCAATTTCGCCAGCGTCGTTGATGAAGTTATAGGGAGGGTAGGCGCCCTCGGTGCCCAGACGGACGGTTTCAGCAAGTGCAAAGCTGGCGCTAAGGGCCAGCACAGCGGTGCCCAAGAACAATGACTTCATTAGATTACTCCCATGTTTTTTTGATTATTTTAGTTTGATTGTTTTAGTGGCGGGTGGCGGACAGAAATCCGCGCAATCGTTCCGATTGGGTATTGCCAAAGACCTCGTCCGGGGTGCCCTGTTCCTCGATCAGACCCTGGTGCAGGAACACAACAAAGTCGGAGACATCGGCCGCCAGTTTCATATCATGGGTGACCAGCAGCATGGTGCGGCCTTCAGCCGCGAGGTCCTTGATCACTTTGACCACCTCCTGCTCCAGCTCGGGGTCAAGGGCTGAGGTGGGTTCATCGAACAGCAGCGCCTCGGGTTCCATGCAGAGGGCGCGGGCAATTGCCGCACGCTGCTGCTGGCCGCCGGAGAGTTGCGCCGGGAAGGCATCGCATTTTTCGCCAATTCCGACCTTGTCCAGATAGCGCCGGGCGTCGGCCTCGGCGACGGCCCTGTCACGGCCCAGCACGGTGACCGGGGCCTCCATCACGTTTTGCAGGATGGTCATATGGGCCCACAGGTTGAACTGCTGGAACACCATGGACAGATTGGTCCGGATGCGCAGCACCTGCTTGGGGGCCGAGGGGCGACGGGCCAGGCCTTGGCCGGTCCAGGAGATCGGCTCGCCTTTGAACAGGATCTCGCCCTCCTGACTGTCTTCCAGCAGGTTGCAACAGCGCAATAAGGTGGATTTACCAGAGCCGGACGACCCGATCAGGGATACCACGTCGCCACGATGGGCGGTGATATCGACACCCTTGATGACCTCTAGTTCGCCATAAGATTTATGCAGGCCGCGAATTTCCAAAACAGGGGGTGTATCAGTCAAGGTCATTATCATCCGGTACTGTTGTGTGGCGTTAGTATTGGACCTAATTTTAGCGCTATTGCAATGTGCAATACGGAAAAACCTAGGGGTAATTGGGCGTTTTGTCGGTCAAATGTGCCGGAATGGAAGCCCAGGCTGGAGGTTCACGGCGCCGATCCATCATAAATCATGCGGGTGTCACTTGGACGGGGCAACTGTGGCCGAACTGGCAAGGTGAGCTGGGCTGCAAGTGGCGTGCCAAAACAGCAGCGGCCGCTTTGTCGGCGCGGCGGCGGCGATGTCCTGAGGGACCGCAAAGGGTCACAAATCAGGATCGCGACCCTGATGCACCATCAGAGCCGGGCCCAAAGGTGTTGGCACCGCAAGGTAATCGGCAGCCGGGATTGCCAGCAGGTCATTCAGCTGCAGGGTTTCCCTATGGTCTTTCGACAGGTCTGAAATGGCGGTCTTGATGGCCAGAAATAGCGGTTTTGGATCCTGGCCCATGGCGGTGATATAGGGCAGTGCCGGGGTTGGATCTGTCCGCTCAATCGCAACCAGATCGGCGGCAAAACGGTCATAGCGCTGCATCATCAGCCAACTGAGCGCATCCAGAGCGGCAAAATCCGCCCGCCCGTCCGCCACCGCCCGCGCCGAGGCCCGATGGCCGCCGCTTTCCAGCAGCTCTCCGGGCATCAGATGACGGGCGCGAAGATGGGTGATTGGCGCCGCCCAACCGGATTGAGACTGGGCCTCATTATAGGCGAAGCGCTGTCCGTCAAACGCGGCAAGTGCTGCGCCCTGTTGGGATCTGCGGGCGACGATGACGCTGTTGTAGTGCCCCGGCGGGCAGTCCGGCAAGCCATAGTCGGGTGATCCGACCAGCTGGACTTCGCTATAAAGGCGGCTGCGGTAGGGCATGCCACAGGTCTGCGACAGCAGCAGATCGGGCGAGCGCCAGACCTGCCAGAAATCGGCTCCGCGGGTCAGGGTCTCGGGGCCGCATCCCAACTGGGCCTGAATGGCGGACCAGAAAGCATCGTTGGCTGCCGCCGTTTCCGGGCGGTCATACATCCCAAGATGAGCAATCACAGTGTTTTCTCCACCCGCTGGCGCGCCCGCGCACTGTCGATGTCGCTGACCCCCAGAAGACTGGCGGACAGGCGCATGATTGCATTTTCGCTGTCATCGCGTTGGCCGTCGGCCAGCACCACCTGCCACAGAGCCTCGACCACGCCAATGCGGTCGTCATAGGCGACGGATTCCTTGATGGCACGGGTGAAGCGGACGGTGTCCGGCGCTTCGGCCTCCATCGCTTCGGCCTGTTCGCGCAACAGAATTGTCTCGCCCAGATCCAGCCCATAGCGGGAGGCGGTTATGCGGTCGATGCGATCCTGTTCGACATCGGCGTAATTGTGGTCCGAGCGGGCAATGCGCACCAACAGCGCGGTCAGCGCCAGGCGGGCGTCTTTTGGCGCCAGCGTCGTGGGAACCGGTTGCAACAGCTTATTCAGCAAGTCCTTGAACATCAGCTTTCCTCTGACTGAGATGAAATTTTGGCTTTGGCCTTGGTGCGGGCGGCCTTGCTGTCGGCCGCTGACAGGCCCATGGCAATACGGGCCTCTTCGACGATGGTGACTTCGCCGGGGTGTTCTTTGTTGTCCGCCAGCACCACTTCCCACAGAGCATCCATCGCGGCGAGGCGCTCTTCGAGGCCGGTGGTTTCGCGGATCAACTGGCCAAAGGTGTCGCTTTCCGGGGCGGCGGCCTGCAGTTTCTCGCAGGTGGCGCGCACCTTGGCGGCCTCGATGGCGTTGTGCTGATACAGCCGCGCCAGAATTCGGTCGATCAGGCTGATTTCCTCAAGCTGGTATTCGCGGTCGGACTGCGCCACCCGCACCATCAATGCCCCCAGCGCCAGCTCGGCATCAGGGTCAGGCAGCACCACGGTGCCTTTGGGGCGAATGGCCTGCAGCAATTTTTTCAACATTGGCATGGGGCACTCCGAAATACTTGGCCAGTCACAGGCGGCCTATCCATCATAACCTTCAATGATCTCCATGTCGCCTTTGGAAACCGGATCACGCAGGGCCTTGGCATCTTGATAGGCGACAGAGTCGTAACAGGCCTTGGCCGTTGCAAAATCCTTGAACTCGATCACCACGGTGCGCGCCCGGGTCTGACCCTCGCGGACTTCTTTGGTGCCACCCCGTACCAGAAATCGGGCACCGTATTCGGCAAAGGGCGCCGCATTGGCGGCGACATAATCTTTGTAGCGCTGCATGTCATCCACATCGACATGTGCAACCCAATATCCTTTTGTCATCGGTCTCTCCCCTAATTGCTGGCTGCAGGCTGGAACAAATTTGTGTGCATATCAATGAGTTGCTTGAACATTTTTTCCCCGTATCACGGTTGGTCGATCCCGGTGCGTGCAAGCACACACCCTACACCAATCAGTCCTGTTCGATTTTGTCTCCTGCGCCCACCCAAATACACCCGCCAGAGAGACGGGTGTATTTGGCGGCTATGGCTGGTCTTAGCCGATTTCAGACAGGCGCGCCAAAGCCTCTTTGATCTGGGCCTCTTCCTCTTCGCGCAAGACCAGATTGGCGCGGGTTTCTGCCACCACCTCAGCCGGAGCAGAATCGGCGAACTTGGGGTTCTTCAACCGGCCGCGCAAGCCGCCCAGCTCTTTCATCAGCTTGTTCAGGTTCTTTTCCTGGCGGGCTTTTTCTGCTGCAACATCAATGATGTCGGCCAGAGGTAGCGCAAAGGAGGCCCCCGGTGCGCCGATCGAGATACAGCCCTTGGGCAGGGTCTCGGCCTGCTCCAGGCTCTCAATACGGGCAAAGCGTTTAATCAGCTCGCCATTGCGGTCCCAATAGGCCTGACCGGCGGCGTCAATCTCGGTCACCAGCATTGGCACCTTGGCCCCGGCCGGCACGTTCAGCTGGGCGCGGGCCGAGCGGATGTTGTCGATCACCGCAATCACCCAGGACATCTCGCGCTCGGCCTCCGGGTCGACCAGATCGGCGGCACTGTAGGTGGGCCAACTGGCGTGCACCAGCATCTGCGCCGGGTCTTTTGTTGAGACACCACGCCCCAAAGTCACGTTCCAGATTTCCTCGGTCACGAAGGGCATGATTGGGTGCATCAGGATCAGCGCCTGGTCGATGGCCCAGGCATAGGTCGCCTGGGTTTCATCCTTGGCCGCCTGATCATCACCAAAGAAGATCGGCTTGGTGAACTCCAGATAACGGGCACAGAAGCTGTTCCAGAAGAAGGCGTAGAGCGCATTGGCGGCATCGTTGAAGCGGTAGGCCTCAAATGCGCTATCGACCTCTTCGCGCAGCTTGGCGATCTCACCGATGATCCAGCGGTTCAGCGGCAGGCTGGCCTTGGGTGGATTGGCGCCACGGGTGGCACTGAACGCGTCAATTTGGCTGTCGCCGTAGGAGCAGGCCTGCCAGATCTTGGTGACGAAGTTACGGTAGCCCTCGATGCGTTTCATGTCGAGCTTGAGCACGCCGCCAATCGAGGCCATCGCCGCATTGGTAAAGCGCAGCGCGTCGGCGCCGAACTCGTCAATGATCACCAGCGGATCGACCACGTTGCCGGTGGATTTTGACATCTTCTTACCCTTGGCGTCGCGCACCAGACCATGCAGGTAGACGGTGTCAAACGGGATTTTCTCGGCCACCGGGCGATCTGAGAGAACCGCCATCTGCATCATGATCATCCGCGCCACCCAGAAGAACAGGATGTCCTGGCCGGTGATCAGGGTCGAGGTGGGGAAATAGCGTTTCATCTCCTCGGTGTCTTCGGGCCAGCCGAGGGTGCCGATCGGCCAGAGGCCGGAGGAGAACCAGGTGTCGAGCACGTCGGGATCGCGAGTTAGTTGAGCATACTTTTCGCCTGAATAGAATTTTTCTCTGTTTTCATCATACAGAGGAAAATTACGACTTTTCCCATATCGATACGCGGGCTGGAAATCAGAAGGAGCGCGATCTTCGTCTACGCCGTCAAAATAGAAGCCAATATCCGTTTCGGACCCGTAGTATTCTACTGCTTTTTCGCGAACCTGCTTCTCTGTAGCGCCAACGAAGAACCGACCACCTGACAAATTGTGCATCATGCGCCCTGTGTTTTCCGGGCAAGCCTGCAATTCCTCTAAAGTAGGTCCATACCAAACCGGGATCTGATGGCCCCACCAGAGTTGGCGCGAGATGCACCAGGGCTCAATGTTTTCCAGCCAGTGATAATAGACCTTTTCACCGCTCTCGGGGATGATCTTTATGTCGCCGTTTTTCACTGCGTCCAGCGCCGGGCCGACAATCTTGTCGGTCTCCACAAACCACTGGTCGGTCAGCATTGGTTCGATCACCACCTTGGAGCGGTCACCGAATGGCTGCATGATCGGCTTGTTCTCGACGTAAGGAATGGTCTCGGTGACCTCGGTTTCGTTACCGTCTTCGTCCTTTACGATCTTGGTCACGGTTTGCATCACCGCTAGACCCTCAGACGTGATGTCGGCGATCACTGCTTTGCGCGCCTCAAACCGGTCCATGCCGCGGTATTCCTCAGGCACCAGGTTCATCGCGGCAATGCTGGCTATGGTGAATTTCGCCTCGCCACTTGCGATGGCCTGCGCTTCTGCTGCCTCGTCCACATAGGGCGCGCCATCGCTGCGCATATTGGCGCGTGTGTCCATCAGATTATACATCGGAATGCCGCAACGCTTGGCGACCTGATAATCGTTGAAGTCATGTGCACCGGTAATTTTCACCGCGCCAGAGCCGAAGTCTTTGTCCGGGTATTCATCGGTGATGATCGGGATCAGGCGTCGCTGCGCCTTGGGGCCAACCGGGATTTCACAGAGCATACCTACGATGGGCGCGTAACGTTCATCCGAAGGGTGCACTGCCACCGCGCCGTCGCCCAGCATGGTTTCGGGCCGGGTGGTGGCAATCGAGATATAATCACGTTCCTCGCGGAAGGTGACATTGCCCTCTTCATCTTTTTCCAAATACTCATATGTGGCGCCACCAGCCAAGGGGTACTTGAAGTGCCACATGTGACCCGGGGTCTCGATGTTCTCGACCTCAAGATCTGAAATCGCGGTCTCAAAATGCGGGTCCCAGTTGACCAGCCGCTTGCCGCGATAGATCAGCCCCTTGTTGTACATCTCCACAAAGACCTTGATCACGGCGTCGTGGAAGTTGGGCGAGTTTTCGTGGCCCACGCGGGTGTCGCCATGGGCCCCGGACATGGTGAAGGCGGTGCGCTCAAAGTCACAGGAGGCGCCGAGGCGTTTGAGCTGCTCGACAATGGTGCCGCCGGATTGCTCTTTCCAGGCCCAGATCTTGCTCAGGAACTCCTCACGAGTGAAATCGGTCCGTTTCTTGCCCTCTTTGGCCAGTTCACGCTCCACCACCATTTGGGTTGCGATACCCGCATGGTCGGTGCCGGGCTGCCACAGGGTGTCATAGCCCTGCATGCGCTTCCAGCGGGTCAGGATGTCCTGCAGGGTGTTGTTGAAGGCATGGCCCATGTGCAAAACGCCGGTCACATTGGGCGGTGGGATCATGATCGAGAAAGAAGAGGCGCCGGGCTTGGCATTGGCGCCAGCCTTGAAACAGCCGGCCGCTTCCCAGGCCTTATACAGCCGGTCTTCGGCTTCGGCCGCGTTGAATGTCTTTTCCATCGCCATGCGCATCGTCCTGAATAGGTGTCTTTGGTTGGGGTTTCCCTTAGCGAATAGGCGCGCCAAGGGGAAGGGAGGACCGGCATTGTGTGAGCCGCACCGGCGATATAAAGGGAGAATGCGGGATTTTGAGTATTTTGGGCAAAAAGAAATACACGCAGGACACATAAGAGTGCGCCCGACTGATAGATGGCCATTGGCCAGGGCACAGACGGGCGGCTTCTCTTTGCACGGCCATCGGCTCTCCAGCCTGTACCGCATGATCTTAATGCCACATTTACCCCAATAAAGCGTTACTGACTTCTTTTTGCTTTAAGTACTCAACTTTAAGGTTGATTTGAATTTCGCCATGGATGGGTTGTACGGGTCAGGTGCGATCCAGCTTGGTGGCGAGATGGATCAGGCTCTCCGAAGATTTGACCCCGCGCGCCTCGCCGATGCGGTCGATGGTTTCGTCCAACTCGGCGGTGGTTTGCGCGACAACCTGCGCCAGCAGGTCGAACCGCCCTGAGGTGGTATGCACAACCTGAACACCGGAAAGACTGTGCAGCCGCGAAAGCACGTCTGGCCCCGAGCGGGGTTCGATCGAAATCAGCACTGTGGCCTGAAGGGGGGGGCGGGTGGCCGCTGTGGCCCGCAGGGTATAGCCGGAAATCACGCCGCTGCTTTCAAGCCGTTCAATGCGGGCCTGCACAGTTGTACGCGCGAGCCCCAGCTGACGTGCCAGATCGGCCACCGGGCGGCGGGCGTTTTCGCGCAGTAGCGCAATGAGTTTCTCATCGGTATCGGCGTTTTGCATGGGTAACCTGACATGGTGACGAATATTTTCGTCATTATAGGCGGTCTGCAGGGGGATTTCGACGGGAAATTGATGTTTTCTAAGGGAAAACAGTGAGGCTTTTGAGATGCAGCATATTCCCGCCCTATGGCATGACCCTGAGACCCATCTGGCGCGGCATCAACCTGATCTCCCGATCCTCTATTTTTCGCCGCGCGTTTTGCATCAGACTGCAGCCCGGTTTCAGGCCGGATTTCCAGGCTTGGTGACCTATGCGGTCAAGGCCAACCCACATCCGGCAGTGCTGTCCAATCTGGTGGCCGCCGGCATCGAAACCTTCGACGTTGCCTCCCCCGGAGAGATGGCAGCGGTGCGGGCCGCCAGCCCGACCGCAGTGATGCATTACAACAATCCTGTCCGATCGCAGGCCGAGGTGCAGGCTGGTATATCAAATGGCGTTGCCAGCTGGTCGGTGGATGAGCTGAGTGAGCTGGACAAACTGGCAGATGTGCCGCGCAGCTGCGAGATCGCGGTGCGGTTTGCCCTGCCGGTCTCTGGTGCGGCCTATGATTTTGGCAGCAAATTCGGCGCGTCGCCTGCTGAGGCGGCGGATCTATTGCAGCGGGTGGCGGAGGCGGGCTGGGTGCCGTCCCTGTGTTTCCACCCCGGAACACAATGTGAGGATCCAAATGCCTGGGTTGAATACCTGGGCGAAGCCAGCCGGATCTGTGAGGCCGCAGGGGTCAAGATTTCCCGCTTGAATGTCGGCGGTGGGTTTGCCGCCAATCGCGACGGCGTGGCGCCGAACCTGGAACAGGCCTTTGACGCCATCGGGCAGGCCGCGAGACGGGGATTTGGCCCTGACCAGCCTCTGCTGATCTGCGAACCAGGGCGCGCCATGGTCTCCGAAGCCTTCACATTGGCGGCGCGGATTAAGGGCCTGCGCAAAGGCGGAGACGTGGTCTACCTGAACGACGGTATTTATGGCGGTATGGTTGATATCCGGGACATGGGCCTGCCGGGGCGAGTTTGCGTTGTCGCCGGCAATGGCGTTCACCGCAGCGCCAAGGCAACGCCGCGGGTGGTGTTTGGGCCAACCTGCGACAGCCTGGATCGGTTGCCCGATGGGTTGCCTTTGGCGCAGGATGCTCAGGTTGGGGACTATGTGCTGATTCCGGGCTTGGGCGCCTATTCCTCGGCGATGAGTACCCAGTTCAACGGCTACGGGCTGTCAGATATCGCCACGGTTATCGAGCTGAGTGGAACACCCCCCGGATAATCCGGTTTCTCCCCACAGCGGGCTCGTTGACGGTTCAATGACGGGGCTCAATACCGGGGGAATGCCCCGATTGAGCCTCTGGTGCTCCCCATGCGCCTGAGGGCAGGAAATTCCACGGCTCCGCGGGTGCTGTTGTTACGAAATCGAAAGCATTTTGGGTGACGTTGTTCAGGCAAGGGACGTAGACGATCTGAGACTCGACCAATTGGCCATCCCAGCTGGCAGGTGCCGCTACCGGTATTGGCGTTGGACCCACCTGGGATTTGATTTACCTCATTGTCAGCGCAAAGAGGGCTAACAAGTCTGGCGACAATGGTGGCATTGGTCATGGTTTCCCACCCGAGCTGCAGGCCGAAGGGCGGGTGTTCCGGGCCTGGATCGTAACGCCCCGGTGTGTCGGAGGAGCCAATAATCGGACTTCTCCGGAGCAATGGAAAGTGGTGAGGAATGTTTTTAACACAGCTGAGCAAGCGGATCATCGGATGGTTGGGGCGGCCATTACGGTCAGAGCATTCCGGCGAAACCAAGATGCGCGGGCCGCGGGCTCATGTGATTATCCTGGACGGAACCATGTCAACACTCGAGCCGGGGCAGGAAACCCACGCAGGCAAAACCTATCAACTGTGCCGCCAGATGGGGGGCAAGGTTTCGGTGTTCTACGAAGCCGGGATCCAATGGTCCAACTGGCGCAAAACACTGGATGTGATGACGGGGCGCGGCATCAACAGGCAGATCCGCCGGGCCTATGGCTATCTGGCCTCACGGTATCGCCCCGGCGACCGGATTTACCTGATCGGGTATTCGCGCGGGGCCTATGCGGTGCGATCGCTGGCCGGAGTGATTGACCAGGTTGGATTGCTCAAGGCTGAACATGCCACTGTCCGCAATATCCGCACTGCCTATCGCCATTATCAGGGCGAGGGGAGCGAGGTATCATCGCAATTTAGCCGCGCCTTTTGCCACCCGTCGGCTGATATTGAAATGATCGGCGTGTGGGAAACGGTCAAGGCGCTGGGCCTGCGGTTGCCACTGTTGTGGCGCTGGGCAGAATCGCGGCACGCGTTTCACAACCACCAGCTGGGGCACAATATTTGCAATGGCTTTCAGGCACTGGCACTGGATGAAACCAGACAGGTGTTTGAACCGGTGCTCTGGGACTGTCCCTCTGGCTGGCACGGGCATGTGGAACAGGTCTGGTTTCGGGGCGCACATGGCGATATTGGCGGCCAATTGGGCGGGTACGAAGCGGCGCGGCCGCTGGCCAATCTGTCCTTGGTTTGGATGTTGGAAAAAGCCGAAAACTGCGGCTTGCCGCTGCCCGGAAACTGGCGCTTGCAGTTTCCGGTTGATCCTACGGCCCCCTCTGTGGGGACTTGGCGCGGATGGGGTAAGGTCTTTTTGCAGCGTGGCCGCCGCCGCGTTGGCCTAGATCGCAGTGAACGACTTCACAGCAGTGTTGGAAACAGCCCTGTGTCAAAAGCCACCGGGTTGCGGGCGTTGAGATCCAAGGTCGCCCGCTGACCCCTAAATTCTGACCCCATATGCTGACCCTGCTGTGGCCCTTGCCGACGTGACTTCACAGGCTCAAATCGTCACCGATCCCCAATTGATCCTGTTACAGTTTCTTTTTGCTGAAAATACTCATCTTCAAACCCTTCCAGCGGCCCCCGGCGTCAGCGTTTTGCGCCAGACATGTTCATGATAATACAAGTGGTCGACCCGGTTGCGTATAGCTTGCCGTCTTCAACGCCACGAATTCCCCCCCGCGCAACCCCGGTTGAGCGACCGACGTGCTCGGTGACGCCGAAACAATCAACCATCATGCCCAGCGGAATGGACCTCAGAATGTTGATTTTATATTCCAGCGTCGTATAGACTGAGCCCTTGGGGACGCCGGTCATGACAGCACAAGCCATGGCACTGTCCAGCAGGGTGCCGTACCAGCCCCCATGCACCGTTCCCAGCGGGTTGGTGCTGGAAAACTCTGGCGTGCCGCGAAAGACCACCCGGCCCATTTCAACGCTATGCAATTGATAGTTCAGGGTCTTGGCGATCGGCGGACCGGCGAGCGATCCGTCCCGCATGGCGGTCATGAATTCCAGCCCCGACATTTCGGCAATCTGCCTGGGTTTCAGTAAGTCATCTGGAGACTGTGCAAAATACATGTCGCGTTCCTTTTGGGCGGACCCTAGGAACGCGATCAATCCTCGGCAAGATTTACGCCACGTTCTCCAGCGACACTTTGGGAACAACCCCCAATGCGTGGCAGACGTCACGGGTCAACTCGGGTCGGTTCATGGTGTAGAAATGCAGCTTGTCAACGCCACCATCGAGCAGGTCTGAGCACAGTTCGGTGCAGATCGCCGTCGCCAGCAATTCCTCGCGGTCATCGCGAATAGCCTTGTCAAAGGCCGCGTCGACCCAGGCCGGGATCACGGTGCCGCAGCGTTTGGCAAAATTACGCGTGCCTTTCCAGTTCTCGATTGGCAGAATGCCGGGGGTCAGAACATGGTCAATGCCTGCTTTGGCGCATTTGTCGCGAAACCGAAAGAAGGTCTCCGCTTCAAAGAAAAACTGGGTCAGTGCTTCGCTGGCGCCGGCGTCAATTTTGCGCTTTAGCCAGTCCACGTCAGCATCCGAATTGGCTGCCTCGGGGTGGCAGTCGGGATAGGCGCCGACGCGGATGTTGAACCTGCCGGTTTCCGCCAGTGCTTCGATCAACTCGACGGAATTGGCAAAGCCATCGGGATGGGGGGTGAAGCCGCCAGAGCCTTTTGGTGGATCGCCGCGCAGGGCAACGATATCTTTCACCCCGGCCGTGGCAAACCGGTCGGCAATCTCCAGTGTCTCAGTGCGGGTGGCATCGACGCAGGTCAGGTGGGCGGCAACATTCAGCCCCGAGGATTTATGCAGGGTCGCCACCGCGTCGCGGGTCAAATCGCGGGTGGTGCCGCCAGCGCCATAGGTCACTGAGACAAAGCGTGGCTCCAGAGGCGATAGCACTTGCATGGTGTCCCACAGGCGAAAAGACCCCTCGAGGTTTTTCGGTGGGAAAAATTCAAATGAAATCTCTGGCGTCGTCATCTGGGGCGTCTCCTGTTCAATTCCACCCTTGTTGCACGCGCCGCATTGTGAGACAAATTCATAATTCTCAAGAACAACATGAGTGAAACGCTGGTATGCATATCGAATTTCGCCACCTGCGCACAGTCAAGGCCATACATGAGGCCGGCGGTTTGGCGCGTGCGGCCGACCAATTGAACATCACCCAGAGCGCGTTGAGCCATCAGATCAAAGGCTTGGAGGAACAGGCAGGGGTGGAGTTGTTTCTGCGCCGCTCCAAGCCAATGAAACTATCCGCTGCCGGGCTGCGGCTGCTGCGGCTGGCCGACCAGGTGCTGCCTCAGATTGAGGCCATGCAGGCCGAGTTTTCTGCGCTGCGCGATGGTCATACCGGCCGGATGCATATCGCCATTGAGTGTCACGCCTGTTTCGAGTGGCTGTTTCCGGTGCTCGAGAGCTTCCGCAGAAGTTGGTCAGATGTGGATGTGGATATTCGCCCCGGTCTGGCGTTTGATGCGCTGACGGCCTTGCAAAAGGAAGAGGTCGATATGGTGGTGTCGTCGGACCCGGAGCAAATTTCCGGGGTCGATTTCATCGAGCTGTTCGACTACGCGCCGGTGTTTGTCGCCGCCGCTCAGCACCCTCTGGCGGCCAAGCCTTATATTGACGCAGAGGATTTTGCTGACCAGACGCTGATCACCTATCCGGTGGACAAAACCAAACTGGACGTGTTCAGCCAATTGCTGATCCCTGCCGGGGTTGAGCCGGAGGCCATTCGGCAGGTTGAGTTGACGGCAGTGATCCTGCTGCTGGTGGCCTCTAATCGCGGTGTCTCGGTGTTGCCGGACTGGGTGGTGCGGGAGGTGAAATATTCGTCGGATTACGTCACTCGGCCGCTGACCCGCAACGGAATCACCCGCAGTCTATATGCGGCAGTGCGCAGCGAGGACCGGGACAAACCCTATATGCAAGAGCTGATCCGGCTGGCCAAGGTCGAGGCTCGTAAGCTGCAATTGCAGTAAAACATATTTGGCCGAAATAGCGGTGCGTGCAAGCACGCACCCTACGCAGATAGCAGGACGGTAGGGGCGAGTGTAGGGTGTGTGCTTCCACGCACCGTCTGCTCGCCCAAAGTCAGCTCAGGCCAGTTTCACGATCTGCTTGCCCATATTGCCGCCCTTCAGCAGTGCCATAAAGGCCGCCGGGGCATTTTCCAGACCATTGGCGATATCCTCGAGAAACCGGATCTCGCCATTGGCGACCAGGGGGCCGACTTCCTTTTGGAACGCCGGGTAGCGGTCAAAGTGGTTCATGACGATAAAGCCCTGCACGGAGAGGGATTTCACCAGAACATTGCGCCATATCATTGGCGCCGTTAGGTCTGCATCGGCGCCTTTTGCGCCGCCGTAATAGCTGATCATGCCGCAGACCGGGATGCGGCCATAATTGTTCATCAGCGGCAGCACCGCCTCGAGCACCTTGCCGCCGACGTTCTCAAAATAGATGTCGATGCCATCGGGGCAGGCTGCCCCCAGGTCTTTGCGCAACGCGGAGGCATCTCTATAGGCGCGGTGATCAAGGCAGGCGTCAAAGCCAAATCTGTCAACCGCCAGGGCACATTTCTCGGCGCCGCCAGCGATGCCAACGGTGCGCAGGCCAGCCCGTTTGGCCAATTGACCAACCATGGACCCAACCGGCCCAGTGGCGGCGGCCACCACCAGAGTCTCACCAGTCTTTGGCTTGCCATATTCATTCAAGCCATGCCAGCCGGTCAATCCCGGCATGCCAAGAACGCCGAGCGCCGCAGTTATGGGGCCGTGGTTTGGATCCAGTTTTTGCAGCTGATTGGCGGCTAGGCAGCCATGGCTGACCCAGCCAAACATGCCAAAGACAAAATCGCCGGGCTGGAATGCGGGGCTGTTGGAGGCGATCACTTCGCCTACGGCTCCGGCTTCCATCGTGCCGCCAATCGGTACCGGGGCCGCATAAGATTTGGCATCGTCCATCCGCCCACGCATATAGGGGTCCAGCGACATATAGTGGAGTTTGACCAAGACCTCATCCAGGCCCGGGGTTGGCATGGCGCAGGTCTCAAGGCTGAAGTTTTCAGCCGATGGTGCACCGGTTGGGCGGCTGGCCAGCGTGATGCGTTGCATTTGATCTGACATGGATGTCTCCGTTGCTGTTTGGCGGCTTTCTAAACTGTTCAGTTCAGTTAGGCCATTGGAAAGTGCCGCGCCATTATCAGCGAGCGGCAAATGGCGCAGGTATTGGCCCTTGGCAACTGGGGGCATGCGGCGTATAGGCAGCGCTTGACCAACATCTCTCTGACGACATAGGAGCCCCGATATGATCGGCAGTGCGAATCTTAATATCATGATCAAGGCCGCCCGTAAGGCAGGCAAATCTCTGGTCAAGGATTTCCGCGAAGTGGAAAACCTGCAGGTCTCGGTGAAAGGCGCCGGAGATTTTGTTACCAAGGCGGATATTGCAGCTGAGAAAATCCTGAAAGAGGAACTGCTGGGGGCGCGGCCGACCTATGGCTGGCTGGCCGAAGAGAGTGCTGAAATTCCAGGACAGGATCCAACTCGGCGCTGGATTGTTGATCCGCTGGACGGCACCACAAACTTTTTGCACGGGCTGCCACATTGGGCGATTTCGATTGCGCTGGAGCACAAGGGCAAGATTGTTGCGGGGGTTATCTTTGATGCCGCCAAGGATGAAATGTATTTCGCTGAAAAAGGCTCTGGCGCCTGGATGAATGAAACCCGGATCCGGGTGTCCGGTCGTCACCGGATGATCGAGAGCATCTTTGCCACCGGGCTGCCCTTTGCCGGACGCTCTGATCTGCCTGCAACGCTGCAGGATCTGGCGCGGCTGCTGCCCGCCTGTGCCGGCGTGCGGCGCTGGGGCTCGGCGGCGCTGGACATGGCCTATGTGGCCACCGGTCGCTATGAGGGATTCTGGGAGCGTCGTTTGAACGCCTGGGATCTGGCCGCCGGGATTATCCTGGTGCAGGAGGCTGGTGGTCTGGTGCAGGGATTGGATGCTGACGATAACATCGTCGACGTCGGTGAAGTGATCTGCGCCAACGAGCCAATCTTTGAGACATTCTCCAAGGTTATTCGCCGCTGATATCGCTGAAGTTTTGAAAGTGATCGCGCGTCTGGAGCTGTCCGGGCGCGCGTTTTCTGTTTGGGCTGTGCGCTTTTGTAAAGGGAAGGGCATGTGGTTGGTTCAGGAGCCACCGGCGGGGATATTTATGGCCAGATGAAGCTGCGGGATCTGGTGCCCGGGCGGCGGGGCAACAGGGGCCGTGTGGTTTTGCGATGGGCTGCGCTAGCGGCCTTTGGTCCAGGGTGACTGGCCTGGTTTATTGCGCGGCAGTTGGGGGATGCGACTGGCGCTGTATTTGGCCTGAGGGTGAGGCGGATGACCCTGGGTCTGGCGCCAGAATGCGCGGCCGCCGCGTTTGACCCACAGAGGCACAGTCAACAACAGTCCAACGGCAAAGCCTCCGGTATGGGCCCAATAGGCCACGCCTCCGGTATTGGGGTCGGCGTTGAGTGAGCCAAGGAACTGCATACCCAGCCAGACCCCCAGCATCAGATAGGCGGGGATGGTGAAAATCCGGAAATAGATGATGAGGATCAGCAGGATGTCGATGCGGGCGCGCGGAAACAGCAGCAGGTAGCCGCCCATGACCCCGGCAATGGCGCCGGAGGCTCCGATGGTGGGCACGTAAGAGTCGGGGCCTGAGGCGACATGCACCAACCCGGCGCCGATGCCGCAGGCAATGTAGAAGATGAGGAACGGCAAATGGCCCATCTCATCCTCCATATTGTCGCCAAAGATCCACAGAAACAGCATGTTGCCCGCCAGATGCATAAAGCCGCCATGAATGAACAGTGAGCTGACCAGCGGCGACAGCCGCTTCGCGGCGTCGATTTCGGCGGGGATCAAGGCATAGGCATGGTAGAATCCAGCCAGTTCCATATCGCTGGCGAAGCTGGTGGCATAATAGCCATAGGCCAGAAGATTAAGCACCATCAATGTGTAGACGACATAAGGCCTGCGGCCAGAGGGGTTGTGATCGCGGATTGGGAACATGGGGGTAACGCTGGGCTGAAAGGTGCCCAGCGTCAAGCACTTATAGGGTCTGGCCTTCGCCGCCCAGCAGCGCCGCGTTGCCGCCTGCGGCGGTGGTGTCGACGCAGATATGGCGCTCACCGAGGACGCGGGCGCGGTCGGGTTGGCCGGGGATCAGCGGCAGGATCGGGCCGCTGCGCCGCGCCAGCGCCTGTTCTATGGTGCGGCCAATCGCTTCGTCGCCCCACCAGAGCACCCCGGAGATACCCTGGATCTGCTGGATTTGCTGCAGATCGACCCTGCCAGTGGTCGCCAGCACGGTGCCGCCCTGGCGGGTGACCTGCTGCATCTGGGCGGCAACCGCATCGGGGCCGGGGCCAAGACAGAGCAGCGGCTTGCGCGGCGTCAGGGTCAACCGGTTGCTCTCGCCAGTGGGCCCGGGGAGGCTCTGGCTGCTGGGCAGGGCTGGGCTGCCGGAGGGGCTGGGGCGCTCGGTCTGATCGTGCTGCCACGTCGCGTTGCTGTGTTGGCGATCCGGGGCGCAGAACCGGGTCAGGTAGTTGGGGCCACCGGCCTTGGGGCCAGTGCCCGAGAGGCCCTCGCCGCCAAACGGCTGGCTGCCGACCACGGCGCCGATCTGGTTGCGGTTGACGTAGATGTTGCCCGCCTCGATGCGGTCGGTGATGTATTGAACGCGGTCGTCGATGCGGCTGTGCAACCCGAAGGTCAGCCCGTATCCGGTGGCGTTGATATCGGCGATGACCCGGTCCAGATCGGCGGCCTTGTACCGGACCACATGCAGGACGGGGCCAAAGATCTCCTGTTTCAACGCGGCAATGCTGGGGATTTCAATCAGTGTCGGGGCGACAAAACTGCCCTGCTCGGGGGCCTGGGCCTGTTTCAGCACACGGCCCTCGGCGCGGGCGATTGCGATATGTGAGGCGATAGTATCGCGGGCGGCTTTGTCGATCACCGGGCCACTGTCGGTGCTGAGCAGCCAGGGGTTACCGGTGTTCTGGGCCTCCATCGCGCCGGTCAGCATGGTCAGCACGCCATCGGCGATGTCTTCCTGCAGGTAGAGGCAACGCAGTGCCGAGCAACGCTGGCCGGCCGACTGAAAGGCGCTTTCCACGATGGACTGAACCGCCTGTTCTGGCAGCGCGGTGCTATCGACGATCATCGCATTCAAGCCACCGGTTTCGGCGATCAAGGGGGTGCCGGGGCGCAGATTGTCGGCCATGTTGGTGCGGATCTTCAGCGCGGTGGCGGTGGAGCCGGTGAAGGCCAGGCCATTTATTCGGGCGTCCGAGGTCAGCGCCGCGCCGACAGCGCCGCCACCGGGCAGCAATTGCAACGCAGACCGTGGCACCCCGGCCTGATGCAGCAGAGAAACGCAGCGATAGGCGATCAGCGGCGTTTGCTCTGCGGGTTTGGCAAGAACGGCATTGCCGGTGACCAGGGCTGCGGCGATCTGGCCTGAGAAGATCGCCAGCGGGAAGTTCCAGGGCGAAATGCAGGTAAAGACCCCGGCTGGTTTGGCCTCTGCGGTGATGCGCGAGGCGTAGAAGCGCAGGAAATCAACCGCTTCGCGCAGTTCCGAGACGCAGTCGGGCAGGGTTTTACCAGCTTCACGGCTGAGCAGCGCAAACAGTTCGCCAAAGTTCTCCTCGTAGAGATCAGCCGCTTTGTTCAGCACTGCAGCACGGGTGCTGGCGGGTGCATCCCAGGGGGTGGCGGCGTCCAATGCCGTGGCCACGTCGCTGTCGCTGGCGGGGCTGACCTGGCCAACCGGGGTCAGGTCGTTGGGGTTTGTCACATCCTGCGGCGGCAGCGGCGCGGCGGCGGCTGCCAGCAGCGGCGCGGCGCTCCAGCTAAGGGTTGCCCAGGGCGCGCGCGCCTGCTCGATCAGGTCCAGCGTTGGCGCATGGGTCAGATCAAAACCCCGCGAGTTGAGGCGCTCTGGGGCGAACAGTTCGGGGCCGGTGGCGATGCTGCGGCTGACGTCGGCGATCATCTCAAACGGATCGGCGGCGACCACCGCAGGAGCGACATCCTCGTCGACGATCTGGTTGACAAATGAGCTGTTGGCGCCGTTTTCCAGCAGTCGCCGCACCAGATAGGCCAGCAGGTCATGATGGGCGCCAACCGGCGCATAGATCCGGCATTTGGTGTGGTTCTGCTCCAGCACCATCTGGTGCATGGTTTCGCCCATGCCGTGCAGGCGCTGGAACTCGTAGGGTTGCCCGTCCTGCGCCATATCCAGGATAGCGCAGACGGTATGGGCGTTATGGGTGGCAAACTGCGGATAGATGCAGTCACTCATCGCCAGCAGTTTGCGTGCATTGGCGATATAAGACACATCTGTTAGCGGTTTCGAGGTGAACACCGGGAAGCCATCAACCCCCAGTTCCTGGGCCCGTTTGATTTCGGTATCCCAGTAGGCGCCCTTGACCAGCCGCACCATGATCTTGCGACCGTGGCGGCTGGCGATATCGTACAGGGTGTCGATGGTCAGCCCGGCGCGTGGCCCATAGGCCTGCACCACCACGCCAAAGCCATCCCATCCTGCCAGCGCCGGATCGGCCAGCACAAGGTCGATCACCTCAAGCGACAGCGACAGGCGGTCGGCCTCTTCGGCATCGACATTCAGCCCCATGCCCGCCGCCTTGGCCAGCAAGGCGAGTGCGCGCAGGCGGGGCACCAGCAGAGCCATCACGCTGGCCTCTTGCGCCAGTTCATAGCGGGGGTGCAGCGCCGAGAGTTTCACCGAGATGCCGGGGTTCTGGCGGATGTCCTGACTGTGGCAGCCCGCGGCAATGGCCGAAATCGCCCGGGAATAGCTGAGATGATAGCGCGCCGCGTCACCTTCGGTGCGGGCGGCTTCGCCCAGCATGTCATAGGAATAAGTGTAGCCCTTGGTCTCCATCCCGGCGGCGCGTTTCATGGCGTTTTCGATGTTTTCGCCCAGCACAAACTGACGGCCCATTTCCTTCATCGCGCGGCTGACGGCGGTGCGGATCAGGGGTTCGCCGATTCGCTTGATGGCCCCGCGCAGGGCGCCAACCGGGCCGCGCTCGTCGTCCAGTACCTTGCCGGTCAGCATCAGCGCCCAGGTTGAGGCATTGACCAGCGAGGAGGAGGATTTGCCCAGGTGTTTGCCCCAGTTCGAGGGCGCGATCTTGTCTTCGATCAGCGCATCGATGGTTTCGGCATCGGGCACCCGTAGCAGCGCCTCGGCCAGGCACATCAGCGCCACACCTTCGTCGGTGGACAGCCCGTATTCGGCCAGAAACACCTCCATCAACCCCGGTGAGGAATGGCCGCGGATGTCGCGCACCAGCGCTGCCGCATTGGCACAGATGCGGGCACGGTCATCGCCCGACAAAGCTGCCGTGGCCACCAGTTGATCGCGAAGATCAGCCTGATCGGCATAGGTCATGGCGTCGATGACGTGGCGCAGCGGGGGGGGATGTGCCATCAGGGATCTCCAGTAGGGGGCAGGCGTTATGGTGAGGATACTGGCAATTCTGCGGGACATTCGTCCGAATACCTGTATTTGTAGGGCGATTAGGCTGAAGATCGAGGGTAGGGCAATGCAAACGGGTTTTTCGGGACTGGATCGCTTTGATCAGGCGATTCTGAATGTACTGGGCGGCGAGGGGCGGATCTCTATCGCCGATCTGGCGCGGCGCATTGGCCTGTCCAAATCGCCCACCCAGACCCGGCTGAAGCGGCTCGAGTCGGAGGGGGTCATCACCGGCTACCGCGCCCTGATGGATCCGATCCGGCTGGGTCTGGATCATGTGGCTTTTGTCGAAGTAAAACTTAGTGACACCCGAGAAGTGGCGCTGAGGGCGTTTAATGCCGCAGTCTCCAAGGTGCCAGAAATTGAACAAGCCCATATGATTGCGTCGAATTTCGACTATCTTCTAAAGATCCGGACCCGTTCGATGGCGGCCTATCGCTCGGTGCTGGCCGAGAAAATATCGACCCTTCCGCATGTGGCCTCGACCTCGACCTATGTGGCGATGCAGGCGGTCAAAGAGGACGGAGCGCTGGCGCAAGTCTGGCCTGTCAGCGCCTGATGGCCCTGTGGAACCGGTTGCGGTCGAGGAAATGGGGCTGGATGCAAAAACAGCTCTGTTACCCTGATAAAACCGATTGTCCCCGGCGCCCGGCGCCGCTAGACCTATGCGGGTGAGGTGCGGCATGTATTTCACATGCGGACGTGGTGGAATTGGTAGACACAAGGGACTTAAAATCCTTGAGCTCGCGCGGTAAAACGCATACGGAACAAGGCGTTGTGACTGTAAAACTGTTTTCAGGCCCGATATAGGCCCGATTACGAAAAAGAAGACAACGCCAAGATGCGGGCGTGATGGAATGGTAGACATACCAGACTTAAAATCTGTTGGGCGTATGCCCGTGTGGGTTCGACTCCCACCGCCCGCACCAAAACTCGATATTTTTAGTAGATAAGAAAGTGTTGTTCCTTAAATGAGGCGCCTTTATAAACTAGAAATTTTGAAAACAGATGTTTCTCCAATCCCTGTAGAGAAGTTCTTGGGGTCAAAGCCATTTGGTTGTACATATAGAACTCGATTTATCGGCAGGCATGGCTTTGTTGCATAAATCGATTGAGGGGATTCATGTTGTGAATCCAGCGTGATAGCTGGCGGTGATGAGCAACTGGACACCAACGACTTACAAGACTAAGAACTGGTCGGACTACAATCGAGCCCTGAAGCAGCGTGGTT